>OZ243917.1:2900000-3853775 GCA_965213815.1 Alphaproteobacteria bacterium | reverse complement strand
GCTCGGCGAGTTCGGTGAATCGCCGCAGTGTGGCGGCGCGGTCAAGGGTGCGCCACCAAGCGCCTCCCAGCATCAGGTTCTCGAGGACCGTCAGGCTCGGGGCAACCTCGATGGCGCCCGAATCGGGGCGCACCATGCCGGAGACGATGCCAATGAGGGTGGACTTTCCGGCGCCGTTCTCGCCCAGAAGGGCATGGATTTCGCCGCGCCGGAAGACCAGGGACACCCGGTCGTTTGCGAGGACGCCGGGGAATCGCCTGGTGATGTCGTGGAGTGCGAGGGCGGCATCACCGTCAGGTGCGCCGACGGGATCAGGCTCCACCCGTCGACGCTCCTGACGTTGTAATGTCCTCTTTGGTGGCCGGTTCAGCCCTCGCCGATATCGATCGACGTCATCAGAGTCCGGACCTCCTGGGCATCCGTGATGAGGTCGATCATCATGCCGGAAAGGATGTCGTCACGCATGGCCATGATCGACGTCCAGACATCGTCTGGAATGTTGTCGGTCTTCAGCAACTGGACGGAATCATCGGCCAGCTGGATCTTGTATCCCACGGTTCCGAAGGTGCCCGCCTTGAGGTCCTCGACCATGGCGGAATAGACCGGAACCATGTTCCACAGGACGGAACTCAGCAGATGGCTGGCGGCCTGCGACGTCTTGTCGCCGATGACGTCGATGAACCACACCTTGCCCCCGTCCGTGGCTGCGGTTGTCTCGACAGCCTGGATCATGCCGAAACTCGAACCGTTGCCCTGTCCGAAGATGATGTCGGCGCCGGCGGCAATCACCGTCTCCGTGACGCGGCGTCCACCGGCGACATCGCCGTAGGCTGCCGGGCCGATGACCGCGTAGATGATGTTGATGTCGGGATTGGTGGCGCGGGCGCCCATGGCGAATCCGGCCGACTGGGAATTCCATGACGGTGGTTCACCGGACACCACGATGCCGACGGTTCCCGAGCGGCTCATCATCGCGGCCATGGCGCCGGCGAGCCAGGCGCCTTCGTGCCCGTGCAGCGTGTAGTCCGCCACCAGGCCCTCCCGGACGGCATCGGGACTGTCGACTATGGCCACCGGTACGCCGGTCTCGGCAGCGATTTCCGGGGCCGCGGTGTTGTATCCGCTGGCATGGGCGATCATCAGGCTGGCACCGTCCTCGGCGAGTTCGCGCAAGGTCGGGCGAACATCGCCATATCCCAGGCCCTCTGCCGGCATGAACTCGAGTTCGTGCATTGTGGCGACGGTACGTGCGGCGTCGACACCCTGCTGGTTCCAGCCGAAGTCCGTGCCCTGCTCGGGAACGAGGACCGCGATGCTCGTGACGTCGTCGGCCTGGACGGCGCCGAAGGTCATGACGGCGCCCGCTGCGAGCCCGGCAATGAACGTTCTTGTGGATTGTTTCATGGGGATCTCCCTTGTCAGATCAATCCCAGGTCCCCGGTGGACCAGGGAGCCGGATCAGGTTGCGAAGCCTACAGGATGCCTTCAACAGTCCGCAACGTTCACCGGGGTCTCGGTGAGAGGCGTCTTGCCCAGAACGAGGTCGGCCGCCCGCTCCGCCACGGCGACGACGGCGGCGTTGATGTTACCGCTCACGAGGCGCGGCATGACGGAGGCATCGACGACCCTGAGACCCGTGGTTCCATGGACACTCAGGGTCTGGTTGACGACGGCGGCCGGATCGCCGTCACGTCCCATCGCGCAGGTGCCCAGCGGATGATGCACGGTGATGGCGGTCGACCGGATGTGGTCGTCGACATCCCCCTTTCCCGGGGCTGTCTCGGCAGCGATGAAGGACCTGAGTGCCGGCTGCGAGGCGACGTCGCGGGCAAGCTCGATACCCCGGCGCATCGCCTTCCAGTCGTTTTCCCTGGCAAGGAAGTTGGACTGCAGGTGCATCCTGCCGGCGGGATCGCCATCGGCGAGCGTGACCCGCCCCCTGCTCCGGGGGTGCAGCAGCACGATGCGGCAGGCAAAGCCATCGATGAAGGGCTTGAGGCACCATGGACCGGCGTCCAGCGGTGCTGCCGTGAAGAGGAGCTGGATATCGGGTGCCGGCAGGGCGGCATCGGTCTTGAGGAAGGCGGTGATGCCCCCTGGAACGTCGCTGGCGAAGCCGCTGCCGAAGAGCCGGGCCTGCAGCATGGCGAGCGCGATACGGTCGTAGCGCATGGCCCTGGCGAAGGGCCCCGGCTCTCTGCGCCGGTAGAGCAGGATCGTCGAGACATGGTCCTGCAGATTGCCGCCGACACCGGGCAGGTCGACAAGGACCGGGATGTCCCGCTCACGCAAGGCATGGGCATCGCCGATGCCGGAATGCATGAGGAGCCCTGGCGAGTTGATGACCCCGCATGCAACGATGACCTCGCGTTCGGCGCGCACGGTGCGTGTCTGCCCGCCCTGGCGCACCTCCACGCCCACAGCCCGTGCGCCCTCGAAGAGAATGCGCGTGGCCTGTGTGTTGACGGCCACGGTCAGGCCACGCCTGGCGAGCGCCGGACGCAGGTAGGCCGATGCGGCACTTGCACGGCGGCCCCGGCGAATGGTCATCTGCAATTGGCCGAAACCATCCTGGTGCGCGGCATTGTAGTCGTCAGTCCAGGAATGGCCGGCTTCGCGGCCGGCCTCGCCGAAGGCCTCGACAAGGGGATCCTGGTACCTGCAGAACTGGACGTTGAGAGGACCACCACCGCCGCGCCAGGCATTGGCGCCTCCCTCCCAGTTCTCCTGGCGTTTGAAGTAGGCCAGCATGTTGGCCCAGGACCAGTCTGACAGTCCGCCGGCCGCCCAGGTGTCGTAGTCGTGGGGATTTCCCCGGACATGCGCCATGGCGTTGATCGAGGACGATCCGCCGATGACCTTGCCCCTGGCGCACTCCACGCTGCGGCCGCCGAACCCTTCCGCGGGCTCGTAGGAATACATCCAGTCGTGCAGACGGTTCTGCAGGATCCTGCCCCATCCCAGCGGGATGTGAATCAGGGGGTCGCGGTCCCATCCCCCGGCTTCAATCACAAGCACGCGGGTGACATTGTCGGCCGAGAGACGGTTGGCGAGCGTGCATCCCGCCGAGCCGGCGCCGACAATCACGTAATCATAGGTTTCCTTCATGGCGGTCAACTCCCGTCAAGGCCTCATGGTGGCACCCATCTGCCCGGTTTTCCACGACGGCGACGGCCCGCGATCCCGCATTGCGCGGGAAGGCGGCACGGCTTATCACTCCTGCCTTGTCCAAAGACCGGTGCCGGGAAGGCCATGGATATCCTGACGATCCAGTCCCATGTCGTGCGGGGCCATGTCGGCCTCAATGCGGCGGTGTTGCCCCTGCAGCTGCTCGGTTTCGAGGTCGATGCCGTGCCGACGGTGGTGTTCTCCAATCACCTTGGCTGGCAGGACCATGAGGGACGAGCTCTCGAACCCGCCTGGGTGACGCGGCTGATCGACGGCGTGGCGCGCCGCGGCCTCGCGGGGTGCCGCGCCCTGCTGACGGGATTCATCGGCTCGCCGGAACTCGGGAACACGGTTCTCCATGCCCTTGACGTGCTGCGCCAGGCCAATCCCGCCGCCCTCTATGCCTGCGATCCGGTGATGGGCAACGAGGACGGTTTCTTTGTCGAGCCCGGTGTGCCCGAGTACCTGAGGGATCACATCGTGCCAAAGGCCGACATTCTCTTTCCCAATCACATGGAACTTGAATTCCTTGCACGCCGGCGGGTCAACACGATCAGCGATGCGCTCGAGGCAGCTCGCGAAGTCCAGGACCTGGGCCCGGACACGGTGCTCGTCACCTCGCTCGAAGCCCGTGCCGGGTTCCCGGAGACGATTCCCGTCATTGCCGTTGACAGGCACTGTGCCTGCCAGGCCAGCGTCGAACGTCTCGATGTCCCGGTCGACGGTGCCGGTGACCTTGTCGCCGCGGTGTTCACGGCGGCGACCCTGCGCGGCGCCGCGCTTCCCGAGGCCCTCGCCCATGCCCTCGCCGCCACCCACGGCATCATGAGAAAGACCCATGAATTGGGCGCCCCCGAACTCGCCCTCGTGGCCGGCCGCGAGGAAATCGTGAATCCCGGCAGGCCGGTCGACGTGACACTCATCACCGCACCCTGACCAGCGTCCGGCGGTCCCGGATCAGCGGGACGCCAGGGGAATGTGGTGATGCCGTCGCAAGAACACGCCGGAAACCGGCGTGTGCGCACCTGGCGTCGCCGGACCGCTCGCCGCTCTCACTTGCGAAGCCTTCGTCAGTCGCACGGGCCCCATCCGGCCGGTGCGTTGTGATCATCAGAGTTTCGGCCGCAGCCGGTGCCAGTCGGTTGTCTGCTGGAAGGCGTGGATCACGTTCAGGGCCCGACCTTCACAGAAGGCAGGAGCGACGATCTGCAGGCCCACGGGCATCCCGGCAACGTCGATGCCGCAGGGAGCGACCACGGCCGGCAGTCCGGTCAAGTTGAAGGGTTCCGTGTTGCGCAGGAGTGCCGCGAAGACCGAGTCGTGCGTGTCGTTGATGTCGACCCCGGTCTGGCCAATCTCGGTGGCGGTGATCGGGGTTGCGGGCGTGGCCATGACATCGACGGTCGTGAAGAGTCCTTCCAGCGTCTTGCCCAGCAACGTGCGGTAGCGTTGTGCCCTCAGGTAGTCCTTGGCCAGAAGCTGCTCGCCGAGTTCCAGGAACCCCCTGACCGAATCGGAATAGAGCTCGGGCGTGAGGGCAATCGTGTCCTCGTGATAGGCCGTTGCCTCGGCCAGATAGATTGCCAGCGCTGCGGCAGCCGCATGGTCGATGTCGGGCACATCGATCTCGATGATCTCTGCGCCACATCCTTCGAGGACCTCAAGTGCCGCGTCCACGCGGTCGACGACCTCCTCTTGCGCGCGGCTGAAGAAGCAATGTCGCGGCACGCCGATCCTCCTGCCGCGGATATCACCGGTCAATGCTGCCGAATAGTCCGGAACGGGCCTGTTCGCCGAGGCATCGTCCGCGTCGTCGTGTCCCGCTGTCGCCTGCAGGAACAGGGCAGCGTCGGCAGCCGAACGGGCCAGTGGGCCAGGGTGGTCCATGCTCCAGCACAGCGGCAGAATCCCGGCCCGGCTGATCCGTCCGTAGGTCGGCTTCAGTCCGGTCAATCCGGTCAGTGACGACGGAATGCGAACCGACCCACCGGTGTCGCTGCCGCTGGCAATCGGAACCAGTCCGGCGGAGACGGCAGCGCCCGAGCCGCCACTCGAACCACCCGATATCCTGCCCGTGTCCCACGGGTTCGAGACCGGACCGAACATCGAGACTTCGCTCGTTGGTCCATAGGCGAACTCGTGTGTGCTGGTCTTGCCCAGCATGACCATGCCCGCGGCGCGCAAGCGGCCGACAACCGTTGCGTCGGTGTCGGGAACAAAATCCCGGAGCACACGCGATCCGCCCGTGGTCCGGATGCCGGAGGTACAAAAGAGGTCCTTGTGGCCGATCGGGATGCCGTGCAATGGGCCGAAACGGCGGCCGCCAACGACATCCTGTTCGGCTGCTCTGGCCGCCTTCAGGGCATGGTCCGCGGTGACGGTGACGAAGGCGTTGAGCTTCGGGTTCACGCTCTCGATCCTCGCAAGGAAGGCTTCAGTCACCTCGACCGGAGAGACGTCCCTGGACCTGATGCGATCGGCGAGTTCGGTGACGTCCAGATCGCAGAGGTCAGGCATCAGCGCCTCGGCACCCGGGCCGAAAGACCACTGCTGGCTCGACTTCCTTGAGAGGCACGGTGCGAAGTCCGTCCATCAACTTCATGATCGGCTCCATCGCACCGGCGACCAGGACAGCTCGATCAGGATCAAGCGGGTTGCCGGCGAGTTCGGTGCTCACGCACAGAACTGTGTCACAAGACAACGGACGGCGGTTGGGCATGCGTCTCTCCTCGGGTTCTCGTCCTTGCAAGGTCGCTTCGATCCGAAAGCGCCGTTGAAGAACGCGTGGACCTCATTGCACCCTCTGTCGTCCCCGCTGCCATCGGTGCCGAGCAGGGCAATCCGGTCGCCTGAAAGACCGGTTGAGGCATGTTTTCTGTGAAGCATCTTCTGGGTCCGGGCGCTTGATGCTGCGGGTTGAGCACAAACAGGCGTTTGAGTTTGATGATCTCCTGAACCGACGCCCGATGAAGCAGATGAGCGTCGCGGTTGTTGCTCGCTGAACGTAGCGCTGCGCCGAGACGGCCCGATCAGAGCCCGGGACGCAGTGAGGCGACCTGTTCCCAACTGTCGTCTGCGCGGATGTTGAAATTCATGTAGACGTCGATGTGCTGGAAGAGCCAGGTGCCGTTGATGCGCACGTACCGCTCCCGATAATCGCCAAGCATCCACCGGCTGACTTTCCGGCTTTCCTCCATCAGGGTACACGGCATGAGCAGACGCCAGTGCCCCTTCGCTGTATCACCCTTCGGCTCGACAAGACCGTTCAACGCAAGGTGGGCGGCGAACACGATCGACGAAGAGATCCCGGAGAAGAACTCCTCGATCGAGGCACGGCCCTCGTAACGGCCGAAGATCTCGCTTTCCCAGACCGCATCCTCGGCAAAGAGCGGGCCAAGATGTTCGGGCGGATAACCGAGGTCGCAATAGGTCATGTAGGTATGCTTGAGACGCCTGATGGTTTCGATCGACTCCATCCGGTCAAGCCTGGCGAGCAAATCGGCAGACATGGTCATCTCCGTGTTTTCAGGTTGCCCAAGGCCCGGATATCCGGGAATTCGTTGACGACATCGACAGATCCGAAAGGCTGCCGGATCAGTTCCAGCCGGCGGCGCTGCGGATGCTGAACATTTCGCGGAACTGGGCGGTCGACTTTGGCAGCAGCTCGCCGGTGTTCCAGTCGAGCACGACTGCATGGCGACGCACGGCGTCGTACTTGTCAACCTCCCCCTTGCGATAGGCCTCTGCGATGCTCTCCGGGTCGGCGGCCAGCCAGCCTGCCCGTGCACTTCGGATGTTGTCGCGTTCGGACCTGGTCTCCGCTTCGTCAATCTCGTACTCGCAGATCTCCGGATCGATGGGCCTGATCACCACGCCGTAGTCCTTCCTTGCCCTCTCGACCGAGACATAGTCGTCGATCACGTCTTCCAGGACCGCCTTCGGGTCACGGTCGAGAGGATCGCCGTAACCGCCGCCACCGGCGGTCGGGCGCGAGAACACATCGCCCTTGAAAATCGGCACATCTGAAAAGATCGAACCCAGCCAGTCCTCATGGTCCGAGCCATCCCGCACCAGGTGCAGACCGTGGGGCATCGATGGCAGGCCGCCCTTGATGCCCCAGACGATCGCCCGTTCGCGATCGCAGACATAGGACAGGACCGTCTTGTCGCAGTCGAGCAGGATCGACGTCTTGCGCACACCGGCGCCACCGCGCCACTTGCCGGGACCTCCGGAATCCTGCTGGATCTCGAACTCGGTGGTGATGACGGGTATGGCCCGTTCCTGGCCCTCGACCGGCTGGGTCTGGAGGCCCGTGCCGAAACAGGCGGTCGTGGTGTTGGAGCCATCCTTGCCGTTGCGTCCACCCCAGCCGCCCGGCAGCCAGTCATAGAACATGAACAGCTGTTCCTGGTCTCCACGAGTATCCATGCCGCCCGCCAGCAGGTACTCCAGGTTGAAGGCACAGGCGATGGCGCGTTCCGGCATGATGTCGGACCACATCTCGTAGATCGAGTTCATGATTTTCTCGAACGGCATCAGGAAACCCGTTACCGCAACCGGCCACCTCGCATCGACGATGCTGCCCTCCGGCGCTTCGATTTCGAAGGCACGGTAGAAACCCGAATTCAGAGGCAGATCGGGGAAGAAGGTCTTCATGCCTGCCGACACAGCCGAGAACGTCGCACCTTCTGCCGAGTTGTAGATCGAGGCGATCGTGTTGTGACTGCCGGCGAAGTCGTAGTAGGCCTTGTCGCCCTTGATCGTCATCTTGACCTTGATCGGGATCAGGCCCTCCTCGCCTGCGGGGTCGCGATCAACCCAGTCCTGCGTGGACCACGTCCCGTCCGGCAGGGCCCTGAGGCGCTGGCGCACTGCGCGTTCCACGTAATCCTGGACCTCTGCCATGGCGGCCTCGACGGCGCCCAGCCCGTACTTCTCGACCAGGCGAAGGATCTCCCTCTCGCAGACCTGCGTGGCGACCGCCTGGGCCTGCATGTCGCCGATGATCGATTCCGGATCTCGGCAATTCGATGCAATCATGTGGGCCACGTCGGCGCAAAACTCACCCTCGGACCACAGCTTCACCGGTGTGATGCGCAGGCCCTCCTTGAACATCTCGCGCGCCAGGACATCGAAGGAACCCGGAACACTGCCACCGACATCGGACCAGTGACCGTTCGACTGGCTGTAGCCAATGACCCGGCCGGACGAGAAGATCGGCCGGATGAGCCGGACATCCGAGAAGTGCGTGCCGCCGGCGTAAGGGTCGTTGATGGCGTAGACGTCGCCGGGCTTCATCCGGCCCTTGAACGCCTGGATCACCGCCTTGCAGGTGAAGTGCAGCGTACCGACATGAACGGCGATGTCCTGATTGCCCTGAGCGACACAGTTGCCGTCAGCGTCATGAAGGGCACTCGAGAAGTCCCGGTTGTAGATCACGAACGAGTAACAGGTTCTCAGCACCTGCTCGGCCATCTGATCGACACTCGTGATGAACGAGTTCTTCAGGACCTCGAAGGTGACCGGATCGAGAGTTTCCCTGGTCATGATCAGCTCCCCACTTGGATGATGATGTTCAGATACCTGTCGACTTCAGCCGTCGCTCCCGGCGGGACCAGGACTGTGGAATCGAGCTGCTCGACGACTGCCGGCCCAGGTAGCACCAGTCCGGCCGGCAGCGACTCACGATCATAGACCGGGGTCGGCACCGCAGCATCATGGGCGAACCAGACATTGCGCGTCTCGCGTGGGGACGGTGTCTCGCCGGTCGGCTCATGTTCGGCAAGACCGGCCTTGGGCACCGTGCCGACAGCGCGCACGTTGATGCGGTAGATGCTGACCGGGGTCTCGTCCCTGCGGAAATTGTATTCGCGCTCGTGTTCGCGGTGAAACGATTCGACCAGGGCGCCGATGTCCGTGAGGGGGCTCGGAACGCTGACCGCCAGAGAGCGCCACTGGCCCTGGTACATCATGTCGATGGTGCGCTGCAGGACGATGTCCCCGGGTGCGACACCCTCGTGGTTCAACCTGTCCAGCGCCTCTTTCTCGAACCGGACGAACGCCTCTTCGACGGTCGCGGGACTGACCTCCGTCGTTCCCGCCAGGAAGCTCTCGGAATAGTCGTGCTGGATATCGACCAGCAGGCAGCCCATGGCCGATGTGACGCCAGGGTTGGGCGGAACGATGACGGTCGGGATTGCCAGTTCACGCGCCACCTCGACACCATGCAGCGCGCCCGCTCCGCCAAACGCGACAAGTGCAAAGTCGCGCGGATCGAAACCGCGGCTGATCGAAATCAGGCGCACTGCGTCCGACATGTTCGCGTTCGCGACCTGGATGATCGAATGCGCCGCCTCGGCGTTCGAGATTCCGAATGGCCTGGCGACCGTCTCGGAAACCGCCTGCTCGGCCAACGTTGCATCCAGCATGATCTTGCCGCCGGCGAGGCTGTGGCCGAGACGTCCGAGAACCACGTTGGCATCGGTGTTCGTCGCCTGGGTGGTGCCATTGGAGTAACAGGCCGGGCCGGGATTCGCGCCGGCGGACTGGGGACCGTTTCTCAGCGAGCCGGCCTCGTCCCGCCAGGCAAGCGATCCGCCGCCGGCACCGATTGTCAACACCTCTATCGCCGGAAAGCGGATTGGATAGCCGTACTCGACATACCAGTCCTTGGTCGTCCGCGACTCCCCATTATAGGCCAGGGAGACATCCGTGGACGTTCCGCCCATGTCGAGTCCGATCGAGTTGCGGTAACCGCAGAGCATGGCGATGTGCCGGCTGGCGATGGCGCCGGCGGCGATGCCCGATCCGGCGAGCCGGGCGGCATAGTCCTTGACGCTCTTGGGTGTCATCACGCCACCACCGGTGTGCAACAGCAGCAGATCCCTTTCGTAACCCCCGTCAGCCAGCTTTTCGCCAAGGCGCGCCGTATAGTCGACGACGATCGGGTTGAGTGCGGCGTTGGCCACGGTGGTCGAGAAACGTTCGTGTTCGAAGATCTCCGGCAGCACTTCGGATGAGGTCGAGACCGGCACACCCGGCAGCATCTCCTGCAGGATGGCCTTCATCTTCCTCTCATTCTCGCCGTTCACATATGCGTTCATGAAACAGACGGCGACGGCGGCGACGTTCCGGCGGGACAGGATTCGGGCAACCTCGCGGGCGCCTTGTTCGTCCAGTGGTATGTGGACATTGCCGTCCGCCGTGGTGCGCTCCGCCACAGTCAGCCGATCGCGTCGCGGCACGTAGGGACGCACCACGTCCTTGTAGGTATCCCAGAGATCCTCCTTGTTGCCCCGGCGGATCTCGATCACGTCCCGGAACCCCTGTGTGCAGACCATCGCGGTGCGTGGCAGCCGCCGGGTGATCAGCGCATTCGTCGCGACAGTCGTTCCGTGTGAGAAGAGCGCGACTTCGGAAAGATTGATGGCCGTCTGTGAGATCCCGGCCAGGATCCCGTCGATCGGATCAGACGAGGTCGCGATCTTCTCGACCCTGAGTTGTCCGGTCGCATCATCCATGATGCAGAGATCTGTGAAGGTGCCGCCTACATCCACGGCCACTCGAATATTCGTCACGCTTCTGGTTCCCTTTTTTCCCGGTCGGCCACACCCTCGGTGCAGTTCCGTCCGGTCTTCATGTTTTCACTGTCTGAATCCCCGGGCCGTCCCCCGAACATTCCCCTGGCGCGCAAACCAAGCCAATGACCATACTGAACCGGCATGTCGCCATAGGGATTTTCTTCGCCCAGGTCCAGAGCGGCGTGGCGGGGCCAGTAGGGATCGTGCAACACCTCGCGCGCCAGCGCCACCAGATCCGCGGCGCCCGAACGCAGGATCGTCTCGGCCTGGGCACCGCGCGTGATCAGGCCGACCGCCTGGGTTGCGATGCCGGCACCGCGGCGGATCTCGGCGGAGTAACCGACCTGGTAGCCCGGGGTCGCCGGGGGCAATGTGTTCTTCCCGTACCCTGCAATCCCGCCAGACGAACAGTCGATTACGTCAACGCCGAGTGCCCTTGCCCGTCTGGCGAGCGCGACGGAGTCCCCGACATCCCAACCGTCCGCCTTGCCGTCCGTGCACGAGATTCTGAGAAACAGCGGCTTCTCGCAGGGCCAGGCCCCGCGGACAGCCTCGCAAAGTTCCAGCGTGAACCGCATCCTGTTGTCACGGCTTCCGCCATAGGCGTCCGTGCGCCGGTTCGACAGGGGTGAGAGGAAGCTGTGGCTGAGATAGCCATGCGCCGAATGGATCTCGACGATATCGAAGTCGAGTTCCCGGGCGCGACGGGTGGCTGCACACCATGTGTCGATCAGATCATGGATCTCGCTCACACCGAGTTCGGCCGGCACGAGCCAGCCCTCGTCGAATGGTATCGGCGAAGCACCGACGATATCCCAGTTGTGCTCGCCCTTCGCAAACTCGCGGGGTGAAAGAGGGCAATCGCCTTCCCACGGTCGGCTGATTGACGCCTTGCGTCCGGCATGGGCCAGCTGGATGCCTGTGGCCGCGCCGCGGGCCTTCAGCTGTGCGACGATCGGGCGCATCGCATCGCGGTGTTCGTCGGACCAGAGCCCCGTGCAGCCATGGGTGATGCGGCCGCGCCGTTCGACTGCAGTCGCCTCCATGAACACAAGCCCGGCACCGCCCATGGCGAACTGGTTCAGGTGGGTGACATGCCAGTCGTTCACGATCCCTTCGCGGGCGGAATACTGACACATCGGCGAGATCACGATCCGGTTTCCGAGCGTCAGGCCACGCACGGTGAACGGAGAAAACAGCATGCTCCTTGCCATGGCTCAGGCCCGACAGCGCGCGGTCATGCGCATCATGGGTACTCCTGTGATCGACATCATACGGCCGGGTCAATGACGATACTGCCGGAGGCCAGCCGGCGCATGCCTGCGCCGGGAGTGACGACAATCGTCGTGAAGGGACTCTCGACAATGATCGGGCCCGGCATGGTCTGGCCGACCGGCAACGCCTCGAATCGGACGATCGGCGTGTCGACCCATCCGGCGGTCGCGAAGAATGCCGGGCGCGTCGTCTGCTCGGCGCCCGATCCCACCGGATCCGAGAGACCTGCGATCCCGCTTTCACGAAGCTTGCAGCTGGCTCGGGCCTTCCAGCCGATCACTTCGATGTTCGATTCAGGGTCGTCGATGGCGAAGACCTCGCGATGGGCGGCGTGAAAGTCGGCGACGAGGTCGGCGACATCCGCTTGTGTGTCGAAGCGCGACTTGCGCAAGGGAACATCAATCTCCCAGACCTGATGGGGGTAGCGGGCCTCGGCATTGAACGTGACCTCGCTCGCAAGCGAGCTGGAGCCAGGGCCGTCGATGAAGGCCTCACACCGGTTTCCCAGCGCGTCGAGCACACTGTTGACACCATCGAAGTCGAATCGGTCCGAGTGGACAAAATGCGTACCGCGACACTCGGTCACAAGATCCGACATCAGGGCGCCCGCCGCGCTGAGGGCGGCGCCCACATCCGGGATCAGCACCTTCGGACAACCGAGGCGTGCAGCAATCCGTTCCGAGTTCAGGCCGGCCGCCCCGCCACCGCCAATCAGAACGGCTGCGCGAGGGTCGATCCCCTGGTTGACGGTGATGTCCATGATCGCCTGCACCATGTTCTCCGTGGCGATGCGCACGACGGCAAGGGCGGCATCTTCGACCGAAAGTTCCAGCGGCGCGCAAAGACGGGTCTCGATCGCCGCCCGCGCCGCGGATGTGTCCAGATGCATGGCGCCACCGAGGAAGAACTCCGGGTCGAGATAGCCAAGTATCAGGCAGGCATCGGTCAGGGTCGGGTGCGTACCACCCCGACCGTAGGCGGCGGGACCGGGCACGGCAGCTGCCGAGTGCGGTCCCACGCGACACAGGCCTCCATCGTCAACCCAGGCGATCGAGCCACCGCCGGCGCCGATCGAGCGCACGTCGACCGAGGGAAAGCCCGTCATGTGCCCACGAAAGGCACCGCCGATCCAGGTTTCACGCGTGAAGGGGATCTGCCCGCGCCGGACAACGCTGAGGTCATATGTCGTACCACCCGTATCAGCGACGATCGCGGTCTCGGACTCCACATCCAGTTCGGCATAGTGCCGTCCGGCGACCGGTGCCATCGCCGGACCTGAATTGATCAGGTGGACCGGTGTTTCCGCAGCATCGCTGGCATCGATCACGCCTGCGCCCGATGTCACGATCAGGACACGCCCGTCGAATCCTGCCGCCCTCAGCCGGCCCGAGAGGTCGCCCATGTACGCGCTCATCAACGGTTTCAGCGAGGCATCGATAGCCGTGGATGAACCCCGGCGATACTCGCGCAACGAGGGGTTCACCACGTGCGAGAGCGTAAACGGAACACCCGGCATGTGTTCTGTGATCAAGGCGCCGATCCGTTCCTCGTGGGAGGCGTTCATGATCGACCAGAGCAGGCAGACGGCCACGGCCTCGACACCCGCGACCTTCATTCCGTCGATCACCTGCAACACCTGCGCGTCGTCAAGCACCCTGCGGACCGAACCGTCGGCCATGATCCGCTCATCAATTTCCCAGGTCATTGACCGCGGCACGTAGGGTTGTGGATACGGCACCGTAAAGTCGAAGACATCGCGCCGGCCGCCCTCGCGCAATGTGAGGATGTCGGGGTGTCCGGCCGTCGTCAGGAACGCCGTCCTGGCTGTGGTGCCAGTGATGATGGCGTTGATCGCGCGCGTCGTTCCGTGGATCAGCAGATCGCCTTCGCCCAGCAGGGTCCGGAGGGGCTTGCCGTCGGCATCGGCTGCCATCTGCAAGGCATCGATGACGCCCTGGATCGGGTCCTCGGGCCGGGTTGCCGACTTGTACATCGACACCCGGCCGCTGTCTCCCTCGACCAGCAGATCGGTGAATGTTCCTCCGGTGTCGACAGCGAACCGAATGACTAGTCTCCCCGGCTCTCACTCACGAGGCGGGCCGACGAAGCCGCGCCGTCTCGTCCACATCGAGTAGTCCGGACGGGGTGACGGCGACCCTGTAGACGTCCCGTGCCCGTTCGGCACTGACCCATCCCTCTACAACATCACGGCGCACACGTTCCGGGTCGCGGGTCTCGGGTGGGCCGTAGCCGCCACCACCGCAGCAATGCGATACCATCATCTCCCCGGTCCCGAGCGTGATGACGTCGCTGTTCGCCGTGGGCTTCACCGTCCCGTCGGCACCGCGAACGGCCTGATAGGCAGCGCCACCGAGGCCGCCACCCCGGACACCCCTGGCGGGGTTCGAGGTACCGTCCGAGACGAACGCCACGTCCATCACGCCACGCAGGGGGCCGAACTCGACCAGCATTCCGGCTCCGCCCTTGTGCCGCCCCGCGCCCTCGGAGTCCGTGATGAAGCGCCGCGTCTCGACGAAGAGCGGATGGCGCATCTCGTCGAGTTCAATGCTGTCCTGATAGCACAGCCCGGCATTGCCGACATGCCCAAGGGTTATCCAGGCGTCTGTTTCCGGGGCCGCTGCACCACCGGTGAAAGCAAGAAACAGCTGGTTGACGTAGCGTGTGCCTGACGCTGGATCGAAGCCCGAGACGACGCCGATCGAGGCCGGCAGGATGGCGCCGGCTTCCGCCATGCCGAGTCCGTCCGCCAATTCGGCGATCGCGGCTTGCACCGAGTTGGCGACCCGGTCTGCAACATTGGTGGTTGCGACCGAACAACTGGTCGGGTGCAATGGCACACCGCAGACCGAGTTCTCCCTGAGCTTCAGGTCGATCCGCCGGAAGGCACCCGCATTCTTCGGCACCATCGGGTCTATCGAGTTGAAGATGCCGATCATCGCCGCGGTTCGTGCGCAGGCTTCGGAGAGGTTCAGGCCGCAAGGCAGTGCATCAATGTTGTCGGTAAGGTCGACGGCAACCCGTGCAGCCTCCGCATCGAGCGTTACCGTGACGTTGATAGGAATGCCGTCTTCCGGCGTGCCGGGAACCGGGTCATGGCGACTCGTCCAGCTTGCCGATCCGCTCGGCAGTGCCCGGATCGCCGAGATCATCCGCCGCTCGGAGTAGTCGAACCAGTCCTCGGTGAAAGACCCGAGCCGCTCCCAGCCGATATCTGCGGCCAGCGCCTGAAGCTCGCGTTCACCGATCCGGGCCGCACCGACCATCGCCAGATAATCACCCCACCATTGCTCCGGGACGCGGATTCTCATTTCGCACATGCGAATGATGTCAGGGATGTCCCTGTAGTCCTCCTGGACCTTGACGGCCGGGAAGATCAGTGCGCCTTCCTCGTAGACATCGCGGGCATTGCCCATGTAGGTCGTCGGCTGGGAGTTGCCACAGTCGGCCTGGTGCGCCTTGGCGACGACAGTGAATCGATGCCTGTCGTCGTCGTCCATGACAGGCACCAGAAGCGTGTGATCCGCCGGGTGCGAGCATCCATGATAGGGTGAATTGTGCAGGAACGCATCGCCCCGCTTCAATCGGGGATGAAAGTCCTTGATCGACCGGGCCATGATGTCGGGCCCGGAAAGCACGTGGATCGGCAGGCTTTCCGCTGTCGCCAACAGACGGTCGTCATGGGTCACGATGCAGCAGGAAAAGTCCCTTGCAATGTTGAGAACTCCGGACCGCCCGGTGCGCAACAGGGTGTTCGCCATCTTTCGGGCGATCCCCTCCAGGCGATTGTTGATGATGGCCAGTTCGACAGCACCCACGCGCGGCTGGTCGTGTCCGGCCTTCATGGCTGCGATACTCCTACAGGAAGCTGCCTCCCGGCCAAGCCGGGAGGCAGCAAACACGGCCCCGCGATCGTCAATCGACGATCAGCGGGCGATGTAGGTGTAACGTTTGCCGAACAGCACATCCATCGGTACCGGTGTCGAGATCGTGTGCTCGCCCGTCACGGCAGGCTTGCCGTCTGTTGTCTCGACAATCAGGTAAGGTGCGTAGTTCTGGTGGTGGAGTTCCGTGGTGAACGTCCGCGTGCCGATCAGGAACGGTTCATCCCTGAAGGTTTCCATCGCCGCAACAACCTCCGCACTCTCGAAGGTGCCGGCTTTCTCGACGCCGCGTGCCCACATCTCGACGACCAGGTAGCCGGGATAGGCGTACTGGCTGTTCGGATACTCGCCGAAGCGCTCCTTGTACTTCTCGTTGAACTCGGCAACGGCGGGACGCGGATCGTCGCCGTAGATCGACGCCTGCTCCGGGACGAAGTGCCTGGAGAGTCCCGGCACCGAGTCGAGCCAGTACGTGCCGCTCATCGAACTTCCACCGGCAAGGGCCGATTCGATCCCGGCAGCGCGGATCTGGCGCAATGCGCTGGCACCGCCTGGAACGTAGGAGCAACTGATGATCAGGTCAGGCTCCTCGTCGAGTCCCTTGATCCGGGTGATCAGCGGCGCGATCGAGGGGTCATCGTTCTTGTAGACGTCGTGACCCAGGATCTCGAGGCCGAGCACTTCGCGCCACATCCAGTCGAAGCCGTAGCAGATACCCTTGTTGTACTCGATCGTCGTGTCGAGAAGGATGTAGGCCGTCTCCCAGCCCCGGTTCTTCGCTCCCCACTCGGCAATGGTCGCGCCTTGCACGGCCGCAAGCACGGATGACGAGAACGAATAGGGGCCGACTCCCTGAATTCCGGCAAGAACGCTTTCGGCGCAAAGGAAGATTGAAATCTTGCCGGCGCCCTGCGCGGCAAGCGCCGCCGGCGCGCCGAAGTCGTAGTCGCAGTCAACGGCAACCATCTGCGCCCCGTCGCTCAACACCTGCTGTCCCGCCTTGGCGCCTTCCGCGCGGTCGGTCTTGGCGTCTGCAACGACAGATGTCAGCGTCTTGCCAAGCAGTCCGCCCTTCGCGTTGATGTCGTCGATGGCGATCATCGCCGCATTGGTTGCCGGCTGGCTGTAGGCCTGCATCCACCCGGAATACGAAGCTGCGAAGCCAATGACGACTTCATCGTCCGCCTTTGTGGTCCCGGACAGAGCTCCGAGTCCGATCGCCGCAATTGCGGACAAAATCCATGTCTTGCGAAGGTTCATGTAGTGGCTCCCGTGGTAGGAAATGAATCGATTGTTTCGGACTCTTGTACCCGGTCCGGTGTGGGCTTAACCCGCCTTGCTCAGGGCTGTCAAGGCAGATTGCGGCGCGGGACGAGGGCTGCGTGCATCCCGTTTCGGGCCCGTCCGCAAGCGGGCCGGACCGGTTGCGCAAGGGACGAATCCGGTCTGCTCCAACGGCTCGGGCTGGCCGGATACCGTGCCAGGCACGGCACTGGACTCCCGGAGGGACCGCCATGATGGGGACCTCTTGCTGCGCCCCCGATTCCGCCGGCCAGGACGTGCGCCACAGCCCCGGATGGACACATCGCGTGTCGCCTTGCGGGCGGGCCGACCGGTGATCTGTGGAGGCGGCTCTTGGCGCCAGACATTGAAATCGGCAGCCCGCCCGGGTACTTCCTCTGTGCCTGCCCGTTGATCGGGGAGGCCGGGGACAGTGTTGACGGCGCGGCATACACATGTCGCGCGAGCGGTATCGGGGGAGGGAACAGGGTTTGCCGGTGGAACATGCGCATGACGCGTGAGCACCCGTTCGAATGCCGTTCGATCGGTGCACGCTGATGGCCACGCTCGAGATCTCGCAGGTGACTGTCCGCTTTGCCGGACTGACGTCGGTCGACGCCGTCAGCGAGACTCTGGAATCGGATGAGATCCTTGGCCTGATCGGTCCGAACGGAGCGGGGAAGACGACGCTGGTCAACGTGATCTCGGGTTTTCAGGAACCGACCACCGGCAATGTCCTTCTGAATGGTGTCACGACGATCAGGGACTCTCCGCACAAGATTAGGCGCAAGGGCATTGCCCGGACCTTTCAGGCGGGGCGCCTGTTTCGGGAGATGAGCGTCCTCGACAATGTTGCGGTCACCGGTGTCGGCATGGGCAAGAGCCGTCGCGTCGCCTACGCCGAGGCGCGCGAACTGGTCGAGTGGATCGGACTGGGAGAGCAGGCGAACACCCTCGCCGGCGCCTTGCCCTACACCGACGAGCGCCGGGTGGGGATCGCGCGTGCGCTCATGCAGTCGCCGGAGTTCGTGCTTCTGGATGAACCTGCTGCGGGCATGTCCGACCTTGAATGCGACGAACTCATGCATCTGGTTCGCGACCTGCGGGACAGGTATGGATGCGGTGTGCTGCTGATCGAGCACAACATGCGCGTCGTGATGGAGGTCTGCGAGCGTATCCATGTCCTGGACAGTGGTCGCACGATCGCCCGCGGAGAGCCGCACGAGGTTCAGAAGAACCCGGCGGTCATCGAAGCCTATCTGGGGTCGGCGTGAGCATTCTCGAGATATCCAGCCTCAGTGTGCAGTACGGCCGCCTGGTCGCGCTGCGCGGCATATCGTTGTCGGTCGATGACGGTGAGGTTGCCTGCATTGTCGGACCGAACGGCGCCGGAAAATCGACGACACTGAACGCCATCTCCGGAGTACTCCCGGCTGTCACCGGAGACATCGTTTTCGAGGGCAGATCGCTCATCGGCGCTGCACCGGAAGACGTGGCGGCCCGCGGCATCGCCCAGGTTCCCGAAGGCCGCCACATCTTCACGACGATGACGGTGGAGGAGAACCTTCAGGTTGGTGCGGCGCTCCGGCGTGACGCGGCGGAGGTCAACCGTGATCGCGAGCGTGTGCTGGACACCTTCCCGGTGCTCGCCAGCCGGTCGCGGCAGACGGCCGGGAAACTGTCGGGTGGCGAGCAACAGATGCTGGCAATCGGTCGTGCCCTGATGAGCCGACCGAAGTTCGTCATGATCGACGAGCCATCTCTCGGTCTCGCCCCGAAGCTTGTCGATCGTGTCTACGAGGTGCTGCTGGATCTGCGTGCCTCGCGCGGGCTGACCCTTCTGATCGTCGAACAAAGTTCCGAGCGCGCTCTCAGGGCGGGCGACAGCATCTACGTGCTGCGCAATGGCGAGGTGCAGCTGTCGGGACCGGCCGCCGACCTGCGGGACGGCGAAGCGGTCCAGCAGGCGTACTTCGGGTTTGGTGACACCAGGGCCGGGAAAGTGGAGAACAGTTGATGTCATTCGCCGCTCAGGTCGTCATCGACGGTCTCAGCCTGGGAAGCTTCTACGCGCTTGCCGCCCTTGGCATTGGCATGCTGTTCGGCGTTCTCAGGCTCATCAACTTTGCGCATGGCGCCTTCATCACCTTCGGCGCCTATGCGCTTATTGTGCCGTCCATGGCCACCCAGGCGACGATGTTCATCGGCGGCTTTCACCCGGTGCCGCTGATCTTCTGTATCATCTTCCTTGTGATCGGTCTGGCTCTGGTCTCGGAGTTCGTCGCCTTCAGGCCGCTGCGCGATGCCACGCCCGCGACCCTGATGATCGGCTCCTTTGCCCTGGGCTTCATCATCCAGAACCTCATCATCATGATCTACGGTGGCAGGCCGAAGGCGGTTGGACTGTGGTCCGATCTGAGCGCCGGCATCCAGTTGTTCGACGCTGTGGAGGTTCCCAAGCTTCAGCTGATCATCATCGCCGTGACGATCCTGCTGATGGTGATTCTGGTGCTGTTCCTGAAGAGAACGAAGTGGGGCATTCACATGCGGGCGGCCGCAGAGGATTTCCGGATGGCGCGCATGCTGGGTGTACGCGCCGATCTCGTGATCATGCTGGCGGTCGCGATCAGCGGGCTCCTGGCCGCGGCGGTGTCCCTGCTCTTTGTCGTTCAGACAGGCATACTCGACTTCCGGATGGGCGTTCCCCTGATGCTGTTCGCCTTCATCGCAACGGTCATCGGCGGCATGGGTAGCCTTGTTGGCGCTGTCGTCGGCGGGTTCGCAGTCGGCATGTTGAGCATCCTGCTGCAGACATTCCTGCCATCCGAGATCCGAAACTTCCGCGACGTGTTCGTCTTCCTCTTCGTCATCGTGATCCTGCTGGCGCGTCCACAGGGGCTGGTCCTGTCGTCGGCGACCAGGGAGCGTGTCTGACATGGAACCGAAGACACCGTTTGGCCATGGTCTGCGCGAGATCTGGCCGCTCCTGATCCTGTGTGCCGGCGTCCTTGTGATCGTCGTCGGTATCGAACTCATCGGCGACACCATCACCAGCCGGTCCCTCACCGAAGCGTTGATCCGGCTTGTGGTGGTTGTCGGGCTCTACATCTTCATCGGCAATTCCGGCCTCATGTCCTTCGGCCATATCGCCTTCATGATGATCGGGGCCTATGCGACCGCATGGCAGACCATTCCGATCATGACCAAGGACATCTTTATTCCCGGACTCCCGCAGTACCTGCTGGAGAACAACCACCATTGGATCGTAGCGGTCGTGAGCGGCGGCGTCCTGGCGTCAATGGTGGCTTTCGTCAGCGGGATCGCGCTGATGAGGTTGTCGGGGATTGCCGCCTCGATCGCGACGTTTGCGCTCTTCATGAGCCTGTACTCCTTCTATCTCCAGTGGAGCACATGGACAGCCGGACAGAGTTCGCTGGTCGGTCTGCCGATGATCGTCGATCCCTGGATCTGCCTCATCTTTGCGGTGGCGACGATCGTGGGTGCATTCATCTACTCCCAGTCCCGTTTCGGACTGGCTCTTCGGGCCTCGCGGGACGATGCGGTTGCGGCGCGCGCGGCCGGGGTCAACGTGAACTTCCAGAGGCTCATCGCCTTTTGCATCAGCGCGTTCTTTGTCGGTATGGCGGGTGGACTCTACGGTCTCTTCCTCGGACTCCTGACGGTGGATACGTTCTATCTGCCATTGACCTTCATCACGCTGTCGATGCTCGTCGTCGGCGGGATGCAGAGTCTCTCCGGCGCCGTTGTCGGCACCGTGGTTGTGTCGTTCGCCATCGAGTTCCTCAAGGTCCTCGAAAAGGGTGTTGATGTCGGTGTCCCTGTCAGCCTGCCGGCGAATTCGGCTGAGGTCGGCCTGGGCGTCATCCTCCTGCTCATTCTCATCTTCCGGCGCACGGGTCTGACAGGCAATGCGGAGATTCACTGGCCCTGGAAACCGAAGGTGGCCGTGGCGAACATCACCCGGCGCCAGTCATAGGAGAACGCACACGCAACATCGGGACGGGACCGGAGGATCGCTCTCGACACGCCCGTCCGGCGGAAGCAGTTCAGAGCGCGCCGCGGTCCTGGTCGGGCGCCCCCAGCGCGACAGCAAGAGGGGTGTTGTGCTGACGCAGTCGCAGGAGACACGTCACGCCGTGCAACGGGTGTCGGTGGGCTGCTGGGATCCGGTCCACTGTCTTTGACAGTCGCAGCGCCATGCGGGGGTCCGGTCCCCTTTCCGCCCGGCATGCGGACTGAACTCCATCAGTCTGATGCCGGGGCGCAAGCGGGAAGACGAAGGAAGCAGGCGGTCACCCGGTCGGGAACGGAACTGCTGATGATCTCCTTCCTGGCGGTTACGCACCGGTCCGGATCAGCTGGCACCCCGTGCCATGGCGAGTGGCCCTGGTTGCTGAGGCATCAGAAACATGCCCCTGAAGTAATCCCGAAAGGCGCTCATCTCGGGCGTGAACGGCGCGTCGCGACGCCAGACCAGTCCGACGTCCATGGGAGGGATGTGATCCTTCAATTCGGCCGTTTCGAGCCTCCGGCCTTCAAGTGACCAGGGCCGGTAGACCATGTCGGAAAGCACGGACACACCAAGTCCGTTGGCCACCATGCTGCGCACGGCTTCGACAGACGACGTTCGCAGGATGACATCGGGGCGGTAGGGGGTCCTTGACCAGTAGCGCATTGCCGTATGGGCTGCCTCGTCCACGGTGAGCATGACATAGGGTTCGCGCGCGACGTCGGCGAGGCACAGGGTCTCGCGATCGAGCAGATGATGGCGTGACGGGAGCCAGAGTCTCCGCGGCGAACTCAGGAGTGTCTCGAATGCCAGGCCGGGATCGTCGACATTCGAGGTGATCGCCACCCCGATATCGATCTGCCGCGCAATCAGTGCCTCTTCCAGCGCCGATCTTGTCATCTCCCGCAGGCGCAGGGTCACGTCCGGCATGACCCGGCGTAACCGCTCCAGGTGAACCGGAAGGAAGTACCCGATCACCGTGTAGGAGGCCGCCAGTTCAAGGGCTCCTGTCAGGTCCAGTGGTTGTTCGGCATGCAGGGATTCCTCAACCTTGGCCATGATCTCGTAGCCTGAGGACAGGAACCGCCGGCCAGCTTCGGTGAGAGACATGCCGAGCGATGAACGCACGAAGAGCGCTGCGCCGAGGGTCGATTCAAGCTCCCGGATGGCCGACGTTACCGCAGATTGCGAGATCGAGAGTTCGACGGCGGCACGGCTGACCTGGCCGAGCTCCGCCGTGGCAATGAAGTACTTCAGATGCCGCAAGTTGTAGGTCATGGTGCGATAATATCAAAAAACTCGATAGAAAGGCCGCAAGAAATTGCGCTTCCTTATAGAAGAAAGGCGCGCCACGCTTGCATGTCTTGACGGCACAGCGCCAGAGGGAAACGGATGTACAGGACGACCATCGATCTCAATTGCGACATGGGCGAGAGTTTTGGTCAATGGTCCTGTGGTGACACGTCGGATGCCGAGCTCATGCCGCTCATCAGTTCAGCCAACGTGGCTGCCGGATTCCATGCCGGAGATCCCAACCAGATGGATGCGGTGGTACACCTCGCCGCCGAGCATGGCGTAAGTCTCGGTGCGCATCCCGGCTACAACGATCTCCAGGGCTTCGGGCGGCGCACGATCAGTGCGCGCCCCGAGGAACTCGTCAACGACATTGTCTACCAGACCGGTGCGGTTCGTGAGTTCGGGAGGCGTCACAACGTGCCACTGCGCCACGTCAAGCCTCACGGGGCGCTCTACATGTCTGCCGCGAAGGACGGTGAACTCTCACGCCTTCTGATCGAGGCCCTGCAGAGGACGGGCCCCGACCTCCTGGTCTTCTGCATGGGCGTTTCCGAAACCTGTCGTATCGCAAGGGACGCGGGCCAACCCGTTGTCCGAGAATTCTACGCCGATCGGGATTATGACAGCACGGGCTCGATCGTCTTCGCTCGCAAGATGCGCCAGCTTGACCCCGGGCAGGTGGCCGAGAAGTGTCTGCGCGCCTGCGTCGAGGGCAAGGTCCGCACCACCGACGGCGACGATATCGAGGTTTCCTTCGAATCCATCTGCTTTCATTCAGACACGCCAGGTGCCCTTCACATCGGGACCGCCATCCGGATGCTCCTCACCGAAAACGGTGTCACCATCGCGCCACCGACTGGCGGTGCGTACTGATTCGACCATCAGGGACATGATCCATGGCAGCCAGAATCCAGTCGCCCCTACCCGGAACCTTCTATAGGCGTCCCTCGCCGGACCAGCCGCCCTTTGTCGAGGATGGTGGGACTGTTGTGAAGGGCGACACCGTCGGTCTCGTGGAAGTGATGAAGAATTTTCACGAAATCAGGGCCGAGTCCGGTGGGACCAATGTCCGGTTCCTGATTGCCGACGGTGATCCGGTGATGGCCGGGGCTGTCCTCGCGGAAATGGACTGAGCCTTCATGCTCCCTGCCGGCGCATCGTTGTTCATCGCCAATCGCGGTGAGATTGCCGTGCGGGTGAATGCCGCTGCCAGGGCCCTGGGGTGCAGGGTTGTCCAGGCCTGCTCCGAGGCCGATCGTGACATGCTCGCGGCTCGCCTCGCTGACGAGGTGGTGGAGATCGGGCCTCCGCAGGCGACCAGATCCTATCTTGACGTCGACAGGGTTGTCCGGGCGGCTCGCGATGCCGGTGCGGATGCGGTGCACCCGGGTTACGGATTTCTGGCGGAGAATGCCGACTTCGCCGAAGCCGTCGAATCCAGTGGCATGATATTCGTTGGCCCCGCCCCCCGGACCATCCGGCGCATGGGAGACAAGGTTGCCGCACGCGAGGCGGCAAGTGCAGCGGGTGTGCCGGTTGCACCGGGCAGCCCCGGCCGGATTGGCGGCATCGACGATGCCCGCGCGGTTACGTCTGAGACCGGTTTTCCGGTCATGATCAAGGCGGCGGCGGGAGGCGGTGGCCGAGGGATCCGTGTCGCCCGGTCCGACGATGATCTGGCCCGATTGATCCCGCAGGCACAAACAGAGGCGCAGGCGGCGTTTGGTGACGGCGGTCTTTACATCGAGCGCATGGTAAACCATGCGCGTCACGTGGAAGTCCAGATCCTTGGCGACGGGCAGCGAGCGGTCCATCTTTTCGAGCGGGAGTGTTCCCTGCAGCGCCGCCGGCAGAAAGTCTGGGAGGAAGCGCCGGCCACCTGCCTGACCGACGAGGCGCGCAGCAGGATATGCGCGGCCTCGGTGGCCCTCGCGGAGGCGGTGAACTATCGCAGTGCCGGGACACTCGAATTTCTCTATGATCCCGCTCGAGACGACTTTTCCTTCATGGAAATGAACACGCGTATCCAGGTCGAACACCCGGTCACGGAGATGATTACCGGCGTCGATCTGGTCCAGGAGATGATCCGTATTGCCTTCGGTGAGCCCTTGCGGCTTGCACAGGAGGACCTGGAGATCCGGGGTCATGCCGTGGAGATCCGGGTGAATGCCGAGGATCCGGCAAACGGTTTCATGCCGTTCCCGGGTCTCACCGGAACGCTCGACATTCCGGATGGGGTCCGCTTCGACACAATGCTCTACGAAGGATATGCCGTCCCTCCCTTCTACGATTCCCTTCTGGGCAAGCTCATCGTGCATGGCGACGACCGGGGCGACGCTCTCGACCGGCTGAGTGGAGCACTCAGGGGGATGCGCATCGGGGGACTGCGGACAACGCTGCCACTTTTTCGCGCCCTGGTGGACGACCCGGGTATCCGCGCCGGCCTGGCGGATACGGCCTGGCTCGAAACCTGGCTCGAGACCAACACGTTGAACGCGACATGATCCGTGGCAGGAGGTGAGTCCAGATGAAGACCCGCTATTCGTTCGGAGGCGATGAGCACATCTTCGTCGAGGTCGACGAGCACATGTCGCTCGATGCCTTCTTCAAGAGTCTGTCGATGACGAACGCCGTGCGTGACAGCCGGATCGATGGTGTGAGCGAGATCTGTCCGGCGAATGCCTCCTTTCAGATCAAGTTCGACCCGGACCGGATCAGTCCCGCCGACATGCTGCGGGAGCTGAGATCCCTCGAAAGCGTGGCGGAAAACGCGGACAAGCGGATGAAGACCCGGATCATCGAGATTCCGGTCTACTACGATGATCCCTGGACCCGCGAGACGCTGATGCGGTTCCGCGAACGTCATCAGGACCCGAACGGAACTGATCTCGAGTACGCCGCGCGGATCAACGGATTTGGCAGTGTCGACGACTTCATCGTGGCGCACCACGCCAATCCCTGGTTCGTGTCCATGGTCGGTTTCGTGTCGGGTCTGCCGTTCCTCTATCAGCTTGTCGAGCGGCAAAGGCAGTTGCAGGTACCCAAGTACCTGCGGCCCAGAACCGATACTCCGAAGCTGACCGTGGGTTACGGCGGTTGTTTTTCCTGCATCTATTCGGTGCGCGGTGCCGGTGGGTACCAGATGTTCGGCATCACACCGATGCCCATCTACGACCCCGAACAGAAGGTGAGTTACCTCAGGGAATTCATGGTCTTCTTCAAACCCGGGGACATCGTGAAATGGAAGCCCGTCGGGCGCGAAGAACATGACCGGATCGTCGAGGATGTTGACGCCGGGCGCTACGAGCCCCGGATTGCCGAGGTGGAATTCGACCTCGACGCGTTCAACGGGGATGTGGCGGGTTCCAATGCCAGACTGAAGGAGGCCCTCCATGGCGGTTAAGGTGATCAAGCCGGGCCTGCTGACCACTGTCCAGGATCTCGGTCGACCCGGATACTTCCATCTCGGCATTCCCGTTGGCGGCGCGATGGACAGGATGGCCTTGCGTTCGGCAAACCTGCTTGTCGGCAATGACGAGAACGCGGCAGGACTTGAGGCTGTGTTCATGGGGCCGGAACTGGAGTTTACCTCGGATGCGCTGATCGCCGTCACCGGTGCGGACCTGCCGGTGATGGTGGACGGCGAGGAACAGCCCCTCTGGACGGCCTTGAGGGTGAAGGCAGGCCAGCATCTGGGCTTCGGTTACCTGCGCTCCGGTGCGCGTGCCTACATTGCTGTTTCCGGCGGCATCGACACGCCGCTGGCGCTGGGCTCACGGTCTACCTATGCCATCGGGGCGCTTGGCGGAATCGAGGGCAGGGCCATCGCGGAAGGCGATCATCTGCCGCTGGGGACCGCCCACGGGACCAGGGAAGGGCGCACATTGCCACAAGCCCATCGCCGCTGCCTCGGATCGCCGACGGAGCTGCGTGTGCTGCCGGGTCTCTACTGGCACCGGATCACGGCGCAGGCACAGGCCGGTTTCTTCGATGACCAGTGGAGCGTGGCTCCGGAGGCGGACCGGATGGGATACCGTTTCCGTGGCGGCAAGTCGCTGGAGTTCGTGGAGCGTGAACAGCCCTTTGGTGCCGGTTCCGATCCATCCAACATCGTGGATGGCTGCTATCCCTACGGGTCGGTGCAGGTGCCGGGAGGAACCGAACCCATCGTGTTGCACCGCGATGCGGTGTCAGGTGGCGGCTACTTCATGATAGGCACCGTGATATCCGCCGACATGGACCTGATCGGTCAGCTGCAGCCTCACATGCCCGTGCGGTTCGTCAAGGTCGACATGGAGACGGCGTTGAAGGCACGGACCGACCGCTCGGCCATGATGGATCGCATCCGGGAGGTACTGGGGCAGGGATGAGACAGAACGGGCAACCCTGACAACAAGGGTCGCCACCATGCTCGACTTGCAGGGTCCCGGGAAGTCCTGCGACACGAGGCTGCGCTGTTGCCAGGGGTGATGTGTGCCTGAACCTGTCCGGACCCGCTTTCCGCTGTGTTCGCCGGCAGACCACAGTGTGGTCGCGGTCATGTCCGTGTTCCCCGTCACCGGCAGCATCATGAGAAAGACGGTTGAAGCCGGTGCTGCAGAGACCCCTGTTCGCCAGACGAATGCAACACGCTTGCCGGACGATCAGACCGGACTCCAGCGATAGGTGACGTCGGGCTCGTTTTCCTCTTCACTACGGCCGAAATCGATCGCGACAAGGCCGCAAGCTTCATAGAAGGCCCGCGCTGCCTGGTTGGCGCGGAAAGTGCGCAGCGTGAATCCGGTCGGTCTGAGAGCCATGACGTCGCGCAGCAAGGTCGATCCGACCCCGCGCCTCTGGGCTTCGGGTGCGACGAACAGCTGATCGACGACATCCTCGAGAAGGCAATGAAAACCGAGGGGCCCGCAGTGCGCCTGAGCGATGCGCGGCGCGTCCCATTCGTCAAAGGACGTGCAAACAAACCCGGCGAAATCGTCGTCGCTGTGAGTCCACGGCATGAAAGAGTAGGCGAGGCGGGACGAGCGCATGAGGATGTCGGTCATTACGGGAATGTCGTCGTGAACCGCATCACGCACAAGGACGGGAATCATGTCTCCAGACTCATGAGGCAGTCGCTCAAACCGTCTGACGGCCGTCTGTGGATCCGGAGCGCGCCCCACGAGGTATGGTGGTGTTGACCGCAACACTCTACCCGTGGAGACGGTCCCGATGTTCTCGAAGATATTCGGTCGGTGGATGAGAATTCAAGGATCCCTGTTCGGAGTGACTTGAGGAAGAAATCGCCCCACGGCGGTTGACGTCGCACTTCCTGGAGTGCCCGCAGGATGTCGCTCATATCGGCGCCGTGGAGCGCTGCCTGTGGGCACCGCGAGTCAGGGGTCGCCTGCAATCATCCTGCGCTCAGAGAGGCAACTCGGTCGTCGACTTGATCTCCTCCATGGAGAGCAGGGAGGTGATGTTGAAGACCTTCACCTGGGAAATGAGCGCCTGGTAGAAGTCGTCGTAGGCCCGGGCGTTCTTCACGCGGACCTTCAGGATGTAGTCGACGTCACCCGCCAGGCGGTGGGCCTCCAGGACCTCCGGGCGTTCCTTGAGCGTCTCCAGAAACCGGTCTTGCCAGTCTTTCTGGTGTTCGGAGGTCCTGATGAGCACGAAGAAGCACGCCTCGAGTCCCAGCTTGTCGGGGTCGAGAAGAACCGTGTTCTGCCGGATGATCCCGGCAGTCCGGAGCTTTCGTATCCGGTGCCACACCGCTGTGCGTGAGGCGCCGGCTTTCTCCGCGATGTCATCGAGGGATCGCGAAGCGTCTTCCTGCATGGCCGCAAGAATGTTCCGATCGACGCGATCCAGCTGGACAGTCATCACCCTCTCCTTCTCGATAAAGAAGATAATTCTATAGGATACGTGAGCGGTCTGATGACATCCATATTTCTCAAGAAGAATGTCAGACACATAGAAAAAAGATACAATCAGGTGTCACAAAGAGAAATCGGTAACGGGCAGTCGCCGTGCAGCATTTCCCGATCTTCCTGCGTCTCGCAGGTCGTCGCACCGTCGTCTCCGGCGCCGGGCCGGCCGCGGTAGCCAAGCTGCGCCTGCTGCTGAAGAGCGACGTCACGATCTGCGTATTCGGACCCGATCCGGAGCCGGAGATCCTGGCGTGGCGGCGCAATGGCTCAGTGCGTCACGAAGACCGCTGTGTGGAATGCGGCGACCTCGACGGTGCTGCGCTCCTTTATTGCGCGAACAGCGATGCCTCGGAGAATGCGCGTGCTGCGGCGCTGGCCCGACGGCGCGGGATCCTCGTCAACATCGTCGACAGTCTCGAAGGAAGCGACTTCACCACCCCTGCGATCGTGGACCGCGATCCCGTGACGGTGGCCATCGGAACCGAAGGGACGGCTCCCGTGCTGGCGCGGAATCTCAAGGCGGCTCTCGAGGCGCAACTGCCGATATCCCTGGGACCGCTCGCGCGCATCGCACAGGCATTCCGCTGCAGGTGCGAGAGCGTGCCTTCGGGGCGGATGCGGCGGGCGCTCTGGTCCGAGTACTTCTTCCGGAGCGGCCCCCGAGGCTATGCCAGGGACGGCGGGAACGGCGCCCGTGAAGCGCTTTCCTCTCTGCTTGAAGAGGCCGCGACCGCGGCGCGGCCAGCGGGTCTCGTCTCCTTCGTGGGTGCCGGGCCGGGCGATCCGGAGTTGCTCACGCTCAAGGCGCGCAACCGTCTGCACGAGGCAGACATCATTGTGCATGACCGGCTCGTCTCCGCCGAGGTGCTTGAACTCGCGCGGCGGGAGGCGGAGCACCTCTGCGTCGGCAAGACAGGCTACGGCCCGTCGTGGTCGCAAGGGCGCATCAACGCGCTGCTGGTGCGTCGAGCCGGGGAAGGCTATCACGTGATCCGCCTCAAGTCCGGCGATCCCGCGGTGCTGGGCAGGCTGGACGAAGAGATCGAGGCGCTCGAGGCCGCCGGCATCCCGTGGGAGATTGTTCCGGGAATCACGGCCGCCGCCGCCGCGGCTGCCGACATGGGGGTCTCGCTGACTCGGCGCGGGCGCAATGCGGAGTTTCGCCTCATCACGGCCCGCGAGGTCGACGGGTTCGCCGAGCATGACTGGGCTGCGCTTGCCCGGCCCGGATCCGTTGCCGCGATCTACATGGGCAAGCGGGCGGCCGCCTTCCTGCGCGGCCGCCTGTTGATGCGGGGCGCTGCGCCATCAACGCCGGTCACGATCGTCGAGAACGCCTCGCGCCGGGACAAGAGGATCGTCACGACGACACTGCTCGGTCTGCCCGAGGCCCTGGACGAGACGTACCTTGCGGGACCTGTGGTGATGATGCTCGGCATCCTGCCCCGCGCCGCCATGCGCAAGGCGCAGGCGGGCTGCCAGGAAGCTGTCTGATGGCCCGCGCCTTCAGGCCCTGCATCCTGACCGCGAACGACCTTTTCGATGGCGACGTGGTCTATCTCGCCTCCGATGGTGCCTGGACGCGCCGTCCTGGCGACGCGCGCCTCTTCGAGGACGAGGACGAGGCGAACCAACACCTCGCGGTGGCCGAAGTGCAGGAGGATACCGTCATCGGCCCCTACCTGGCGGAGGTCGCGGCAGCAGGTGATCGGGGACCGGAACCGGTCCACGTCCGGGAGGTGCTTCGCGCGACCGGGCCCTCCAACTATGGCCACGGCAAGCAGACGGAGGGTTGACGCGTGTACAGATACGACAGCTTCGACCGGAACTTCGTGCGCAGTCGGGTCGCACAGTTCCGCCAGCAGGTGGAGCGCCGCATCGATGGCTCCCTGACCGAGGAGGAATTCAAGCCGCTGCGGCTGATGAACGGACTCTATCTGCAACTGCACGCCTATATGCTTCGTGTCGCCATTCCCTACGGCACGCTCGACAGCCGCCAGATGCGGCAGCTGGCCCATATCGCGGAGCGCTGGGACAAGGGCTACGGGCACTTCACGACACGTCAGAACATCCAGTTCAACTGGCCCAGGCTGAAGGATGTGCCGGACATCCTCGACGCGCTTGCCGACGTGGAGATGCATGCAATACAGACCTCGGGCAACTGTGTGCGCAACATCACAGCCGACCACTTTGCCGGCGCCGCCGCTGACGAGATCGCCGATCCCCGCCCGACCGCCGAACTGCTTCGGCAATGGTCGACGGATCACCCGGAATTCGCGTTCCTGCCGAGGAAGTTCAAGATCGCGGTGAGCGGCTCCCCGGTTGATCGCGCCGTGACCCGCGCGCACGACATAGGACTGCGCATGATCCGCAACCAGGATGGCGAAACCGGCTACGAGGTCGCTGTCGGCGGCGGGCTTGGACGCACGCCGGTGATCGGCCCGGTCATCCGGGACTTCCTGCCCGAGGCGGACCTGTTGCCCTACGTCGAGTCGATCCTGCAGGTCTACAACGCCATCGGCCGCCGCGACAATAAGTACAAGGCGCGCATCAAGATCACGGTCCGCGAGCACGGGATCGAGGACTTCCGCGAGCGCGTCGAGCAGCGCTTCCGGATTCAACGCAAGGCATTCGAAGGCGCACACCAGGCTCTTCTCGAGCGCATCGCCGAGATGTTCGAGCCACCGGCCTTCATCGAGGCGTCAACGGGAGCGTTCGACGCGGCGCTGGCGCGCGATCCTGTTTTCCGGTCGTTCGCCGAGACCAACCTGCACCCCCACCGCAATCCCGGGTACGCCATCGTCACCATCTCGCTCAAGGCGCACGGCGCCACGCCCGGCGATGCCACAGCAGGGCAGATGCGCGTCATCGCCGATCTGGCGGAGCGCCATGGTCATGACGAGATCCGGATCAGCCATGAGCAGAACTGCATTCTGCCCCACGTGCCGAAGCGCGATGTGCCGGCGGTGCATGCGGCGTTGCGGGAGGCGGGACTCGCCACCGCCAATGTCGGGCTGGCATCGGACATCATCGCCTGCCCGGGGATGGATTACTGCACCCTGGCCACCGCCCGTTCCATCCCGATCGCCCAGGACATTGCCGGGCGGATGAAGATACGCGGGGATGAGCGCCAGATCGGCGACCTCAAGATCAAGATATCCGGTTGCATCAACGCTTGCGGACACCACCATGTCGGGCACATCGGCATTCTCGGTCTCGATCGCGGCGGCGTGGAGAACTACCAGATCACTCTCGGCGGCGATGGAACGGAAACCGCCGCGCTTGGCGATCGCGCCGGTCCCGGCTTCGCGGCAGAGGACGTCGTCCCTGCCGTGGAACGGCTGATCAACGCCTATCTCGAACTCCGGTCCAACGAGGACGAAGCCTTTCTTGCGACCTACCGGCGCGTCGGCATGCAGCCCTTCAGGGTGGCGCTCTACCCCGACTCCGCGCTGGCGGCAGGGCACTGACCGTGGGACACGGGCACGGCGGGATTCTTGTCCGCGACACCGGCTTCGAGGACGACGACTGGCGCGGCACGTTTGTCCAGTGGAGCGGAGAAGAGGTGCCCGCCGGGGCTGCCCTGGATGTCGCGAACACCGTGTCGGCCGAAGATATCGCGCCCCACTTCGGGCGCATTGCCCTCATTCGCATTGCCTTCCCGTCACACGTGGACGGCCGCGGTTTCTCTCTGGCTCGCCATGTGCGGCTGCTGGGCTACCGGGGCCGGCTGCGTGCGGCAGGTCACATCCTCGCTGATCAGTACGCCATGGCCCGGCGAAGCGGATTCGACGAAGTGGAAATCGACCGGGCTCTCGCCGAACGGCAGCCGCAAGAGCAGTGGCTGTTCCGTGCGGACTGGCGCACCCATGACTATCAGCAGCGCCTCGGTCGGCGACAGTACGGCGGTGAGCAGGAGTTCCGGTGATGCCCCCGCAGGTGATCTCACAAGGGCGTTTGCCGGGCATCGCGGCATCAAGACAGCCGTTGAAGGCGCGGGAGGCTCAAAGAGGCCGGCACTCCCTGTGGTCATGCTGCGCTTCTCGCCGGGGGTGAGCACGATGCGCTCGATCAGGTTCCTTGTGGCCTGCGCCGCCTTGTCGCGGGTCGGCCAGTCGCTGCCCCTTGCGCCGGCAGATGCCCGCGATCCCTGTCCCAGGAAACTAGGCTAATTCAAAATCACATATTGATTTAGCCTCAAGAATCGCTATGCTGAGCGGCATGATCACACGCGATCTCTCTACAAGGCTGACGGAGGCCGCGCAGACCTCACCGTCCATCACGCTCACCGGACCTCGCCAGAGCGGGAAAACAACGTTGTGCCGCGCTTTGTTCCCACAGCATCGGTACGTGACGCTGGAAGCCCCCGACGTACGGGCCTTCGCCCGTGAAGACCCCCGCGCCTTCCTGGCCCAGTTTCCGCAAGGTGCAATTCTCGACGAGGTCCAGAGAGTGCCCGATCTGCTCTCCTATCTGCAGGGCATCATCGACGCAGACCCGGCGCCAGGGCGTTGGATTCTCACGGGTTCGCAAAACCTCTCTCTGCTCGAATCAGTCAGTCAGTCGCTGGCTGGACGGACAGCAGTGCATAACCTTCATACGCTGACGAGAGGCGAGACGATCCGTTTTTCCCGGTACCCCGCAACTCTCGACGAGACTCTTGTTACCGGTTCTTACCCGCGCATATTCGATGAAGGACAGGAGGCCTCGGACTGGCTCGGTTCCTACATCGCAACCTACATTGAGCGCGATGTGCGGATGATCAGCAACGTAGGAGATCTCACGACCTTTCAGCGGTTCATGACACTATGTGCGGGACGGACAGCGCAACTGCTCAACTACTCGTCGCTCGCAGGGGATTGCGGCATCTCGCAACCGACGGCGAAAGCCTGGCTCAGCATCCTTGAGACCAGCTTCATCGCCTTCCGCCTCCCGGTCCTTCACACGAATCTTCGCAAGCGCCTGGTGAAGATGCCCAAGTTGCATTTCCATGATACCGGGATCGTCTGCTGGTTGCTGGGCATTCGTACCCCTGAACAACTCCACGCACATCCGCTTCGCGGTGCGATCTTTGAAACCTGGGTCGTCTCGGAGGTCGCCAAACATCGGGCCAACCAGGGTGAAGTCCGTGGAATTTCGTTCTACCGCGATCGGAACGGTGCGGAAGCCGATCTGATAGTCGAAAACCCGATCGGCACCACGATCGTCGAAGCCAAGTCCTCACAGTCAGCATCGTCCAGTCTGTTCGCCGGTTCCAAACGGGTCCGAAGGCACCTTGCCCAATCGATCCGCCGATGCTCAGTGGTCGTTGTCTACGGCGGCGATCAAGCCCAGCGCCGGGGAACGGACAGCCTGATCCCATGGAGAGAATGGCATGAATTCGACTGGGGTGCATCGGACTGCATCGTCGCTGTCCGATCCGCTGGCCGGCCGGTCACGGGAGCCAATGTGCTCGCACTGTTCCCCAACAAGACGTGGAAGAACGCCGTTACGGACGAAAGCGGCACGGCAATACTCGATTTGTATTCGGCTCAATTGCCGATGACTGTCTTCGTTGCCAGAAACGGGTTCGCGGCGCACGTGGAAAACTCCTGGAAACCGATAGACGGACCACTCTGTGTCGAACTGGCAGAACTGTCCGATGGCGGCGCTGTCATCTTCCCGAACAGAACCGGACATGTGCCAATGCTGCAAGGCCGGCTCAATCCGATCCTGGACGCCCTTGACCGCACATACCTCCACGCCCAAAACATCGCCATCAACGGCGGACTCCAGCAGCCGGTGCCTTTTGCCTTCGGGGAGGATCTGCATCTCAGTGATGCCGAGGGCGAGGAAGCAATGGTCCGCATTGTCGCCATCGTCGGCCAGTCCGCCCTGGTACAATATCGCCAGGCATGAGACTCGCCTGCACCTGCAACGGGCAGGACCGCTTGAAACCCGGTGCCCGGGCGCGATGTCACACTCGGGCCCATTCACAAGCAACGACAAGACGCATCAGAAGTTATCGCGATCCTCGTGGATCAGCACTTCCGCCGGCAGGACTCCCGGTTTTGAACGAACTGCTTCGAGGCCGCTCTCCTCATCGAGGGGAAGCGACGTGACCTTCTGGCTCACACCCCCAGGCACGGCAGTTGCTCCGCCTGTGCGGCCCTTGCCAGAGCCCGGTCCAATGTTGCCATCGGGGCGGTCAGGCGCACGGCGATATCGAGATAGGCTGCATCATATGATGTCAGACCGTGCTTGCGTGCGAGTGACAGGATGAGACTCTTGTCCGGGTTGTTGTCGATACGGATCGGCAGACGGGTCAACTCGTCCAGAAAAACATCCGATTCCGCCGGTTCGATTCGACCCCGTCTTTCGTTGACGACGAGAATGTTGCGTATCTCGATGCACCATAAGGCAGGCACGATCGCCTGGTCATCGACAAGCCGGTGCATCGCCGCATCAGCACAAGTGTCAGTCTCGTCCGGAAAACACCATGTTGCAGTGATCGAAGCGTCGAGGACGAACGGCATCAGGGGCGGCGCCCCTGATCACGGGCCGACATGACGTCTTCTTTCGTGACAGATGATCTTTCCGACCGAGCCCGTATCATACGGGCGATCACTCCCTTGATGTCGTCCGGGTCGTGGTGGGCGATTCCCACGAGGCGGGCAATCGGCACGCCCCGCCGTGTTATCGTAAAGGCGCCGCCCTGTTCGACCGACCTCAACAATTCCGGCAAACGTGTCTTTGCTTCATATGAACCAATTGTTTGCACGGTATCATCCCTGTCAGACCAGTAGACCAGTCTATTCGATTCAGATGACGAGAATCCACATCATTCGAGTTCCTCATGCCGAACCTTGTTCTGTGGACAGACTCCGGCTACCGCAACCAGTCACCTGATGCTCTGTGGTGGAAGGTCACGCTATCCTTCGGTCCTCCCTGCGCACATTGGCATGGGGTATGCGGATGACCCCGAGCGCCCTGCCCCGTGGTCACAGTCTCGGCACTCGGTTCCTTCTGGCGAGGACAAGGGTCTTTGCTTACAGGAGGTGGCGGCGGTCGAGTTCCTCGGCGATCTGCACGGCGTTGAGGGCAGCACCCTTGCGCAGGTTGTCGCTGACGACCCACATCGAAAGACCATTCTCCACGGTCGGGTCCTTGCGGATGCGGCTGACGTAGACGGCATCCTCGCCGGCGCACTCGCGCGGGGTCATGTAGCCGCCTGATTCACGGTCGTCGATGACAAGGACGCCATCGGCCTCGCGCAGCTGCTCGCGGGCGTCATCCTCGTCGAGAGGCCTGGCGAACTCAACGTTGATCGCCTCCGCGTGACCGACGAACACGGGTACGCGCACGCAGGTGGCATGGACCCTGATGGCGGGATCGAGAATCTTCGCGGTCTCCGTCACCATCTTCCATTCCTCACGGGTCGAGCCGTCCTCCATGAAGGAATCGATGTGGGGAATGCAGTTGAAGGCAATGTCCTTCTGGAACACCTCCGGCGCGTGCGGTTCGTTCCAGAACCGCTTCCTGGTCTGCTCGTAGAGCTCGTCCATGCCCTTCTTTCCGGCACCGGCCGTGGCCTGATAGGTGGAGACCACGATGCGCCGGATGGGGACGAGGTCGTGCAGCGGCTTGAGGGCGACCACCATCTGGATCGTCGAGCAGTTCGGATTGGCGACGATGTTGCGGTGCGACGCCATGTCAAGGTGATGGGCGTTCACCTCCGGAACGACGAGCGGCACATCGTCGTCGTAGCGAAAGCGCGACGTATTGTCGATGACCATCGCGCCGGCTTTGGCGGCACCTGGTGCATGGCGGTCGGAGACCTTTGCTCCGGGCGAGAAGAGGGCGACATTCCAGCCGTCGAAGTCGAAGGATTCGAGATCCCGGCAACTGAGGGTCGTATCGCCGAAGGAGACTTCCTTGCCCGTCGAGCGGGACGAGGCGACGGCCGCCACCTCGTCGACCGGAAATTCCCGTTCTGCGAGGGTCTGCAGCATTTCGTGGCCGACGGCGCCGGTGGCGCCGACGACGGCAACGCGGTAACCCATGGTTCAGGCCCGTTTCTCGATTTCCGCGACGAGAGCTTGCGCCATGGCGGTGGTCGTCACCTCGCGGGCTCCGTCTTCCATGATATCGGCCGTTCTCAGGCCGCTCTCCAGGACAGCGCCGATGGACGCATCCACGAGGGTCGCCTCGTCATGCAGATCGAAGCTGTAGCGCAACATCATGGCGAAGCTCGAGAGCATGGCGAGCGGATTGGCCCGATTGGCGCCGGCAATATCGGGAGCCGATCCGTGCACCGGTTCGTAGAGAGCCGGAATCCTGTCGCCGGAGCGGGCGCCCAGGGAGGCCGACGGCAGCATGCCGAGCGAGCCTGTCAGCATGGCGGCGCAGTCCGACAGGATGTCGCCGAACATGTTGGTCGTGACCATGACATCGAACTGGCGGGGGTCCCGGACAAGCTGCATGGCCGCGTTGTCGGCCAGCATGTGGGTGAGTTCCACGTCCGGATACTCCTCGGCCCCCAGTCGGGTCATTTCCTGGCGCCACAATAGTGTTGATTCGAGGACATTGGACTTGTCGACCGAGCACACCCGGCCGTTGCGCTTGCGGGCGAGTTCGAAGGCCACGCGTCCGACACGCAGGATCTCGCGGGTGGTGTAGACAAGGGTATTGACCCCGCGGCGCTCACCGTCTCCCGTCATCTCGATGCCGCGCGGTTCCCCGAAGTAGATGCCTCCGGTGAGTTCACGCACGATCATGATGTCGAGACCCGAAACGATTTCGGGCTTGAGCGACGAGGCGCAGGCAAGGGCCGGATAGACCACCGCCGGGCGCAGGTTGGCGAAGAGCTCCATCTCCTTGCGCAGACCCAGCAGGGCGCGTTCGGGGCGCATCGAAAAGTCGAGCCCGTCCCAGAGCGGACCACCGACGGCACCGAAGAGAACGGCGTCGGCCGACTGCGCCCGCCGGAGGGTATCGTCGGTCAGCGGGGTGCCATGGGCATCGATGCTGGCGCCGCCGACAAGAGCTTCGGTGATGTCGACATGGAGCCGGTTTTCCCTGTCGAACCAGTCGATCACGCGCCTCGTGGCATCCATGACCTCCGGTCCGATTCCGTCGCCGGGCAACAGCAGCAGTGACCTGTTTGCAGTCATCGTCCCCGCCTCCCCGTCACAACCATGGCTGCAGCGCGGCGCGGTGCTCCTCGAAGGCGGTAATGTCGGCCTCCCGGGAAAGGCTGATGCCGATCGGATCGAGCCCGTTCAGGAGACGGTGCTTCACCGACTCGTCGATGGCAAAGGCAATCCGGCTGCCGTCTGGACGTGTCACGGTCTGGCTCTGGAGGTCGACGGTCAGTCTCGCGTTGTGCCCGGTGCGTGCGTCGTCCATCAGCTGCCGCACGTCCTCGTGCGGCATGGCGATGGCAAGAATTCCGTTGTTGACGCAGTTGCCGAAGAAGATCTCGGCGAAGCTCGGAGCCACGATGCAGCGGATGCCAAAATCGAGAAGGGCCCACGGCGCGTGCTCGCGGCTCGATCCGCAACCGAAATTGTCTTCCGCCACGAGAATGGATGCCTGGCGCCACGGGTCGCGGTTGAGGATGAATTCAGGACGTTCGCGCCCCTGCGCATCGTGGCGCATCTCGTCGAAGAGATGGCGGCCGAGGCCGGTTCTGCGAATGGTCTTGAGGTACTGCTTCGGGATGATCTTGTCGGTGTCGACATTGATCATCGGCAGCGGCGCCGCGATCCCGGTCAGCGTGGTGAACCGTTCCATGGTCCTAGCCCTCGAGTGTGCGGACGTCGGTGAGGGTGCCGCGAATGGCTGCCGCCGCGGCCATGGCCGGACTGACCAGGTGAGTGCGTCCGCCACGCCCCTGGCGTCCCTCGAAGTTGCGGTTGGAGGTGGAGGCGCAGCGCTCGCCTTCAAGCAGTCTGTCGGCGTTCATTGCGAGGCACATCGAACATCCGGCCTCGCGCCAGTCGAAGCCCGCTTCGGTGAGGATTCGGTCAAGCCCCTCGGCTTCGGCCTGCTGCTTCACCAGGCCTGAGCCTGGCACCACCATCGCGTGAACGCCGTCCGCCACCTTATGGCCCTCCACGACATCGGCCACGGCGCGCAGATCCTCAATGCGGCCATTGGTGCAGGAACCGATGAAGACCCGGTCGATTGCGATGTCCTTCAGTCGGGTCCCGGGCTCGAGATCCATGTAGTCGAGGGAACGCTCCATTGCCGCACGCCGTTCATCGTCCGCGACCTCCCCGGGATCGGGGACGACGCCCGAGATCGGCAGGACGTCCTCGGGACTGGTGCCCCAGGTGACCTGCGGTTCGATGTCACTGGCCTGGATGATCACTTCCCGGTCGTAGGCAGCACCGGGGTCCGAAACCAGGGTCGCCCACCAGGCCACAGCCTGGTTCCAGTCCTCACCCGACGGCGAGAAGGGACGTTCCTCGAGCCAGGCGATGGTCTTGTCGTCCGGCGCGATCAGGCCGGCGCGGGCCCCGGCCTCGATCGACATGTTGCACACCGTCATGCGCCCGGCCATCGAAAGAGCGCTAATCGCCGGACCGGCATACTCGATGACATGTCCGGTGCCGCCGGCCGTGCCCACCGCGCCGATGATGCCGAGAATGAGGTCCTTGGCCGTGACACCGGGACCCGGCATGCCCTCCACGGTGATGCGCATGTTGCGCGAACGCCTCTGGACCAGCGTCTGCGTGGCCAGCACATGTTCCACTTCGGAGGTGCCGATGCCGAATGCCAGCGCGCCGAAGGCGCCGTGGGTGGCGGTGTGGCTGTCACCGCAGACGATCGTCATGCCTGGCTGGGTGAAACCCTGTTCGGGTCCGACGATGTGAACGATCCCCTGACGCGGATCGTCCATCCCGAAGAGAGCAATGCCGAAGCGCTCGCAGTTCTCTGCCAGCGTGTCGACCTGGATCCGGCTTTCCTCGTCGTCAATCCCCTGACTGCGGTCCGTTGTCGGTACATTGTGATCGGCCACGGCCAGTGTTGCCGCCGGCCGCCGGACCTGACGACCGCTCTGACGCAATCCCTCGAAAGCCTGGGGACTGGTCACCTCGTGGATGAGATGGCGGTCGACATAGAGCAGGGTCGTGCCATCTCCCATGTCGGCGACGGCATGGCTGTCCCAGATCTTGTCGTAGAGTGTCTTGGGTGCGTTCATGGTCGAAAGATGCCGTCTGCTGGCGCCAGGGGGGCTGGGAGACGTCCCGGAATCACGACTTTCTGGCTGTCTTCGCCCTGTCGTCTCGCTTTTCGGGGATGCGTGCCGCCTTGCCGGTGCGTCCACGCAGGTAGTAGAGCTTTGCCCGCCGCACGGCGCCGCGTCGCACCACGGTGATCGATGCAATGCGCTGCGAATAGAGTGGAAACACCTGCTCGACACCCTCGCCGTAGGAGATCTTGCGGACCGTGAAGGAGGAGTTCAGGCCGCGGTTCTTGCGGGCGATGCACACACCTTCGTAATTCTGGATGCGTTCGCGTGTTCCCTCGACCACGCGCAGGGCGACGCGCACGGTATCCCCGGGCCCGAATTCGGGAATCTCCCTTGACTCCAGCAGCTTTGCGACCTGCTCTTGTTCCATCCTCTCGAGAACGTTCATCCCTGTCATCCTCCGCTGGCCTGCGTCAGCCCTTTTTATCTTGATGCCTGGTATCGGGACCAGAGGTCAGGCCTGCGCTCCCGGGTTGTCTGTTCGGCCTTGTCATGTCGCCACTGGCGCACCTTTCCATGGTGTCCCGACAGCAGCACATCCGGCACCGCGCGGCCTTCCCAGGTGCCGGGCCGGGTGTAGTGCGGATACTCGAGAAGGCCGGTCTCGAAACTCTCGTCCAGAAGCCCTTCGGGCGCGTGGACCACTCCCTCGAGGAGTCGCACACAGGCGTCCACCAGCACGATGGCTGCCGGCTCGCCGCCCGACAGGACATAGTCACCGATCGAAATCTCCTCGAGGCCGCGTGCCTGGACCACGCGCTCGTCCACCCCCTCGAAGCGACCGCAGACAACGACCAGACGTCGTTGCCCGCAGAGCCGGCGCACGCGTTCCTGCGTGAGCGGCGCGCCGCGGGGCGTGAGAAGGATCAGTGTTTCGTCTTCACCTCCAGTGACCGTTGAGTCGATGGCGCGCGCCAGGACATCGGGCCGCATGATCATGCCGTTGCCGCCGCCGAAGGGCGCATCGTCAACGGTGCGGTGCTTACTACACGCATATTGGCGAATGTCCACTGTTTCCAGTGCCCACAGGCCTGATTTCAGCGCGTGGCCCGGCAGGGACGCTCCGAGCGGACCGGGAAACATCTCCGGAAACAGGGTGAGGATGGTGGCGGTCCACGGTGCGGCCATGATCACCCCTCCTGTCTCGCGAGAATGCCGTCGGGCGGATCGACGGTGATCCGGCCGCGCTCGAGGTCGACCACCGGAACATTGGTCCGGGTGAAAGGCACCAGGAAGTCGCTCCCAGGTCCCTGGCCGGCGACTTCCACGGTGTCACCTGCCCCCCAGTCATGCACGGCGCGCACCTTTCCCAGCGGCGAACCGTCGACATGGAAGGCGGCAAGGCCGATCAGGTCGTGGTGATAGAATTCGTCAGCAGCAACCTCCGGCATGCGCGAACGCGGAACGAAGAGGCGGGTGCCGGCCAGGGCGGCGGCGGCCTGGCGGTCGGTGACGCCCTTGATGGCCACCACCAGATGCCCACGCCGGGGGTGCTCAAGAACGGTGAGGTCGAGGGGACGGCCGCCGGGTTCCGCATGCATCGGGTTGTAGGCGCCGATGGCGGGGGGATCCTCGGCAAAGCACGAAAGACGGACGGCGCCCCGAAGCCCCTTCGGTGCGCCTATGACGGCCAGACAGACCCAGTCCGGGTGGATGTCAGGAGTTGTCCCCTTCCGCATGGTCCGTCACTTCGCCGGTGCTGCCCCCGCGGCGCTCCGGCATGGGAATGATATCGGCCTTGCCGAGAAAGACAGCGACCCGGTCCGTGGGCTTGGCGCCCTGTCCGAGCCAGTAGCGAATCCGGTCCTGATCCATGATGACGCGCTCGGGATCATCGGCATCCAGCAGCGGCCGGTAGATGCCGACTCGTTCAATGAAACGGCCATCGCGAGGCGAACGCGAATCGGCGACAACGATTCTGTACATAGGGCGTTTCTTGGCGCCGCCACGTGACAGGCGAATCTTCAGGGCCATGAACCAGAACCTCCGGGAGGCTGCATCTCGAATGAGGAACCGCAGGAGACACCACTGCCGGACCACCGGCCGCCACCATCGGGAGATGGCGTGAGGCGTCGGCGCCACTACGTAATGGCGACGGGCGCCGTTGGCAAGCCCAGATTGCACTTTACCACCGCTGGTGGTCTGCCAGAATGGCGCGGCAGAGCAATCAGCCAGGGCGCAAATCATCATGTCGGGGGAAGGATCCTTCAAGCCTTTCGATTCGGGGACTGTTCCGCGATACCAGGAACCCGCGAGCTTCATGCGGGCCCAGCGTCACCCGGTCTCCAGCCGTCTCGACATCGCCCTTGCCGGCGTCCCGTTCGATACCGGTCTCACCTTCCGTTCCGGCGCCCGCCACGGTCCGGCGGCGGTGCGCGAGGCGAGCCGGCTCATCCGGGCGGTCAATCCGGCCACCAGGGTGGCGCCCTTCGACCTGTGCAACATCGCCGATGTCGGGGATGCACCGACCCATCCCCTCAGGGTGGAGGAAAGCTGCGACATGATCCAGGCGTTCTTCGCTGGAATCCATGATTCCGGCGCCTGGCCCCTTGCCATCGGCGGCGACCACACCGTGCCCCTTCCCATCCTGCGTGCCATTGCCCGCGATGCACCCCTGGGCCTCTTCCACGTCGATGCCCATGCCGACACCTTCGACACCTTCATGGGAACGAAGATCAATCACGCCACCTTTGTCCGCCGCGCCGTCGAGGAAGGGCTGATCGATCCGGCGAGGACCATTCAGGTCGGCCTGCGCGGCACCCGCTACGGCGATGACGACATCGACTACGGCAACGAGGTCGGCATGACCATGGTGCCCATGGACGAGTACGAGGCGATGGGACGCGACAGTTTCATCGGCCTTGCCCGCACCGTGCTCGGCGATGCGCCCTGTTATCTGACCATCGATATCGATGGCCTTGATCCGCGGGACTGCCCGGGAACCGGGGTTCCCGAACCGGGGGGCATCGCCATGCGTGACATGCAGGTCATCCTGCGCAGCCTTACCGGACTCAATGCCGTTGGCGGCGATGTCTGCGAGGTGTCCCCGCCTCACGACCCGATCGGCATGACCTTCGTCAATGTCGCCAATCTCATGTTCGAAATGGCATGCGTGATGGCCCATAACAGGAACAGGAATCGATGATGCAGACGTGGAATCTCGACGGTCGCCGGATCGTCAACTGGAAGACCTGTGACTGGCAGCCCTATCCCGGACTTGACGGAGCGGAGCCCGGTCTTTCCTGGTGCCCCATCCGCGCCGAGCCCGGACATGGTGACGGCTACTATCTGCTGAAGGCCGAACCAGGTTCCGGCGCCGCGCTGCATCTCCACAGCGCCTGCGAGGAGTTCATCATGCTCGAGGGCGAACTCGTCGACGGCGACGGCACGGTGTTGCGGGAGGGCGACTGCGTGAGCTATGCGCCCGGAACACGCCACCGCACCCACTCGCCCGGGGGGTGCACCCTGCTTGCCTGCATCGCGGGCCCCATCTCGACGATCGAGGGGGATGACGAACTGGAGGTCATGCGCGAGGGCCGCACCATCGTGAACTGGCACGACGGAGACTTTGTGCCCTATCCCTCGCTGCCGGATGATTCCGATGTCATTCATTGGGTGCCTGTGCGGGCCGATGCCGAGACCGGGGAGGGGTTCTACCTCGTCAGGTTCGAACCAGGGGCTTCATCGACGCCGCACGAGCATACCGGCATCGAGGAGTTTGCCATCCTCCAGGGAACCCTGACCGACCCCGACGGAACGACCTATGTCGAGGGCGACTGCATCAGCCTGCCCGCCGGAAGCGCTCATTTCTCCCGTTCGTCCGGAGGCTGCATCACCGTGGCCATGATCTCGGGCCCGCTCCGCATGCTCGAGCAGTAGCTGGAATTCGCGACGAGGGCCTGATGCCTTGTCGCTCCGCTCTATGTGCCGCTGGTACGGGCACTTCATCTGGTACGGCGTACTCTACACGATCACCTACATGACGCCGCCGGAGATCCGCCTCATCGACATCTACCGCTCGATCGCGCCCTGGTTGCTCGGCCGGGTCTACGGCAACTGATGATACCCTTCATCGGGTGAAACGCGTCCTGGAACCGGAATTCCAGGTGGCGACACGGCCTTGTCCTTGCAAATTGTCCACAAACTGGATAGATTGCAAGAATGATCCCGAGATTGATGGCACATGACATCAGGAGCGCTCTCGGTCGCCAAGCGGCCGTGGCTCTCCTCGGACCACGGCAGGTCGGCAAGACAACGCTTGCACTGGACGTTGCCCGATCACGGGACTCGCTTTATCTCGATCTGGAAGACCGCGACGACCGCAACCGGCTCGACGAGCCTGCGCTCTTCCTCGATCACATGGAAGACCGGCTTGTCATACTCGATGAGATTCACCGGTTGCCGGACATCTTCCAGGCCTTGCGTGGGATCATCGACAGGGGCCGCCGCAAATCGAAGGGAAGGGGCCGGTTCCTCATACTCGGATCGGCGTCCATCGACGTCCTGCGTCAGTCAGGAGAGACACTTGCCGGCCGCATCGCATTCATCGACCTTGCGCCGCTCTCGGCGCTGGAGGTGGAGGATGACCGGAGCGCGCGCGAGCGGTTATGGCTGCGTGGCGGGTATCCGCAGAGTTATCTCGCCGAAAGCGACACGCACAGCATGGCGTGGCGTCGGGACTTTGTTCGCACGTATCTGGAGCGCGATGTTGCCATGTTTGGCCCGCGCATTCCCGCTGCTACCCTGGAACGACTGTGGACGATGCTGGCCCACCTCCAGGGAACGTTGCTCAATGCGTCCACGCTTGCACGCGCGCTGGACGTGAGTGCGCAGTCGGTGACCCGCTACATCGATCTTCTTGTCGACCTGCTGCTGGTCCGCAGGCTGGCACCACTCCACGCCAACGTCGGCAAACGCCTCGTCAAGGCGCCGAAGGTCTATGTGCGGGACAGTGGTCTGGTGCACGCCCTGCTCGGCATCACCACGCCCGAACAGCTCGCCGGTCATCCGGTCGTTGGAGCAAGCTGGGAAGGCTGGGTCATCGAGACGCTGCTCGCCGCGCTGCCGGCGCGCTCCAGGCCTCATTTCTACCGGACGAGTGCAGGCGCCGAAATCGACCTCGTCCTTGAACATGACGATGGCACCCTGTGGGCCGTGGAGATCAAGCGCTCGCTTTCCGCCCGGGTCAGCCGCGGCTTTCACGTCGCCTGCGCAGACCTCAAGCCGGCGCGCGCTCTCGTGGTGCATGCCGGAGACGACCGCTATCCGGTGTCCCGAGCCATCGAGGCCATCAGTGTTCGACAGCTGGCCGCAGACCTGCGGGCCCGCTCCTGAACGCCGGTGGTGTGCAGCCTGCTTGTCAGGTAACCCACCACGCTGACAATCATCAAACCGTGACACAGCAAGAAGGAAGCCTGTCATCATGACCAAGTCGAGACGTTCCTTCCGCGTGTCACGAAGCTCCCGACAGATGCACTTTCTTGTCGGGTTGGGTGCGTGACTGAAACAGAGTGTGTCCGCGAACTGATCCGCAAGGACCGCCACCGACTGCACAGCCTGCTTCTTGACGGGGCATCGTCGCTGCCGTTGGCGCCGGGTGCAGCCCGTCGCAGGCGTATCAGGTTGCTGATGCCAGTCTCTCGACGCGGATGTGGCGCGCTTTCTTCCTTGCCTGGGCCAGTTTCCAAGTCGACTGAAGCCGGTGCCATGTATCGGCGCCTCCGCCGAATGCCTTGTCCAGCCGGATCGCCATGTCCGGGGAAATCCCCGAACGGCCATTGACGATATCCGACAGTTGCTTGCGACTGACCCCAAGCTTGCGTGCTGCTTCGGTCACGCTGAGCCCCAGCGGTTTCAGGCAGTCGTGACGCACCGACAGACCGGGATGGGGTGGATCACTTGTGGGCATCACTTCGGAACAATCTGCGTTGGCGTCTCACGTGGGTGTCCATGTTTTCTCTACCTGCGGTAGTGCGTCCACGCCAGGGGTTGAGGAGTGGCCACGAGGAATCAGGCCCGGCCGGTTGAATTGCCGTCATCGAAAAGGCTCGATCCTCGCTCGTCGATGATCTGCTTTGCCTTGCGAACCGAATTGGCCACGGCTTCCTCACATGTTGAGAAAGTGTCGGCGCGGGTGAAGGTGCGTTCCCGGTCGCCATCCTCGTGTTGCTGCTTGATGGCGCCGGCGATCCTCCATTGTTGTCCTTCGCGTTCCGGCGCCGGGTGAACAACAAGCCCCTTGTAGGGCACTGTCTTGTCGCTTCCGGAAGGCCGTTGCTCCTCGTCGCCGGACTGCCCGGTGAGGCCCTTGAGAAATCGCGAAACGATCGATGCCATGATGCGGACCCCGGCTGTCCCAAAATCCAGACAACCACCTCACTGCGGTGAAGTCCACCGTGTTGAATCCGAACGGCAAGCTGTTTGAACAAAGGCGCCATCGGGCACGTCGGGCCCACTCCGCACGTGGCTGAACCGTGTGTCCGTCAACGGCTGCGCAGCCTGCTTCCTGAAGGGGCGTGGTCGCTACCGTTGGCCCTGTCAACACGAGAGTCGATTCTTCAGTCGCCGGAGAGTTCACCTTTTGCAGGCTGTGATCGTGTCAGTCGATCGATCCGCTCTTCTTCCCCCCCTTGGCTTTAGATCGAGGGCAGGACATAGCCACGTGCGTAGGTTTGCTTCATTCGGGCAAGGCACAGGTTGCGTGGGAGCGGTGTTCGATAGCGTTCAGGATCGATCGCCGGCAGTGCATACGGTGGCGTACCGTCAACCATCCAGTGCGCCAGGTACAGCGCCGCACCGCCACCCGTCCCGATGCCGACCGGGAAGCCCGCTGCCAGCCAGAGTCCGTGATGGCTTCGGACCGGCCCGACCAGGGGGCAGCCATCCGGCGGGAAGCAAAGCGGTCCGTTGTTCAGGGATTTGACGCCGGCCTTGCCGAACGCCGGTATCCGGTCCATCACCCTCATGAGATGGTGTTCGAGCCGCGCCATATCCGGTACGAGCAATTCCTGCCCGAACTCCGGCGGAATACCGTCAGTGGCCCAGGGAACCGGCTGCGCTTCGTAGACGCCGCAGAGCAGACCGAGGCGTTCCTGGCGTATGTTCGCCGGGGCCGCAGGATCGCGAACAGCGGGTACCTCCCGGTCGAGTGCCCCGAGTTCGGGCACATCGCCGGTGATGATCTCGTGGTGCTCCATGGCGTAGAGCGGCAGGTCCAGTCCGATTGCGAGGACGAGTTCACGGCTCCAGAAACTCGCGGCCATCACGACATGTTCGGCGCGGATCGTTCCAATCTCGGTTTCCAGGTCCCACGACCCATCGTCGCGTTGCCGGATCACGCGAACCGGGCAGTGGCGCCGGATCTCGCAGCCCCGCATTCGGGCAGCACCTGCCAGGGCATGCGTTGCGCCGCCGGGGTCGAGATGGCCATCCGCCGGAGTGTGGGCCGCCCCGTAGAGGCCCTCGGGGTCGACGAGAGGGTTGAGATCCGCGACGGTGTCCCCGCCAACCACGTCATAAGCGATGCCAAGCCCTTCATAGAGGGGCGCCAGCCTCTCGTAAGCTCCGAGCTCGGCCGGGGATGTGGCCAGGCGGAGTGAGCCGGTCTTGTGAAACCCGACTGACTGTCCGCTTTCCGCTTCGGCTTCGATATACATGGCAAGGCTGTCGACGTAGAGTTGCGTGATTTCACTGTAGTGACCGAAGTGAGTGACATTGCCGGCGGCATGCCAGGTGGAGCCGGAGGTCAGCTCGAGGCGCTCGAGAAGGATCGAGTCCGTCCAGCCCAGGCGGGCCAGAGCGTACAGCACCGAACATCCGACAATGCCGCCGCCGATGACGGCGACCTTGGCATCCTGTCTCCTCACGACGGTGCCGGCCCGGAAGAACTGTCCGGGCGGGTGACCTCCGGTGGCAGCCGGATGGGGAATCGTGCCCGCACCCTGGCGTCGGCGGCCTCTGAAACGTGAGCCGGATAGTGCGACGACAAGACAGCTGCAACATGGGCCCTGGCCCGCATCCACATGTCCTCAGCGCCGTTCTCCTGCCAGGTATCGGGGCTGGCCCTGTCTGCCAGCGCGGGATAGACGTATTCGCTCTGCATCAGGGCGAGCGTTTGCTTGGCCCCCAGGAAGTGTCCTGCGCCGCGCGTCGTCTCGTCGATCACATTGACCGACAGGGTATCGTCCGTGACCTCGATGCCGCGCATGATCCGGCGGATCTGACCGAGCATCTCGTCGTCGATCACCATCGCCTCCAGTGAACAGCCCAGAAGGCTGGCCAGCATGCCGGTCGATTCATACACGAAATCCGGTCCGCCCATGGCCGCGAAGGCGACGCTCAGCGCCTTCTCGAATCCGGCCTGGTTGTCGGGTGTCTTGGCATCGGCCATGCCGGCCGGAACACCGCTCGGCAGCCTGTAGTGGCGCATCATCTGGGCCTGTGCGGCGCCCAGAAGAGCCTGCTCCGCGCTTCCGCCCGACATGGCGCCGGTGCGCAGGTCGGCGACGAAGGGCCAGCCGCTGGCAATGACGGGATGGCCGGGTTTCACAAGACTGATCGCGACAAGGGCGCCCAGGGTCTCCGCCACCGTCTGAACCAGCGTTCCGGCCAGAGCCGCCGGAGCTGTCGCGCCCGCCATCGGGCCTGTCTGGCTGAGGATGGGCATGTCGGCCCGGGCCGCCGCCGTGGCAACGTCGCTGCTTTCTTCGGCAAAGCGGAGAGGCGAAACGACGGTCGTGGCATGGACGGACAGGAACGGCCGGCGTGCAAAGGCGCCCGGTTCGCCCACAAGCATGTCCAGCATGTCGACGATCTCGCCCACATGACTGTCCCTGGCAATGCTGGTGCCGAGGTGCTTTGCCGTGCCCCTGGCTATGGCATAGACAGTGTTGAGATCCAATTCGCGCTGATCATCGATATCCGTGGCGACCACGGGGCGCGCAAACCACTGGATGTTTGCCAGCGTGTCGCATAGCCGGGCCAGGTCATAGAGATCGCGCAGGGTCGAATCCCGGTAGGCGCCGATGGCGCTGTCCAGCATGCTGACCGCGGCGCCGCCGGTGGCGAAATGCACATGGCCGTCACGCACTTCGATGTCGTGTTCCGGCGTCTGGCCGTGAAGGACGAAATTGCGGGCGGCGCCGTCGATGACATCCTCGACAAGGGATCCCGGAAACCGCAGGTGCCCGTCATCATCGAGTGTGCAGCCCGCGTTCAATGCCAGGTCACGGACCGTGGGCGTCGCGTTCCTCATGCCGGTTTGCGCCAGAACATCCATCGCCGCACGATGGACCCTCTCCACATCCGCAGGAGTCAGGACGGCGAAGCCGCCGCCCCTGGTCCCGGTCGCGGGCAAAGCCGTTGCCGGTCGCCGTCGGCCGTTGCGTGCTGTTCGGTTGTTCGAGCGTCTCACCTACTCCTGTCGCCTCAGTCAGGTTCCCGGTCTCTGACGGCGAACCGGTTGATGGTGGGTTTGTCATAAATCGGCATTCAGGCTGTTTCCCTTGACTGAAGTTCGAGGGTCAGGAAGCCCGATTGGGACGCCCGACGGCCGGCGGACAACTTGCATGTGGCGTCCATGCCTTCCGCCAGCATAACGTGGCGGGGATTCGCCGCAGAAGACGGGGTCAGACCGGGTCCATCAGCGAGATGGCTTCGGCCATGGCGATGGTTTCGAGCTGATAGGAGAAATCGGCGGCGCTGTCGTCCTCGAGGACACTGAAGAACGCCACCACCGTCCCGCTGTCGGGGTCGACGAAGAGGAACTGGCCACCCCATCCGCCGTGACCGATCCAGCGGCCGTTGGTGCGCATCTGGTTGCCGTAGGTGATGTGCCCGGCCGGTGGCCCATAGCGTGGACCGGTCTGGGCGCGGGTTGCCCTGATGAAGGACTCACTGCCGATCTTCTCGCCGTGGATGCCGAGGCCACCGCGAACAAAGATGAGACCATAGCGTGCGAGATCGCGGGCGCTCATCGAGACTCCGCCGTTGAGGTTGGGCACACCGTCGCGGTCGCACGACAGCCAGAACGTGTCCTCGATGCCCGCACCCTCGACGATGTCAATGAAGTGATGCCTCAGCGGCCTCTTCGCCACCCTCTCCGCGACCCAGCCGACGACATCGGTGTTGGCCGACTTGTACTGTGGCTCGCCCGACCGGTTGGCGAGGTCATCGCTGGCAATTGTGCAGAGGAACGTGCGGTTGACGGCGTCCGAAGTGTCCGGTGGAAGCCTCCATCCCATGGCAACACCATGATCGGCGAGAGCCGTCGTCATCGGATCGGAATAGTCTTCCGCGTAGTCGTTGACGATGTTCATGTCCATGACGTCCTGAACCGTCGCATCGGCGTAGCCGCTGCCAATCTCCGGCAGGTGATCGCCGATGCGTGACTGCAGATCGAGGCGCCCCGCCTCGACGAGGCGGCCAACCAGCAGGTTCATGGCCGTCTTCGAAATGGACATGCAGGTGTGGGGACGGTCGGGACCGAAGTCGGGCGCGTAGGCTTCGAACACAAGCTCGTCGTGGCGCAGCACCACCATGGCGGAAAAGTAGGTGGTACCTGTCAGGCGCCGCACTTCGGGCATGTCGCCGATCCGCCGGTCGATCCGTCGCTTCAGCGCGAGAACGTCGAGACTCCTCAGGAAGAGGCCGTAGCGCGTCAGGCGCCACAGATTGTGGAACCCCCGGCGCCGCCGGCTGGCGGTGACCCATGCCTCCCGCTGATCCGGGCCGACAACGAGGTCGGGATTGGCCATGATGGTGCTCATCGGTTTTCTCCTCTCGGGACCACTTCCCGGCCGGGTTCCTCAGGTTCGTCATCGATCATCTCCGCCGGAAAGCCGGGGGCGAGAATTGAGACACCGCAGGCCTCCTCGAGTCTGCGGATGATGTTGGGCGACCATTCCCTCGGCCCGTAGCGCGCCTCGCCGTCCTGAAAGATCTCGACCAGCTTTGGCGCGATCTCAACAGGGACCCCGGCCCGGTCGGCGACCGCCTGGAAGAGTCCGATGTCCTTCGAGACGAGGTCCATCGTGAAGTTGATGTCACGGCTGCCGTTGAGGATCACCTGGCTTTCGGTCTCGTGCACGAACGAGTTGCCCGAAGAAATGCGGATCGCCTCGTAGGTGGTGGCAAGGTCCATGCCGGCCACCTTCGAGGTGACGAGAGCCTCGGCAAGGGAGACGAGATTGGCCGTTGCCAGGTAGTTTGTGACCACCTTGAGGATGGATGCGGATCCCGGGGGACCGGTGTGAAGAATGCGCCGGCCCATCGCCTTCAGCAGAGGGAGCATGCGTTCGAAGACACTGCGCTCGCAGCCGGCGAAGATGGCAATGTTGCCGGTCGCCGCCCTGTGGCATCCACCGGAGACAGGACAGTCGACCGCGTCTGCGCCCCTTGCCTCGACCAGCGCTGCCAGACGGCGGACTTCCGCCTCGTCGGTGGTGCTCATTTCCGCCCAGATGGTTCCCGCCCGAAGGCCGGCGAGAATCCCGTTCTCCGCCTCCATGACCCTGGCCGACGCGGCAGGAGACGGCAGGCAGGTGATCACCACGTCGCATGTGCCGGCCATGGCTTGCGGGCTCTCCGCCCAGGCGGCGCCGTTCTCCAGGAAGGGGCGCGCAGCATCGCGGTCAAGGTCTCTCACCACGAGGTCGAACCCGTTGCGCTGGAGGCTTCCCGCCAGTTTGCCCCCCACATTGCCCAATCCGATGAAACCGACTTTCATGATGGGGTGCTCCGCGCCACGTTCACGAAATCCTGCACCGCCGGCAGGCCGGTGTCGAGACGATCCACGTCTGTCCTTGACCGGCGTCGGAGCGGACCATGACAATGGTCGCTGGCAGGGACGACCCCGGGAGCAAGCAGTGACCGACGAGCGCGACATCTTCTGGGACGAACGGGATCTTCCCGAACCGACACGCGATCCGTCACGCCTGCGCCGTGACATGAACCGGTGGGGGTACTGCATGATTGCCGAGGCGGTTTCCGGCGATGCGCTGCATGAGATGCGCGAACGCCTCGAAGAACTCGCCGAAACCGAGGCGGGATGGGGTGACCATGTCTTTGCCGACAAGGTGAATGGCGCTGACAGCACCAACCAGTGGGTCCTCATGCTCATCAACAAGGGCGAGGCATTCGGGCGTGCCGTCGATCATCCCGACACCCGGCCGATTCTCGAGCACCTGCTGGGCCCCGAATACCTGTTGAGCGAATCGTCCGCGCACCTCACCCGTCCCGGCAATCCGGCGATGGCGCTTCACACGGACCAATGGTGGATGCCGCCAACCGTGATGCCGGGAGAACGTCATCAGCCGGGCGGCACGATCACCCGCGAAGGCGCTGTTCAGGGGCCACTGAGAAAGGCGACGCAGGCGATTGCGGCGCCCATGGTCGCCCAGACCATGCTCTTCGTCTCGGATTTCACGGAAGCAAATGGCGCCACCCGACTGGTGCCGGGAAGCCACATGACCGGAAGCCAGCCGGATCAGTCCGTGCCTCACGTGGTCCCCTCGGTCGCTGCCGAAGGACCGGCGGGCACGATCGCGATTTGGGAGGGCCGAACCTGGCATTCGGCAGGCCCCAATGTTTCGAACGAGACGCGATACGGCATGCCGACCCTCTATGCCGCTCCACAGATGAGAACACTCATGAACTTTACGCTCGGCACCCGCGCCGACGTCGCGAACGGGGCATCGGACCGTCTCCGGCAGCTTCTCGGGTTCAAGGTCTGGAGCGGCTACGGTTCGACCGGCGAAATGGGTACCCAGTGGGCCCGCTCCGGCGACGCCATCTCCGCCGACACGGACCGCCGCACCTCCAGGTAATCCGCTGCCGTTGTGCCCGTCGGTCCGGCACTGTGGGCAAGATCGCGATCATGAGCCATCCGGGGCGCGATATTTGCCAGTAACTCGGATATGAAGAAACCGGTGGTCGGGAAAGGGTACTGCACGATGTCCGGGAAAGCGATGCACGCGTCCCCCGATCTCTTGGCCGCGACGGTCTATTCCGGCGAGCGCACGACAACAGCGCCGGCTATTGAACTGCCGCCGGATCTGGTGCCGAACACGCGTCTCACGATGGATGGTCTGGAGTTCCTGTCGAAGCTGCCTTCCGACGCCATTCCGGTGGCCTTCTTTGATCCTCAGTACCGGGGAGTGCTGGACAAGCTGGGCTATGGCAATGAGGGCAAGCAACGCGGGCAGAAGCGGGCCGCATTGATGCAGATGCCGGAAGACGTCATCAGCCGTTTCATCCGTGACATCGACCGGGTCCTGATTCCTTCCGGACATCTGTTTCTGTGGGTGGACAAGTTCCATCTGTGTCAGGGAGTCGGGACCTGGCTGAAGGATACGAGCCTTGACATCGTCGATCTCGTGACATGGGACAAGGGCACGTTCGGCATGGGGTACCGGACGCGACGCCGGGGCGAGTACTGCATCGTGCTGCAGCGGGAGCCCCGCAAGGCAAAGGGGGTGTGGACGGCCCACAATATCCCGGATGTCGTACGTGAGAAGATCACGCAGAAGAGCCATACCCATGCCAAGCCGGCGGACCTCCAGGGCGAACTCTTGGCTGCCGTGAGCAATGAGGGCGACTACGTCATCGACCCGGCCGCCGGTTCGTTTTCCGTGCTCACAGCCGCGGTGAGCCGTGGCCGCACCTTCCTTGGCTGCGATCTGAACGGATAAGGTAAGTCGGGCGTCTGGTCGACGGCCTGACAACGTCGACGAACTCCGGACCATCCTGCGTCGCGATCGAAGGAAGCAACTTCGACATGCCCAGCCTGTTTGCCGGCACTGACGAGTTGATCTGCGCAGTCCTGGGGATTCAGCGCCGGGATCAGATGAACCATCGATCGCTGCAGATCGCACCCCTCACGGACGAAGATGCGTCCCTACTGGTGAACAAGCTCTACGAGCGCATGGAGAGCAACGCTCCGGCCCGCCTGGAAGCGCGCTCGCGGATGCTTTGGCGTTGCAGGCATGCGTGCGACATCGACGCCTGCAACCGGAGCGAGGAGACGATGCTCGAGAAGGCGGTGGCGAATCTCGCCCGCGGAGGCCACATGCCGGGATGGTTCAACCAGTGTCCCGTCGCATCCGGGATTGCGGATCCCTACAGTGATCGCAAGCGCGCCGTCGATCTCGTTCATGTCTGCGGGGATGCCGCGCGCCTGATCGAGCTGAAGTGGGCCAGCAACGCTCCGCTTCACGCCCTGTTTCAACTCCGCGAATACGGCCTGGCCTACACCCTGGCGCGCCTTCGCAAGAGGGAACTGGGTCTCGAAGATCTGCCGTTGATGCGGGCACGGCATGTTGAGCTCAGTGTTGTCGGGCCTGCCGTGTTCTTCGAAGGGGACCACGGGCCCCGCCTTTTCGTCCCGGTTGACAAGGCCCTCGCCGGGTTTGCCAAGGCGCGCTCCGGAGGGGTGTGGTCGATGTCTCTGGGGGCTCTGGCGTTTCCGGACAGTTTCGACCGCGTTCCCTTCGTGGACGGACAGGCGGTGAGAGATGGGTGCAGGATGACAACGCTGACCAAGGAGTGCCGCGCGGTGCGCGATGCCTTCGACAACATGACGCCGGTCGCCGGATAGCCCATGGAGCGCTTTCTGCCAGGCGTACCCGGCGCCGACATCGAGCGTCTCTTCTCGGCGGCGCCCGGCGACGAGATCGCCAGCGGCAAGTTCGACCATCCCGAATCCTCGGCTGCGCTCGCCGCCAACGGCTTCGGGTTCTTTCTCGATCGTGCGCCGGACCTGCCACCGCTGCCCGGTTGCGCGGACGAGACTTGGCCTGCCCGCTCGCTCTTGCTGGAGGCGACGGTCCGGTTCCCGTGGAAGGGAGGGCGGCATCCCATGCTCGACGGCCTCGTTGCCACACCCTCAGCGCTGATCGGCATTGAATCCAAGCGCTTCGAGCCGTTCCGGAAGAGGAAGCTCGCCGCCTTCAGCGATGCCTACTGGCGTCCCGTCTGGGGCGAGCGCATGAAGGGCTACGAGCGTCTCCGGAACCGGCACCTCTTCTCGTTCCTCGACGCGGCGCAACTCATCAAGCACGCCTTTGCCCTGCGCTCGGAGGTCCATCGGCCGGGCGTGCACGAGGGACTGAGACCAATTCTCTTCTACGCTTATGCGGAACCGGAGGTCTGGCCGAAGAGCGGGCGTGTCGTCGACGACGCAGCGAAGGCCGCACACAGGGACGAGGTCGCCGGGTTTGCGCGCCATGTCGCAGGCGACGAAGTGTCCTTCGTCGCGTGCTCCTGGCAAGACCTGCTGGACGTGTGGTGCAACGCGCCCGACGAGGATGTCCGGAACCACGCCAAAGCGGTCATCGGACGGTTTTCGCCCTGAAACCCGGCGCAACGATTAAGTATCGTGAACCAACCTGCGGTGTTGCTGCGGCTTGTCATGGGAGAGGGTTGGTTGAAAGGTGCTTCAACGACATCACCGGGACGTCATCAAGGGTCGTCTCGCTGCCACGAGTGGCTGATCAACCGGCGGCGCACTTCAGGACTCGTGTGCGATCCGCCGAACACTCCTGTGTTCCGATGCTGTCTGGCGCCTTCTTGAACCGGAGATGGCACGCCGCCCTTGGCGCTTCTTCCCGGTTGATTGCCGGGCGGGACTCTCAGGTCATCAAGACGGCCGGCCTTCGTTCAATAGCGATCAAACTGGCTCAAGCCCGATGCCAGATCCGAGTGGGCAATCCGCGAACGCCATAGCCTGTCGAGAAGTCCGCAGAACGGTATGCTGATGGACAGATTTGGTGGTCGCGCCCTCGTGTCCCGGCATACCGGCGGAGAGGGGCGCCATCCGGCCTTCCTCCCGCATTGTGAACGTCGGCCGGGGCGTTCATCATCAAAATGGACGGTCGCTTTCTTGTCGGCTGGTGGAATGAGGAGGAGTCATGAAGAGATCACGCATGCTCATTGCCATGCCGCTGGCGCAGACGACGATGAAACGTCTTGTGGATGCCGGTGATGTCACGGTCCTTGATCCGGGTGAGGCGGGGGAGGATGCGTTCCAGAGTGCCCTCGCCAGTCATGACGGGGTCCTGTGTTCCGCCATGCAGGGCATCCCCGACGGCTGTCTCGAACGGGCGTCGAACCGACTGAAGGTGGTGAGCAACTTCGGTGTCGGATACGACAACATCAACGTGGCGCTGGCGACCAGGTGCGGGGTGAGGGTCTGCAACACACCAGGAATTCTCAGCGCCGCGGTCGCGGAACTCGTCATGCTGCTCGTTCTCGCCCTGGCGCGCCGCCTCAACGATGCCGTGGGCTTCGTGCGTGACGGTCACTGGGGAACGGGGTCATTTCCCCTTGCCCATGACATCTCCGGCAAGACCCTCGGGCTCGTCGGTTTCGGCCGCATTGGCAAGGCTGTTGCCGAACGTGCCCTCGCCTTCAACATGCGCGTGATGGCGAGCGACATCCGCGACCTCGCGGAAGGCCCCTGGGAACAGGTGCCCTTCGAAACGCTTCTCACCGAAGCGGACTTCGTCAGCGTCCATGTCAACCTGTCGCAGGCCACGAGGGGACTGATCGGCGAGGAGTCGCTGGGGCGCATGAAGCGCTCGGCTTTCCTGATCAACACGTCTCGCGGTCCCGTCGTCGACACCGAGGCATTGCGCCACGCATTGGTTTCGGGCTCCATTGCCGGAGCTGCTCTCGACGTGACCGATCCTGAACCGCCCGCGGCGGACGATCCCCTCCTGTCGATGCCCCAGGTCATCATCACCCCGCACATCGGCACCGGGACCGTCGAGACCCGCGAAGATATGGGTGACATGGCTGCAACCAACCTCATCGAAAGCCTGGCTGGACGCCAACCTCCGGCTGCTGTCAACGATGTACCCCTTCAGCCACCTTCCGTTCAGTGAAGCGCCGTCTCCTGCCTGTCGGCGGGAGGGCCATCATGACATCACCACTGCCGCGAAGTGGCCTTCGTTCAAATCGGATTCGCGGTCAAGTGCCTCGGACTCTGCAGATATCGGCATAGCGTGCGAGATGTCGCATTCTATTCCAGGCCGTCGCGCGGATGGCTTCGGGTCGGATTGGCCGCCATAGCCTGCTCCGCGAACGCCTCGCAGGCCTTGACGTCGAGACCGAGCCGGAGGTTCAGGTCCCGCGACCGCTGAAGACCGGCCTCCAGATCTCGCATCACCTGGTCCGTGCCGACCGACCATTGGCTGCCGTCCGGGTCCTGCAGGAACAGATGAATGCGGCAGAACTGGTCGTCCTCGGGTACCGGAACAGGGGCGAAGGCAAAACGGCAGACATCGACTCCGAACAGTGGTGCAACCGTGTAGTTTGTACTGGCGGCGAGATTGGGCAGTAAGGATTCCACGATCTTCGGCTCGTCCCAGCGGCTTGCGCTCCTCATCCAAATGGTCACGCGCTCCAGGAAGCCGGGTAGGTGGGAGCAGACCATGAAGGTATACATCTTGTCGACGATCTCACGCATCAGGTCGCGCATGGTATCGTCGCCGAAGTGAGAAACCTCCGGCCACGGTATGCACCGTCCCTCGGCATCGATCACCGTCACGTCGGAATAGTCCCCGGTTCTGGTGATCGGCTCGAGGCCGGCATGAATGTTCTCCAGCGCCGTGTTGCGTACGCAAAGCAAGGCCATTGTTCGCACGAGGCGGGACGACAGTCGCTCATCTCGGATGGCATTCTTGATCATGGATCTTTCCGGGTTGGGTGAAAGGGGCTCATATGGTGAACCATCGAAGTGACGATGCACACGACACGGCTGATCTTGGAGGCAATCTGCAGCCGAGGCGAACGATTGCGTGGTGGTGACGCACAACGAAGGGGCGATTTCAGAGGGCTTCAACCCGTTGCGACAAGGTGCGAAGAGCGTCGGGCAAGAGTTCGGTGCGGGAGAGAGGTGCAGAGCTCATGCGGTGATGTTCATCCGGGAATGGAGGTCACATTCCCGGCAGTCACCACGCGGTTCGTCCCTTTGGCATCTCACGGACATCAGCGAAACATGCCGCCGCGTCCCCCGGAGAGCGGGGGCGTCGTCACGTACGTGTCGTGCCGCGTGTGTGCCCCGGTCTGTTCGCGTCTGTCAGCGGGGCCATCGGGATTCTGGAACAGGTCAGGGATCCGGTCTCGCGCGCGTCCCGGTCCAGGAGTCGATAGCATGCGACTCGGCGCCGCCTCCCGGCTGATCCGTGTCCGATTCTGCCGGTCGTCAATGGGTGGATAGCGATGCTGGAGATGGGGTGCCTGTGAGGGAGCGTCATGTGTCACGCATCGCTGGTTGAACAGGCGAGACTCGACAGTGTTGATGATTGTGACTGCGGCCCTGCTCAGCGGGATGGATCCTTGCGGGGCAGGAAGGCCTGGAACGAGATGGCCGCCATGATGACGGCGCCGCCGATGATGGTCAGGAGTGTCGGGATCTCGCCGAGAAAGACAAAGACCCAGAAGGGGGACAGGACCGATTCGACCATGGAGAGCACGGTCAATTCTGCCGCTGGCAGGTGCCGTGCGGCAAGTGTGAAGAGGCCGTTGCACACGGCGCTGATGAACACGCCCTGGGTGATGCACAGCGCCAGATCGTGGAACGAGATGGACAGGTGGTCGGCTGTCAGGGCTGCGGCCGCACATGCCATCATGCCCGAGACGGCAACAGTCGGCACCATGTCCCGTCCCCGGCCAAAACGGCAGGCGACGACGTAGAACGAGGCGAGGAGGGAACAGGCAAGCGCCAGGAGATTGCCCTCCCAGCTGCCGCCGGCGAATCCTTCCCAGACCATGAGAGCGACACCCGCCATGGCGATGGCCGATGCCGCGATGGTGCGCCGGCCCATCGGTTCACGCATGACGATCCAGGCGAGCGCACCGACGAAGAAGGGTGCCGTGGCGATCAGGAAGCTGATGTTGGCAATGGTGGTGCGCTCGATCGCCAGAATGAATGTGACGGCGGCGAATCCGAGACCGGCACCGCCGATGACCCCCGGCCAGCCGATGGCCCGGAAGGCGCGCACCGTGTTGATGCGGTACCTCAAGGCGACGAAGGACGTGATGGCCGAGGCAAGGCCAAGACTGCGGTAGAACACGACCTCGAGGGCTCCGGCTTCCTCGATGAGACGAAAGACGAGGCCCGTCGTGCTCCAGCCGGCAGCAAGGAAGAGAGCGACAATGACCCAGACAAGATGGTTGTCTGACCGGAACCAGCCCAGCACGGCGTTGCACCTTCATGCCGATTGCGGATCCTTGCGAACTGCCGGAAGGCACTCCGCTGACTATCTCAAGGTCAAAAGAACCCCGTCGTCCAGAGGCTCGACAAAATAAAGGGCTTCTTGCGCATCAGAGGTTCCCGGGCAGGTGTCCATTCCCCTTGTGCCGCGGCGTCAGACGCACACGCAGATTGGCCGGGAACATGGTGAAGGCGAGGCGTTCCTCGACGCCGGTGCCGGCCGGGTGGACATCGAAGTTCCGCACCAGCATAGCGAGTACGGTGCGGATCTGGGTGAGAGCAATGGCGCGGCCAGGACAGAGCCGCGGGCCGGCGCCGAACGGCAGGAAGGCACGCGGGTCATGGGGTGACCGCCTGTCCGGGCCGAGCCAGCGCTCGGGATCGAAACGGAGGGCATCGGCGAAATGCTCCTCGCGCGTGGCTCCGCGGCGGACAAGCATCATGATGGTCGTGCCCCGGGGAACGTGGCAGCCCATGATCTCGACATCGCTGACCGGTTCAAGGACGTGAAGGGGCGCCACCGGCTTGAGGCGCATGACCTCATTGTTGAAGGCATCGATGAATGGAAGCTGCCGCGTCTGTTCCAGAGATGCGATGGCGTCAGACGGTGCAACGATGCTGTCGACCTCGCGGCGCGCCCGGTCGAAGTACTCCGGATACTGCATGAAGTAGTGAACAGCCCAGCCGGTAGAGTTGGCAGTCGTGTCCTCGCCGGCCAGCAGCAATGTCCCGGCGTTGGCAAAGATCTCTGCATCGGTAAAGCCGGATCCCTCGTCCTCCACGGCAGCAAGGATGGCTTCGATGAAACTGGTCGGCTTCGGATTTGCCGCCATACGCTCCCTCGCGGTGCGGACCATGGCGCTGACGTCCTCCTCGAGATGGGCGAGGGCCCGGTCGAGCGCCCGGTCCGATGGCATCCGCAGATGGCGCCAGTAGGGGAAGGGCGCATTGACGCGGCGATGCAGCACGGGGAACACCTTGTCGAGATGGCGCTGGATCACAGGCCCGGGGGTTTCCAGCGTGTTGGCATCGATGCTGAAGGCAAGACCGATGGTGACGTCGACCGTGAAACGCATGAGATCGCTGCACAGATCGATGGTGCCTCCCCCTTTGGCGGCCTGTTGCCATCGCCGCCGCAGGCGTTCAGCCGTCATGGCCAGGTGCGGGAAGAAGCTCTCGAGTCGCGTACGGTTGAGCGCCGCCGCAACGATCCTGCGCTGACGCCGCCAGTCGTCGCCTTCGGCGGCGAAGACGCCCTTCAAACCCATTTCCGCGGCGACCGATTCCAGCGCCCGTGTGCGCCGGAACGTCTGCGGACGCTGGACAAGGAGTCGCCGGATCGTCGCTCGGTCCGAGACCACGACGACATCGGAGGGTCCGATACGGATCCTGTAGAGCGGGCCGTAGCGGTCCGCCCAGTTCTCGAGGTCCAGATGCAGTCTCGAAAACCGGATCTGGTGAAGGTTGCCAATGAGCGGGAGGCCTCCCGGTCCGGGGAGATCCCGGATCCTCTTCGGTGTCGGGACGGTTCCGCTCTTGCGCATCATGGCGATCCCCTGGTTCTGAAGAGGAAGGCGCCCAGTGCCGGCAGCAGGACGACGGCGCCGACCATGTTGACCAGGAACATGAACGTGAGGACCGTGCCCATGTCGGCCTGGAATTTCAGCGGCGCCACGGTCCATGTCGCGACGCCCGCCGCCAGGGTGAGGCCCGTCAACATGACGCCTGCCCCGCTGGTGGCGAGAGCCCGCTCGTAGGCAGCGGCGAAGTCGAGGCCCTCGGCGAGGTGGGTGCGCAACCGCCCGTAGACATAGATCCCGTAGTCCACCCCGATTCCCACTCCCAGCGCCACGACCGGTAGGGTGGAGACCTTGAGACCGATCTCGAGCAGTGCCATGAGGGCGTAGGCGAGCAGGGAGACCAAGGCGAGCGGAGCGACGATGCACACGGTCGCCGCCACGGAACGGAACGACACCATGCACAGCACGATGACCGCAGCGTAGACATAGGCGAGGATGGGGAACTGCGATGCTTCCACCTCCTCGTTGGTCGCCGCCATCACTCCGACGTTGCCGGAGGCGAGCCGAAAGGCGATGCGCTCGTTGGTGTTGGCGGCGTCGAATTCCTTGACCGCGTCGATCACCCGACTGATGGTCTCGGCCTTGTGATCGGTGGTGAAGATCGATACCGGCATCACGCTGCAGTCCAGATTGAGCAGGCCGCTGCTCGTCGGCACGGAGGAGACGGACTGCACGAGCATGTAGTGGTTGCGGGGCAGGGTGCGCCACTTGAGGCTGCCCTCATTCCAGCTTGCGTTGATGGTGCGGGCGACGCCAGCGAGTCCCTGCACTGACTGGACGCCCTCCACGTTACGCAGCCGCCACTCGAAGTCGTCGAGGGTGCGCATGACATCGTAGTCGATGCAGCCTTCCTTCACCGTCTCGGAGATCACCGTCAGGACGTCCACGCCGATTTCGAAATGCTCGGTGATGACAGCCGAGTCGAGATTGTACACCGAATCGGCCCGCAACTCCGGTACGCCCTGGTGCGCGTCGCCCACCCGGATCTCGCGGGCGTACTCCCAGCCAGCCACCAGGAGCACCGCAGCAGCAACGATCACCGCCGCTGCGGGCCGGCGATGCGCCAGCCGCGCGAGAAGGGCCCATACCGGCCGCAGCAGACCGTCCCTCGTCAGCGCCGCGCGGCGATGTCCCTCGTCTGGCTCGACATAGGACAGCAAAACCGGCAGCAGCGCCAGGTTGGTCAGGATGATGGCGGCCACCCCGAGGCTCGCCGTGATGGCGATCTCCCGGATGACCTGCACCTCGATGTGCGAGATGGTGATGAAGCCCGCCGAATCGGAGGCGAGCGCCACCGTGCCGGGCAGCAGGAGACGGCGGAAGCTCCCCCGTGCAGCCTCCAGGCCTGTGGCGCCGCCGGCCGCCTCCGCGCGGACCGAGCTTACCATCTGGACACCGTGGCTCACCCCGATCGCAAAGACGAGGAACGGCACCAGAATCGACATCGGATCGACCCCGAAGCCCAGCGCGGTGAGCCCTCCGAGCTGCCAAACCACCGCGACCAGGGAGCATGCGAGCGGTGCCATCGTCAACCGGACCGATCGCGTGTAGGCGTAAACGAAGAGGGCGGTGATGAGAAACGCCAATACGAAGAACGCCACGACCCGGGTCGCGCCGTCGGCGATGTCGCCGACCATCTTCGCGAACCCGATGATGTGCAGGTCGACGTGAACGTCCATGCCAGCGTCAGCCCCGGTCTCGCGGCGGATGCGCTCCAGCTCGTGTGCAACCTCGATGTAGTCGAGTCGCTCGCCGCTGTCGGGATGGAACTCCTGAAGCTTGGCAGCGACGATGGCGCCGGTGAAGTCGTTTGCCACCAGGCGCCCGACGATTCCGGCCTTGATGATGTTCTCTCGCACCTGGGCGAAGCCGGCCTCGGTCGGCTCGAAGTCCGCCGGCATGACATTGCCGGCGGCGATACCGTCCTCCACCACCTCGATGTAGCGTACGTTCGGCGTCAGGATGGAGAAGACCTGGGCCCGGTCGACGCCGGGAAGGAAGAACATCTCGTCGGTCACCTTGCGCAGCACGGCGAAGAAACCGGGGGTGAACATGTCACCATCGCGCGCCATGACCGCGATGAGTACCCGATCCGCACCGCCAAACTCCTCGCGGTACTCGAGAAATGTCCGCATGTATTCATGCTCGACCGGCACCAGTTTCGTGAAGCCGGCGTCGACCCGCAGGCCCGATGCGAGCCACCCCATTGCGAGGGTGGCGAGTACGAACATCGCGAGAACCAGGGGTCGTCGGGCGAAGAGCAGTTGTTCGATGCGGGAGGTCACGCGGGTTCTCCCGGCGTCAGTCTGCCAGGCGCCGGACGCCGAACTCACCGATCAGCAGCACGCCTCCGTCCGCGAGTGGCAGTGCCGCCGATATCCCCTCGCGAAGGGGAAGCCTTGCGGTCGACACACTGTGTCCTTCGTCGCGGCTGGTGAGCAGACTCCCTTCCAGGCCGGTCACGACGATCGCGCCCGACGGCAGCCGGACGGCTCCGGTCAGCAGCGCATGGGTGCCGGTTGCGAGTTGCATCCAGGTCTCGCCGCCGTCCCCGGATCGGAACAGGTGGCCCCTGAGACCGGTCAGGAGCACACGGTTCTCGTCCAGCGCGAGTCCGCCGAACCACGAACCGGCGTAGGGCGAGGGAAGCTCCCGCCAGCTCAGGCCTTCATCGTCGGAGCGATAGACGACTCCCGCTTCCGCGGCGATGAACAGGCGCCGGGACGAGGTCGGCTGAGCGTCGGTTCCATCCGCGATCACGGGTATCAGCGCATTGAGGTGGAAGTCGTCTTCGCTGATGGCCCGAGAGGTCCAGGTCCTGCCTCCGTCACCGGTGGCGAGAAAGTAGCCGTAGGCTCCGATCGCAAAGCCGGTGCGTTCGTCGCGAAACCAGACGTCGAGCAGGGGACGCTCCTCCTCCGGCGCCCGGTGCACCAAGGACCAGGTCTCGCCGCCGTCGCCAGTGCGCAGGATGACAGCGTCGTGCCCGACGGCCCAACCGTTGCGCTCATCGTGCATGTGCACCGCGGTGAGCAGGGCGCGGGTGGGGACTTCGGCCTGGGTCCAGCTTGCGCCGTCGTTGGTCGAGACCAGGATATGGCCGCGATCGCCCACCACCACGAGTCGCCCGCCAGCCGCGGCACCGTCGAGCAGCAGGGTTTCTGCTGCAAGCGGCACCGTCACTGCTTCCTCGACTCCTGCAGCGGTTGGCGTGCCAAGTGCAAGCAGGAGAAAGGCCGCCGCAATCCCCGGAACTACCGGCTGCAGCATTGGTCTCGGGGTGATCACGGACCCGGGAAAGTCGGAGATCAGGCGGTCGGCGCCGGGTGCGTCACCGCCCTTCGCTGCGCAGCGCCGCAGGTGTGAAGTCCCGGGATGTCAGGTCGGAATCCCAGGTGCACATCCGGTACTCGTTGTCGAGGCCGAACGCGAGATAGCGCCCCGCCTGGAGGTCGGTATGCACCTCCAGGGTTGGCCACATCAGCGGCTTCTCGTAGTAGTTGATGAGGTGACCTTCCGACACGCGCCAGAGCTGATCGCGGTTGTCGTAGATGTCGGCGACCAGAATCTGCCAGGAGTCCTCGTCCACGTAGAAGGTGCGCCGCTTGTAGATGTGTGTCGCACCCTCCTTGAGCGTGGCCTCCACCACCCAGACCCGGTGCAGTTCGTAGCGCAGGAAATCAGGGTTGACGTGCAGCGGCTTGAGGATGTCGTCGAAGGAGAGATCGCTGCCGTGCAACCGGTACGAGTTGTACGGCACGTACATCTCGCGCTTGCCGACGAGCTCCCAGTCGTAGCGATCGACCGCGCCGTTGAACATGTCGAGCTGGTCCGCAGTGCGCAGCCCGTCCGACGTGGTTCCGGGATTGTCGTACGCGATGTTCGGCGCACGACGCACCCGGCGCTGACCGGGATTGTAGACCCATGCGCTGCGGGGTTCACGGACCTGGTTCATGGTCTCATGGATCAGCACGATGTCGCCCGCGAGCCGGGCCGGCGCCAGCGTCTTGTTCTTGTAGTAGATCATCGTGTTGCCGAGTTCTTCCAGCGTCATGCCGGGCAGCGAGTAGCGCAACTCGGCTTCCAGACTCTGCTTGACCACCGTGTAGTCGCCGCCGCGGGTGACCGCAGCCTGGCCGACGATGCACGAAAGGGTCTCGCCCCGGTAGCGCAGCAGGTGGTTCCAGATCACCTCAAGTCCATTGGACGGGACCGGAAACGGAATGCCGATCACGGCATCGCCGACGCCGTTGCCATCGTCGACGAGTCTCGCGGTGGCGGCGGCAGTCTGTGTGGCGTCGTAGATACGCTCCGGCACGGAGGCGCTGCGCCGGGTGGGATAGATCTGCATGCTGAAACTCGGGTAGGCCTCCAGCATGCGCTGATGCCCGACCGGGAGCCGGTGGCGGTGTTCGTCGAGGTTGTCGGCGCCGATGACGAACAGTGGTCGGTCGTCGGGATAGGGGTCGCGGTGGTGTTCACCGACATGGTAGCCAGCCGGTGCCGTGGTGATGCCGCCGGTCCACTCCGGAATGGTGCCTTCGGCGTTGCCGGCCCGTTCCCCGCCCAAGGGCGTGAGGTCGGCGCCGAGCCGCGCGATCTGGTCTTCCGGAAGTTCTGCCAAGGCGGGAAGGGCCAGGGCGCTGCCGAGGATGAAGGCGGCTGCGAGTCGAAGTGTCGACGGTTTCGTGCGGTTCATGGCGTCGGACCCTCAGAAGGAGTACTTGACGGAGGCGGAGACGAAGTCGCGGTCGCTCAGTTCGTTGCCGTCGCCCGCATGGCGCGTATAGCTCAGATCGGCCTGCCAGTTGCTCAGGTAGTCGGCGCGCAGCCCGAACGTGAGCGCGGTCCGGTCCTCCACGAAGGGTCCGCTGGGCGAGGGGCTGTTGCCGCTGACGTCGTGCAGAAACTGCATGTAGGGGTAGAGATTGATCGCCCCGACGGCGTTGTTGTAGTCGAGCCGCGCCGCCAGTCTGTAGCCCCATGAGGTGGCGTCGGCGTCGGCTGCGCCCTCGGCAAGCGTGCCGCCGGCGGGGCTCTCCAGGGGCATGTCGGCCTTGTCCGGCATGCTGTGCACGTGCATCACGGCCGCCTCCGTCACGAAGACAACGGCGTCAGCCCCCATGGCGGGTCCGAATACCTTCGTGGCGGTGGCCTGGATCTGGCTGACATCGCGCCTGATGTAGCCCTGGACCGTGCGCGGGGTGTAGCCGTCCAGGAAAGCCTGGTAGGCCTCTCCTGCCTCTTGTGCATCTTCTGCGGCATCCGGATCCCCCGGGTTGCTGGCTGCCTCAGCCTGGGCCATTGCTACGAAGCCCGCCAGTGGCAGACCGCTGAGGACTGGTTCGAGACCGTTCCTCAGCACCTCTCTTTCGGCCCTCTGCAACGGCGCGTCGCGGCGGAATGAATATTCGCCCTGCAGCGCCCAGCCCGAGGCTCCGAGCACGGTGTTGAAGCTCATGCCGTAGAGCTGGATGTCCTCGGGGTACTCGAGGAAGTACTCCCCGGACTTGACGTACCTGTCGATGGCGAGACTGGAGGCGATGCCGCTCACGGCCTCCGGCGCTGCCCCCCGGACAACACCGCCGGTCGAGACCGCCTGGGCCGCATCGAGGCCGGCCTTCAGGCCGCTGCGGGATGAGGTCTGTGCTCCGACCGTGGGCAGGCGGCTGTGGTAGTTCATGACGTAGAGGCCGAACTCGGTGTCGTTGAGGTCCGCCGCGAAGTGACGCAATGCCAGTCCCCACTGTCCGGCGTCGCCGGGGGCGCGATCCGGGCCGCGCAGCACGCTGGCGAAGTCGGGGTCGAACGCGACCTGGCGCGGCAGCGTTGCGCCGAGGAGGTCCGCGTTGATCGCCGGCGTCAGGGGGCCGAACCCCAATCCCTGGTCGTTCGACGTGATGGTGGTGATCACCGCTTCCCTGGCGCCCGGTCCCGCGTAGTCGGTGCTCGAGAAGTAGCTGCCGACCGGGTCGATTCGCGTCTCCTCCCATTCGAGCTGGTAGAAGGCCTCTATCGTGAGGTCGTGGGTCGGCGACACGGCGATCGACGCCAGTCCGACCGGCAACAGCGCCTCGCGCAATTCCGAGCCCGGCTGCCTCAGCTTGCTCACGTCGAAGTGGTTCACGGCGTTGACACCGTTGGGAATGAAGGTGCTCTCACCCCAGTTGAGCACGTGGCGTCCGAGGCGCGCATCGATGATCGCGTTGCCGATGTCGAACGTTCCGGTGACATAGGCGTCGAGCACCTCGACGTTCTGGCCCACCAGTTCCTTCGCCGCGTCGCTCAGTGGGGTACGCTCCCGCGACCCGCGCTCGTTCTCGAAGTCGATGAACCCGCTGGCTCGAACGAACGCGCCGACATTGCCGCGACGAACATCGAGGTCGGTGGTGAACTTCGACGTATTGGAGACGATACCCCGATCGTAGTTGAGATTGCCGTCATTGCCGTTGGTGTCCGCGGCCAGCCCGGGGTCGCGCTCCTCGACGCGAACGGTCACACCGTGGGAGATCGTGGTGCTCAGCCTCCCCTCAAGTTCCCCGTCTTCGAACTCGATCGCCCGCGCCGGCGGTGTTTGCAGGATCCCGCACAGGAGCGTGGCGGCCACGGCCATGGCGGCCGGGCCCGTGGCACGACCCGGCTGCATCAGATTCGTGTGTGTGTTCATGGTGTCCCCTCGTCATGATTCCAGACCATGGAAGCGGAGATGCCCGGTGACTGTCCGGGGGAGCCAGGAAGATTGGAACACACTTTCGCATGCCAGACCAAGCCCCTTTGAACGGCTGAAACGGACAGCAGGCATACCGTTTCTGCATGGCGGTCACCCGACGGTCGTCGAGGTCGCAAGACCACGTTCGGCGCGACCTTGTCCCGTTTGACGGTCGCTGGCGCTGCCTGCGTGCATGGGTCTTGCCGATGCCGGAATGCACCACCGGATCTGCAATGTCGCTCGCGAGACATTCCATGAACGCCCGCGTTTCCTGGCGGCGCTGATGGGTTGTGACGGCCAGATGGCCCGGCGCTCTTCGCTGAAGGATGCCGCTCAGGCGTCGCAGCAGCGGCGGCCCTCAACGGGCGGATCGGGGAGGGCCGTTTCGAGGGACCTGCCGAGGGAGCGGATGGCATCGTCCACGCCGCCTTCGCCGTGGCCGATCTTCAGCGCCGTCATGGCGGTTTCGATCACCGAGAGCGTGCCGAGCACCATCGGGGCGTTGACATGGCCCATGTGGGCGATGCGAAAGGCGCTGCCCGAGAGTTCGGGGCCGATGCCGATGCCTATGGTGACACCGCAGACATCACGGCAGAAGGCGATCATAGGTGCCGGGTCGATGCCGTTGACGCGCACGGTGGTGACGGAATTTGCGCGTTCGCAGGCCTCGGTGATGTTGAACTCGAGAGCATCGCCACGGCACCACCGGGCCACCGCAGTCCGTACGGTGTCGGCGAGCAGGCGATGGCGTTCGATGACGTTTGCCAGTCCTTCCTCGAAGAGCATCTTCAGTGATTCGTCGAGACCGAAGAGGAGATGCTCGGGCGCCGTGCCACAATACTTCATGTAGTGTTCTGGGCCGTCGCGGAACTCCCAGTCCCAGTAGTGGGTGGCGAGACCGGCGGTTCTGCGGCGTTCTCTGGCCCTGTTGCCGACACCGTTGAACCCCAGGCCAGGCGGGACCATCAGCCCCTTCTGTGACCCTGCCACGGCGACATCCACGCCCCAGGCGTCCATCTCGAAGGGCATGGAGCCCAGTGAGGCGATCGTGTCGACCATGAGAAGGGCGTCGTGGCCCGCCATGTCCATGGCCCGGCGAATCGCCGGGATGTCGTTGACGACGCCGGAGGCGGTGTCGATCTGCACCGTGAGGATTGCCTTGATACTGTTCGAGGAGTCGTTGCGAAGCCGCCTTTCGAGGGCATCGGCATCAACCGCCCGTCGCGGTCGCCCGGGCAGCACCTCGACTTCGAGTCCCAGCACCTCGGCCATGCCTCCCCACGTCACGGCAAAAAGGCCACTCTCGAGCACGAGAATCCTGTCGCCGGCACTCATGCAATTGGTCAGCGCCGCTTCCCAGGCGCCGTGACCATTGGCCGCATAGATGTAGGCATGTCCTGTGGTCCCCAGCACCCTGCGCAGGCCTTCCAGGCAGTTCCTGGTGACGTCCAGCAACTCCCCGTCGTAGATGTCGACAGCCGGCCGGTGCATGGCGGCGAGCACCCGGTCCGGGACGGTGGTGGGGCCTGGAATGCTCAGGAACTCACGGCCGTTGCGAACGCGCATGATCAGCCCTTTCCCGTTTGCGAACCTGGGGAGCCGGAACCCGGAACGTACCATGACGTGTCCGGCGGGTCAGGATGGCGCCGCAACCGCACCAGCCTGGCCCAGCCCTGCGGGTTGGGCTCAAGGCGTCCAGGGAATGCCATTCTGTTCAAGGGTCTGGATGAGGACCCGCCATTGCGGATTGTTCCCGGCTTCCTCTGGCGGCACCTGCTCCGGACTCCCGCGCCTGACCACGAAGAGGAAGGTTTCCGATTGTGTGCATCCGGAAGGGCAGTCGCCCCAGGCATGGCGCATCGCAACGTGCCATGTCCCGCCCGGATTGGCCGCGACGATGTCGGGACCGTCGCCTGGGCTCTCGTCGAACGAGGCGCGCCTGACTCCCTTCACAGCCGTATAGGCCTTGCGGGCCACGCGCAGATTGACGCACGGGCCCAGAGACATGATGACCGTGGAAAGGGCAGGAAGGACGTCAGCCTTGTGAAGGCCGGCCTCGGCATTGAGTTCATCGAAGGCCGCATGACCGATCCTGGGCAAGGGGGTGATACTCCCGTTCTCCCAGCGCACGACGACGGTATCGAGAAGATCGCCTTCCAGATCGAGAAGCAGCACCGATGGTCGGTGCCAGCGCCGTGCGGACATCCCTGCCATACGCGGATGACGGGTCCGGATCAGGGTGAGAGCGCGATCGATGTCCTGGCCCAGTTCCAGAAGAGCCGCATCGTCCATGATCAGATTATCGCTCGACGCCTGGTGAAGGCGTCGGGCAAGAATGGCTGCGTCTTCTGAGATGCCAGGGTCGGAGCATGCGGCGAGAGCGCCGACAGGCTCCTGCGAGCCTGTGGCCTGGCCATCAATCATGGCAGGGAGGCATACGCTGCATGCGGCAATCACCATCAACGCAAGACGAATGTGAAGAGGGAGACGACGCTCCTGCATGGCTGGGCCATGGAGCGGCAATTGATGGGCCGGTCTGCGCCCGCACATCGAGTTCACATTCTCCCCATGTCCGCCATGTATCCCCCCGACGATGTCGCCCCTTGTCAACGCCCGGATACGTCAACGGCAGGCAGGTCCTCTCCATAGGCTGATCTGAGGTCGTCATAGTAGCATCTCAGGCCTCGTGAGATGGGGTAGGGCTGTGGCATGTCGAGCCAGGCGCGCAGCATGAGGCGCCCGCGGCTCTCTGCGGGATGATCGCTGAAGGCGTTGCGTGCGTGCAGGGTATTGTAGTTGTTGATGAAATAGGCCTCGCCTTCTTCCAGCGCGCGTGTCAGGACGATGTCTTCGCGTTCGCACATGTGGGCGAAGAGGTCGAGGGCGTCGGCCGCCGCTCCGGTCAGGGCGTTTCCGGCAAGCTCTGCAGCCTCGCGGACCTGGGGTGGCAGGTGGCAGACCGAGATCCGCCCTTCGTTCCAGGAGAGGACCGGAACGTCGTACTCGCTGTAACCGTTGGTGGACCGGTCGGGGGGCTCTTCCCCCCAGCCGACAGGGAACCCCCGGAAGAGCGGCTCGAGAAGGTCAGGATGTGACGCCCGGATTTCGTCGTGTATGGCAAGGGCGCTCGCCAGTCTTGCCTCCCCGCCCTCGCTGGCCCTGCGTATGCAGAGCATGCCGAGAACGGCCTCCATGTCGGTATGCAGGGTCTGTCGGCCCGCTCTCTCATAGCCCCTGAGTTCGAGGACCCGGTCGGGGCGATGGGCTACGAAGCCAATGCGTTCCCGGCGCTTGCTCTGACTGAGCAGGCGCCCCATGCGGCAGCAGAAGACACGATACATGAGCGCAGTGGTGCGCTCGTCATGGACGCTTGTCGGGAAGCCGCGCACGATGGCCATCCCACGACCTTCCATCAGCACGGTTGCGAGGCTGTCGATGGTCCCGTCCAGACCGGGGACGGACACATCTTCCGGGCAGAGAGGTTCAGGCACGCTCCCGCGGCCATCGCGCCATGGCGCGATGGCCGCCTCGAGGGCGGCGATGTCGCGACCCGTGAGATCCACGGAATACTCGTCCGGTGACTCAAAGTCTCCCGGGCGCCAGGCCGAAGGGAGATGCGCGTCGGTATCGTTCAGGTCCGGCTCCCCCGGCGCCAAGGGACGGTTCGGGTGTCACGACGGTTCATGCCACCAGGCCCAGATGTCGGTGCCGTAGAGAACCGGTCGTTGCGGCCGCCTCAGCGCAGACCACCAGGCCACGAGATCCTCCGTGCGATGGTAGAGAGGAAGGACATGGCGGCCCCACATCAGGACCCTGTCGAGGGCCCGGGCCGCGGCTTCGAGATCGTCCCTCGACCGGGCGTCGGAGAGGGAGGTGATGATCGAATCGAGAATCGGACTGCGGATACCCGCATAGTTCCGGCTTCCCTCGTCATCGGCTGCGTTGCTTCCCCAGTAGATCCACTGTTCATTGCCCGGGGACAACGAGACGCCCCAGCGCCAGGGAAGGGCGTCAAAGTCGAACTGCCGGATGCGGTTGCGATGCTGCGCGGCGTCGACCGTCCGCATGACCGGGCGGATGCCGAGACGCTCGAGATTGGCGAACCAGGCAAGGAAGATCCTTTCCTCCCGAGGGTCGTTGAGCAGCAGTTCAAAGGTGAGAGGCTCGCCCGTCGCTCCGTTGACGAGGACGTCGTCACGCAGGACGTGACCCGCCTCCTGCAGCAGGCGCGTTGCGTCCTTCAGGCGCTGGCGCAGTGTGCCCCCGGCCGGTGACCAGGTCTCTTCGAAGACGATGGAGTCCAGTTCGTTCCTCCAGGGATCGAGAAGGGCGCGTTCCCCATCCGTTACAGCACCCCTTGCCTTGAGTGTGGAACTGTCGAAGAGGCTTGTTGTCCGGGTGTACTGGCCGTGAAGCAGGTTCTCGTTGATCCAGTCGAAATCAAAGGCAAGTCCCAGGGCGTCGCGTACCCGGACATCGTCGAAAGGTGGCCTTCTGTGGTTCCATACGGCGGCGTAGAGCCCCGAGGGGCGCCCACTCTTCACGGAGGCCATGATGATGCGGCCGTCGTCGCGCGCCGGGACGTCATAGCCCGTGACCCAGCGCCTGCTGTCGCCCTCGAAGCGTATGTTGGAATCACCTGCCAGGAATGCCTGGTGCGCGACATTGGAATCCCGGTACCAGGTGTAGGTGATCGTGTCGAAATTGTAGCGGCCAATGCTTTGCGGCAGGTCGTGGCCCCAGTAGTCGGGATCACGCCGGTAGATGACACGATGGCCCGGATCGATGGATTCGACCCGATAGGGCCCTGTCCCGACAGGAATCTCGAGGTTGGTTCCGGTGAAGGCCACGGTCTCGAAGTACTTTTTCGAAAGGACCGGCATGAGCCCCAGGAGAAGGGGAAGCTCCCAGTTGTCTCCCCTGAGGTCGAAGGAAACAGCCCGCGGGCCAAGTTTCCGGGCGCTTGTGACGCCGGCAAAGTAGGTCTGCGTGTGGGGACGCCCGTCGTTGAGCAGGGCATTGAAGGTGAAGAGCACGTCATCGGCCGTGACGTGCGTTCCATCATGGAAGCGGGCGCGCGGGTCCAGGTGGAAGACGATTCCTGTCCGGTCCTCCGTCATGTCGATGGCCCGTGCCAACTGGGGGTAGAGCGTGAACGGCTCGTCGGGGGAGCGATAGAGAAGCGACTGATAAACAAGCGGCTTCAGGCCACGGGCGGGAACCCCATGGACGATGTAGGGATTCATGCTGTCGAACGTGCCGACAATGGCAAGGCTGAGGTCCCCACCCTTGCGCGCCTGCGGGTTGACCCAGGGAAAGTGGTCCGGTGGGCCGTCGGGAAAGACCTCATCACCGTGCATCGACAGGGCGCGGGTCTCTTCCGCGACCGCTGGCGCGATGTCGATGCCGGAAAGGAGCACAATCGCTGCGGCGACAGGTACTCCCACGAGGAAACGGCGCATCTCAGACCCGGTCTTGCTGCCCCTCATAGTCGCCAATGGCGCCACCGACGCAACAGGTTTCTGGGCGCCGGATCAGGTTGATCGCAGCACGGTGGATGGTTGGTCCAATGGCAATGCACGCCGACTGTGCTGGCCCAGCACAAGTGCGCCAGCAGGAAAAGGGGGCGCTTGCCCGCTGCATGGCGATGGTCATCCGGTCCCTTGCGCCCAAGGGGCGAGACGGCGAATGTCGAGAAAACACAGCTCGATTGCGGGGTCACGGACAAGGACATGCGAGTTGGTCATCCGGCGAGGACGCCGTTGCTCCAGATGGCACTGCGGGCATAGCCGGTTTCGTCGTGTGTTCGCTAGTCGGGCGAATCCTGGTGCCTTATCCAGTCCGTCGGGGCATCGGGGGCAATTCGGCTGCGGCCGGCAGGAAAGGGTTTCGCACCGTCACCGTGCCGTACATGCGGCCATGCTCAAAGTCCTCGGACAGCAGGTCCGCGATGCCGTGGACTTCGGCACAGGCCCGGAGATGCGCATCGAACCAGGACAGACCGTAGGCCGCGGTGCCGCGCAGTGCCGTTCGCAACACAGACGCGTCGGGATAGAGGATCGGGAACTGCGCCATGAATTCCTCGTCTTCGCGGCGCGCCCCGGGTCGTTGCCGCGACGAATTCGATGATCGATTGGTGCGCAATGCGCGCTACCGGAGGCGATACCGTCGCGAAGAACCTCTGTCGCGACCCGTTGCTTGTCCGGAAACCGGCCATCGTAACGATAGACCAGTATGTTGGTATCAATCAGGGTTCGCGGGGCCACGCTCGTAGAGTTCCTCGCGCGAACCAGCGCTGCCCGTCCGCCGGCACTCTTCGCGTTTGCGTTGTCTCTCGGTGGCGGCGTCGAAGAGATGAAGGCGCGCGTCGACATTGGCGGGTACCACGCGGATGATCTCGCCTGTCCCCTCGAAACGGATGTCGTCGCCGGGCCGAATCCCGTAACGCTCCGCGAGCGCCTTGGGCACAGTCACCTGGAGTTTGCTGGTCACCTTGCTCATTTCCTTGCGTTGACAAGGGCGCTGCCCTTGTCAACGGCAGCCAGCACCTTCGTTCAACCTCAACGACCGGGCACTCAAGGGTACGCCTTGCCCGACACTCGCCGCCCACAACAAGATGCTGCTCTGACGAGGCTTCGCTTCAGTCCGGCCGGTTTGCGAGCAGGCCGAGGTCCTGCATGACGCTGGCCGGATTGTAGTAGGCGACGATCCTGGCAATCCGGCCGTCCCGGAAGTCGGCGATCATCGCGAAATCGAAGGCGATCCGTGCCCCGGCCGCCGCGACTCCATAGAGTGACGCGCCATCGTGTGTCATCTCGAGGCGGATTTCCGTCGCAACGCGGCAGCCGCCGATTGTCTTGCGCAAGGGCGTGGCGCGGCGGTCGCTTGACGCCTCGAACCAGCCCGAAGCATAACGCCTGAACGCTTCCCGGCCGTGAAGCGGTTCCTGCCCGGCGTTGTCGCTGTAGACGATATCCTCGGCACATCCCGCGACGAAGCCATCGAGATCGCCGTCCGAGAAGGCTGCCCAGGCCGCGTCGATCGCCTCGCTCATCCGTTCGGGCGTCATTGTCTCCCCTCCGGGTTCATTTCCGGCAAGCGGGAATTCTACCCGGCGAACTGGTCGTGCGTCCAAGGGAACGACTGAGGGACGATCAGGGCCGAAACGTTCGGCAAATCGCCGGACACCGAGCTTCGCGCAACCATGGCTGTGCTCGACGACGTGCGCGTGATCTGCCTGCGCGATGGGGACATCAACGCGCCGCCCCGACTGTCGGAGAGTTCCCTTGCCGATTTCGCGATCGTCATCGATTCGCTGATCGAGCCGCGAGGGGACTGCCTGACGCGTCTTTCCCGCCGTCCCTCACTCTCCCGGTAGCAACAACCGGAAAACAAGCCTCCTGAGGAGGAAGAATCTGAACAGGCGGGTCAGTTTTCGAAAAGTAGTGACCGGTTACGACGGCCACGTGATTCGCATAAGTAAAGAAGAGTCTTGCAGGTCCCCCGCCACATCGCCTGAGCATCTTGAAACGTGCAGCCGCCGTCAGAAGCGCGGGCAGCGCTTGAGCGCTGAAGATGTCATCGCCTTCCACCCGAAGGCGCGCTCCAGCAAGGCTGCTGCTTTCGCGGTCAATCGTTGGTTGTTCGACTGATCCGGCACTTCGCCATCCGCAATGGCGGCATCCGTCGAAGACAACAGGCGTCCGATCACAAAGTCCCGACTCAGCCCCACCTGGTAGACCTTGGCGAACAGCTCCTCGAAGCTATCCTGCACGGCGGGAAGTGAGTTTCGTTTCTATCCGAAGCTCCAGGGCGCGCGCTATCTGGCACAGTCGCTGGTAGCTTGCGGACGCATAGCGTTCCGTCTCGTATCGTTGGATCTGCTGTTCCTTGAGCTCTAGACGTTGCGCAAGCGCCCGTTGGCTAAGGCCCCCTGCAATCCTGGCCTTGATCAGGCCGTCCGCAAGCTCTTCGAACGAGCCTAGCGAGATGACCGATGTGTCTGCTGACTTCAACTGCTCGTATTCTTCCAGTTCTTCCCGCAGGTCTGCCAACTGGCTCTTCATGGCCTCTCGTTCGGCATGCACCAGCCTTGGATGCACGTCTATCCGGCTGTGCGACTTGGCGTCGAATTCCTCGATTGCCTGGGCAAATCCGTTCGCCTTCTTCCGTGTAATCCGGTACTGTCTCTCGTTAGCAATCATGGCAAACTCCCTAGATCGATCAGCACAACGCCCTTCTCGACGCCGTGACGGTCCGTCATAAAGAAGTCTCGAAAGAGTATTCCCGGCGCGGCCTGTACTGATGCCGGAAACAAGTCTCCGAGATACTTCGCTTTCATCGTTGCGCGAGGATGCGTCAGATCGAGAAGCGCCGGGTCCAACCGGTTCGGATCGACTCCCACCGTTTCCCAAGTGGCGTCATAGTCCCCCGGCAGCGCCTTCGCCGTGACGAAACTGCCGTCCAGCAGCAGTTCCTTGCATCCTGCTGTCGCCAAGCTCCGGCACGCACTCAGCAAAGCTCCGATTAGCAGCTCGCGGTGACTGTTGCCACCGAAGCGACCGACGACATCGTGCCAGCTGGCACCATGGATGCCTGGTGGGAGGTAGCCGGTTGTGGCGTCAAGCTCGGGTATCACGAACACAACAATATTATTGTGTGTGTGATATGTCGACTCGATACAGGAGCAGCGTGCCTACCGGGATCCAAGATCACGACAGCGCGCACACTCTATCCATGGGTGGATTCCCTATGCGATGAAGCCACACGGCCCACTCCCCACAAGGAGCGGTCCAGACCTCGGGCTTGCGCGGATACGGGGCGCTGTGAAGAACGCCGCCGCAGGAAGGGCAGCCCTGCTCGCGGCAACGCTCGGCCCCCGCCGCGTCAACCCGGGTCAGCCAGGTCCACACAACCTCGTCGGAAAGGGTGGCGTGCAAAAAAGGGGCGTGCGACATTGGAACCGTCTCTGGCGATGGGCTATCACCAGCGACATAAGCCCCTCGGCGGACTTCGCGCAAGATCGCCGAGGGGCTGCACCCCAACAACATCGCTCAATGTGATCGAATCACGGCACTTTCACATCCGAAAGTGTGCGCGCACGCAACGGTCATGGTTCATGACCGATTTCATCCACCCGCTGAAATCCAGGTAACGACGCTCGAGCAGCGTTTGCATCGAGGTGAACCGCTTCTTGTGGTTGCCGGTTCGGATGGGTGGCGCTTTCACCTTCCGCTTAGGATGACGCTCAATGTGGCTTAGCGGGCGTCCCCGGCTTTCTCGCTCGGCATTCTCTCGCGAACCGGCGGCACCGGCGAAGGTGATGAAAGATTCGAAGCGAGGGTGCAGAGGACATCGAGAATCGAACCGCAGGTCAGGATCGGGCTGCCGCACGATGTGAGGCAGGAGGCAGTGACGGCTCCGATTGTGGTGGTAGTGGGAGATGCCTGCGCGATGGGGACATCGGCACTCTGCCTGGACTGTTGGAGAGCTCCCTTGCCGATTTCGCGATCGTCATCGATTCGCTGATCGAGCCGCGAGGGGGCCGCCCTGGCAGACTGTTTCGGATTGTCGACCCGGTGATTGCCGCGCCATGTCATCTGTCCCGCACGACCACGAACGGTTCGTCGAGGAACCGGAAGGCCGTCATGGTGCGCGACGATGCCGGCCGTACGCATCGAGGCAGGCGCTGACGGGCATGGCGCGGGTGTTGCGCACGTCGTCGGTCCGGGCGACTCCGTTCGGCATGACGCGATCGCCTTGCGGTTTGACAAATCGGATCCGGCCCCGAAGGGTTCGGGCACTGTACCGCGGACCAGAAAACCGGCCCGGCGTACAAGGAACAGGCGGATGAGCCGGGGAAGCTGGATGTCCTATCGCGTCGGAGTTGATATCGGAGGCACGTTCACCGACTTCTTCGTGTTCGACGAAACCACCCTGGAGACACAGGCCCTGAAGGTGCCATCGCGCCCTGACAAACCGGGCGCCGAGGTACTGGAGGGAATTGGTCAGCTCGAGGCGCGCTTTGGAATCGCTCCTGGCGAGATCGCCTTTTTCAGCCACGGCACCACCGTGGGCGTGAATACCGTGATCCAGCGCAAGGGTATCAGGCTCTGCCATTTCACGACCGAGGGGTTCGTCGACGTGCTGGAGGTGGCCCGGCTGAGAACGCCCGATGTCTACGACCTGCTTTCGAAACGCCCCGCGCCCCTGATCCCAAGGGAGCGTGTTTTCTCGGTTGCGGGACGTCTGGCAAGCGACGGCAGCGAACTTCAGCCAGTCGACAGGGCCAGCGTCGAGATCGCCGTCAGGAAGGCACGCGATGCGCGCGCCGAGGGAATCGTCGTGGCGTTCCTGAACTCCTACCGAAATCCTGCCCATGAACACGAGGTTGCTGCCATGGTGCGGGAGATGGCGCCGGATCTTCCCGTGTTCTGCTCCGCCGACGTCTGGTCGATCATCCGCGAGTACGAGCGCACGATTACCGCCGTCATCCACGCCTATGTGCAGCCGCGTGTCAGCCGCTATCTCGCTTCGCTCCAGGACGCGCTGCGCGAGGCAGGCGTGCCGGCCGAGCCACTTGTCACGAAGTCGAACGGCGGGGTGATGAGCGCCGAGATGGGCAAGACCGACTGCGCCCAGATGATCATGTCGGGCACCGCCTCAGGCGTGATCGGCGCGAGCCATGTGGCTGCGCTCTGCGGGTGCCGCGATGCCATCAGCTTCGATGTCGGCGGCACCAGCGCCGATGTCGCATTCATCGCCGAAGGCCGGCCGCAGTACGGTATCGGAGAGATGATCGGCGAGTTCCCGATCTACATCCCGACGGTGTCGGTAACCTCGATCGGCGCCGGCGGCGGATCGATCGCCCGAATCGATGATGTCGGGGTGCTGAAGGTGGGACCCGAAAGCGCCGGTGCGTTGCCGGGTCCGGCCTGCTACGGCAAGGGCGGCGAACGGCCCACGCTGACCGACGCCTTTGCTGTCCTGGGTTACATCGGCCAGAGCGACCTCGGCTATGACGCGGTCCGGGTGGATATCGACGCCGCGCGCCGCGCCGTGGGCACACTCGCCGGGAGCATGGAGCGTAGTGTCGAGGAAACGGCGGAGGCGATCGTCCGGGTCTCGGTGTCCGGCATGTATCTCGAAGTCTCGAAGCTGGTGTCGTCCTACGGCATCGATCCGCGCGACAACGCCCTGATCGCCTTCGGCGGCGCTGGTCCCATGATCGCCTGCTTCCTGGCTCGCGAGCTCAACATGTCGAGGGTCGTGATACCGACTGCACCCGGCGTTCTGAGCGCCATGGGGGGCCTGATCGCTGATCTGAAGAACGACTTTGTCCGGACGATCTACGCCGATGTCAACGCCGGTACGGCGTCGGCGATCCGGGAAGGTTTCGAATCCCTGCGGGCCCTGGGCGAGAGATGGCTGCGCCACGAGCAGGGTTATGATGGACCCGCAGTCTACATCCACTCGGCGGACATGCGCTACAAGGGTCAGTCCTTCGAGATCGAGGCGTTCCTCGATGCCGACGCTATCGAAACGGGCGATATCGCGGTGCTCGAGGAGGCATTCCACGCCGCCCACGAGCAGATTTATGCCCATGCGGACCGGGAGGCACCGGTCCAGATCGTCAACCTGCGTCTGGTTGCTCTGGGCCGGACCCCGAAGCCTCGATTCGAGTCCGTTGACGGGTCGCCGGCCACCGCGGAGCCGGAGAGTCGGGTTCCTGTCCACGTGGACGGCCGGACCGTCCAGGCCGCGCTGTTCCGACGCGAATCCCTGCGCCCAGGCCACACCTTCGATGGCCCGGCCATCGTCTTGCAGAGTGACGCCACCGTCTGCGTGGCGGAGGACTTTCATGCCCTTGTCGACGGCTACGGCCACCTGATCCTGACCCAGGGAGAAGAACCCCGATGCCGATCGACAAGGTGACCCTGCAGATCCTCTCCAATCACTGCCAGGCGGCTGCCGAAGCCATGGCGCGCACGCTGTTGCGCACGGCCCACTCGACCTTCGTGAAGGAAAGTGAGGACTTCACCTGCGGCCTCGTGACACCCGAGGGCAAGACCTTCGCTTCGCCCTTCGACTTCGGCGCCACGTGGTTCGTCGGCCTCGACTACGCGCGCGGCCTGAGCCTGATCGACCATTACGACGAGGGCGATGTCGTCATCTGCAACGATCCTTACAGCGGGTTCGTCTGCACCCACTCACCCGACATGCATATCTGGAAGCCCGTCTTCCACGACGGCGAGCTGGTCTGCTTCGCCGTCGGTCACGTGCACAACACCGACATCGGCGGCGCTGTGCCTGCGAGCCTCTCGCGCCAGCTCACCGAGGTGCACCAGGAGGGCCTGCGCCTGCCGCCGACCAGGCTCTACCGCAAGGGCGAACTGAACCGGGAACTGGTCAACATCATCATGGCCAACGTGCGCATGCCCGAGCAGAACTGGGGCGACATGAAGGCACAGTACGCCTCGGTCAACATCGGCGAGGCCAGAGTCAGGGAAATCATCGCCCGTTTCGGCATCGAGACCTTCAGGGAAGGCGTCGCGGATCTGCTGGATCTCGCCGAGGCCCAGGCGCGGCAGGTCATCCGCTCGATTCCGGACGGGGAGTACTTCTTCGCCGATTTCATGGACGAGGATTCGCCCGGCGGCTATCCGGCCCGCGTCGCCCTCAACCTGATCGTGGACGGCGACGAGATCGTCTTCGACTACACCGGCTCCGACCCCCAGCTGGCGTCCTCGATTCATGTTCCCACGGGAGGCGACGAACGGCATGTGCTGCTGATGGTGGGAGCGGTCTATGTACTCTACACGCTCGACCCTTCCATTCTCAGGAACTGCGGCTTGCTCCGGCCGCTGCGCTCTGTCCTGCCTGAAGGCTCCATCGTGAATCCCCGGTTCCCGGCCGCCGTCGGTATGAGGAGTCTCGGCGTTGGGCGCCTCATGTCGACCATCTTTGGCGCGTTCGCCCAGGCCCTGCCCGAGCGGCTGCAGGGCGGTCCCGGAAGCGGCGGCCCCCTGCTCAACGTGCGCACCACCGACAACCGCACCGGCAGGAACGTGATGGCGAACATCAGTCCGATCACTGCCGGCGCCGGTGCGAGCGCAGCGGGCGACGGTTCGGAAGGATGCGGCGCCAATCAGGCGTTCTTCAAGAACACTCCTGCCGAGATCAACGAGGCCGACGTGCCGATCCGAATCCTGGAGTACGGCCTCGCACCCGACTCGGCGGGCGCGGGCCGGCACCGCGGTGGCCTTTCGACCACCATGCTGTTCCAGGTGTTCGCACCGCACACCGTGCTCACGGCACGCAATCGCGACCGCATGGTCTTCACGCCGTGGGGAATCGCAGGCGGCATGGCGGGCAAGTCCTCCGGGTTCATCCGCAATCCTGGCACGGCCTCGGAGGACGACCTCGGCAACACCGATGTCGTGACGGTCGAACCCGGCGACATCATCCGCATCACGGCGGCCGGCGGCGGCGGATGGGGCCCGGCCCACGAGCGCGATCGCCGCGCCGTCATGGCCGATGTCAGGGGCGGTTTCGTGACCGTCGAGGGCGCCGCGCGCGACTACGGCGTGGTGATCAGTGACGGCGTGATCGACGAGGGCGCGACCGCCGAGCGCCGCCACGCCATGGCGTCCAGTGCCGGCAACGAGTTCTTCGGCCACAGTCCCGGCCGCGTTGCCTTCGAGAAGGTCTGGACACGGCAGCTCTACGACCGCCTGACGGACCTCCTGTGGCGCGTGCCGGTCAATTGGCGGTACTTCGTCAAGCATCGCCTGTTCGCCGCCGTCGCGGCGCTCGACAACGACGATATCGACCCCGATGTGCTCGCCGGCGCATTCGCCGCCCTCATCGATGAACACCCGCAGTTGCGCGAGTGGGAAGCCGACCGGACATGAGCGGCGCAAACCAGGCCGAAGCCCTGCGCGGTCCCTTCGGCCGGAACGGGGAACCGGTCAGGCGATGTTCGTGCGGGGAGGATCCCCGGCGACCAAAGCGGTGCCGGATCATGACCCGTGCGGTGCATCGTGTGCACACTCCCAACGGCAACTCACATGTCCGGAACGCGAAGGAAGCGGTAACCTGAGGTTGCCGCAAGCGAGCATTCAACCCCAAGGCAACCGCACCCGGCTGCAACACGGAGGCCCTTCTCGTTTCGCGACGGTCCGCGGTTCAATTCATCATCAGGTTGGTCGGTTGACCGGCCTATGTGCCTTGCCTACCTTCCCCCTGGAAGGCATGCCAATGCCGAGGGGGATGGCAGACCGGTGCGGTTCGACGGCAACGTCTATTATCACGAGCTCGAGGTGTACCCCGAGGACAAGCTGTTCGACGAGTGGCGCGAAACCGCCATCACGCTCGATCAGGCCGGATTCACGACCTGCTGGCTGGGCGAGCACCACTTCTGGCACCGGGGTTATCCGGTTGCCTGTCCCAATCCCGTCCTCGTGGGCCTTCATCTGGCAAGCGTGACGAAGAACCTGCGCATGGGCCAGAGTGCGAATATCCTGCCCGACCATCATCCCCTGCGCCTGGCCGAAGACATTGCGACCGCCGATCATCTCGTGAAGGGGCGGCTCGACATCGGCATTGCCCGCGGCACCAACAGCACGGCGGGGATCCAGTTCAAGCGCGAGGCCGACCGGCGCGATCCCGGGACGAACTACCGCCTGTTCGCGGAGGTCCTCGACATCATGATCAAGTGCTGGACCGAGGACGCCATGAGCCACAAGGGAGAGTTCTACACGTTCCCCGTGCCCGGCTGGTCCGAGCAGGACGAGCGTTTCTACAAGGACGATCCCGAACACTACCACCCGGACGGCAGCCTGAAGGCGCTGGGCGTGACGCCCAAGCCCTACCAGAAGCCCTATCCGCCTGTCTGGCAGTCGGCGGACAACACCAAGTCTTACGCCTTCGCGGCCGGGCGCGGTCATTCGGTGATCGGCATCAACCGGTCTCTCGAGGGCACGCGCGAGGCCTGGACAAAGTACCGGGAAGTCGCGTCCGAGCAGTGTGGCCGCCAGCTTCCCATGGGCGTGTGCGCCAACGGCCAGACCCTGAACGCCATGCGGACCTTTCACATCGCCGAGACCCAGGAAGAGGCCGAACGGGAGGCGCGCCCCGGCATCAACGCCTTCTACGACGCTGCCACCGGTCTCAACCCCAACTGGGCGCGCAAGGGTCTCCTGGCGGCCCATGAGTCGATCTCGAACGAGGACGAGAACCTCGACTGGTTCGACTTCCTGCAAAAGTACGAAGTGCTCGCGGTAGGCTCGCCGGACTTCGTCGCCGAACGCATCCACAAGTTCCGCGAGGAACTCAACTGCCAGCATTTTACCCTGTGGCCGAATCCCGGTTTCGTGCCTTTCAGAAAGGTGCTGCGTGGTATCGAGCTCTTTGCCGAACGGGTCATTCCGCAATTCGAGCGGAGCGACGTTGAGGCCGCCGGGTCAGAACCGCGTTCCGGTTCAGGCTGACTCCGGCGATGACCTTGCGGTAGGAGAGTGCGATGGACGCCGAAACGATGCCCGGTTCCATGACCTGCAGCGAAGCCGAATGGACCTTGCGTCAGGACACGGCCGCGGCCTTCCGCCTGCTCGACAGGTACGGCATGTCGGACTTGACCAACGGTTCGGTGGTGTCGCGTCTGCCGGGCGAGGAGGGCTGGTTCCTGACCCATCCCCACGGTCTCTTCTTTGACGAGATCCGGGCCTCGGACCTGATTCGGGTCGACATGGACGGCAACGCGATCGACGATCCGGGAACGCCCACCAACTTTGCGGTGTGCCGCCCGGCGGCCTCGATCTTCCGGGCGCGGCCCGACGTCAATGCCGTCATCCATGCCCACGGCATGGGCGTGATGGCCGTCGCCGCCCAGGAACACGGCCTGCTGCCCTGCCTGACCGAGGCGGCGATTCCGTTCTACCAGCGGCTCGGCACCATCGAGGGTGATTTCTTCTTCGAGCCCGAGTACTGCGCGCAGATCGCCCGGCGCCTGGGTCGCAACAGGGCGCTCATCTATCGGCACCATGCCTTCGCCAGTGTCGGCGCCACGGTATCCGAGGCCTTCTTCTATGCCTTCTCGCTCAACACCGCCTGCGAACTGCAGATAAGGATCACCTCGTCGGCCGAACCCTATGTCGTTCCGTCCAGGGAGACCTGCGAGCGGCATTATCGCGCCGCCTATGGTGGCGACTGGAAGGCCGATGGATCGGTCGAGTGGCCCGGACTGCGCCGCATGCTCGATCGCGACGATCCCTCCTACGCCCGGTAGGGGGGCAGATCACGGCTTCGCGTCGTGTGACCGCCCAGCGCTGCTCTATCGTTTCGAGCCGGCCGCTCTCCTGGCAGGGTCTTTCGAGCTGGCCGGAAAGCCACGCTTGCGCCGTCCACTCCGTATCGAGGGAGCGGGACTTCACCGATAGCAGTCCGGCAGCTCCTGGAGTGTCCGTCATCCTATGGAACTCGCTCGCATTTCACATGCAGGTAGCCCTGGGTGTCTCCGGTCCGGTCTCCTCCCTTTGAACTCTCGGTGCTGACACTTTACATCCCGACAGGGGATGCATATGCTCACCCTATGCGCATTGTCGCCAAGCGGACGCTGAGAGAGTATTGGGAGAAGGAACCGCGAGCCGAACAACCCCTCAAGTCGTGGCATGCGATAGCGTCCAAGGCGGACTGGTCCTCGCCTGCCGACGTCAAATCGGCCTATGCGAGGGCGAGCATCGTGGACCGCGAGCGCGTAGTATTCGACATCGGCGGGAACAGGTATCGCCTGGTCGTGCGCTTCGACTACACGCACCGCATCGGATTCGTGCGCTTTGTCGGCACTCATGCCGAGTACGACCGAATTGATGCGCCGACGGTCTAGGAGGTCGTTTATGGACATAATGCCAATCAGATGCGAGGCCGACTACGATGCCGCGCTGGGTATGATCGACAGCCTCATGGGCGCAGCGCAAGGCACCCCGGAAGAGGATCGGCTGGAAGTTCTGGTGACGCTTGTCGAGGCCTACGAGGCCCGTCACTGGCCGGTGGAAGCGCCCGATCCCGTCTCAATGATTGAGCATGCCATGGAAGCCCGCGGCTATCGGCAAAAGGACCTGGCCGCCGTGATCGGGTCGCAGCCGCATGCCTCGGAATTGCTGCGCCGCCGTCGCCCCCTGACCTTGCCAATGATCCGGGCTCTCTCGGCGGAATGGAAACTCCCGGCCGACACGCTGGTACGCGAGTACGACCTGGCGCCCTCGATGCCATCTGATTCTTGATCGTGTTGGGCGATTGCACGAAACCCCTGTTGACTATGGTGAGCTTGTCGCCAAGGGCCAGGTTGAGTTCGGCGGCGGGTCGATGCATGTTTCGCGTACCTCGCAGGCCGTGATCTGATCCCGAAATCCGCTATCGGGAGGCGGGCCTGTTGGAGAAAATGACTTATGGCCCGTGCGCACCCGGCTGACGGCGTCGTTTCCTTCTGGACGAGCGCCATGATCTTCGGCTGAATGTTGCCCGACTGGCACCGAACCGGCCCGGCGACTCAAACCGAAGGATCTGCTTCAGGAGCACGTTATGACCTTGACCAGAACCATGGACATTCACACCGTCGGCCTCGTCGGCGCGGGTGTGATCGGCAGCGGCTGGGCGGCACGCTGTCTGGGTGCCGGCCTCGACGTAATCGCAACCGACCCTTCGCCCGGGGCCGAGGCGCTGATGCGCGAGAACATCGACAACGCCTGGCCCGCCGTCGAACGGCTGGGCCTTGCGCCTGGCGCGCGCAGGGAAAGGCTGACCTTCACGCCTGACCTCGCCGAGGCGGTGGCGGGTGCCGACTTCGTGCAGGAGAGCGTGCCCGAGCGCGAGGACGTCAAGATCGCCGTTTTCCGGCAGATCAGCCGGCACTGCCGGAACGACGTGGTGATCGCATCGAGCTCCTCGGGTCTGCTGCCGAGCCGCATCCAGTCGCAGACCGACCATCCGTCGCGTGTCGTGATCGGCCACCCCTTCTCGCCCGTCTACGCCCTGCCACTGGTCGAGATCACTGGTGGCGAGCGGACCTCGCACGACGCCGTGGTGGCGGCGGGTGGATTCTACAAGAGGATCGGCATGCGGCCGCTTCACGTCCGCAAGGAGATCGATGCCTATCTCTCCGACCGCCTGCAGTGCGCCATGTGGCACGAAGCGCTGCATCTGATCGACGAGGGTGTGGCCACGGTGCCGGAGATCGACGCCGCGATCACGGGCGGACCAGGCCTGCGCTGGGCCGTGATGGGCATGTGCCTGGCCTGGCACGCGGCGGGCGGACCAGGCGGCATGCGTCATACCATGGAGCAGTTCGGCCCAACACTGGAGTTGCCGTGGACCAAGCTTGAGCCGCCGAAGCTCACCAACGAGCTGCGCGAGGCGATCATCACCGGCAGCGAGGACGAGGCGGGAAACCGCGACTTCCGTGAGATCGAGCGCCGCCGCGATGCCTGCATCGTGGGCTTCCTCGAGGTGCTGAAGGAGCACTGGTATCCGCCCGAGGACGACGGCTGGCCCGAACTCGATACCGCGCATGCCTGAATCACGGGCCGGCCGAAGGGAAACGACGTCTGTTCTTCGCCTTCCTGGAGGGCCCTGGGTCGATTGTCGTTCCGCGCTGCATCCGGGAACGGGAATGGCCGTGGCGCCAGGTTCCCGGAACGCGGGTCCATGGCGGGCGTCGTCCTCGTCATGCGAGAACGGACTCGGTGGTCCGCCCTTGCTGAGGAGCGTCCCCCTCTTCTTGCCCCGCCGCACCATGATCGCAAGGGGGAGGACGCCGGACCACCGCGCGGGCGCTGGAGTACTGCGCTGGCCGCCCCGAACGCGGGATCATGGATCATGATCGCCTCTCGGGAGTCTGGCGTGGCGCCCGGCGGTTCATCAGACGCGCCGCAAAACGCAGACGGACGTAGTCGGCCGTCCAGTTGCCTTCGCCGTCGCACAGGCTGTGGCGCAGCAGGTCGAGGGTCTCGTCGCGGGCCGTCTGGCGCTCGTCTTCCGGCAGGACCGCAAAGAACGGGCCGGCAAAGGTCTCGAGCCATCCTTTCATGCCTGTCGCAAGTGGAGTCGGGCGCGGGATCAGCTCGATGCTGTCGACCGAGAATCCGGCCGCCTCAAGCCGCCAGCGGTAGTCGGCGTGCGTGGGATAGAACCACGGATTGACGGCCGTGACGTCGACGTGGTGCCTGGCCAGCACCGCGGCGAGTGCCGTGACGACCGCCGCCATGTTTCCATGTCCGCCGAACTCGCCCACGAAACGTCCGCCCTGCTTCAGCGCACGGACCACGCCGGCGATGACGGCGTCGGCATCCTTGACCCAGTGCAGGACGGCGTTCGAGAACACCGCGTCGAACTCGGTCTTGAAGGCGAGTGCAGCGGCGTCCATCAGGCGGGCGTCGATCCCGCTGTCGCGGGCCGCCTGGACCATCGCCTGCGAATTGTCGACGCCAACCACCTCGCAACCGGCCTCGACGATTTCCCGGGTCAGCGCGCCATGACCGCAACCCAGATCCAGAATACGTTCACCTGGCCTCGGCGCGAGAAGTGCCAGCACGGGACGTCCGAGAACCGGCACAAAGCCCGCGTTGGCCTGATAATCCTGGGCGTTCCAGGACTGCCCCGATGTCATGGTGGTCGCTCCATGGGTCGAGCGCACCTAATCATTGGAGTTGGAATGCGGCAAGGGAAACGCCACGCCCGGCGCCGACACTCCCTGTGGCAACGGCATGGCGCTCGCGGTCCTCAAAGGAGTGTGACGTCACGAAGACCACGCGCGATGCGTCCGCGGTCGAACCGGTCCGGCAGCGCCTTCAGGCTGGCTCGCACTCCAGATGGCGGCTCAGCGCCGCGATGTGCGATACCGTCAGCCCGCAGCAGCCGCCCAGAACCTGCACGCCCTCGTCCCGCCACGCCCGGCAGTGCGCGACGAACGGCGCATCGGCGATGACGTTCCCGAAAGACAGCGTCTCCTGGCCGGTCTCGTTCCGGTCGAGCGAGTCGGGATAGGCCAGAAGCGGTCCGGACCAGTGCCGCCTCAGCATGGCCAGGGCGTCCGGGATCACCTCCGGCAGGCTGTGCATGATGCCCATGACGTCGGCGCCGCCCTGGGCCACGATCGGCTCCAGGACATCGGCCAGCGGAACCCTGGTGTAGGTACGAAGCACGCCGTCTTCTGCCCGGATGGCCGAAATGCCGACCCACACGGGGAGATCGTTGGCCCTGGCGGCGCGCATCACCGCCGGAGTGTATGCGGCATCGCCCATCATCTCCGCCATGATGAAGTCGCATCCGGCGGCCTTGTGGATCGCCGCCATCTCGGTGCAGTCGGCCTCGAACTTTGCCACGTCGCTGAGTTCCGGCCACCCGGAGTCAGACGGGGGCCGCGTATGGGAAATCGAACCCGCCACCAGGACCGGACCGTCCGCATGCGGCGTGGCGTCGCGCGCCTCGACCGCGAGCTCGACCGCGAGGCGGTTGAGAGGCTCGAACCTGTCGCCGAACCCCAGGGGATCCAGCACCTCGCGGGTTGTCGCGAAGGTGTTGGCGGTGACGACGCGCGCGCCTGCACGAATGTAGTCGGCGTGGATCTGGCGAAGTATGTCGGGATGCGATTCGATGGCAAGCGCGCACCACGCCCCGCCCTCGTGCATCGGTGCGCCGCGACGCTCCAGTTCGGTGCCGGTGGCGCCGTCGATCACGATCACTGCGCCGTCGCGGACTTCCCTGGTCACGGCATCATATGTCATGCGCCCATCTCCCTTGACGCCGCAAGTATGACGGCAGTCAGGCTTTCGCCGCAAACCGGCCTTCCCGGTTGTCAATGGGTCTCGTGACAGACGGGCGTCAGCGCCGTGCTGGAATGAGACCTCTGCGTTGTTTCTAACTCGTTGAGAGTATAGATGGAAGTTGGGGGTCGGAATTTGTTTTCCCCCAATCGGCGTCCTGTAACCTTTTGAGAAGACACGATTGTCTGTTCCGGCCCTGGCTCATCTGGCGGGATTCCACCCCAGGGCCCTGCTCACGTCGCACCGGCAGCCTCTGCAGGCGGGCTGAACCGGCATCGGCCCGGCGACAGCCTCTCCTCGCCGCGCCCGCCTTCGCCTGTCGTGCGTGACTAGCCGGCGTCCCCCTGCATGGTGCGGATGTGGATTAACTGACGGAATAAATTGACGAAAGGCGTCGTCATGGGCTATGTCTCGAGTGCAAACCCCACCTCGGCAAGGAGGTACGACCAGCGCCATGACGACACAGACACCCTTACTCTTCTCCTGGTCCGACGTCGAGAGCCTTCCCGACATCGAACGCCTGCGACGGGTCCTCGATTCCCTGCCCGACGACGCCCTCATCGCCGCTCTCGAGAGACGGCGCGGCAAGGGCCGCAACGACTATCCCCTCGAAGCCATGTGGCGGGCCCTGGTGGCCGGCATCGTCTTCCAGCATCCCTCGATCGAGGCGCTGTTGAGGGAACTCAACCGCAATCCGACCTTGCTCGATGCCTGCGGCTTCCATCCGGTGCCCTTGAGGGGCAAGCGCAGGCTTCGACAGGATCCGCAGACCGGAGTGATCCACGTCATCGCTGGCAAGGAGCGTTCGTCGATCCCCTCGAGCTACAATGTGTCACGCTTTGTCGTATCCCTGCTCAAGGTTGAAGAGGAGGAAGGGCTGTTGTCACAGATGCTCGTCGACCTGCGGCACCGACTGATGGATCTCATACCCGACTTCGGCGTCCACCTTGGCTGCGATGGCAAGGCCATCGCGAGCCAATCGACGGGCGTGGTCAACACGACGACGGGCACGACGTCGGACCAGGACGCGGACTGGGGCAAGCACGAGACCTCGGGCGTGAATGCCGGAGGCAAGGTCTGGACGAAGGTCAAGAGTTGGTTCGGCTATACCCTTCACCTGATCGCCGACACAACCTATGAGATCCCCGTCGCGGCGGTGCTGACGAAGGCCTCGGCCTCGGAGGTCAAGACCCTTGAAGGGATGCTGGCGACGTTGTTCGAGGAAAGTCCGGACCTGGCCACACGCTGCAGGGGCATGAGTGCCGACCGGGGCTACGACAGCGGCCCCCTCAAGAAGGCCCTGTGGGAGACCTGGCAGGTCCGCCCGATCATCGATACCCGCCTGATGTGGCGCAACGAGAAGGCGGAGCCCGGCCATGACCCGAAGAAGCGGATCAGTCGGCCGCTCGATGCCGGGAAGGCCGATACCATGGTCTATACCGAACGTGGCGAGGTCCGCTGCATCTGTCCCGAGACCGGCGCCGAACGGGATCTGGCCTTCCAGGGCTTCGAGGCGACGAGAGGAACTCTCAAGTACCGCTGTCCGGCGGCAGCTTATGGCTTCAACTGCCAGGGTCGGAAGGTCTGTGAGGCGGCCGGTGAGTGCCACACACAAGGATACGGCCGTATCGTCCGGGTGCCTCTCGACCTCGACCGCCGGATCTTCACCCCGACACCCCGCAGTTCACTCACCTGGGCCCGCTGCTACCGGGGACGGTCCGCACTCGAGAGAATCAATGGCCGTCTTGATCAGAGCTTCGGCTTCGAGCACCACACGATCCGCGGCCTCGGCAAGATGAAAGCCCGGGTCAATCTCGCCCTCGTGGTGATGATGGCGCTGGCTCATGCCAGCGTCGAGGAGCGCCAGCCCCACCTGATGCGGAGCCTGGTGCGGACCGGCACCCTGCCCGATACCAGCTGATCCAGGCTGCCGCTGAAGCGGAGGCGTTCCGCGAGACCCGTCTGAGCGGAATGCCTCCGCTCGCCCGGATGTCACCGCCGGCCCTCAACAGCGCACACTATCTGTCGTGAAGCGTCGATTCAGACACCCGAAGCGGGCTCAGAGCCGCTGCCGGGTGGTGCTGGCGCCCGATTGGCGGGGGGCAGCCCCGCAAGCCGAGGCGCCGAAAATCGCTACAGCGCAAGAGTCTCTGGAATGTCCTTGAATTGCGGAGGCACCGGTGATGATGATGACCCTGGTATCAGACCGGATGGAGAGGAACCGATCCATGCGACACGCGCCCAATGCGCCTGTTCTGGCTCCCCGGGGGCCGGAACTCAACACGAAGGGTTGGCCCCAGGAGACCGCCTACCGGTTGCTGATGAACAACCTCGAGGTGGCCGAGGACTGGAAGCGGCTCATCGTCTACGGCGGTCGTGGCAAGGCGGCGCGTGACTGGGACTCCTATTTCCGTATTGTCGCCATGCTCGAGACCCTCGAAGGCGACGAGACCCTAGTCGTGCAGTCAGGCAAGCCGGTCGCCATCTGGCCGACCCACGAGTGGGCGCCCCGCGTGTTGATCTCGAATTCCATGCTGGTGCCGCACTGGAGCACGCTCGAGCACTTCAACGAGCTCGAGGCCAAGGGCCTCATGATGTACGGGCAGATGACCGCGGGATCATGGTGCAACATCGGATCCCAGGGCATCGTCCAGGGAACCTACGAGACCTTCGCCACACTGGCCAGGATGAAGTTCGGCGGTACGCTCAAGGGGCGCGTCACGATCACCGGCGGGCTCGGCATGTTCAGCGGCATCATGCCGCATTGCATCACGCTCAATGGCGGTGTGAGCATCGGCGTCGAGATCGATCCGGAGAGAATTGCCCGCCGCCTCGACCTCGGCTTTGTTCACGAGGTCCTGGACGATCCGGACATTGCCTGGGAGAGGGCACGCGACTGTGCCGAACGGGGCGAGGCCCGTGCCTTCGCCCTCCATGGCAACATGGCTGATGTCCTGAACGGCTACCTCGAGGACCAGGTCCCCTTCGACATCGTGACGGACCAGACGTCGGCCCATGACATGCTGGAGGGCTACGTTCCCGGCGGCATGAACCTGGCCGAGGCGCTGGAACTGCGCCGGAAGGACCCCACCACCTACATCGAACGGGCGCGCGACACGGCGGTCCGCCAGGTCCGGGCCATGGTCGAGTACCAGAGACGCGGTGCCATGGTGTTCGATTACGGCAACAATATCCGTCAGGAAGCCTACAATCATGGCTACAGGGACGCCTTTGCCTTTCCCGGGTTCGTGGAAGCATTCATCCGCCCGCTGTTTTGCGTCGGGCGCGGGCCGTTCCGCTGGATCTGCCTGTCGGGAGAGGAAAGCGACCTGCGCAAGACCGAAGAGGTCGCCCTCGATGAATTTGGCGATGACGAGGTGTTCGCCAACTGGGTGCGTCTTGCGTCCGAACACCAGCCCATCGAGGGCTTGCCGGCGCGCCTTGGATACCTGGGATATGGCCAGCGTGCCCGCTTCGGCAAGCTGCTCAACGACCTGGTGCGCTCCGGTGACCTTGCCGGGCCCGTTGCGATGAGCCGCGACCATCTCGATACCGGTTCGGTCGCGTCACCGAACAGGGAAACCGAAGGCATGATGGATGGCAGCGATGCGGTGGCCGACTGGCCCATCCTCAATGCCCTGCTCAACACCGCCTGCGGCGCCACCTACGTGGCGGTCCACAACGGTGGCGGCGTGGGCATCGGCTATGCGACCCACGCCGGACTGGTGGTTCTGGCCGACGGTACGGACCTCGCCGAACGCAAGATCGAACGCTGCCTCACCGTGGATCCGGGCATGGGCATCGTCCGCCACGCAGACGCCGGTTACGAACTGGCGAAGGATGCTGCACGCAGGCATGGCCTTCGCATGCCGATGCTCGACGCCTGAGCCTTTGGCAGGGCGACCTGCATCGCCGGGATGGCGGCCCCGGGATGCTCAAGCCTGATGATGGCCTACAGCAGTGCCGTCTCGAAGGGCATGTCGGAGAGGAGTTCGATGCCATCTTCCGTCACGAGAATCTGCTGCTCGAGCTTGACCCCCTCCGTGCCACCCGGCCTGCCGGCGTAGCTTTCGATGCACAAGACCATGCCGGCCTCGACCATGCCGTTGTGTCCGGCCTCGAGGTGGCGTGAGGCGTGGAGGACGATCGGATACTCGTTGACGAGTCCGACGCCGTGGGCAACGGTCGGAATCTGGTACTCGGAGAAGCTCCCCGGCAGGGCGTGGGCCTTGCCCGCGATCTCGTCGAATGTCATTCCTGGACGGAAGAGTTCCTGGTTTCGCATCACCTGTTCGAAGGCAAGGCCGTAGAGTGTCTTCTGTTCTCCCGATGGTGGCTTGCCGTCGACGATCCAGCTGCGCGAGATGTCCGCCGAATAGCCCATCGGGCCGACGAGATCGGAATCCAGGCTTACCATGTCGCCTGGCTCGACAGGGCGATTCGATGCCTCCTGATACCAGGGGTTGGTGCGTGGGCCGGAACTCAAGAGCCTTGTCTCGATCCATTCCCCGCCCATGCGGATGTTCGTTTCGTGAAGGACCGACCAGATCGCGTTCTCGGTCATGCCGGGCTGTGTCGCTTCCATCATGCGTGCAATGCCGGTCTGGCAGACGGCGACTGCATCGCGCAGGGCGTCAACCTCTTCAGGAGTCTTGATGCGACGTGCGCGTTCCGCCACCTCGCGGCCGTCAACGACCGTGCATCCGGCTTCCCGCAGGAGATCCAGCCCCGGAGGGTCAACGCGGTCGATGGCGATACGCCGGTTGCCGCCTCCGTGAGCCGCCATCAGATCGAGGATCTCCGCTGCCCAGAGACGGGCGTTGTCACTGGTTCTCGGGCCCGAGACGCTGAAGTACCACGAGACGGCGTCACGGACCTCGTCCACGGCAACGCACTTTGCCGAGAGATGTCCGCACCCCTTGAACTCGAAGAGCACGACAGGGCCCTCCACCGGCACGAAGACATAGCGGCAGGGATTGTGAAGGGCGTAGACCTGCATGTTCGAGGTGCCGGTGGCGTAGCGGATGTTGACCGGGTCATAGAAGAGACCGGCCGCGCAGTCGGCCCGTGCAATTTCACTCCTCAGGCGGGCGAGCCTGCCGAGATCCAGACGCTCGCGCCACGCCTGCGGGCGTTCCGGCACGGTGTCGGCTGTTGTCGTGGGATCGCGCATGGCAGCCATCAAGCATGGTTCCGGGAGGCCGCGCAACCCTCCCTGGCGCGCCGGGGTGGCGGGAGACCGTCATCCGGTGGTATGGAGGCCGCAAGGCGCAACCGGGAGAACAGGGGAGGCTCAAAGCCATGGCCGATACAAGGGATGCCATCGTGATCGGAGCCGGGATCATCGGCGCCAGCACGGCACGTGAACTTGCCGCGCGGGGCATGAACGTTCTGGCCATCGACCGGCTGCCGGCGGCCAGCTATGGCTCGACCGCCAATTCCTGCGCGATCATCCGTCCCTACTATTCCACGGTGCACGGTTCGGCCATTGCCTACGCCAGCCATTTCTACTGGTCCGACTGGGAGGACTACTGCGGAATCGCCGATGAACGCGGCATGGCGCGATACCACAATGTCGGCTGCATGATCATGAAGACCCGGCAGAACAGCTTCCTCGAGAACATCCTCAAGGTCATGGACGAGATCGGCTGCCCCTACCAGGAACTCACCCCCGATGAGGTCACAGAGCGCATGCCGTCCGTCTCGACGGCGTGTTTCGGTGAACCGCGCCGCACCGATGACCCGGATTTCGGCGAGTCCGTCGGTCGCGAGGTCGTCGGCGCTGCCTATTTCCCGTGCGGCGGTTACATCTCGGACCCGCAGCTTGCCGGTCACAACGTCCAGAGGGCCGCGGAGAAACGCGGCGCATCGTTCCGCTTCAACGCCACCGTCGTCGCCATCCGGCGCGACAAGGGACGTGTGACGGGCGTCACCCTCGACAATGGCGAGGAGATCGATGCGCCCGTGGTGGTCAATGTCTCGGGACCGCACTCGTCGAAGGTCAACGAGATGGCGGGTCTCGCCGGGACCATGCGCATCACGACCCGCGCCCTGCGCCACGAGGTCGCCCATGTCCCGGCGCCGGACAACTACGATTCCAGCGTCAGCCATGTCTTTTCGGACAGCGAGATCGGCACCTATTGCCGTCCCGAGACGGGCAATCACATCCTCATCGGCAGTGAGGATCCGGCCTGCGACGACAGGGAATGGGTTGACCCTGACGACTATCTCCAGGAGTTCACGGGCATGTGGACCACCCTGGTCATGCGCCAGGCGCAGCGCTTCCCTGGACTGAAGATCCCGGGTTCCGCGGCACGAGGCGCGGTCGACCTCTATGATGTCACCGAGGACTGGGGTCCCATCTACGACAAGTCGGACCTTGGCGGCTTCTACCTGGCGATCGGCACCAGCGGCAACCAGTTCAAGAACGCGCCCATCGCCGGCGAGATGATGGCGACTCTGATCACGGCCTGCGAGGACGGCCAGGACCATGATGTCGATCCGGTCAGCTTCCGTCTCCCGCACATCGATCACGACATCGACATGTCCTTCTTCTCGCGCAACCGGGACATCAACCAGAACAGTTCCTTTTCCGTCCTGGGGTAGCAGCCGGTGCGGTCCCATGTGCGTGTGGCCGTTATCGGCGGCGGCGTTGTCGGGTGCAGTGTCCTCTATCACCTGACGAAGTTCGGCTGGACCGATGTCATGCTCATCGAGCGCTCGGAGCTGACATCGGGTTCGACGTGGCATGCGGCGGGCGGATTCCACACGTTGAACGCGGATCCCAACATTGCGGCTCTTCAGGGCTACACCATCCGCCTCTATCGCGAGCTCGAGGAGATCACGGGCCTTTCCTGCGGCCTCCACCATGTCGGTGGTCTGACCATTGCCGAAACACCCGACAGGATGGACTTCCTCAAGGCCGAACGGGCCCGGCACCGCCACATGGGACTCGAAACCGAGATCATCGGCCCTGACGAGATCGCGGACTACACCCCCATCATCAACACGGAAGGTCTCCTCGGGGCGCTCTGGGATCCCCTCGACGGGCATCTCGACCCCTCCGGAACGACCCATGCCTATGCCCGTGCGGCGCGGATGGCCGGGGCCGATATCTCGCTCCACAACCGTGTGCTCGAACTTCATCCAAAAGGCGACGGCCACTGGGATGTCGTCACCGAGAAGGGCTCCATCGTTGCCGAGCATGTCGTCAACGCTGCCGGGCTGTGGGCTCGCGAAGTGGGCATGATGGCGGGTGTCCGTCTGCCTCTCCACCCGCTTGAGCACCAGTACCTCGTCACCGGCGACATCGAGGAGGTCCACGGACACGGCAAGGAGCTTCCCCATGTCATGGACCCCTCAGGGGAGAGCTATCTCAGACAGGAAGGCCGGGGTCTCGTCATCGGCATCTACGAGCAGGCTTGCCGGCACTGGGGCGTCGACGGTACGTCCTGGGACTTCGGACACGAACTTCTCGCCGATGACGTCGACCGCATCGCCGGATCCCTGGAAACGGCCTACCGGCGCTATCCCGTGCTGCAGTCTGCCGGAATCAAGCGCATCATCAACGGTCCCTTCACCTTCGCTCCCGACGGCAATCCCCTGGTCGGCAGGGTCCCGGGCGTACCCGGCTACTGGGCCTGCTGTGCCGTCATGGCCGGATTCAGCCAGGCCGGAGGTGTCGGACTGGCCCTGGCGGAGTGGATGATCGAGGGCGAGCCGTCGCGGGACATCTTCGCTATGGATGTGGCGCGTTTCGGAGACTGGACGACGCCGGCCTGGACCCGTGCGAAGACCCGCGAGAACTACCAGCGCCGCTTTGCCATCGCCTATCCCAATGAAGAACTGCCCGCCGGCCGTCCCTTCCATGTCACGCCGGCCCACGCGATCTGGAAGGAGCGCCGCGCCGTCTTCGGCAGCGCCTTCGGCATGGAGCATGTCAACTACTTTGCACCACCGGGCGAGGCGCTCTACGAAACGCCGAGTTTCCGCCGCTCCAATGCCTTTGCCGCGACGGCCCGTGAATGCCGGGGCGTTCGCGAGGGTGTGGGCATCAACGAGATTCACAACTTCTCGAAGTTCCGCATCGAGGGCGAGGGTGCTGCAGCCTGGCTCGACCGCATCATGGCCGGGCGCCTGCCGAAGGAAGGAAGGCTTACGCTGTCACCGCTTCTCAACCATCGCGGCCGTCTGGCCGGGGACTTCACCATCGCCAGGGACGGGCCGGAGAGTTTCAGGGTGCAGGCGAGCTACATCGCGCAGGATGCCCACATGCGCCTCTTTCTCGATCTCCTGCCCGGGCACGGGGTGACGGTCACCAACATCTCGCGCGATCTCGTCGGATTCCAGATTGCCGGGCCGCGCGCCCGTGATCTTCTTCAACGCACCACGGACGCCGATGTCTCGGGCAGTGCCATGCCGTTCCGCGCTGTGCGCACGATCACCATCGGCCACGTCGAGGCCACCGTGCAGCGGGTGAGCTACACCGGGGATCTCGGCTACGAGATCTACGTGCCCTGCGCCTTCCAGCGGGCCCTCTTCGAGACACTCCAGGGAGAAGGCGCCGGGCTCGGCCTGACGCCGTTCGGCATGCGCGCCATGATGAGTCTGCGCCTGGAGAAGTCCTTCGGTTCGTGGTTGCGGGAGTACAGGCCCGACTACACCGCCGCAGAAACCGGCCTCGATCGCTTCATTGCCTTCGACAAGCAGGCCTTCCCCGGCCGTGACGCGGCCTTGAAGGAAGCCGCCGAAGGGCCTGGCAGACGGCTGGTGACGTTCGTTGTCGATGCCGCCGATGCCGACTGCGTTGCCGATGAACCGGTGTGGAAGAATGGGAACGTGGTCGGTTTTGTCACCTCGGGAGGATACGCCCACCACGTGGAGAAGTCCGTGGCTCTGGGCTTCGTGCCTGTCGGCATGGATGAGGCCGGGAGCGAATTCCTGATCGAGATTCTGGGCGACATGCGCCGCGCCACCATTGTCGATGCACCGCTCTTCGATCCATCCGGTTCGCGCCTGCGCATGTAGACCGCTCTGCGGCAATACAACTTTACACCAGCGCAACAATCGGGACATCAGCGGCGTCCATGATGTGTCTCATCACTGAACTCAAGGACCCGACCCATGACCGACACCACTCACAAATCCCGCCGCCGCCGCTGGTGGATCGCCGGAGCCGCCGCTCTGATCGTCATCGTGGCCGTGTGCGCCGTCTCCTTCTCGTTCCATGGCCACGGCCACGGGATTGAACGGTTTGCGGAGAAACGTATCGATCGCATGATGGACAAGGTCGATGCCAGCGACGACCAGCGTGCCGAGGTTGCCGGCATCGTCGGGGTGGCGGTGGTCGACATGAAGGAACTGCGAGGCCTCTTGAGGGAGACCCGGCAGACCCTGTTCACCACCCTCGCCGGGGAGACTGTCGACCGCCAGGCGCTGGAGGAACTGCGCCAGGAGAAACTGGCGACCATGGACCAGATCTCCAGGCGTCTCGTGACCGCCCTTGCCGATGTGGCGGATGTCCTCACGCCCGAACAGCGCCACGAACTCGTCCGGCACATGCAACGCCACGAGCGCCAATGACCCACCTGCTTATGATCGAGGATGACCGTGATCTGGCCGCGATGGTGACGGTCTACCTTGCCCGTGCGGGCATGACTCTCGACCATCACGCCAGCGCTGCCAGGGGCCTTGCCGCCGCCGCGAGGGGCGGGTTCGATGCGGTCATCCTCGATCTCATGCTTCCCGATGCCGATGGACTCGATGTGTGCCGGGCCATCCGGGCACGCTCGGACGTTCCCGTCCTGATGCTGACGGCGCGAGGCGCAGAAGAGGATCGTATTGTCGGCCTCGAGATCGGTGCCGATGACTACCTCGCAAAGCCGTTCAATCCGCGCGAGCTTCTGGCGCGCTTACGCGCCATCCTTCGACGGCGCACGTCGACTCCCGACATCATGCGGTTTGGCCGCCTGGTGATTGACCGGGCGACACGCACGGCCACCCTCGACGGCGAGGAGCGTGCCCTGACGGGCCATCAGTTTGATCTGCTCCTCGCCCTGGCGGAGAATGCGGGACGCGTACTCAGCCGTGATCAGCTCATGGAAAGGGTGCGGGGCACGTCGCTCGAGGCCTTCGACCGGAGCATCGATGTGCATGTCTCGAGAATCAGGGCAGCCATCGAGGATGACCCGGGCCGCCCAAGACGAATCGTCACGTTACGCGGCGCCGGGTATCTGTTCACCGGCCGACGGGACGAAGAAGGGTGAGGCGCCGCCTCTTCTTCCAGGTCTATCTCACATTCCTGTTCATCATCGTCCTCTTCGGCGTGCTGACAGCCCTTGCCTGGTGGTTCATCCCCGACGATCGCCGGTCAGGCGGTTTCACCCGGGGCATGGGCGCCTACCTCGGAGAGGTTCTGCCGCCGGCCGGCGCGCCGCGGGACCGGATCGATGCGCACCTCTCCAGGCTGGCGGAGCACTTCGACGTCCGCCTTGTCCTGCTGGCCTCCGACGGCCGTGTTCTGGGCCGTTCCGGACCGGACCATCAAGAGGAGACGACGCGGCGCCATGCGCACGACATCATGCTTCCCGACGGCCGGACCATGCAGGTTGGCTGGATGAGGGACGGAATCGACGGAACCGGGTTCATCATTGTTCCGGGGCTTCTCGCCCTTGCCGCCGCCATCGGCGCCTGGCCCTTGTCGCGCCGTCTCGCCGGCCGTCTCGAGCGGCTGAAATCCAGGGTCGAAGCCCTGGGTTCCGGAGACCTCCAGGCGCGTGTCAGGGTCGAGGGCAGGGACGAGATCGCCGCGCTGGCAACGAGCTTCAACCGCGCGGCCGGGCGAATCGAGGACCTGGTCGAGGTCCAGCGCAACACCCTGGCGGCAGCGTCCCACGAACTGCGGTCCCCGCTGGCAAGGATCGCCATGGCCGCGGGACTCCTGGCCGATCATGCGGATCCACAACTCGTCGCCAGGATCGAGCGCGACATTGAGGAGCTCGATCAGTTGATCGAAGAGATCCTGCTCGCCAGCCGCCTCGAGATCGAGGAGGGACCGGCCCGTCTGGATGAAGTCGATCTTGGCGCACTCGCCGCCGAGGAAGCGGCCCGCTTCGAGGCCGCGTTCACCGGCGGGACGGCCGTCATGGCAGCGGAGGAACGCATGGTCCGTCACCTCGTGCGCATTCTCCTCGGCAATGCGCGGCGTCATGCCACAGGATGTCCGGTGAGCGTTGATGTGGCGGGCGACGGACCACAGATACGTCTTCGCGTTGCCGACAGGGGACCGGGGGTCGGCGAGTCCATGAGGGAGAGCGTCTTCGAGCCGTTCCGCTCCTTCGCGGCTGATGGCAAAGGTGCCGGTCTCGGTCTCTATCTGGTGCGGCGCATTGCGAGACGCTACGGTGGTGACGCAGTCTGCCTCGAGCGACCAGGCGGCGGCGCACTCTTTGAGGTGTGCATGCCCCGCTCGCCCGCCAGGGGAGAGGAGCAGGTGCCATGACAAGCACACTCGATACCGGTGGCTTTGGCGCCCTTGCCGAACACTCCACCACACTGCCCTCGAGCTGGTACAGGGATCCCGCGATCTGGCGCCTCGAGCACGAGGCGATCTTCTACCGCACCTGGTGGTATCTGGGACATGTCAGCGACCTGCCCCGGCGCGGCGACTACCTCACCGGCAGGATTGTCGATCAGAATGTCCTCGTCATCAGAGGCCACGACGGGGTGTTGCGCGCCTTTCACAACGTGTGCAGCCACCGTGCTCATCCGCTGCTCGATGGCTGCGGCAACACGGCCTTTATCACCTGCCCCTATCATCAGTGGACCTACGGCACGAACGGCCGCTTTCGCAACGGCCGGGGATGTGAACCCCTGAAGGACTGGACGGCAGGGAACGCCGACCTGAAGCCCGTGCGCCTTGAGGACTACGGCGGCTTTCTCTTCGTCAATCTCGATGCCGGAGCGATTCCCCTCATCGAACAGGCGGGGCGCTTTCTAGAGGACATGCACCGGGCCTGTCCTCGATTGCCGGACCTGGTGCGCGCCTGCCGCTGGGAAGTCGACGTGGCGGCAAACTGGAAGACGGTCATCGACAACAACCACGAGTGCTATCACTGTGATGCCAATCACCGATCATTGATGGAACTCGTCGACTATGACGGCAAGGCCGCCTGGTCCGATGACGGCATCACCTTCAGCCACAGGATCGCCGCCAGGGATCTCGACAACAGCGCCTATCGCCTCGATGCGGCGGAAGTGGAACAGCAGGAAGCCCTCTTCGGCTATGTCTGGCCCACCACCATCCCCCTCATGTACCCCGGAAGTCCCCACCTCGCGATGTTCCAGGTCCTGCCCACCGGCCCCGAGACCACCCGGGAGCGATGGGACTTCTACTTCACGTCCCGGGAGCCCAGCGATCTCGAGAGGCGGTTCATGGACTATGTTCGCACCGTGCTTGTGACCGAGGATGTCCGGCTTTGCGAGAACGTCCAGCAGGGCCTGCATTCGCTGGGCTATCACCAGGGACGGTTTGTCGTTGACCGGGATCACCCCGAGTACAGCGAGCATCATGTGCACTTCTTCCAGTCCATGGTGCTTGATTCCCTCAAGTCCCTTGAGGCGTGACCCTTGAATGGGGTCTGACAGTTGCCCCCTGCAGATGTCGTCCACGGTCATGAACTTGCCCGTTGTGGTGCACACATCCCGGATGAGGCGCATGCCCGTGATGCCGCCGAACCGGGCGATCTTGCAACCGATGCCCTCGAAGCAGTTGTCAGCAAGCCCCTGCAGCAGCACGTTGATGTCCGTCATGCCAATGCCGGTAAGTTCCTTACCTGTCCCAAGGGCCTGAAAATCGCGGCGGTGACGAACTCTCCGGCCATCGTGGGCGGTCGGAAGTTCGCGCCCGACGGACCCGGTATCGGTGCGGTTCCCATGCTGGACGCGATTGGCGATCCGATCTCTGTTCACGAGTCATGTCATCATGCTGAAGCCCGTCACGGCGTGACCGGGACGAGGCGGCCAAGGACAATTGCGGCAAAGACCAGGAGGCCAATCCGGTTGTTGGCGGAAAAGGCCCTGTGGCACGAACCCGGGTCATCGAGATCGACAGTGGCGAGTTGTCGCGCGAGATCGGCGGCGGCAACGCCGAGGACCACCAGGAAGGGCCATCCGATCCCCGTCAGGTAGCCCGCCAGGGCCACCCCGGCGACAAAGACGCCATAGAAGAGACCGGTGAGGGGCCTTGTCTTCTCACCGAAGGCAAGTGCCGTCGACTTCACGCCGACCCTCACATCATCCGTCTTGTCCTGGTGGGCATAGATCGTGTCATAGCCGATCGTCCATGCGATGGCGGCCAGGTAGAGCACCAGGGGTTCGGGCGAAAGCGCGCCCCTGACCGCAACCCAGCCCACCAGGGCCCCCCAGCTGAAGGCGAGGCCGAGAAAGAGCTGCGGCCAGTAGGTGACGCGTTTCATGAAGGGATAGATGACCACAAGGCCAAGGGAGGCGATGCCCGTGATGATCGCGGCGTGGTTGAATTGAAGAAGGACGACGAGACCCGCAGCAAGCAGCAGGCCAAGGAAGACCAGGGCGCCGGTCAGCGTGACGGCGCCGCTGGCCAGCGGCCGATCGCGGGTCCGTTCAACCCGGGCGTCGATGCGCCGGTCGACGATGTCGTTGACGATGCAGCCGGCGGATCGCATCACCACGGCTCCGGTGGCGAAGAGGCCAAGGAGCGTCCAGTCCGGCCAGCCCCGAGACGCCATGGCGACCGCCCACCAGCAGGGCCACATCAGGAGCCAGAAACCCGCCGGCCTGTCGACACGCGCCAGGCGCAGCCAGGGCTGCCAGGATTCGGGTGCCTGCGCATTGACCCACTCCCAGGAGAACGGATGCCGGCTCATTCAGGTGACTCCCGGGATGGCGCGCGATAATGCCCTGCCTTCGGCATTGTCCGCCCGCCGCCCTCGTCTTCAAGGGAACTCTCGGCGTCATCATGCCCTTTGCGACTGCGGCATGTTCCGTTTCGAGAGGTCATTGTTCAAAAAAAGTTCGGGCCATCACGCCACAGCCAACATAATGTGCGCCAGACCGAGCAACGAGCCGGACCGCAGAGTGTGTCTGCCGGTGCGGCTGCGGTGTGCCCATTTCAGGAGAAACATCATGAACAAGACGTCCAGCCCCTTCATTGAAGGGGTTCGTCATTCCATTTCCCGCATCGTGACAACGGGGTTGATCGTGATGTCGGTCGCCCTGGCCGGATCGGCCCAGCCTGCGGTGGCGGACAACGTGGTACGCTGCGCCTACCCGTTCTGGTTCGGCTTCGCGCCGGCACCGGTGGCAGACGCGATGGGCTACTACGAAGAGGAAGGCATCGAGTTCGAGGCTGTCTTCGACAATGACCGCGCCAATGTTCTTCCCGGACTCGAATCGGGCGACATCAACTGCACCATGCGCACGATCGGTGAGCATATCTCCCGCCCCATGAGTGCCGATTCAAACCTGGTCGTCATCGGTCTGATCGATATCTCGGTCGGCGCCGATGGCGTTGTCGGCGCCCCGGGGATCGACTCGGTCACGGATCTCGTGGGCAAGACCTTCGCCGGCGAAATCAACCACCCCGGAACCGTGATGACGGCGTTCGCGCTGAAAGAGGCCGGATACAGCCTTGATGACATCGACATGCGGATGATCGCGACCGATGACAGTCCGGCGATCTTCGAAGATCCCGATGTCGCGGCCGTCGCGACCTGGGAGCCGATGATGAGCGAAATCGTGGCGAACACGTCGCGCGAGGGATCGAAGATCCTGTTGTCCTCCAGGGACTTCAACGGCCTGATCACGGATGTCGTCATCGTCAACCGAGACGACTTCGAGGCCAACCCGGAGAAGTATGACGCCTTCATGCGCGGCATCTACAGGGCCGTCGATCTCTTCAATTCGGATCCGGACAAGTTCCTTGAACTGGCGGCGCCCGGGTATGATGTGACGCCCGAGCAGATGGCTGTCGACCTTGCAGGCGTCTACTACACCACCTACGAGGATGCCGTCGCGTACTTCGGAACGGACGGTTCGGAACCGAAGCTCAAGCAGATCGTCGAGGATCTGACGGAGATCAACCTCGATCTGGATCTCATGGACGAAGCCATCCCCTATGAGTTCCTGGTCGACCCGTCGACGACGAAGGACCTTTTCGAAGGCAAGACCCGCTGATCGAACCGGCAGACTGCGCCCGGGCTGGCCGAGACCCAAGGGTTCGTTTCCGGCCCGGGCGTTGTGTCTTCCTTCGTTGAGGTGGCAATGCCCCAGCCAGCGGAGCACTCCACGCCATAAGCTGTCGCCCGCCCATGGGCGGGCGGATCGAAGAGGAAGACAAAGATGTCGGACATGGCAGGTCACAGGCCTCAGGGCGGCTCGAGGCAGGCGCTCGCATCACTTGTCCTCTATCGCGGGGCGACGGGAGGCCGTGCGAACCTGACACTGGGCATCGTCGCGTTCATCCTGTTCATCGCCATCTGGTACCTCATCGTCTTCACCGGGATCGTCTCGGAGAGATTTCTCCCCTACCCGGGGGTGGTGATCTGGACCATGGCGGAGCTGCTGACCAGGGAGAGCTTCCAGACCGACGTCCAGATCTCCGTTGCCCGTGTCTGGGGCGCCTTCCTTCTCTCGGTCGTTGCCGCCGTGCCGATCGGGATCTGGATGAGCAGCTACAGGATTGTCGGCGCACTGCTGGAGCCGATCGTCGATTTCATCCGCTACCTGCCGGTTCCCGCCCTGGTCCCTCTCCTGATCATCTGGTTCGGTATCGGGGAAGCATCCAAGGTTGCCGTCCTGTGGATGGGGACATTCTTCCAGCTGGTCCTTCTGATAGCCGACGACGCAAAGCGCATCCCCCGGGAGTTTGTCGAAACCGGGTATACGCTGGGCGCCAGACCGCGCCAGATCACACGCAGCATCGTTCTCCCGGCCATGATGCCGACCATGGTGGACAATCTCAGAATCACGCTCGGCTGGTGCTGGACGTGGATCATCGTTGCCGAGATCGTCGCCGCCAACAGCGGAATAGGCCACTACATCTGGTCGATGCGGCGTTTCCTGAAGACGCCGGAAGTGATGGCCGGAATTCTGGTGGTCGGGATCATCGGGTTGCTTACCGACCAGGCGGTCCGGATTCTCCATCGCCGGTTGTTCAGGTATCTTTGAAAGGCTTGGACATGACCGCGAACCAACCCCAGGCATTCGTCCAGATTCGCAACGTCTTCAAGGCATTCGAGACAGCGGGCAAGGACGCCGCTCCCATCCCGGTGATCGATGGCGTGTCGATGACTATCCAGGAGGGAGAGTTCGTTGTCTTCCTCGGTCCATCAGGGTGCGGGAAGACCACTCTCATGCGAATCGTCGGTGGCCTTGAAACCGCGACATCCGGCGAAGTTCTCCTTGATGGCGAGCGGGTCAGGGGACCGGACCGCCGCAAGGGAATGGTCTTTCAGGCCTATACATCCTTCCCCTGGCTCACGGTTTTCGAGAACATCAGGTTCGGCACCAAGTATCGCGACGATATCGGCGAAGCAGAACGCACCCAGGTCGCCAGGCACTACCTGAAGCTCGTTGATCTCGAGGACTTCACGGATTTCTATGTCAACCGGATCTCCGGCGGCATGCGCCAAAGGGTCGCCATAGCACGAACGCTTGCGGCAGCCCCGGACATCCTGCTGATGGACGAACCATTCGGTGCTCTCGACGCCCTGACGCGGGACTTCCTTCAGGAACAGCTCCTGGAGATTTGCCGCGCGGAACGAAAGGCGGTGATCTTCGTGACGCACGATGTCGAGGAGGCTGTCTTCCTCGCGGATCGCGTCTTCATGTTCTCCGCGCGCCCGGCCCGTGTGATCAAGGAGATCGACGTCAACGGGGCGATCGGTCCCGAGCGTACGTCGGACACCAAGGAGACCGACACGTTCTTCCATTTGAGGAATCACGTCCGCGACCTGATGCGCGACGAGGCAAGGGCGGTACGATGACGAGGCCTGTCGGTCCCGGTACCGTGAGCTTTGATTTTTCCGGCCGCCGGGTTCTCGTGACAGGGGCGAGCCGCGGCATCGGACTGGGCGTGGCGGAAGGTTTCGTTGCCGCCGGAGCGGACGTCACGATTCTGGCCAGCGGCAATGAGGTCGAAGAGACGGCGCGGATGCTCGCCGGCCGTCATGGCCGCGAGGTCCGCGCCATCGTATGCGATATCACGAACCAGGAAGGCGTCGATGCCGCACTGGATCTCTTCGACCGCATCGATGTCCTCGTCAACAATGCAGGCCTGGAGTTGGTCACACCGCTGACCGACCGGTCGGAGGAGACGATTTCGGTCTTCGAGAGGATCGTCGAGATCAACGTTCTTGGTACCTACCATGTCACGAGATCGGCCCTCACCCGGATGGGACCGGGAGGACGGATCATCATCACGTCATCCATGTGGGGAAAGACGGCGGTTGCCGAGTTCAGCGCCTACTGCTCGTCCAAGCATGCGAACATCGGGTTCATGCGCAGTCTCGCGCAGGAACTCGGACCCCGTGGGATCAGCGTCAATGCCGTGTGTCCCGGCTGGGTTCGTACCGTCGCGTCGATGCGTTCCCTGGCGATCATGGCAAGCCGCAGCGGCAGGAAGGAGAGCGAACTCCTCGACGAGATCGTCAATGCGCAGGCCATCGAGGGATTGATGGAACCCGAAGACATGGCCATGACCTACCTGTTTCTGGCCTCCGATGCGGCCTCGAACATCACGGGTCAGGCCATCTCCGTGGACCGTGGAGACTTCATTGGATGAACGCTGTTCTTGACGGGAAAGTGGCGATTGTCACCGGGGCGGCGAGCGGCATCGGGGCGGCCGCTGCCCGCGCGCTGGCCGCTGCCGGAGCCCGCGTCCTTGGCTGCGATCTCAAGTCAGCGAAGAAGACGTGCGATGCGGTGACATCGTGCGGTGGCGACATGGTGGAGCAGCGAATCGACGTCAGCTCGCAGGACGACGTGATGAGGGCGATGGGGGCATGTCTCGAAACACTCGGCGCGCCGGACATTGCGGTCAACTGCGCCGGCACGGCCAACGAATGCCCGGCGCTCGAGGAAGCCGTGGAAGACTTCGACCGTGTCATGGCGGTGAACCTGCGGGGGACATTTCTGGTTGGCCGGGAAGCCATCCGGCAGATGCTTCTGCACTCCGGGAGCGGCCGGATTGTGAACATCGCCTCCGATCTGGGCTACCTGGGCCGCGCCCGGTACGGGAGCTACTGTGCGTCCAAGGGCGCGGTTCTCAGCCTGACCCGTTCCTGGGCGCGGGAGTTCGCACCGCACATCCTGGTCAACTGTGTGGCGCCCGGCCCGATCGACACGCCGATGCTCGGGCCGGAGTTCATGTCGCCGCAAGTGCGGGCAAGCGAAACCGCCATCCCGCTTGCCCGGATCGGCTCGGTCGACGAGGTGGCTGCAGCGATCGTGTTCCTGTGCGGCCCCGGCGCCACATTCATGACCGGCCAGGTGATCGGGCCGAACGGCGGTTCGGTCATGCCCTAGCGATGTCGCGCTTCCGCCAGCAGGCAGAGGATCTCGTACATCATCGTGGCGCCGACCAGCGCGGTATTGCCGGTCGGATCGAAGGGTGGCGCCACCTCCACGACATCGCCACCGCGAAGATCGAGGCCCCTCAGGCCCCTGAGAAGCTTCTGCGCGTCGATCGTCGTGATGCCGCCGACCTCCGGAGTGCCGGTGCCGGGTGCATAGACCGGGTCGAGTCCGTCCACATCGAAGGAGACGTACGTCGGACCGTCGCCAACAACGCGGCGTGCCTCGTCGATGATCTGGTCGACACCCAGTTCGTCGAACTCCTCCATGAACACGACACGCATGCCGCTCTCCAGGGAGAAGTCCCAGCCTTCCGACGTGTTCTGCGCTCCGCGGATGCCGATCTGGATTGTTCTCTTCGGATCCAGGAGGCCGTCCTCGACAGCCCGCCGGAACGGTGCTCCATGGGTGAACTTCGACCCCTGGAACTCGTCCCATGTGTCCGTGTGGGCATCAACGTGAACCATGCCCAGTCCCTCATCGGCGGCAATGGCCCTGAAGATGGGATAGGTGATCGAATGATCGCCCCCGGCGGTCAGCGGATATGCGCCGTGGCGATGGACCTCGCGGTAGAACGCCGCGATCTCCTCGACAACCGCTTCATCCTCGAAAATCCGGGTGAAACGGACGTCGCCGAGGTCCGCGACGTGGCAGAGCTCATAAGGGTTGCACCGCGTCACGTGATGGATTGAGCGCATGAGGCTCGACATGTTGCGGATTTCGCGGGGACCGTGCCGGGCGCCCGGCCTGTTCGTCGTCCCGCCGTCGTAGGGCACCCCGATCAATGCAATGTCGACGCCGTCGGCGCTGGTGACGTACGGCGCGCGCATGAATGTCGCGATTTCGCTGTAACGCGGCGCCACCATCGGATCGAATCCTGTCGCTTTCTTCTCGTCCACTGACTGGTACTCCCCTGGTCCAAGTGGCGTCGATCACACGCCCCGATCATCCAGCCCTTCACGGTCATGCGCAATCTCTCCGCAATCAGACAGGTCGGCGGCAGCACGTGGCATGCGCCGGTTCGCCACCAAGGCTGTCATCGGCGCAACCCGCTCGTCACCAGGTGCATCCCTTTGCAAGGGCTCCGAACGCGGGATATCGTGCGCGCCGCCACTCGAGACGGCCGGGGAGCCTTGTCGACCGTGTCCATACCGTCCGCACAGAACACCACGCCGGTCACATCCCGCACCCAGCTTGTCGAGCTTCTGGAATCGGGATGCAAGCCACCCGGAGAATGGCGGGTCGGCACGGAGCACGAGAAGTTTGCCTACGACGCCGTGACCCGTGCGCCGCTCGCCTACGATGCCCCCAACGGCATCCGCGTCATCCTCGAGGAGTTGCAGCGTTTCGGCTGGCAGCCGCTCATGGAGGGCGATCATGTCATCGGGCTGAAGAAGGACAAGCAGCACGTGTCCCTGGAGCCGGGTGGGCAGGTGGAACTCTCCGGCGCGCCCCTGAAGACGCTCCATGAATCCTGTCGCGAGGTGAATGCCCACCTCGACCAGTGCAAGGAGATCGCCGAGGAACTCGGCATCATCTTCCTCGGCCTCGGGCTCAGGCCTCTCGACCGTCGACAGGACGTGCCGTGGATGCCCAAGGGCCGCTACCGGATCATGCGGGACTACATGCAGAAAGTCGGGACCATGGGTCTCGACATGATGGTCGGCACCTGCACCATCCAGGCCAATCTTGATTTCGGGTCCGAGGCGGACATGGTGAAGAAGTTCAGGGTTGCCCAGGCGCTGCAGGCGGTCACCACGGCGCTCTTCGCCAACTCGCCCTTCAGCGAGGGACAGCCGAACGGCTACCTGTCGATGCGCGCCCATATCTGGACCGATACCGACAATGACCGCAGCGGACTGCTGAGGTTCGTCACCGAGGACGGGTTCGGCTTCGAGCGCTACGTCGACTACGCTCTCGATGTGCCGATGTACTTCGTGTTGCGTGACGGACGCTACATCGACGCTTCGGGGCAGTCGTTCCGCGACTTCATGGAGGGCCGCCTGCCTGCCGTGCCTGGCGAGATCCCGACGCTCTCGGACTGGGAAGACCACCTGACCACACTGTTCCCGGATGTCCGGATCAAGCGATACATGGAGGTGCGTGGCGCCGACGGCGCGAGCTGGCGGCGCATCTGTGCCCTGCCTGCCCTGTGGACCGGGTTGTTCTACGTGGAATCGCAGCTCGATGCGGCCTGGGCGATGGTGCGGGACTGGACCTGGGAAGAACAGGTGCAGATGAAGGCTGACGTGCCGCGGCTTGGACTGAGGGCGCCGTTCAGGTCGGGTACCGTCCAGGATGTCGCTCGCGACATGCTGGAGATCTCATGCGAGGGTCTCTACCGGCGGCGCTACTACGACGGCAGCCTCGACGAGGTGCACTTTCTCGACTCGCTGATGGAAATCGCGATGTCGGGGAGGACTCCGGCGGACATCCTTCTGGATCGGTGGGAGAACGCCTGGGCCGGCAGCATCGATCCGGTGTTCAGCGAGTTCTCGTTCTGAAAACGCACTGGAAGGGAGTGCCACGGCCATGCTGAGACGTTTCAATCCCGATGGTGTTGCGCCACCTCTGTCGAACTACAGTCACGCTGTTGTGGTTCCGGGTGGCATGAAGCAGCTGCATGTCTCCGGGCAGATCGGAATCACGCCCGAAGGCACCATCCCCGACGACGTCGGTGAACAGGCGCGCTGGTGCTTTGCGAATGTCCTGACCATCCTCCGGGCGGAAGGCATGGCGGCTGACAATCTCGTGTCACTCACGACCTATGTTGTCGGCGAGGACAATCTCGCGGCCGTGCGCCAGGCGCGCCAGCAGGCTCTCCGGGAGGTCGCTCCGGCCTCGACGCTGGTCTTCGTTACCGCCCTTGCCACGCCGGAGCTCAAGGTCGAGGTCCAGGCGGTCGCTGCCTCGGTGGTCTGACGACAGGAAGCGGTCTTGTCAGGCCTGCGTACCGCCAACGGTCAGGCCTTCGATCAGCATGGTTGGCTGACCGACACCGACCGGCACGCTCTGACCGTTCTTGCCGCATGTTCCCACACCCGGGTCGAGCTGCATGTCGTTGCCAACCGCCCTGACGCGCTTCAGGGCGGACGGTCCATCGCCGATCAGTGTCGCGCCCTTGACCGAAGGCCCGACCTTGCCATTCTCGATGAGGTACGCCTCCGATGCGGTGAAGACGAAGGTGCCGTTGACAATATCGACCTGCCCGCCGGAAAAGTTGACCGCATAGAGTCCGTTGGGAACCGATTCGATGATGTCCTGCGGATCACTGTCGCCTGACAGCATGCAGGTGTTGGTCATCCTTGGCATGGGCTGGTGGGCATGGCTTTCGCGCCGTCCGTTGCCGGTCCTGGCCGTTCCCATCAGGTGCGCATTCATCCGGTCCGTCATGTAGTTCTTGAGGATCCCGTCCTCGATCAGCACGGTTCGTTCGGTGGGCGTGCCCTCGTCGTCGATGGTGAGCGAGCCTCGCCTGCCGGCAAGGGTGCCGTCGTCGATCACCGTGACTCCCGGGGCGGCCACCCGCTCGCCCATGAGACCGGAGAATGCCGACGTCTTCTTGCGGTTGAAGTCGCCCTCAAGGCCGTGTCCGACAGCCTCGTGCAGCATCACGGCCGGCCAGCCCGGCCCGAGGACGACAGGCATCTCGCCGGCCGGGGCATCGACGGACTCGAGGTTGACAAGAGCGATGCGCAAGGCCTCGTCGGCATGATCCTTCCACTGCTCCTGGCCGATGAATTCGGCATAGGGCAGGCGGCCCCCCGTGCCATGGGAGCCGGCTTCCATGCGGTCGCCCGATTGCACGACGCAGCTGATCCTGACCGAGACGAGAGGACGGACGTCCGTCACCATGCTGCCGTCAGCGCGCAGGATGGAGACCACCTGCCAGCTCGCCAGAAGGGCTGCCGTCACCTGGTGGACCCGCTCGTCCCTTGAGCGAAGCCAGGCGTCGATGTCCTCGAGCAGCGTCACCTTGTCGCCGAAGGACATCTCGGAGACCGGATTGTCCTCTCCATAGAGATGACGGTTGGTGCGCGCCGGCGCGACTGCGATGTCGGCGTCGCGTCCATCGATCTCACGCACGGTCCTGGCGGCGCGCCTGAGAGCGGCTTCGGAGAGTTCCGAGGTGTGGGCGTAGGCGGTCACATCGTCGACGATGCGTCTGAGGCCCATGCCCTGGACAACGTCGTAGCCGGCCTGCCTGAGGCGCCCGTCGTCGAACACAAGGGTTTCGGACTGGCCGAACTCCATGAAGAGTTCGCCATCATCGGCGCCCCTCAAGGCATCGCCCACGATACCGGCGACCCGGTCTCTTTCCATGCCGCTGCGCTGGAAGAAGAGGTCATCGGCTGACGCATTCATCCCTGTGAACCTCCGGCTACGTATCCCTTATAGCGACTGCACCCGGACTCCGCCAACCGGAGGCAGGGATCAGTCGCCTCCCTGTTCCATGCCATCCTGGGTTCCACACCTCCCCCCGGTCGCCGGCCCGTCGGACGCTTCTGGCGGACGGGTGCGACTCCTCGGACGAGAGGGAGTGGCCAGTCTCCGTGACTCTGTGTTTGAAAGGCCGGACAGCCGACGGCCGAACCCTGCGTGATGTCCGGCGACGGTGAAGGAAGTTTCGAACAGCGGGAGGGATTTCACGAGTTCGGGTCCCCGGTTCTGCAGAAGGAGATTAGGGTCTTGCAGGCTTGTGAAGCGGATTGCGGGTCGTGTATGGTCCGCCTCGCCCGAACCGGTGGACCGGAGCGGTCCACCTGCGGGGTGAATGTCTTGGGGAGAGTCACATTGACACCGTTTCTCATGGTGGCGGTCCTGGTGGTCGCCGTGCATGCAGCGCCGGCCCTGGCCCAGGAGGCAGTGGGTCTCTCGGAGGACTGGCAGTGGGGTTTCCAGCCGGCGGCATCGCCGAGCATGGGCGAGATTCACTGGTTCTACGACGTCTTCCTGTTTCCGGTGATGATGGTCATCTCGGTCTTCGTTCTGCTGCTCATGGCCTACATCCTTTTCCGCTTTCGCCGTGCCGCCAATCCGCAGCCTTCCAGCACCACCCACAACAGTCTTCTCGAGGTGATCTGGACCGGAATCCCGGCGCTCATCCTGATCGTGATCGCCATTCCCTCCCTGCGCCTTCTCTATGATCAGGAAACCCTGCCGGTGGCCGAACCCGACCTCACCATCAAGATCACCGGCCACCAGTGGTACTGGTCCTATGAGTACCCGGACTACGATGGCCTCGAGTTCGATGCCTACATCCTGGGGGATGACGAACTCGCGGAAGGCCAGCCACGGCTGCTTGCCACCGACTCGACAGTGGTGGTGCCGGTCGACAGGTACATCAGGCTGCAGATCACGTCCGATGATGTCATCCATGCCTGGGCCCTGCCGGCGGCCGGGGTCAAGATGGACGCCGTTCCGGGGCGCCTCAACGAGATCTGGATGAAGATCGATCAGCCAGGCATGTATTACGGACAGTGTTCGGAACTGTGCGGACTCAACCACGGCTACATGCCGATCATGGTCGAGGCCGTGCCCGACGCCGAGTTCGGAACATGGGCGAACGAGCAGCTGGCGATTCGCGGAACCGCGGATGACGCGGTCGTCACCGTCGCGCAGAACTGAACATGTATGAGATGAGGCGAAGCCCAAGCCGAGGACACCGATGAGATGAGTGAAGCCCACGTGATCGAAGACGACCACGCGCACCAGCCCACAGGGTTCCTGCGCTACCTCTATTCCACGAACCACAAGGACATCGGGACGATGTACATCGTCTACGGGTTCGTGTTCGGCCTGATCGGCTTCCTGATGTCGATGCTCATCCGCATCGAACTGGCCTATCCCGGTGACGGCATCCTGGGAGGCGACTATCACCTCTACAACGTTCTGATCACCAGTCACGGACTGATCATGATCTTCTTCATGATCATGCCGGTGTTCATCGGCGGGTTTGGCAACTGGATGGTACCGATGATGATCGGTGCTCCCGACATGGCCTTCCCGCGCATGAACAACATCAGTTTCTGGCTGCTCATCCCGTCGGGCCTTCTGCTTGTGGGCTCGGTCTTCATCGGCGGGGGCACCGGTGTCGGCTGGACGATCTACGCGCCGCTGTCGACCTACGGCAACCAGGGGAACCTGGCCATCGACTGTCTGATCCTGTCGATCCACCTTGCCGGCGCGTCGTCGATTCTGGGCGCGATCAACTTCATCACCACCATTTTCAACATGCGCGCGCCGGGCATGACGCTTCACCGCATGCCGCTCTTCGTGTGGGCGGTTCTGGTGACCGCCTTCCTGCTCGTGCTGTCACTGCCGGTCCTTGCCGGCGCCATCACCATGCTGCTGACGGATCGCAACTTTGGCACCGGCTTCTTTGACCCGGCCCTGGGCGGCGATCCCATCCTCTACCAGCACCTGTTCTGGTTCTTTGGCCATCCGGAGGTCTACATCCTCATCCTGCCGGGCTTCGGCATCGTCAGTCACATCATCTCGACCTTCGCCCGCAAGCCCATCTTCGGCTACCTCGGTATGGCCTATGCCATGGTCGCCATCGGCTTCGTCGGATTCATCGTCTGGGCCCATCACATGTACACGGTGGGCATGGGGCTGGACACAAAGGCCTACTTCGTCATTGCGACGATGATCATCGCCGTGCCCACGGGCATCAAGATCTTCAGCTGGCTCGCCACCATGTGGGGCGGTTCCATCGAGTTCAGGACACCGATGCTGTGGGCCCTGGGCTTCATCTTCCTCTTCACGCTGGGTGGCGTGACCGGTGTCCTGCTGGCCAATGCCGGCATCGATACGGCCATGCACGACACCTATTTCGTGGTGGCGCACTTCCATTACGTGCTGTCCCTGGGCGCCGTCTTCGCCCTGTTCGGCGGCTTCTATTACTGGATCGGCAAGATGTCCGGGTACCAGTATCCCGAATGGGCCGGCAAGCTGCATTTCTGGGTCACCCTGATTGGCGTCAACGTCACCTTCTTCCCGCAGCACTTCCTCGGAATGGCGGGCATGCCGAGGAGGATTCCGGATTATCCGGACGTCTATGCCGGATGGAATCTGGTGTCTTCCATCGGCTCCTACATCACGGCCGCCGGCATGCTGGTGTTCCTCTACGTGCTCTATTGCGTCTTCGTGGCCAATCGTGTGCGCTGTCCCGCCAATCCCTGGGGCGAAGGGGCCACGACACTGGAATGGACGGTGTCCTCGCCACCGCCTTTCCATACATTCGAGGATCCCCCCTACATGGGTGCCCCGGCCAGGACGGGCCACTGACGAAGGGGGCAGGCCCTGACCACGGATATCCAGGCAGCACATCCGGCTGACACACTCGCCGCGTCTCCGGGCGATTATCTGGCGCTCCTCAAGCCGCGGGTGATGTCGCTGGTGGTGTTCACCGGCGCCATCGGTCTGGTTGTCGCCGAGGGAAACCTCCACCCGTTTCTTGCCGCGGTGGCGCTCCTGTGCATCGCGCTGGGCGCCGGCGCCGCAGGCTGCATCAACATGTGGTATGAGCGGGACCTCGACGCCCTGATGCACAGAACATGGCGACGGCCCATTCCCTCAGGACGGATTGCCGCAACGAGTGCCTTGGAATTCGGGACGACACTGGCGATTGCCTCGGTCATGACGATGGGCGTGGCGGTCAACTGGATGGCCGCCGGATTTCTGGCTCTTGCCATTGCCTTCTATGTCTTCGTCTACACGGTGTGGCTCAAGCGCCGGACACCCTGGAACATCGTGATCGGGGGCGCCGCCGGCGCCTTTCCTCCGGTGATCGGCGAAGCCGCCGTGACCGGCAGCGTGTCGGCAGCATCGATCGCTCTCTTTGCCATCATCTTCATGTGGACCCCGCCTCATTTCTGGTCGCTCGCCCTCTATCGCTCTGATGACTACCGCCGCGCCGGCATTCCGATGCTGCCGGTCACGGCCGGCGCCGGGGCGACGCGCCGTCAGATCCTCGCCTACAGCGTGTTGATGATTCCGGTGTCGATGACTCCCTGGTTCATCGGCAGTGCCGGCGCGCTCTACGGCGCCGGAGCGGCCTTGTTCTCGGTCATCTTCGCGGGCGGGGCCATGGCCGTCCTGATGCGCCGTGACGAGGCATCGGCGCGCTGGATGTTCAGATATTCAATTGTCTATCTTGCGCTGCTCTTCGCGCTTCTCGGCATCGACCACGGAATGCGCTGGTCATGACCGATGCCGAACGCATCAGGACGCAGCGCCGCCGCCGGAGCATCACGATCGCTCTCGTGCTCGCCGCATTCATCCTCGTCATCTATGGCGTCTCGATCGTCAGGATGGGCGGCTGAGCGATGAGCAAGCGGGCCACCGTCGCCGGCATCGTTGCCGGTATCGCCCTGATGACGGCCCTGACCGTGGCCGCGGTGCCGCTCTATCGCCTGTTCTGTCAGGTGACCGGATTTGGCGGCACGCCGACCACCGCGCAAGTTGCCCCCGGATTCAGCGGCGATCCGACCCTCGTCACGGTACGGTTCAATGCCGATACGGCGCGCGGACTCTTCTGGGAGTTCCGTCCGCTGCTGAAGGAGGTCCGGACGCCGACGGGAGAACAGGTCACGATCTTCTACGAGGCGTTCAATCCGACCGCGAGGGAGATCACCGGGGTCTCGACCTTCAATGTCACGCCTTTGAAGATCGGCGAGTACTTCGCCAAGATCGATTGCTTCTGCTTCGTCGAACAGACACTCAAACCCGGTGAACGTGTGGCCATGCCGGTCACGTTCTTCGTCGATCCGGGAATGCTGAAGGATCCGCTCACCGCGGAGGTCCGCAGCATCACACTGTCCTATACGTTCTTTGACAGCGACAGGACGGCCGAGGTCCCGGTTCCGGGTCCTCTGGCCATGCACACCATGAGAGGCGACCGGATTCCGGCCGCACTGTTACAAGGAGAGACCTGATGGCCGATCACTCATCCACTCACCCCTACCATCTGGTCAATCCCAGTCCATGGCCGGCGCTTGGCGCCTTCTCCGCCTTCGTGCTGGCCGCCGGGATGATCGGCATGTTCGACAACCCGGGACGATGGTGGATGATCTTTCCGGGACTGGCGCTTGCGCTCTCGACCATGTTCTTCTGGTGGCGCGACGTGGTGAGCGAGGCCCAGGACGAGAAGGCACACACGCCGGTGGTGCAGATCGGCCTGCGCTACGGCATGGCGCTGTTCATCGCCTCGGAGGTGATGTTCTTTCTTGCCTGGTTCTGGGCCTATTTCAACGCCGCCCTCTTTCCGACCATCGAGATGGGTGGCATATGGCCGCCGGAAAATGTCCTCACCTTTGATCCCTGGGACCTTCCCTTCATCAACACGCTGGTTCTGCTGACCTCGGGCACCACCGTCACGTGGGCTCATCATGCCTTGAGGGAAGGCAAGCGCGATCAGTTGATCGCCGGGCTGTGGATCACGGTGGTGCTCGGCATCACCTTCACGGCCTTCCAGATTGTCGAGTATGTCGAGGCGCCGTTCACCTTCAGCGGCGGGATCTACGGGTCCACCTTCTTCATGGCCACCGGCTTCCATGGCTTCCACGTCATTGTCGGCACCATCTTCCTCGGTGTCTGCCTGGTCAGGGCCTGCAAGGGCCACTTCACCCCGCAGCAGCATTTCGGGTTCGAGGCGGCCGCCTGGTACTGGCACTTCGTCGATGTCGTCTGGCTGTTCCTGTTCTGCTGCATCTACTGGTGGGGTGCAGGCGAAATCGCTCCGCACTGAGACGCCGCCGGGGATCTGAAAGGCCCCTCTCAGGCCATGTAGGCGCCACCGTTGACGGAGAGGGTCGAGCCGGTGATGAATCCGGCGTCTTCGGCAGCGAGAAACAGCACGCAGCGGGCCACTTCTTCCGGCTGCGCCACCCGGCCCACGGGGATGCCGGAGACGATGCGCTGCATCATTGCTTCGCTGACATGGGCAATGAGATCGGTGTCGACATAGCCTGGTGCGATGGCATTGACGGTGATCCCCTTCGAGGCATTCTCCAGCGCCAGTGCCTTGGTCAGGCCAAGCAAGCCGGCCTTGGCGGCCGAATAGTTCGACAGTCCCAGCATGCCGGCCTGGCCATTGATGGAACTGATGTTGATGATCCGTCCGAACCCGCGGCTGCGCATGCCGCCGATGACCGCGCGGCACATGTGAAAGCATGAACTCAAGTTGACGTCCACGACCCTCAACCAGTCTTCCTCCGCCATCTTGTGAAGGAATCCGTCGCGCGACACGCCGGCGTTGTTGACCAGCACATCGATGCCACCGATCTGCTCTTCGACGAGGGCAGCACCCTGCTGGCAGCCATCGTGGTCCGAGACATCCCAGCGAAACGACGGAATGTTGGTCCGTGACGTGAAGTCCCGGGCGCACTCGACGTTGCCGGAATAGCTTACGGCAACCGAGTAACCGGCACCGGCGAGGGCTTCGGCAATGGCGCCGCCGATGCCGCGTGTGCCGCCGGTGACGAGGGCGTTCCTGTTCATGACGACATCATCTCCCGGTCCTTCGTGCGCGCCTCAGCGCTCGACGCACATGGCGATTCCCATGCCGCCGCCTATGCACAGTGTCGCGAGACCCTTGCGGGCATCGCGCCGTTGCATTTCGTAGAGCAGGGTGGTGAGCACGCGCCCACCCGATGCCCCGATGGGATGGCCGATGGCGATGGCGCCGCCATTGACGTTGACCTTCTCCGGGTCGAATCCGAGGTCCTTGTTGACAGCACAGGCCTGGGCCGCGAAGGCTTCGTTGGCCTCCGCGAGATCGAGATCGTCGGCCTCCCATCCGGCCTTGTGAAGCGCCTTGCGGCTGGCCGGTATGGGGCCACTGCCCATGATGGCAGGATCGACACCGGCATGGGCCCAGGAGCGGATGGTTGCCATGGGACGCAGTCCGCGCCGTTCAGCCTCCGCGGCGCTCATCAGGACAACAGCGGCCGCGCCATCGTTGATGCCGCTCGCATTGCCGGCCGTGACCGTGCCGTCCTTCTCGAAGGCAGGACGCAGCTTGGCAAGGTGGTTGATCCCGACGCCGTGACGGATGTACTCGTCCTCGCTGACGACGGTCTCCTCCTTTCGTGTGGTGATGGTGACCGGGACGATTTCATCGGCGAACCTGCCCGCCTTCTGGGCGGCTTCGGCGCGATTCTGGCTGGTGACAGCGAACTCGTCCTGATCTTCCCGGGTAATCTGCCAGCGCCGGGCCACGTTTTCCGCTGTAACGCCCATGTGGTAGCCGTTGAAGGCGTCCCACAATCCGTCCCTGATCATGGTATCGATCATACCGGCATCGCCCATCTTGGTGCCGTTGCGCAAATGGATGCAGTGGGGAGCCCGGCTCATGCTTTCCTGGCCGCCAGCGACGACGATACCGGCGTCACCTGCGGCAATCTGCTGGGCGCCGACGGCCACCGCACGCAGGCCCGAGCCACACAGCTGGTTGAGACTCCAGGCAGGACTCCGGGCCGGAATGCCGGCGCCGATCGAGGCCTGTCTGGCGGGGTTCTGGCCTTCGCCGGCCTGCAGGATCTGGCCCATGACGACCTCATCGACGTCGCCCGGTTCCACGCCGGAACGTTCCAGGGCGCCCGTGATGGCGACCCGGCCCAAATCGTGGGCATCCTGACTGGCAAGGGCGCCGCTGAAAGAGCCGACGGGTGTTCTCGCTGCGGCAACGATCACGACATCGGTCATGATGGGGACCTCCCCTGATGGCTGGCAACCCTTGTGCCACAACTCCAGTGATCGAGTCGAGACGCCCCGCGACGGTCTCTTGCCGGTGCGACCATCCTCCATTCTGGTTGTGCGGATTTGCCATCCATGGACGATTGCCGGACAGTCAGCCGGAGCGTTGTGGCACTGTGTTGCACCATGGGAGTAGCGACGATGACCATCGAGATTGGCTGCGGCACCAATACGCTCGACGACTGGCGCAAGATCCTGAACGGCAGCGGGTTCAGGCTCACGGGCGAGGCCGCACGGAGTATCGACAGGGGAGAGGCCACTCTCCGGAACATCATTGCCGATGACCGTGCGATCTATGGAATCAACACAGGCTTTGGCAAGCTTGCCAGTGAGCGCATTGCCCGGAGCGATCTCGAGACCCTGCAGAGGAATCTTGTCCTCTCCCACTCTGCGGGGGTGGGTCCGTGGATCGAACCGGATGTCGTCAGGCTGATCATGGCCCTGAAGCTCGCCAGTCTCGCCCATGGGTGTTCGGGCATGCGCCGCTCCACGGCCGAACTCATGGTGCGTCTCGTCGGTGAGGGGCTTCTTCCCGCCATTCCGGCCCAGGGATCGGTTGGCGCCTCGGGCGATCTTGCGCCGCTCGCCCACCTTGGCGCGGCCCTGATCGGCGAAGGCGAGTTTCTCGTCGACGGCCGGGCGCAACCGGCGGCCCCGCTGCTTCGGGCGAAGGGAATCGAGCCCCTTGTTCTTTCCGCCAAAGAGGGCCTCGCCCTCGTCAACGGTACCCAGGTCTCGACAGCCCTCGCCATCAAGGGTCTCTTTGGTGTCGAGACCGCTCTTCTGGCATCCCTGGTGGCCGGGGCCATGTCCCTGGAAGGAATCAGGGGCACAACCGTTCCCTTCGACGCACGGATTCATGCCTTGCGCCCGCACCGGGGACAGCGCGATGTCGCCCGGGCACTCGTGCGGTTGCTGGAGGGTTCCGGAATCCGCTCAAGGGCAGGCCGAACCCAGGACCCCTACAGTTTCCGCTGCATGCCGCAGGTCCAGGGGGCCTGTCTCGATGCCCTGCGTCACGCGGCCTCCATCCTTGAGACCGAGGCCCGCAGCGTCACGGACAATCCTCTCATCCTTGATGGCGGCGACGTGCTCTCCGGCGGCAACTTCCATGCCGAACCGGTCGCCTTTGCAGCCGATCATCTTGCTCTGGCAGGCGTCGAGACAGGCTCGATTTCCGAGCGGCGGACCACGCTGCTTCTGGATGCGGAATTCTCGGGCCTGCCTCCCTTTCTCGCCGAAGACGCCGGTCTCAACTCCGGGTTCATGATCACGCAGGTCACGGCCGCCGCGCTCGTTGCCGAATCGCGTCAGATGGCCCACCCGGCGGTGGTCGATTCCATTCCCACATCGGCCAACCAGGAGGACCATGTCTCCATGGCAACCCACGGGGCACGGCGTCTTCTGCCCCTTTCCGACAACATCCAGGCCGTCATCGCCATCGAACTGCTGGCTGCGGCTCAGGCCCTCGATCTCCTCGCCCTTCCCTCGTCACCGGCCATCGAACGTGCCAGAGCCGTCATTCGCGAGAGGATTCCGCGCCTTGACGGGGACCGCTGGCTCAAGCCCGATCTCGACGCGGCCACAGCCCTGGTAGCAACCCGCGCCGTCATCGATTGCCTTGGAAGCGACATCCTTCCCGTGCCGTGAACCGGCTCCTTCCAGGCCTTCCTTACCCGGGGCAGGGTCCGACGCCTGACGGAATGGGTCCGGACGAGCCAGCCAAGACGGTCAGTCCTTGATGGCATCCTCCGGCGCACGGTCAAGAAGCCGTGAGAGATCGCCGCGCCTTGCCATGCCGGCACGCGCTTTCAGGAATTCGTCAGCCGTCTCCACGGCCCCGACCTTCTGGGCGACCGCCGAAACGATCCACTGGTTGAGTGACACGCCATCTTCCTTGGCAAGACGTGCCACCGTCGCCTTGAGCGACTGCGGCAGCTGGAGCGGGTACCTGTAGCGTTGGGTCTGCGTCATGTGTTCAGTCAACGGAGTCATCTGCCATCTTCAATTGACCGCACTCCGATGCAACGGGTTATCCATGGTTGATCGAAGGCCTTCAACACCGGGAAGCCCGATGCGAGACTGTCCGAAGGAGCGAAGGCTATCTCATGGACCAGGCATGGCGTCATGACTGAAGCGCGACAGCGAACCGGCGTGGTCGGGACGGATCACTCGAGGGAGGTGAGCCAGGAAAGCAGCGGCTGCCACAGTGTGGCAAGGGAGCGGCGGCCGGCAACCATGCCGACGTGACCGGCCTCGGGTTCGATCCTGGTGGCGTGGGGGATGAGGTCCGCCAGGGCGCGCGCCGATTCCGGGGGGACGATGCGGTCGCGGGCCGGAAGGGCGACGAGGACAGGACAGTGGAGTATGCCCGGATCAATGGTCCGGCCCAGCGAGATCCATTTTCTCCTGGCCGGCAGGTTGTCCCGGTACCAGCCGTGGAGGCAGTCGACGGCGACACCTGCGGCCAACGCCACACCGTCATTGAGCCAGTCCTCCAGGGCGACGAACGTGCGCGCCCGATCGCTGTCGGGTTCGAGGCGGGCGAAGGCGCGAAACTTGGTTTCCACGCTGCCGGGCTGGATGGAGGCAAACAGCGCCTGGACGATATCCACCGGGACGGGCGGTGCCGAGGGACGGGACGCGAGTGCGGCCACGGCGGCCAGTGGAGCATTCCAGGATATGGCGCCGGCATGGAAATCCCAGGGAGTGGCAAGGAGGGCGAGACCCCTGACGCGATCCGGACGTGCGAGGGCGCATGAAAGCGCGATGAGGCCGCCCATGCAGTAGCCGACAAGTGGCACCGCGGCGCCGGTGATGGCCGTTGCGGCCTCGAGTGCCGGGAGGAGCCGGTGGGCGATGCAGGCGTCGAGATCGAAGCCGGTTTCCGTGGCCCCGGGCTCACCCCAGTCCAGCAGAAGCGGTCGCGCTCCCTCCCGACGCAGCCATGAACACAAACCTTCTCCCGGACCAAGGTCGAGGATGTAGGACCGGTTGATGAGGGAGGGAACCAGGAGCAGGGGCATGCCGGGTCCGCCGTAATCGAGAAGCGACGTCGACCCGCTGCGCCACAGGACATCGGGAGTCCGGCCGGAGTGTCCCCAGGGATGCTCGTGGTAGGCACGCACACCGGCAATGAAGGATCCGAGCCGACGGCCGGCTTCGGTGCCGACGGCCGCGGCAAAGTCGTCGGCGTCAACGTCCTGAAGGGCGCGGCTCAGCCGTTCCGCCTGCGGGGCAACACTGCTGTTCCAGGCGATCAAGCCGTTCCTCGCAGCGAGCGATGCGGCTGGCGAGGTTGTCAAGACGCTCGCCGAGAGTGTCAGGTGCATCGCCAATGGCCGCGGTCCCTGTCGCGTCATGCGGCATCCCCGCAAGCCACATGGTGGCCCACTGCGCCAGCGCCGGGTCGGACAAAGTCGCGGCGAGGTGTTCCTGCCAGAGTTCGACGAAATCCCTGGCAAGCTCCTCGAGATCCTGCCTGTCCTTCATGATGGCGATCATGGCACCTTTCGGGCCACGCGGCCATGCCGCAGTGCAACAAGGACTGGCCGGGGACCGCACTCGAGGTCATACTGACGTCCTCCAGGAGGAAGGCCCGAAGACGATGGTGAAAGCCAGAAAACGGCACACAGAGGACACGATCGTCATCAAGAAGTATGCCAACAGGCGACTCTACAACACCGCGACAAGCAGCTACATCACCCTCGATCAGCTCGCCCGCATCGTGAAGGACGGCGCCGACTTTGTCGTTCAGGACGCGAAGAGCGGCGAGGACATCACCCGCGCGGTGCTCACGCAGATCATCGTCGAGGAAGAGTCCAAGGGCGCCAACCTTCTGCCGATCAGTTTCCTCAAGCAGCTGATCGGGTTCTATGGCGACAGCATGCAGACCTTTGTGCCGCGCTATCTCGAACTCAGCATGGACAGTCTGGCGAAGAACCAGGAACAGGTGCGCGACATGGTCTCGCGCACCTTCGATCAGATGTTTCCCACGCCGACGGATGCCGTTGACGGCATGGTCAGGAACAACATGGCCATGATGCGCCGCACCATGGAGATGTTCTATCCGGAAGCCGACCAGGCGCCAGACCGCAACGAGGACATCCGCGCCCTCCAGGAGCGCATCGACAGCCTTCAGAACCAGCTCGACCGGATCTCGCGAAGCGAACCGTGAGCGGCGGTTCAGGCGACGGTCTTGAGGGTCGACCCGATGGTCTCGAAAATCTGGTCCACGTGGCTGCGTTCCGCGATCAGTGGCGGCGAGAGTGCGATGGTGTCGCCGGTCACACGGATGAGCACACCGTCATCGAAGCACTTGTGGAACGTTTCCGTGGCGCGCGCGGTTGGCTGACCGGGTCTCGGTTCAAGTTCGATCCCTGCCATGATGCCGATGTTTCTGAGATCGATCACGTGGTGACCGCCTTCGAGGGACCACAGGGCGTCCTGCCAATAGCCGGCAAGATCACGGGCCCTCTCGAAGAGTCCCTCTTCGCGATAGAGATCGAGGGTTGCGATACCCGCGGCCGCGGCCAGCGGGTGCCCCGAATAGGTGTAGCCGTGGAACAGCTCGATCCCGGCCGACGATCCCGCCATGAAGGCATCGTGAACCTTCCTGGAACACAGGACCGCGCCCATGGGAACGGTGGCGTTGGTGAGTCCCTTGGCGGTCGTCACCATGTCGGGAATCACGTCGAAGTACTCGCTGGCAAAACTGGCTCCCAGGCGTCCGAATCCGGTGATGACCTCGTCGAAGATGAGCAGGATGTCGTGTCTGTCGCAGATCTCCCGCAGGCGCTTCAGATAACCTTTCGGCGGCACCAGGACACCGGTGGAGCCCGCCACCGGTTCGACGATGACCGCGGCGATCGTCGATGCGTCGTGGAGCGCCACAAGGCGCTCGAGATCGTCAGCCAGGTGAGCGCCCCATTCGGGTTCGCCCTTCGACCAGGCCTGGTGTTCGCGATCATGGGTATGGCGGATGTGGTCGACGCCGGAGATCAGGCCACCGTAGAACTGCCTGTTCTTGACGATTCCGCCGACGGATGTGCCTCCGAAGTTGACCCCGTGATATCCGCGCTCGCGGCCGATCAGACGGATCTTTGATCCCTTGCCCCTGACGTTGTGGTAGGCCAGTGCGATCTTCAGGGCGGTATCGGCGGATTCCGAGCCTGAATTGGTGAAGAACACGTGATTGAGGTCGCCAGGCGCCAGGTCGGCGAGACGGTTGGCGAGTTCGAAGGCGGCAGGGTGGCCGAGCTGGAAGGTCGGCGCGAAATCCATCTTGTCCGCCTGGGCCTTGATGGCCTCGACGATGCGGGTGCGTCCGTGACCGGCGTTGCAACACCACAGGCCCGCGGTGCCGTCGAGGATCTTCCTGCCACCGGGCGTCATGTAATGCATGTCCCGGGCACGTGCCAGAAGGCGGGGAGAAGACTTGTACTCCTTGTTCGAGGTGAACGGCATCCAGAATGATTCGAGATCGTTGGGCAGATCGGGATAGTTCAGTTCATCCATCATGCATTCCTCAAGGGCAGGGCCGCGACTATAGACCACGCATGGACGGGCGCAAGCAGGGCACGCGTTGACGTGTCCGGACGGCGGACCAATACTTTGTGCAGGTGCGAAGGAAACGGTTCACCATGACGGAGTTTCCAGAAGCCTGGCGCGCCCAGGCCGGGAAGGAGCTCAAGGGCGGTTCCGCCGAGGATCTCGTCCGGGAGACGGCCGAAGGCATTGCCGTCAAGCCGCTCTATACCGAAGCGGATCTCGAGACCCTTGGTCATGGGGCCACCCTGCCAGGGCTTCATCCCTATGTGCGTGGCGTGCGCGCGACGATGTATGCCAACAGGCCATGGACCATCCGTCAGTACGCAGGGTTCTCGACCGCCGAAGACTCCAACGCCTTCTACCGACAGGCTCTTGCAGGTGGGCAGAAGGGCCTGTCGGTGGCCTTCGACCTTGCGACCCACCGCGGTTATGACAGCGACCATCCCAGGGTCGCCGGCGATGTCGGCAAGGCGGGTGTGGCCATCGACAGCGTCGAGGACATGAAGATCCTGTTCGACGGCATCCCCCTCGACGGAATGTCCGTCTCCATGACCATGAACGGGGCCGTCCTGCCGGTGCTCGCCATGTTCATCGTGGCGGCAGAGGAGCAGGGTGTTGCCCCCGACCGCCTGACCGGGACCATCCAGAACGACATCCTCAAGGAGTTCATGGTCCGCAACACCTACATCTACCCGCCGGCGCCCAGCATGCGCATCGTTGCCGACATCATCGCCTGGTGCGCGACGTCGATGCCCCGCTTCAACTCGATTTCCATCAGCGGCTATCACATGCAGGAAGCCGGGGCGACGGCGGTCCAGGAGCTTGCTTACACACTTGCCGACGGGGTGGAGTACGTGCGTGCCGCCTGTGACCGCGGTCTCGACATCGACACGTTTGCGCCTCGTCTTTCCTTCTTCTTCGGCATCGGCATGAATTTCTTCATGGAGATTGCCAAGCTTCGTGCGGCAAGACTGTTGTGGGCCCGGCTCATGGAGCCCTTCAACCCTCGCAACCCGCGCTCCCTGATGCTGCGCACCCACTGCCAGACCAGCGGCGTCTCGCTGACCGAGCAGGATCCCTTCAACAACATCGTGCGCACCACCGTCGAAGCCATGGCGGCGGTGCTCGGAGGCACCCAGAGCCTGCACACCAACAGCTATGATGAGGCCCTTGCCCTGCCCGGCGACGAGGCGTCCCGCATCGCCCGCAACACGCAGCTGATTCTCGCCGGCGAGACCGGCATTCCCCATGTCGTCGATCCTCTCGGTGGCAGCTACTTCGTCGAATCGCTCACCGCCTCCCTTGTCGATGCCGCGTCTTCCCTGATTGATGAGGTCGAGGAGCTCGGTGGCATGACACGCGCCATCGAGGCGGGCCTGCCGAAGCTGCGCATCGAGGAAAGTGCGGCGCGCCGCCAGGCACGGATCGAGCGCGGCGACGACACGGTCGTGGGCGTTAACCTCTATCGCAGCGAGACGGAGGCGGAGGTCCAGATTCGCGCGATCGACAACACCGCGGTGCGCGTTGCCCAGATCCGGCGTCTCGAAGAGATGCGCCGGAGCCGTGACAACGGGGCGGTGAAGGCAGCCCTCGATGCCCTTGCCGCCGGTGCCGCCGGCACGGGGAATCTCCTGGAACTGTCCATCGCTGCAGCGAGGGTGCGGGCCACGCTCGGTGAAATCTCCGATGCCATGGAAGGTGTCTTCACCCGGCACAGCACGGTGCTCCGGCCGGTCTCGGGCGTCTATGGCGCCGCCTGGCAGGGCGCGGAGGAATTCTGCGAGGTGAGGGCGCTTGTCGACGCCTTCTCCGCCGAGGAGGGGCGTCAGCCGCGCATGCTGGTCGCCAAACTGGGTCAGGACGGCCACGACCGGGGCGCCCGGATCATAGCCAGCGCCTTTGCCGACCTCGGATTCGACGTCGACATCGGTCCTCTCTTCCAGACCCCCGGGGAGGCGGCGCAGCAGGCTGTGGAAAGCGACGTCCATGTCATCGGCATCTCCACCCAGGCAGCAGGCCACCGGACCCTGGTGCCGCAGCTTGTCGCTGCCCTGGAGACGCTCTCTGCAACGGACATCCAGGTCGTGGTGGGCGGTGTGGTGCCGCCACAGGACCATGCCATGCTCCGCGAAGCCGGCGTTTCGGCCATCTTCGGTCCCGGGACACATATCCCGGGAGCGGCGGCGCAGGTTCTCGAACTGATCCGTTCGCAACGCCGGGCGGCCTGACATCTTGATTGCCGAGGCCTTGAGATCCGGTGACCGCCGGGCCCTCGGGCGTGCCATCACCCTGGTCGAGTCGACGCGCGCCGAGCATGAGGCGGCAGCGGCCCGCCTGCTCGAGGATCTCGCGCATGTGGCGCCGGCGCGCCGGCGCATCGGCATTTCCGGTGCGCCCGGTGTCGGCAAGTCCACCTTCATCGAGGCCTTCGGCCTGAAGGCACTCGATGACGGCTGGCGGGTTGCCGTCATCACCATCGATCCTTCCTCGGTGAAGAGCGGTGGTTCCATTCTCGGCGACAGGACCAGGATGGAGCGCCTGTCGCGTCACGCCGGGGCCTTCATCCGCTCGTCACCCGCCCGCGGCACTCTTGGCGGCGTGGCGCGGCGCACGCGGGACGTCATTCGCCTCGTGGAGGCGGCCGGCCATGATCTCGTGATTGTGGAAACCGTCGGTGTCGGTCAGTCCGAGGTTGCCGCGGCGGCCATGACCGACATGTTCGTGGTTCTCATGGCGCCCGGCGCCGGAGACGGACTTCAGGGAGTCAAGCGCGGCATCATGGAACTCGCCGACCTCGTGGTCGTCAACAAGGCGGATGGCGACCTTGCCGGACTGGCGCGTCACATGGTGGCGGACTTCCGACAGGCGCTCTCGCTCATGCGCCCGGGCCGCAGCTTCTGGACCACGCGCGTGATGCCCTGTTCGGCACTCACCGGCGACGGTCTCGATGATGTGCGGGCTACCATCGATGACTGGTTCGCCGCCGCCGGGGATTGCCTCGATGCCGAACGCCGCACACAGGCTGCGGAGGCGATCAGGAGCGAAGTCGCCGATCTCATCCTGGCGCGACTGATGTCCGGGAACGCCGGCAACGACCCGTCACAGACCCTCGCCGACGACGTGGCGTGCGGACGCCTGCCGCTGCGGACTGCTGCCCGGCGGATCCTTGACGAACTGTGACCGATCGCATCATTCACCCGCCGGTGGAGATGTAGATCTGTCTACCCGGGCCGCCGACGGCCTCTGCACTCTGTTCATCCAAGAAGTCCCGGAGCGCGCTGCGCAGGTCCGCCACAGTCCCTTGATCAATGCTGCCGATCACTTCAAGTTGGTGCGTTGTCCCCTGATCACGGGTTCGCGACATGGACCAGCTTGTCGTCCCTGGTGCCGCTCACAGCGGCCATGATCGAGCGGTGCGCCCTGCCGTCTCGTCGCGATTGACGCATCCGGCGACGGGGCCCCGCCGGACCACGTCTTGCGCCGTCCGTTCAGGCGCCGCGTTCGGGAGGACCGGGCACGCTTCCCGGGGAACCTCGTGGTTGCGGTTGTTCCGGGCGTTCCTGTCGAGATGGCAGCCGGTCACAATGCAAGGGACCCGTCGGATCGTGTGAACCGGCTATCGAGATTCCATCGCCGGTTCGCGCCTGTGTGACACGTCCTTCAACGTGCCTGCGCTGGAGGCGAAAATCTCCTTCGCCACCTGCAGCAACGCTGCGCATCACGTTCTTCATAGGCACTCAAGGCACACCGGGGTTCCATCGCGAACGTGGTCTCCTCATCCTGGCCCAATGCCGTGAGTCGCATGGTGTACCAGGCTGTGACTCCACCCCGAGGCGGGGAGTCGAACATGGGAAAGTCGGGGTCACCACCGTCCTCGGTCAGCCAGACATGTGCAAGCCGCGCATCGAGAACCATGGCACGCGCCAGACTCACCATGTCGACATCACCGTCAGCCACTGCGTCAATGGCCTGCTCACGTCTCTGAAAGCCCCCCGTCAACATGAGCGGCACGTCGGTTGCCCCTCTTGCGCGTCTGGCAAACTCAAGAAAGTAGGGCCCGCCATCCGGCGCTCCCTCGGAGCTTGCCCTGGCTCCGGGAAAATAGGTCCCGCCACTGATATCGATCAGATCGAGTGACGTATGGTCGAGAAGGCGGATAGCCTCCAGGGCATCATCCTCTGTCAATCCACCTTCCAGTTTGTCCGTCGAATTGATCTTGAGTCCGACGGGGAACGAGGGACCGACGGCATGGCGCACCTTGTCGATCACTTCGAGCACTATCCGGCACCGCGCGTCGATCGATCCGCCGTAATCATCATTCCGGCGGTTGAACAGGGGAGACAGGAATTGACTGAGCAGAAACCCGTGTCCGGCGTGAACATGAACGCCGCTGAATCCTGCGTCCTTCGCGTATGCCGCGGCTCTTGCGTACATGTCAGGTAGTTCCTGGATGTCCTGAGCCGACATGCCTGAACATTGAAGACCGTGAATATCGAGTGCGGAGGGCCCTTTCGGCTCACTGATCGGCAGATGGGAAAGAGCTCCTGCGTGACCGAGTTGCGGCCAGATATGAGCGCCCTCGATCGTGGCACGGTTGACCAGGGACCTGATCGCCCGCTCATCGCTATGCGCTCCGAACACCAGATTCCCGGGTTTCTCCGGATAGCGAGGATCGACTTGAACCTCACCGATGATCGACAATGCTGCTCCGCCTTGCGCCCATCTTTCGTAGAGTCGAATCTGGGCCTCGGTGGGATCGCCTTCGCCGTTTCCAAGGGAATCCGACATGGCTGATTTCGCCAGCCTGTTCTTCAGGATCGCGCCACAAGGAAGATGCAAGGCGCTTCGAAGTGCGTTGCCGGGATGTGAGGTGCGCTCACTCATCTCGAATGCTGTTCCATCGGTTGTCCCTGATCCTGGGGATCATACACGTGCAGACGGCCTGTTTTCCTCCCGCAGCCGGCCCGTCAGTTGTCAGCGACATCGATCAGAAGCCGGCAGTGGTCGCTTGGCCCCCATCGCCCGTTGAGGGCGCAGACCGTGACCTTCTCGTGAAAGCCGCGCGATGCGAAGGCGTAGTCAAGCCGGCGGTTGGCGGCTTCTCCCGACTTTCGCTGCTTGACGGAACGGAGTGTCGGGACATTGAGGGTGTTGGCGGGAACGTCGGGCTGAGGCGGTTCCCTCCACTGAGGTATGGGCGCCTGCGGCCCGAGGAATTCCAGTCCGAGCGTTCACGGCAGGGCCATGTCAGCTTGCAGCCTGTTGCACCTCAAGAACATGTTGAGATCGCCAGCGGCGAGAATGCGGTACCTTGAGGGATCCAGGTGATCGATAAAGGTCTGCAGGTCCGAGAGGATGCGGTGCGCGGAGATATCGGCGTGAAGACCTGGATTCTTGCCCGTCATCGGAAGCGTCTTCATCCATCGCGCCTACATGGAAACGGCCACAAGGGACTTCTCCGGCCGGTCATATGGCGTCACCGTCGCGGCAGCAAAGGTCCCGATGCAGCTTGCGCCGACTTCGTGCTCGCCCAGGGCGTTGTCAGGCGGAACCTGCCGAAACCACTCGACACTGACCCGGTTGGACAACTTCACGACCAGGGGCCAGCCTGCGAAAGTGTTCGGCTTCCGGAAGGTGTCATTCTCGTAGTGGAGCGGGTGACCCACATCGTCGGGCGATCTCCCGGCTTCCTGCAGCAGCGCGACATCAGCCTCCCCCCGACGCGCCATCCCGGCAAGTTCACGCCATGCGTCCTTCTTCCTTGCGATGTTCCAGCTGACAAGCTTGATCATGTGGCAAATCTCCCGCGCCAGGCGGATCCTCGACGCTGCACCGATGAGGTCCTGCGGTGGCGTCAGACCTGGACAGCGATACTGGCTATCATCTTGAGTGTCGTGCCTCGATCAGGGCAGGTGTCCCGTGACAGGGAACACGGGCTTGCGGCGTGATCGGTTCAAGATAGTGCGGTCGTTCGTGTGTCCAGCAGATTCGGCGCTCCACCTCTTGTCGGGTTGCAGGGAATCGGAGGTTGCCATGGGCTCCGGGAGTTGACCCCGAGCCTGTGGCGCTATAGGTACGGCATCGCTGTTGGAGTTCCGGAGCCAAGAGAGATGTCGCGCACATGTTCCCTGACGGGCAAGTCCGTCATGACGGGAAACAATCGCAGTCATGCCGAGAACAAGTCCAGGCGGGTGTTCCGGCCGAACCTCGTGAGGGCCAGCCTGTGGTCCGAGACGCTCGGCGAACGGGTTCGCCTGCGCATTTCGGCAAACGCCCTGCGTACCGTCGAGAAACACGGTGGCATCGATGCCTTCCTGATGCAGGAACGTGACAGCCGGTTGCCCGGACCGGCACTGAAGCTCAAGCGCCGCGTCGCGAAGGCGGCAGCGCGCCGGAACGCCAGCGCCTGATTTTCCCGCCATGTCGCGCCCGGCTGTCGCCATCGCAGCGATGTCGGCGGTCGTCGTCGTCTCGAACCTGCTGGTTCACGCTCCGATCAACGACTGGCTGACCTGGGCCGCCTTTACCTACCCTGTCTCGTTTCTTGTGACGGATCTTGCCAACCGCGCCTTCGGGCCGGCACGGGCGGCCCGTGTGGTGCTGTGGGGCTTTGCCGTCGGTGTCGTCATGTCCGCCGTCCTTTCGGACTGGACACCCTTCGCCATGCCACAGGCGTTCTCCGAGAAGGCTCTGCTGACCGCGGTGGCGTCGGGTTCCGCCTTCCTCACCGCACAGCTCCTCGACATCCTCATCTTCCGTCTGCTGCGGCGGTCGGTCTGGTGGCGGGCGCCTCTTATCTCCTCGGCGGTGGCCTCCGCCGTGGACACCCTCATCTTCTTCTGGCTGCTGTTCGGCGTCTTCTTCCCGGAATGGGGGCTCGACTGGGTGAGCTACGGTGTCGGCGACTATGCCGTCAAGGCATCGATGGCCCTGGCGCTCCTGGTGCCCTACCGCGTGCTCATGGGGCGATACCTGGCCCCGACCGCCGCCTGAGACCGCGCCGTTCCGGGGTGACGGGAACGGGTGGCCGGAGTTTCCTCGTCGAAGAGGGACGCGAGTTCGCCGAGCACGGTGCCCCCAAGCTGTTCGACATCCGTGAGCGTGACGGCACGGCGATAGTAGCGGGTCACGTCGTGACCGATGCCGATGGCGATCAGTTCCACCGGTGAGAGGCTCTCGATCCTGTCGATGACCTCGCGCAGGTGACGTTCGAGATAGTTGCCCGAATTGACCGAAAGCGTGGAGTCGTCCACCGGCGCGCCATCGGAAATCACCATGAGGATGCGACGCTGTTCGGGGCGCCCGATCAGCCGTTCGTGGGCCCACAGCAGGGCCTCTCCGTCAATGTTCTCCTTGAGCAGCCCCTCGCGCAGCATCAGGCCCAGACTCCGCCGGGCCCGCCGCCAGGGCATGTCCGCGGACTTGTAGACAATGTGGCGCAGGTCGTTGAGACGGCCAGGCGTGGCGGGTTTGCCGGATGCCAGCCACTTCTCGCGGCTGCGCCCGCCCTTCCAGGTGCGCGTCGTGAATCCGAGGATCTCGACCTTGACGCCGCAGCGCTCCAGGGTCTGCGCCAGGATGTCTGCGCTCATTGCGGCGATGCCGATCGGCCGACCGCGCATGGAGCCGGAGTTGTCGATGAGGAGCGACACCACGGTGTCGCGGAATTCGGTCTCATGTTCGATCTTGAAGGAGAGTGGCATCAGGGGATCGATCACCACCCGCGAAAGTCTCGCCGAATCGAGGAGTCCCTCCTCGAGGTCGAACTCCCAGGCCCTGTTCTGCTGCGACATCAGCTTGCGCTGGAGGCGGTTGGCGAGACGTGACGTGACACCCCGCATATGGGCGATCTGCTGGTCGAGCTGGGCCCGCAACCTGGCCAGTTCCTCGGCATCACACAGATCCGTGGCGTCGATGACCTCGTCGAACTCCTGGGTGAAGGTGCGATAGAGGAACCGGTTGCTGGCCATGTTCCGGGGGTCGTCGGACCGCTGCATCTCGCCGGCTGGATCGGTGTCGTCTGTACTGGCCGACACCATCTCGTCATCCTCCGATTCCTGGGAATCGGCCTCCATGGAGTCCTCGGACATCTCTTCCTCGGCGCTGGCTTCGGAACTGGAGTCGCTCTCACCCTCGGCCTCCGCCTGTTCGGGATCGGCCTCGTCGCTGTCGTCCTGGTCCTCGGGTGCCGTGTCCGCATCTTCATCCGGCAGATCGAGATGGCGGATGAGAGTGCGCAGCGCCTCGGCAAAGGCAGCCTGGTCATCGACAATCTCGTGAAGCGAATCCAGTTCACTGCCGATCCTGTCGTTGAGCCAGCCGCGCATGAGCCGGGTGGCGCGCGTTGCCGACGGCGGCGGCGCCACACCGGTCAGTCTCTCGCGGACAAGAAGGCCGATCACGTCGGCCAGTGGCGCATCCTCGCGCTGCTCGATGCGGTGCAGCCCCCTGGTTCGGCAACGTTCCTCGAGAACCGTCTGGATGTTGTCGGCCACCCCCTTCATGCGCATCGCTCCGATGGATTCGCAGCGCGCCTCCTCGACCACATCGAAAATGGAGCGGCCCAGTTCACTTGCAGGCCGGCGACGGGCATGAGTCCGGGTGTCGTGATGGCGCAGCTTGAGCGCCAGGGCATCGGCTTCGCCACGCGCCATGGCGACGGCATGCTGGTCGAGATCCCGCGGCACCTGCGTCAGCCGCGCCGTCTTGCCGCTGGCGGCAGGCTCCCGGACGCCGAAACTCACCTCGAGCTCAGGCTCGCGGGCCATGGCGCGCATGGTGCCCGCAACCACCCTTCTGAAGGGCTCAGCCGGGTTGTTGTCCTGTGTCAGGGGACTCCCTCCGGAGGCTCGGCAGATCTATTGGGCTGCGGTTCCGGCGACGACGGCTTCGCTGATCTCGGAGCCGAAACAGCGCTGGTAGAACTCGGCAACCTGTGCGCGCTCGGTTTCGTCGCACTTGTTGAGGAAGGTCAGCCGGAAGGCAAATCCGATATCGTCAAAGATATCCGCGTTCTCCGCCCAGGTGATCACCGTCCTGGGCGACATGACAGTCGAGATGTCGCCGGCGACGAAGGCGCCGCGCGTCAATTCGGCGACAGCCACCATCTGGCCGATGGTCTCACGGCCCCGGGTTGTGGCGTAGTGCGGCACCTTGGAGAGCACGATCTTCTCTTCTTCCTCGTGTTCGAGGTAGTTCAGCGTCGAGACAATGGACCACCGGTCCATCTGTCCCTGATTGATCTGCTGGGTGCCGTGATAGAGCCCCGTGGTGTCGCCGAGACCGACGGTATTGGCCGTCGAAAACAGGCGGAACGAAGGATGGGGGACGATCACCCTGTTCTGGTCGAGCAGTGTCATCTTGCCCTGGACCTCGAGCACCCGCTGGATCACGAACATCACGTCGGGACGGCCGGCGTCATACTCGTCAAACACCAGGGCGACCGGATTCTGGATCGCCCAGGGCAGGATGCCCTCGCGGAACTCGGTGACCTGCAGGCCGTCGCGCAGGATGATGGCGTCCTTGCCGATGAGGTCGATCCGGGAGATGTGGCTGTCCAGATTGACCCGGATGCATGGCCAGTTGAGACGCGCCGCCACCTGTTCGATATGGGTGGACTTTCCGGTGCCGTGGTAGCCCTGGATCATCACCCTGCGGTTGTGGGCAAAGCCGGCGAGAATGGCCAGCGTGGTCTGCGGATCGAAGACATAGGAGTCGTCGACGTCCGGAACGTGTTCGCCACGATCCGAATAGCCCGGCACTTCCATGGTGGTGTCGAGGTTGAATGCCGACGCAACCTTGACGGTCAAATCGGGGACGCCCTGCGGGAGCAGGCCTGTTTCGCTGGGATTCTTCACGGTCTCACACGTCTTGATTGTCTGCCGGTCCGGACGCCCTTTCCGGGGCAGGTGATCACCTCATCGTCACCGGGATCCGGATGGGCCAACAATGGCATGGCCGCGGGATGGCACGCAAGGGACCTTGGCCGGCGGGTCCGCCTTCAGTCGTGTCCGGGACCGGTGAGGTGCCGGTAGGCCCAGATAACGTCGCGCAACCGCCCGTTTGCCTTGCCGCTGTCGCCGTTGATGTCCGGATGGCATGCCTTCACCGCCTTGTTGAATCGTTTGCGGATGGCTGCCGCGTCGGCATCGGGTCCGATATCGAGAATGGCGCGTGCCTTGCGCTCCGTTGCCGACATCGCCACCTCGCGGGCTGTTGCCGTCTCGCACGTCCCGTCCCCGGCGATGCCGAAGACGTCCCGCACACCGTCACCCGACCACACCCTGTGGAGGTGATGCGGCGCCGACGCCGGCCACGTCGGCCGGTGCCAGGAAAGGTCCGCGTGCTGCCAGGCCTCGATGGCTTCCTTTGACCAGCCCTCGAAGAAGTTCCAGGAGCGGTTGAACTCGCGGACGTGCTCAAGGCACAGGTACTGGAAACTGCCGGTCCTGTCGGGCGACACGGGCGCACGGTGCTCGCCAGGGCGATCACAGCCCGGCCGGGAGCATGGCCTTGAAGCGGGATCCTTCCTGGTCGATCGTCGCGACATGACTCCAGTATAGGATGATGCGCCCACGGCCGGCCACCGGCCCCTGGCAGCATGGCCCGGCTCGCCGCCAACAGGCTCGGGGTACAGCGCTGGCCCTTCCTGTCGGGCGCCGGCGGTCATGGTCCGGGGTGCGACATGCCACCAGATGCCCATCAGCGTTTGCGCTCACCCCGCAACATGTTTCAGGGAAGAGAATGGCGGGTCGCGGAGGTTGCGTTGGCCCGACGGATGGTCAAGTGTCCCGCAGTACTGTGGAGAGACGAGAACATGAGTGTCCGCGCGACCATCGTTGACAAGTTGACGCGAGCGCTCGAGCCGGCCGAACTTGAGGTCATCGACGAATCACACCTCCATGCCGGCCATGCCGGCGCGCGCAAGGAAGGCGAAAGCCATTTCCGCGTGCGCATTGTCTCGCCGATCTTCGTGGGCCTTGGCCGCGTTGCCCGTCAGAGGCTGGTTTACCGCGCACTGGCCGAGGACATGGCGAGCGACATTCACGCGCTGGCGATCGATGCCCGCGCTCCCGACGAAACCCGCTGAGCCAGGCGGCCGGGGACCCGCGAAGGGAGCCCGAGGCGAACGAGCGCCTGGTGGACCATGGCCTGATTGCTTGTCACGACCGCCCGGTCGGTGCGTCGCTCGAGTTCGTCGATGACCTCGACGGCCCGCATGTCGGTGCAGGAAAGGACAATGGCATCGGCATCGGCGTGGCTGGCCCGCAGACCCAGTTCGAGAACATCGGCGGGTGACAGTTCGCCCTGACCGTAGCTCCCGAGGTCCCGGCCGACATCGGCTGTGCTGACCACCTCGAATCCGGCATCGCCGAGGAATGCCGCGCCCTCGAGATTGAGCGCCTTCGTGTAGGGGGAGGCAAAGGCAATGCGTCGGGCTTCCAGCTCCTCGAGGGCGTTGACAAGCGCGCCGGCGGCAGTCACGGCGGGAACACCGGCCTCGCTCTCGATGGCGAGGCGGAAGTCGCGGTCCATGGCAGGTCCCGAGGCCAGCGTGGCCGAGGTGCAGCCGTAGAGAAGGATATCGGGCCGGGCCGCCATGATGAGGCCGAGCACATCGCCGAGGCCGGCACGGGCAAAGCGGCGCATTTCGTCGGAATCGGGGATGCGGTCGAGGTCGTAGCCTCCGGCGCGGGCCACGTGAAATGAGACACCGGGTGGTCGCAGTAGCGTGAGGTCGGCTTCGAGATTCGTGTTGGAATAGGGCGTGATGACGCCGATGCGCGCCACCCCGCGCGATTCACAGGCCTTCATGGACTCGTGCCCGTGTACCAGTCGGGAAACTCCCTCTCGACCACCGGACCATCGGCGGCCCAGGCATGACAGCCGTCGATCACCCAGGGTTTCCTCGTGCTGTCGACCCCGGTTCCGGAGCGGCGCCGACCATAGATCGCCTGCATGGCGACGGTCCCCAGCCGGCCCAGCATTTCGGCGATGTGCGTACATCCCCGGGTGCCGCCGAACATGTCGCGCAGCCGGCGATTCCAGCCCGGTCCGATGTGTGCGCCTTTGAGCCTCGTGTAGTCGGGTTCGATGGCCGGGCAGATGGCAAAGGGTGTCTTCTTCATCCTGACGGCAACATCCCGGATCTCGAACGTGGCATCGACGGTGAGGCGCAGCCACATGCCGTGGATCGGGTCTCCGGGCTCGATCGTGCCGCGGTCCCTGTTGGGTATCGGGTAGGTCTTGGTATCGCTCAGGCTGGCTTCGAGGTCCCACAGACCGTCGTCGCGTTCGTAGGCCTCGCAGTGTATCCGGCGTGTGTGAATGAGTCTTCGGGTACCAGGTTCCGGTGTTGGCATGCCTTGGTCCGCGTCCATTGTGCGTTGCGACATTGACCCTGCCCGCCCCCTATTGCAAGGGTCTCAGGGGCCCGTCCCCGCCACCCACCAGGCCAGCGGGATGATGGCCGGCAACAGGCAGAGAACGGCGAGAGTCGACACGACGACATAGCCCGCCACCTCGTCCGGCGAACGGTTGTAGCGCACCGCCGCCAGGTAGTTGAAGACGGCTCCGGGCATCACACAGCAGATCACCGTCACACCGCGTGCCGTTCCATCAAGGTCGAGAACAGCGATGAGAGCCCAGGCCACTCCCAGTCCGGTGACGACGCGCAGGATCGCCAGCACCAGGGGTCGGGCAATGGTCGACACCCTGAACCGGGCGAGAGATGTGCCGAGCAGAATCAGCATCATCGGAATGGTCAGTCCGCCGATGAGATCGGTGGTGTTGGTGAGCCAGGTTGGCGGTGCGGTTCCCGAAAGGGTGAAGGCCAGCGCCGCGGCGATGGCATAGACATGGGGTGTCTTCACGATCATGCCGGGGGAGGCCCGGCCGGACATCAGCCAGAAGTGGACGGTGAAGAAGAGCACCGATTGTGTAGCAAACATGATGAGGCCGAGTTCGAGGCCGGCATCACCGAAGGCGAAGAGATTGAGCGGCAGGCCGAGATTGCCGAGATTGCCGAACACCACCGGTGGCAGGAAGACCCCCGCGGGCAGGGCCGTGAGCCTGATCAGAAGACGGCCGGACGCCAGGAACGCGCCAATCATGAGCAGGGCCGCGAGAACCATCACCCCGAGTTCGAGGGCCGGCACCACGAGTGTCGAAAGCGTCGAGAAAACGAGGCACGGAGTGCCGACGTTGAGGATGACCGGTGTCAGACGGTCGGGATCAACCGGCGTACCCCAGCGAGCCCAGGCGACTCCGACAAGGATCGTCGCCAGGACCGGCACGATGACCGGTACCAGCGCATCGGCAAGAGCCAAGAGTTCGCTCCGTTCAGTCTTCGCCGGTCTCGCTGGCCGGTGGTGTCACGCGCAGCTGGACGATCTGGTTGCGTTGGCGCTCGAGCACCTCGAAGCGGAAGTTGTGGAACTCGAACACCTGTCCGGCATCCGGAATCTGCTGGGCCTCCTGAATCACCAGGCCGGCGATGGTGATGGCGCCGTCCTCGGGGAGATTCCAGTCGAACTCCCGGTTGAGATCACGGATGGTCGCCGCGCCGTTCAGCACCAGGGTTCCGTCCTCGCCGATCCGCGCGGCATCGGCCTCCTGGACATCGTGCTCATCCTCGATGTCGCCAACGATCTCCTCGAGGATGTCCTCGAGGGTGACGAGGCCCATGATGCCGCCGTACTGGTCGACGACAACAGCGAAGTGGAGATGGCGCTCGCGGAACACGGCCAGTTGCTCACTCAGCGATGTGGTGTCCGGTGCGAACCACGGTTCGGTGGCAACCTCCGTGATATCGAAGACACCCTTGTCGCGGTGGCGGTAGAGTGCCCGTGCGAGATTCTTGGCGTGCAGGATGCCGACGATGTTGTCGGGATCGTCGCGCCACAGGGGGATGCGCGTGTGGGAACTTGCCAGGGCCGCTTCGATGATGTTCTCCAGAGGTTCGTCGGCGTTGATGGTCTCCATGGAGCGCCGGTGAGTCATGACTTCCCCGATGACGACATCGGAGAGATCGAGGACACCGTCGAGCATGGCATGCTGGTCCTTGACCAGTCCGCCTTCGTGCCGGTAGAGATCGAGGATGCTCCGCAGCTCCTCGTCCGAAGGAATCGTTTCGTCGCGTGAGTCCCGGGCCCCGGCGAGGCGGAACATGATCTGGACCAGTCCCTGGAGAGCCCAGGTGAGTGGCTGGGCCAGCCACACGACGCCTCTCATGAAGGGAGCAACGGTGAGGGCGACGAACTCGGCATTCCGGATTGCGTAGGTCTTGGGCATGATCTCGGCGAAGATCACCACCAGAACGGTCATGGCGGCGATGGCATAGACGACGCCGGCCTCGCCTACCAGTTCCGTGAAGACATAGGTGGCCATTGAAGCCACGGCGATATTGAAGAGATTGTTGCCGATCAGAATGGCGCTGATCAGATGTTCGCGGTCCTCCATCAGTGCGGTTGCCCGTGCCGCCCTGCGATCTCCGGCAAGCCCGAGGCCATGAATCCTGGATCGGTTGGCGGCTGTCAGCGCCGTTTCGGAGCCCGAGAAGACTGCCGAAAAGACGAGAAGAACCACGATCAGGACGAAGTAGACTTCCAGGAAATCAGTCATTGTGTGCCATCCGCAAGGTGCGCTTTGAGTACGTCGGGTTCTGTCATACGGCGTTCCCGGTCTGCAAGACGACGGGTTGCCCGCCGGTCGATGACCGGCAACGATGGATCGTCATCAACCAAAGGGGGCATCGCCTTGTCCGTTCTCAGCAACCCCGAAGACTGGTGGATGTCCCCCGCAGACTACGCCAGGCGGCTCGGTGGACTGACCGTCAACCTTCTTTCGCGTGATGTCGAGGCCGTCGTGCCGTTCCACACCCGTGTGCTTGGAGCGACCACGGAGTATGTCTGTGTGGACTTTGCGTCCTTTGCCTTCGGCGAGATCACATGGATGGTGCATGCCGATCACACCTACGACGGCCATCCGCTCCACGACAGTCTTGGCGCCGGTCAGAGGCGGGGAATCGGCGCCGAACTGCGTCTCCATGGCCGCGACCCGGACGTGGCCTGTGAGGCGGCCGACGAACTTGGCGCCACCATCATCGAACCGGCGACCACCAAGCCCCACGGCACGCGAGAAGCCTTCATCCTGGATCCCGATGGCTACCTGTGGGTGCCGGACATCCTGGCCTGAGTGAACGCAGTCACAGTCCGGGGGCCGGGTCATCCCGCCGCCTTCCTGACCGTTCGCCCGCACACCTGTGTTCCATTCAGTCACCGATGTAATCCCCGAGGAATTCCTCGACTGTGTCGAGGGCGACATCGCGGGTCATGAAGGCCTCGCCGATGCCGCGAACGAGTATGAAGGCGACCTTTCCCCGGGCGACCTTCTTGTCCTGGGCCATGTGGCGAACCAGTTCCCCGGCATCGGGGTTGGCGATCCCGAGACGGGAAGGGTGGACCGGCAGTCCGGTCCGGGCGAGGTGACGGCGCACCCGAACCGCATCGCTCGCCGGACACAATCCGAGCCTGACGGAAAGATCGAACGCCATGGCCATGCCGATGGCCACGGCCTCGCCGTGGAGCAGGCGGCCGTCGTAGCCACAGGCTGTTTCAAGGGCATGGCCGAATGTGTGGCCGAGATTGAGAAGGGCCCTGTCGGCGCCTTCCCTTTCGTCCCGGGCGACGATCGCGGCCTTGGCCGTACAGCTCTCCTCGACGGCGCGCTGCAGGTGCATCGCGCTGCCCGACAGCACGGATTCGCCGTGATCCTCCAGCCATCCGAAGAAGGACCGGTTGCCGAGAAGACCGTATTTCACCACTTCGGCATAGCCGGCGCGCCGTTCGCGTGACGACAGTGTGGTCAGCACTCCCGTGTCGGCGAGAACCAGGCGGGGCTGGTGGAACGCACCGACGAGGTTCTTGCCGTGGCGGGTGTCAATTCCGGTCTTCCCGCCGACGGAACTGTCCACTTGGGCAAGCAGGGTGGTGGGAATCTGGACAAGCGCGACGCCGCGGCGCAGCAGGCTTGCCGCCAATCCGGCCAGATCACCGATGACGCCGCCGCCGAGCGCCACTACGCCGTCACCCCGTTCGATTCCCGACTCGAGGAGATCGTCAAGCAGGTTCTCGAGGTGACGGAACGACTTCGTTTTCTCCCCCGGCGGCAGGATCACGTTGTGGCAGCCCGTCCCGGCCCGCGCCAGGGACGCCTCCAGGGTTTCGAGATGGAGACCGGCGACGGTCTCGTCGGTGACCACTGCGACGCGGCCCGGATCGCAGGCAGTGGCGATGCGCTGTCCTGCACTCTCGAGAACGCCATGGCCGATGACGATATCGTAGGCCCGTTCGCCGAGCGGAACACGGATCACGGCAGGATCTGTCATGGTGCCTGGTGCCTCTTCAGGGCCTGGATGATGTTCCCGGCCACCACATCCTCGTCATCAATACCACTGTCGACGGTCATTGTGGCCTGAGCATAGACCGCAGACCGTTCCTCGAGCAGCTTGCCCAGGATGACGAGGGGGTCTCCCCGGGAGAGCAGAGGGCGCGTGTGACCGGAGCCGACACGCCGCAGGAGGATGTCGGGATCGGCACGCAGCCACACCGTGTCGGCTTCCTTGAGGATATGATCGCGCGTCGTCTCGTTCATGAGAGCGCCGCCACCGGTGGCGATGACTCCCGCACCGGATCGCAGAAGGCGCTTGATGACGCGGTGCTCGGTGCAGCGGAACGCCTCCTCGCCGAGGCGCTCGAAGATATCTGTCACCGAGGTCCCTGCCGCCTTTTCGATCTCCTCGTCCGAATCCCTGAAGGGAAGGTCGAGCCTGGCTGCCAGGCGCCTGCCGACACTCGTCTTTCCAGCGCCCATCATCCCGACGAGGACAATCGGCCGGTCTGCCTTCACCACGCCTTCTCCGGCGGCAACAATTGCCGCATCTCTGCCATGAACGTATAGATTGTACTTACCGATGTGTTCAACGTTCCACGATTGCGCTCAGCCATGCGATTGATCAAGCGCTTCCTCATCCTGCTGGTCCTCCTCGCAGTTGCGGGCGGCGCCGGTTACCTCGCCGTCTGGGACATCCAGTCCCCGATGCGCACGATTGTCGAGGATGTTCCCGATGACAGGTTTGACAACTAGAGGTTTTCTCGGCGCCGGACTCATTGTCGCCACCATCCTGGCCACGGCCGGTGTACGCGGTCAGGATGCCGAACCCCTCGACATCATTCCCCTCGAGTCGGTCGAACTCGACATGACCTCCTCGGAGACGGTCGAGGAGTTCGTTGATCCGCCACCGGAGACCGTGCAGCTGCACGAAGAACTGGCGGCCGACGGGCTCGAGGTGGATTCCCTTCCGGCCCTTGATACCGGCCGTGTGGGGACCATCGACGAGACAACAGGCGGGTTCTCCCGGGATCTGTGGCAGGGCAGTGACGGCGCCTTCATCGCCTCCCTCATGGACATGCTAGGTTCCGGAGCGCACAGAGTGCCGGATCTGGCGCGACGACTCTTGCTGACCACGGCCGATCCCCCGGCCGATGCCGCGGGCGACTGGCTGGGAATGAGAATCGAAGCCCTGATCGCCCTGGGCCTCACCGACGATGCCGCCGACCTCATGCAGCGCGCCGGACGCCGGGCCCTGCAGGGAACCGGCAGCAGGGCAAAGATCGACACACTCCTTCTTGCCGGCGATGGCGGGGAGGCATGCCAGGAGGTCCGCACGCAGCTTGATGAGAACGATGACCCCTATCTGGCTACTGCGCTGGTGTTCTGTCAGCGCCTCGATGGCGCCCATGCCGCCGCGGAGCTGAGTCTGTCCGTACTCCAGGATGCCGGACTTGACATCGATCCCCGCTTTCTGGCCCTGGACAGGGCGCTTGCGACGTTGACACCGGTCGATCTCGTCACTCTGGGCAACGTCACGCCTCTCATGTTTGCCATGGCCCTTGCGGGGGCTGCAGAGGTCTCCACAGAATTCCTCGATCACGCGTCGTTGCCGGTCCTGCGGGCGATCGCCGGTCGAACCGGACTTCCCGTTGCCCTGCGGCTGGCCGCCGCAGAGCGGGCAACGGCCCGCGGCTTCATGGAGCCAGCCGACCTTGCCTCCCTCTATCTGGAGGCCGACACGTCCGACGACATGCCAGGGGATCTGCTTGCTCGGGCGCAGGGTCTTCAGGAGCTCAGAGGCGCCGCGCTGATGGAGGACAGGGCGAGGCTGATCGCCTCCTTCGTCCAGCTTGGCGCAAGGGCTGCGGAGCCCTGGGTGTTCCGGGCCGTGGCCATGGTGGCGGCCGGAGAGGTTGTTTCCTTGGTTCCTGACAACGTGCCGGGCTGGTTCTCCACCCAGGCGATCCTCGCGCTGCTGGCGGCGGGCAAGGCAGAGGACGCTGCCCGATGGTGGCCCCTCATCGAGGAGCGTGCGCTCCTCGATCACGCGGTGGCGGAAGCGGCCGTCTTGTGGCCGCTGCTCAGGTTGTGGATGGGCAACGAGCTTTCCGATGACGGCACGGCGATGCACACCTGGTGGCGGACGGTTGTCGGAGTCGCACCCGAACGCGCCCGACGGCTCGGAGAACTCTACCTTGTCCTCCTGGCGGCCCTGGACGATCGCATCGCCGAGCCGATCATGCACGATATCCTTCTCGCTGCATCCGGTGGTGACAGGCAATCGGCGCCGCGAGAGAGCGCCGGCGATGCCGGGCTTGTGGTGGCGCTCACCGCGGCATCCAGGGATGGCCGACTCGGCGAGGCGCTGCTGCTCTCCACCGTCCTCCTGGCGTCGCGGGATCCTTCGCGCATCGATGTCCGGAGCGCCGCTGCGGTGATCGGCGTCCTGAAATCCCTGGGGCTGGAACGCGAGGCGAGGCTTCTCGCTCTCGAGGTCGCTTTCGCGAACGCGGTCTGACAGGCCGGGATTTCAAGGGAGTCTCCGCATTCATGGCCCGCGTGACGAAGAAGAGGCAGGGGTCGGCGGATGTCATCAGTCTCTTCCTCGAGATGATGGTGGTCGAGCGTGGCGCATCCGCCAACACGGTCGAGGCCTATCGCCGGGACCTTGCGGATCTCGCAGGCTTTCTGGCGCCCCGTCGTCTTCAGGAGGCCTCATCGGACGACATCCGGCGCTGGCTCGGCGCCCTGCGGCGCCGTGGGGCCAGCGCCGCCACCGCGGCGCGGCGCATGTCGGCTGCCCGCCAGTTCTACCGCTTCCTTGCCAGCGAGACACTGCGCAGCGACGATCCGGCGGCAAGACTGGAGTCGCCCCGGTCCGGACCCTCCCTGCCGAGGGTGCTGTCCCAGGAACAGGTCGCGCACTTGCTGGAGACCGCTCACAGCGGTGACCGTCCGGAAGATCTGCGCCGGGCGGCGCTGGTGGAACTGCTCTATGCGACCGGTCTGCGTGTTTCCGAACTCGTGTCCTTGCCTGCCAGTGCGATCGAGCGTGATGCGCCCTTCATCATCGTGCGCGGCAAGGGGGGGCGTGAGCGTCTCGTACCCATTGGCGAGCGGGCCCTTCGAACCGTCAGGACCTGGCTTGCCGTGCGACGGCGTCCATCACCGTGGCTCTTCCCTTCGCGTGGCGCTTCCGGTCATCTCACACGCCAGTCTGCGGGCAGGATCCTGAAGAAACTGGCCATGGACACGTGCCTCGATCCGGCGGCGGTCTCTCCCCACGTGTTGCGTCATGCCTTTGCCAGTCATCTGCTCGACAACGGCGCAGACCTGCGTTCGGTCCAGACCATGCTGGGCCATGCCGACATCTCCACGACGCAGATCTATACCCACGTGCTCGAGGAGCGCCTCAAGTCTGCCCTGTCCAGGCATCACCCTCTTTCTTGACAGCCACCCGTGGCGCAAGGCATGGACTTGTGTCACGTATTCACCCCCCGGGGAGAACCGGATCATGAGTTTCACCATCATCGACGCCGCGCCGGCGCGGCTCAACCGCAGCGAACTTGCCGTCCCGGGAAGTCGTAGGGAGCTTTTCGCCAAGGCAGCGGCCGGCGATGCCGATGTCGTCTTTCTCGATCTTGAGGATGCGGTCGCGCCGGACGACAAGCCTCAGGCCAGGAAGAACGTGATCGAGGCCGTCAACGACCTCGACTGGGGTGCCAAGACTCTTTCCGTGCGGATCAACGGGCTCGATACCCACTACATGTACCGTGATGTCGTTGACGTCATCGAACAGACGCAGGGCCGGCTGGATCTCATCATGATCCCCAAGGTCGGAACACCGGCCGATGTCTATGCCGTCGACATGCTCGTCACCCAGGTCGAGGACGCGATGGCGCGTCCGAAAAGGATCGGCTTCGAACTCATCATCGAAACGGCACTCGGCATGTCCAATGTCGAGGCGATCGCCGGCGCCAGTGGACGCAACGAGAGCCTGCACTTCGGCGTGGCCGACTATGCCGCCTCGACGCGCGCCCGCATGACCACCATCGGTGGTCCCAATCCCCTCTATGGAGTGCTGACCGACGCCGAGGGTGACGCTCCGCGGGATTATCACTGGGGAGACATGTGGCACTTCGCCATTTCCCGCATGGTGGTGGCGGCCCGGGCGCGGGGTCTGCGGCCCATCGACGGACCCTTCGGCGATTTCCGGGATGCCGACGGCTATCGCGCTCAGGCCAACCGGGCGGCTGCCCTGGGATGCGAGGGCAAGTGGGCCATTCATCCCGGACAGATTCCCCTGGCCAACGAGGTGAACAGCCCCTCCGAGAAGGAGGTCACCCAGGCGCGGCGCATTCTCGAGGCCATGGCGAAGGCACAAGAGGGAGGCCAGGGCGCGGTCTCCCTGGACGGCAGGCTGATCGACATCGCGTCGATCAAGCAGGCCGAGGTGATGGTGCGCAAGGCCGAACAGATCAGTTCTGCCGGATAGGCACAGCGTCTCAACCATCATGCGTCTGGCACTGGAATTCGAGCGGCCGATCGTCGAACTCGAAAGCAAGATCGAGGAACTCCGCCGGCTGTCGGTGGATGACGGCGTCAACATTGTCGACGAGGTCAATCGCCTGGAGACCAAGCTCGACCGCCTCCTCGTCCAGACATACGGAAAACTCAGCCCGTGGCAGAAGACCCAGGTCGCCAGACATCCTGCGCGTCCCCACACGTCGGTCTTCATCTCGTCCCTGATCCGGGACTTCATTCCCTTTGCCGGGGACCGTCTCTACGGCGAGGATCCCGCCATGCTGGCGGGGATCGGGACCTTCAACGGGCGTCCGGTGGTGGTCATGGGCCACGAGAAGGGCAACGACACGGACAGCAGGGTCCGGCACAACTTCGGCATGGCGCGGCCCGAGGGCTATCGCAAGGCGGCCCGGCTGATGCGTCTGGCGGACCGCTTCGGCCTGGCGGTGATCACCTTTGTCGATACGGCCGGCGCCTACCCGGGAATCGGCGCCGAGGAACGGGGGCAGGCGGAAGCCATCGCCCGTTCCATCGAGGCCTGCCTGACGATCCGGGTGCCGCTGGTCTCCGTGGTGATCGGCGAGGGCGGCTCGGGGGGCGCCATCGCCATTGCCGTGGCGGATCGGGTGCTGATGCTGGAACACGCCGTCTACTCCGTGATCTCACCGGAAGGATGCGCCTCCATCCTGTGGCGCAGCAGCGACGAGGCCGAGACGGCTGCCAATGCCCTCAAACTGACCGCCACCGATCTGGAGGGGCTGAAGATCATCGACCGTGTGGTCAAGGAACCGCTGGGCGGCGCCCACCGGGACCCGGACGCCGCCATACGCACGACCGCCGAGGCCATTGCCTCCGCGCTGGAGGAACTCGATCCTCTCGATGGCGATGCCCTCGTTGCCGGTCGCCGCGACAAGTTCATGAAGATGGGCCGTCATCTCTCTTCGTGATGCCCGACATCCTCAGCGGGGACTTGCACCCGGCGATGTCGTCGGCTACCTAGGCACGTGATCCAGCGCACCCCTAGCTCAACTGGATAGAGCACCTGACTACGGATCAGGAGGTTGGGGGTTCGAGTCCTCCGGGGTGCGCCACATCCTCCTCATGTGTTGTCAGCGGACCACGAGTGCGAGGGCGACGAGGGCGAGCAGGACCGTGATGAACCTGCGGAAGAGTCGTTCCGGCACGCGTCCCGCGATCACCTGACCCAGGAAGGTTCCGGCGACAGCGCCTGGCGCCAGCCACATGCAGTCGTCCACGACCCGGTAGGGAATCCCCTCGACGACGCCCTGCAGGACCAGGGCCACCGGAAGACAGATGAGAGCGACGACGAGCAGGGTGGCGCGCGTGCGCGTCTTGTTCAGTCCGGTGGCCGAGGCCCAGGCGGCGACGGCAGGACCGGGCATGGCGAGTGTCGCGGTCATGACGCCGCTCACAAGGCCGGTCAGCAGACGGCCGGCGATACCGTTGCCTCGGATCATGACATGGCGTTCGTGAAACCCTGTCGAAAGCACGGCCATGGCCAGCACCGCCGCGACCGCCCCCCACGTCAGGTCGGCGACCGTCGCCGTGGCGAAAAGCAGGGCGCCCACGGCCAGTCCGGCGGCGGCACCGCCAAGGAGGTGCAGGAGCAGGGTCGGATCGGCTGCGTCGAGAGACCGGCGGATCAGTATCAGAGATGGAATGGTGGACAGCATGATGGTCACCTGGATGGCCGCCGTATCGCCCATGGCGATCAGCAGGACCGGGCCGGCGATGATGCCGAAGCCCATGCCTGTTGCTGCCTGAAGAAGTGCCGCCAGGAACACCACCATCATGAGGACGGCAAGCGCCATGGCCGTCATGTCACGCCGACGCGGCCCGTTCCCTCAGGACAAACTTCTGGATCTTGCCGGTGGAGGTCTTCGGCAGTTCCCCGAACACCACGTGCTTCGGGCACTTGAAGTGCGCCAGGTTGTCCCGGCAGAAGGCAATCAGGTCGTCGGCCGTCGCCGTCATGCCGGATTTGAGCGTGACGAAGGCGCACGGCGTTTCACCCCATGTGTCGTCGGGGCGTGCCACCACCGCCGCCTCGGCCACGGCGGGATGGCGATAGAGAACGCCTTCCACCTCGATGGTCGAGATGTTCTCTCCTCCCGAGATGATGATGTCCTTGCTGCGATCCCGGATCTCGACATAGCCATCCGGGTGGGTGACTGCCAGATCGCCGGTGTGGAACCATCCGCCGCGGAAGGCTTCGGCGCTTGCCCGGGTGTTCTTGAGATAGCCTGACATGGTGATGTTGCCGCGCATCATGATCTCGCCCATGGTCTCGCCGTCCGCCGGCACGGGTTCCATGGTCCGGGGCTCGGCGACCATCATCGCCTCCTGAACGGCGTAGGTCACACCCTGACGGGCCTTCCGGTCGGCCTGCCCGGAGGCCGGCAGATCGTTCCATTCCGGATGCCAGGCACACACACTTGCCGGTCCATAGGTTTCGGTGAGACCGTAGACATGGGTAATGTCGATGCCGCGCGCCGCCATGCGCTCGAGGATGGCGGCCGGGGGCGCGGCGCCTGCGGTCATCATTTTCACATGATGACGAATGCCCTGCCACAGGGCCTCCGGACCAGCCAGCATCATGTTCATGACGACGGGCGCGCCGCAAAGATGCGTGACTCCGTGCTCGCCGATGGCGCCCAGGATCGTCTCGGCGGAAAGGGCGCGCAGGCAGACGTGTGTTCCCGCCATGGCGGTCACCGTCCACGGGAAACACCAGCCATTGCAGTGGAACATCGGCAGGGTCCACAGGTAGACGGGGTGATGCGGCATCGACCAGGTAATGGCGTTGCCAAGAGCGTTCAGATAGGCGCCCCGGTGGTGGTAGACGACGCCCTTGGGGTTGCCGGTGGTGCCCGACGTGTAGTTGAGGGCGATGGGTTGCCACTCGTCGGCGGGCCCCGCCCATTGACCCGATTCGTCTCCCTCGGCGAGCAGGTCCTCGTAGGTCAGGTCACCGAGCAGTTGCCCTGCGCCATGGGCCAGTGGATCGTCGATGTCGATGATGAGCAAGCGGTCATCGAGACCCGCGATGGCCTCGCCCACCGTGGGTGACAATGCCCTGTCGGTGATCAGCACCCTCGCTTCGCCGTGTTCGAGGATGAAGCGGATGGCGGCGGCGTCGAGGCGTATGTTGAGGGAATTGAGGACGGCGCCTGACATCGGCACGGCAAGGCTTGCCTCGACGAACTCCGGCAGATTGGGCGCCATGATGGCCACGGTATCGCCTTTGGCCACGCCACGCCGTTGCAGTGCCGAGGCGAGTCTTCGGCAGCGCCCGGCCGTGTCGCGCCATGTTCTTTTCAGCGGGCCGTGGATTACGGCGATCCGGTCCGGCCATACCGCAGCCGTCCGGTTGAGGAACGATACGGGTGACAGTGACACATGGTTGGCGTCGTTGCGTGTGAGTCCTTCGGTCCAGATGTCAGCCATGCTGTGCGCCTCCCGCCATCCGGTCCGATGTATCGCCGGTACAGGGATCATTGCAAGCGGGCGACCCGCACTGCACCATGATGGTTATGCAGGTGCCACGCACGACAAGACGGCCCCGTCACATCGTCGATACGTGGTATGACGCGGCGAGTGACGATCCGTCCGTTCTGCAGATCTGGGCCTATACGTCGCGGCTTTCCTGCCGTGTGGGCGAGGTCATCGAACTCCATGTGTCGACGACCGCCGACGCCTTTGATCTCGACATCGCGAGGGACGGTCTTGAAACCGTCCCGGTCCACCATGAAACCGGTGTTGCGGGCCACTGGCATGCCGCCCCGCATGATGCCTCTGCCACCGGCTGTGGCTGGCCGGTTGCCTGGCGCATGACCATTCCCGCCGCCTGGCGTCCCGGCGGCTACGTCATCACACTCACGGCGCGGCGCCGCGGCGAGGTGGTCACTCACGACCATGTCGTTCTCATCGGGGGGCCGCGGCATGGAGCGTGCCCGCCGCTGTTGTTGGTGGCGGCAACGCCGACCTGGGTTGCCTACAACGAGTGGGGCGGCTCGAACGCCTACGAGGGAGTAGCCGGCGCCTCCGGCGACCGGTTCTCGACGCATCTCAGCCTGCAGCGGCCGTGGTCGCGAGGCTTTGCGAGGCTGCCTTCGGGAGCGCCGCGAACCCTTCCCGCGACGCCGCTGCCGCCTGCTACGGTGGCGCGCTATCCCTACATGGAATGGGCGTGGTCACACGGCTATTCCAAGAAGTACGCGTCGGCCGGATGGGCAAGCTATGAGCGCCACATGGCGCGCTGGCTCGAGGCGGAGGGCCACGAGGCCGATGTCGCAGCGCTCCATGACGTGCATGACACGCCTGACCTGCTCGACCCCTACCGTTGCGTCGTCATCGTCGGACATGATGAATACTGGAGTCGTCCCATGCGCGATGCCGTCGACCGGTTTGTCGAGGCAGGCGGCAGGGTGGCCCGCTTTGCCGGGAACTTCTTCTGGCAGATCAGAATGGAGGACGAGGGCCGGACCCAGGTCTGCTACAAGTATGTCGCGGCGGAGGAAGATCCCGTCATGGGCACAACACGGGAACATCTCGCCACCACGTCATGGGAATCTCCTGAGGTGAACTGTCCTGGATCCCGCACCTTCGGGGTCAACGGCTCGAAGGGAATCTACGCCGGTCTCGGTCACTGCGCCGGCCGCGGAGCCGGGGGCTTCACGGTCTATCGCCCCGACCACTGGGCCCTTGCCGATTGCTGTCTCGGCTACGGCGACATCCTCGGCGCTGACAGCAGGATCTTCGGCTACGAGGTCGACGGTCTCGACCACGTGATCCGCGACGGCCTCCCCTGGCCACTCCCCGACGACGACGTTCCGGGCGACCTCGAGATCCTGGCGCTTGGTCCCGCCACCACCGTCGAGGCCGACTTTGGTCTTCCAGGAGAGGATCTCTACATCGCCGATCATGACCAGCGATTCCTTGCCCGCATGTTCCATGGCGCGGAGACGCCCGAGGCGCGCGACAAGGTGACGAGGGGAAGCGGCATGATCGTCTCCTTTTCCAGGGGCGCCGGCGAGGTCTTCACCGCCGCTACCTGCGAGTGGGTCAATGGTCTGCGTCTCGCCGACCCCACCGTCTGTCAGGTCACCCGCAACGTCCTCAACCGCTTCCTCGCCTGACAGGGGTCATGCACGGCCTCGACCTCGGGCGCACAAGCCATCAATGCCGCTGCAAGTGAACTGGTATCCCACGAGAGTTTCGCTTCAACAGCACAACAGACCGTGCATCATCAGTCGACCTGCGTAGACCGGAACAATCTCATGGGACAGGCATTCGAGGATACCGTGTCCGAAGAAGTGACGGCCGAGAGCAACGCCTCGTTCCTGACCCACGTGGACGCCGGCACTGCGAGTGTCCGGGGCTTGCGGAGCGTGTTGTTTCGGTTGATGTTGCCGCCCCATGACGAACCTCGCGAAGACCTCCACGATTGTTCCGTCCCTTCGCTACCGGGACGCTCCGGCCGCGATCGAGTGGCTCTGCGAGGCCTTCGGCTTCGAAAGGCACCTTGTCGTGCCCGGCGAGGACGGGACGGTCGCCCATGCCCAGCTCGTTTTCGGCAACGGGATGATCATGCTGGGTTCGACCCGCAACGACGAATTCGGGGCGCTCCGGCAACCGATGGAGACGCCGGACAGTCCAGCGTGCCGAAGCGTCTATGTGATCGTGGACGACGTCGACGCGCATCACGCCCGCGCTGTGGCCTCCGGGGCGCGGGTGGTCATGCGACCCCAGGATCAGGACTATGGAGGACGCCTCTATGCCTGCCGGGATCCGGAAGACAATCTGTGGAACTTCGGCAGCTACGATCCCTGGGAATAGCGCGGAGATCGTCTGTTGCGCCCACTCCAACCCGCGCGGCAAGATGCCGGGAGAAAAACATGACCATGAAGACGACCCAAGGCCTTCGGGCCCTTGCCGCCACTCTGTGCCTGGCGTTCGCGGTGTCCGCTTCGGCTAGCGACGAACGGGGCACGGCCGAGGAGGCGCAGGCCATGGTGACGCGTGCCATCGCCTCATACGACGAGATGGGGAGCGATGCGGCACTGGCCAGGTTCAACGAAGACCCGGCGCCGGAGTTTCTGGATCGCGATCTCTACATCTTCGTCTACGGGCTCGATGACGCCATCGTGGCCCACGGCGTCGACCCCTCGCTTCTGGGAAGGACATATTCGAGCTTCACGGATATCGACGGCAAGCAGTTCGGCGAGGAGATGCGGCAGACGGCCTCGGCGGAGGGGACCTGGGTCGATTACAAGTGGATCAACCCGGCCACCGGAGAGATCGAACAGAAGTCGAGCTGGCTCGTGTTGCACGACGGCCACCTCTTCGGCGTCGGCATCTACAAGCCATAGACATGCTGTTCGGAGGGCGGCGGGAATCCTGTCACCGGACGTTGCCGTGGCGGATGCAGACCCTGTCAATCCGGAACGAGGCGTTCTCGGCGAAGTCTGTCGTCGCGTGAAACCTGACAAGGGGCCTCACGGGCGCCGTCCGTTGATGTTTGGGCCTGAAGCATTCCGGAGAGTCTGATGCGCTGGACCTTGCCGGATGGGCCTCTGGGCAGGTCGGTGAGGACATGGATGCGGTCGGGAGACCGGAAGGCGCCGAGTCTGGCGCGGCAGTGGGTGATGAGTTCATCGGTGGTCACCGTCGCGTCCCTTGCCAGGCAGACGGCGGCCTCGACGCGCTGGCCGTAGTCCGGGCAGGGACTGGCAAATGCCGCCGCTTCGATGACCTCGGGGTGGGCGTGAAGGGCATCATCCACCTCCCGGGGCGCGATGTTCTCGCCTCCCTTGATGATGAGTTCCTTCAGCCTGCCGGAGACATGAACGTAGCCGTTCCTGTCCATGAAACCGACATCGCCGGTCTTCAGCCAGCCATCCTTCGTGAAGGCGTCGCGGGTCGCTTCTTCATCGTCGAGGTAGCCCAGCATGACGTTGGGGCCCTTCACGGCGATTTCGCCGGCCTGGCCGGGCTCCTCAACGTGCCCGGCGCCATCGAGGATGGCCACCTCGTTGCCGAAGGCGATGCCCGGCGAGCCGATCTTGCGCTTTCCGGGCGGCAGGGGATTGGCGAGAATCTGTGCCGCGGTTTCGGTCAGCCCCATGGTCTCGACGAGCACGATGCGGAAGCGCGACTCGAAGGCCTTGTGAACCTCCCGAGGAAGCGCCGATGAGGCGGAGCGGGCGAACCGGAGACGGCGCACCACCTCTGCCTGCGGTTCGCTGTCGTGATGGATCAGGCGCGAGACGATGGTCGGGACACAGGAAAACCATGTGGCGGCATACCTCTCGCAGTCATCCCAGAAGCGCTGCACGGAAAACCGCCGGCAGACAATCACGGAGCCGCCGGAGACAAGGGGTCCCATCAGCGTCACGCAGAGCCCGTTGATGTGGTAGTGGGGGAGAATGCACAAACCTCGGTCATCCGGCCCGAGCCGGTGGGCACATGCCGTGTTCCATCCGCCCGCAAGCAGGCTTCGATGGCTGTGCAGCACACCCTTGGGCTGGCCCGTTGTACCGGAGGTGTACATCAGGAGGGCTTCGTCATCGCCGGTGAGTGGCGCCTGGCCCGATGGCGGAGCGCCGGCAAGGTCTTCGGCATCGATCACCGTAAGACCTGTCTCGTTGAAGTCCGGCCCGGTGTCGTCATCGACAACGGCGAAACGGGCGCCACTGTGGCGCAGTGCATGGCGGTGGGCATCGGTGCCGGCCGCGAGATTCAACGGCGTGGCGCGAAAGCCGCCAAGGAACAGCCCGAACAGCACGAGGATGGCCGCCCGCCCGTTGTGAAGGAAGGTGACGACACTCTCGCCCCTGGTGGCGCCGGCAGTTCTCAGGGAGGCGGCGACCGCATCTGCTCCCTCGAGCAGCCCGCTCCATGTGAGGTCGGGTGATCCATCCGCGAAGAGGTGGCTGACCTTGTGGGGTGTGTGATGGGCGTGCCGCTCGATCCAGTCGCGGATGGTGCCGGACGCCGCCCTCATCGGCCGCATCCGGCCCAGTAGTCCGCGAAAATCTCCTCCAGCGAAGGCTCGTCGGGAGGAATGGTTCGCACCACCTGGGTGACGTTGAGGAAGTGCTTCCAGTGGAGGTTTTCGTCGATGGAATTGCCGCCCCAGCTGCCGCACCCCATGGAGAGCGAGAAGGGAAGAGCGTTGTCGAAGGAGCCGCCCGTGGCCATGGCGTGGGCCTGGTTGACGATGATGCGGCAGACCGGAAGCCGACGTCCCAGTTCGATGGCGCGATCGTCGCACGAGGTATGGATCCCTGCCGAGTGGCCGGCACCTGCATGTTCGAGAATACGGGCGACAATGGCCGTGGCGTCGGCGAAGTCCCGGGCCCGGTAAAGTGCGGTGACGAGGGAGATCTTCTCACCCGAAATCCGGTGTACGGGACCGGCATTGTCTGTCTCGACGGCGATGAAACGCGTGTCGTGTGGCACCTCGTCGGCGAGTTCCAGGACATCGATCAGCACACGGGCGTCCCGTGCGATCGCACGGGGGTTCAATCGGCCACCAGGCCACAGGCGTTCGACGACATGACGTTCCTTCGTGGACTCCAGGATGGCGCATCCCTCGTTCCGCAGTGCCGCCGAAAAGGACTCGTAGAGTGCGTCGACCACCACCAGGGCATTCTCCGAGGAACAGGACGTGGCGTTGTCAAAGGTCTTGGAGCGCGCGATCAGCCTCGCTGCCGCCTCGGCATCGGCGGTCTCGTCGACGATGACCGGCACGTTGCCCGTGCCGACCCCGATGGCCGGTGTCCCGGACGTGTAGGCTCGCCTGACGTTGTCCTGTGAACCCGTCACCACGGCCAGATCCACGGTTTCGAGAAGCCTCCCGGTGCGGATCTTGGAGGCGGGAGCCGGGATCATCTGAGCGAGATCAGGATCGATTCCGGCACGATCAAACTCCCGGTGCACGTACTCCAGCAGCAGCCGGCAGGCGTCCTGTCCCCCGGGCGAAGGCGACAGCACGATGGCATTGCCGCATTTCAGCGCATTGATCATGTTGTTGGCGGGTGTCGCGACCGGGTTGGTGGAAGGCACGACAGCGCCGATGACACCGATGGGCCTGGCGATTTCCGTGATCCCGGAACCGGGATACGAGGCGATGATGCCCCATGTGCGTGCGTTCGCGAGGTCGCGCATCAGGCCCAGGGTCTTGCGGTGATTCTTGGCGATCTTGTCCGCGACATTGCCCAGACCCGTCGTCCGCACCGCCAGCTCCGCGAGCGCCTGATTACGGGACGGTTCCAGCACCGCCCAGGCGGCGGCCCGGGCGGCCATGTCGAGGCGTTCCTGGGTGGCCTCAGCCTCGAATCGCCGCTGCGCACGTCTTGCCCGGGAAACCAGGTCATCGACGAGCGAGGTGTCGTGCGCGCCTGATGACACCCTGTCCTTCAGAGGTTCATGAGTCATGGTGACCACCGGGAGACAGGCAACACGGCACCAGGGAGAAGGAAGCAGGTCATCAGATCTCAGTCTCCGACAGGAGGTTGCAACGCCTGCTTGCGGCAATGACACGACGACTCGATCGGGGTGTCGCTCCGGGCAAGAGCGGTTGCCAGGAGTGGTGCCAGGTCGGCCGCCTCCCGTTCCCGGCCAAGGCGCTTCAGGCACTCGTGGTAGCCGTGCAGTCCCCACACGTTGCCGCGGTTCTGCAGGCAGCGTCTGCCTTCGTCGTCGAGTCCGAGATCGCGCCGGTAGACCGCTTCGGCTTCGTCCACATATCCCTTTTCCAGCAACAGTGCGCCCAGGGCATGGCGTGGCGGATGCATCCAGGGCCAGGGTTCGCTGTAGGCCAGAAGGTCGTTGCGACGCTCGGCCTGGCGAAGGTGGGCAAAACCCGCCTCGTGGTCTCCCCGGTGCCAGGCCAGCTCGCCGCAAAGCATGTCCCGGGCGATCGCCATGACATTCACTGCCGTGTCGTTGAAGAAGAGGCGCGTGTCGGAAAGTTCGTTGCACCCGGCAACCAGGCTGTCGAGTTCTCCTTCGGCCGCATCGAAGTGACCGAGAGCGGCGTGAGCCACCCCCCTGGCATAGTGGTGCATCAGGGAGGTCGTCACATAGAGCTCCGGATGGCCGGGCATGGGAAGCTCCAGAACATCGTGCCACCGCCCGAAGCGGATCGGCACATGGACCGTTGCGGAACAATGGTCGTCGAGGATGTCAACCAGATAGGGACGGTCCTGGAGGAGCAGGTCCGGCGTGACCGTGCGGGACATCTCCCGCGCCGCTTCCATGGCACTGCCGTAGTCCCCCATCATCATCGCTGCGGTCATCATGGCGTGGAGGTCGTGGCAGTGCGCGGTCGTGTAGAAGTTGTAGGGTCCCGCCCGATGGAGGTACCTGGCATCCGCCCGCACGGCCTTGCGACTCACGGCGACTGCGTCGGCGTAACGGCCGCACTGGAGGTAGACATGACACGGCATGTGGTTGAGATGGCCGTTGTCGGGTGAGAGATGGTGCAGACGGTCGGCAGCGGCTTCGCCTCGCTCGGGCGTGCGCGACATCTCCACCACATGGATGTACATGTGCAGCAACCCGGGATGCGGCGCCTCGCCTGCCTCGTCCCGGTCCCGTATGGCGGCCTCCAGCACCGCCTGCGCCTCGAGGGTATCAGCGCCGTCGGCCTGTTCTCCGGTGTCGAGATCCCAGAGCTTCCAGGGGGTTCGGGTGATCAGGGCCTCCGCAAAGAGGGCGACGACGTCCGCATCATCGGGAAAGCGGCGATGGACGTCGCGCATCTGGTCGGCGAAGGCGTCATCCCAGTGGGAGAACTCCTCCATCTCCACCACGTGATTCTTCTGATAGCGCGCGGGAAGGGCCTCGATGAGAGCCTGTTCGACCGGTATCGCGCCGTCGCGTCGTGCCATGGCCGCGGCGGTGGCGGCACGGCAGGTGGCGAGCGAATCCCGCGCTTCAGCCTCGCTCTTCCAGCACCATGGCAGATTGATGAAGGGGCCGGCGGCCCAGGCCTCTCCCCAGAACGCCATCGCGCAGTCCGGGTCGGCCCGCTGCGCCTCGCGAAAGCAGACGATGGCTTCCTCATGGTTGAAGCCGTAGAGCCACACCAGACCGCGGTCGAACCAGATCTGCCCTTGATGATCGCGTACGGTGATCGGTCGGGAATAGGGGCCAAGGTCGAATTCGTAGTCCATGGCGCATACCCCCCTTGGGGACGACACTCACCGCAACAGGCCGGATGACGTTCACTACGACACAGGACCAGGTCCGGCCATTGGGCTGAGAGAGTGTAACGCTTCGGGATTAGGTCTTGAAGGGGCCGGCGAGACGTTCGAACACAATCGTGCCCGCCCACCGGACGCAGTCATCCGGCCCCCTGAGATTCTGCAGAACTCAGACTGACTACGACTGACCACTCTTCATCGCGTTTGAATGTGTCGGCGCAGGTCCGGCAGGCCAGTCAGACAATGCACCTGAACCCGATCTTGAGCCCGTCCTGTCCGGCGTTTGCCGGATTGGCGGCGCCCGCCTGTCGCGAACGCCGCCACCCACAATCCAGGTCAGCCGGCGGCATCCCGCGCTGCGGCAACCCAACTGTCGAAAGCCTCCTGGTTTTCTTCAATCCAGGCATCGACATGACCGTCGATCGCCTCGATTGAATCCTCGCCGTTCTGCATCACGTTGTTCTGGGCGGAAACATCGTTGATGTCCATCTCGGCCAGTTCGAAGAGCCTGGCTGCTGCCGGGTTGGCCGCCAGAAAATCGTTGTTGGCCAGAATGCGAAGTTCGTTGACCGCGAATCCCAGCTCACGGCCTTCAAACATGGTGTTGTCGGTCCGTTCGTCCGGCAGAGAGGAATAGGGTACTTCGATCCATTCGACATCCGTGCCGGGCACCAGCACACCTGAGACCCAGTAAGGCGTCCATGTGTAGTAGATGATCGGCTCACCGGCATTATGACGGGCGACGGTTTCGGCGATCACGGCATTGTAGGCACCCTGATTGTGCGTGACCGTGTCGCGCAGACCGAATTCGGTCAGATGATGCTCAATGACACGCTCGCAGCCCCAGCCCGGCGGGCAGCCGGCGAGGTCGGCCGTGCCGTTGCCGTCCGCGTCGAACCGTGCCGCGACCTCCGGATCCTTCAGATCACCGAGATTGGTCACACCCGCGTCGAAGGACGCCTTGTCGACCAGATAGCCCTGCAGGGCGCCGGTGATCAGGTGACCGACCTTGGTCATGACGCCTTCGCCGCCGGCTTCATTGAAGAACGCAAGGTGGAGTGGATCCCAGTGAACTGTCGTGAAGTCGCCGTCACCCGAACCGAGCGCCAGGTGGATCGTCTGGTACTCGACGGACTGTGGATCGCCGATCTCGTAGCCCAGCTCTTCGAGAGCCCTGTATATGATCTGGTTCTGGAAGCGCTCCTCCAGAACTGTCCCTTCGATCGGGCGCACGGTGACGCCTTCACCGGGCATGTCATTCGCCAGGGCAAGACCGCTGGCGGCGATGACCGCAGCAGTTGCCCAGCATCCAGTTTGATAGAGTTTCACGGAATGTCTCCCTTGTGTGATGATCGGTCCCGAGTGTCCCATAGGCTCAGCGTCGCGAGACCACATCGACGCTGTATGACACTAGTCCATCTTCGTTCTTTTGCGGGACTCAAGAAAGGCCCAAACCAACCCGATCGGGCCGCTTTTCCATCTGTGGCGGGTTCCTCGTTCACGCCCCGACTGGGCGACCCCGTGTGTGATTCGATCCAGCACAATGGCGAGGATCACAATTCCGAGGCCGCCGACGATCGCCTTGCCCGCATCCAGCCGGCCCATGGCGCGCAACACTTCGTTTCCAAGGCCCTTGACCGCAATCATCGATGCGATCACGACCATCGACAGGGACAGCATGATCGTCTGATTGACCCCTGCCATGATCGTTGGCGTCGCGAGTGGCAACTCGACCTTGAACATGATCTGAAGCGGGCTTGCACCGAAGGCGCGTGCGGCCTCGACAACACTCTGGTTGACCTGCCGGATCCCCAGGGATGTCAGGCGAATCAGGGGCGGAACCGCGAATACGATCGTGACGATGACGCCCGAGACGTTTCCGATACCCACCAGCATGACCACGGGCACGAGATAGACGAATGCCGGGATCGTCTGCATCGTGTCCAGGATCGGGCGGATGGCTCCCTGGAACGGATCGGACTTCGCTGCCAGCACGCCGAGCGGCAGGCCAATGATCACGCACATGATGACCGAACTCAGCACGATGGCCAGGGTCGTCATGGCCAGTGCCCACGCGCCCGGGTCGAGGAGCGCAAGTGAGAGGAGCGCGGCGAACACGATGATCGCCACGCGGCGGCCGGAAAGTTGCCAGGCAAGCAATGTGATGACGACGATCATCATGACCGGTGAAACGGACTGCAGCGCCATTTCGATGGCGTTGATGCCGTCATTGAGAGCCCGCTTGATGGGCTGGATCGTCTCCCGGTTCTCCGAGGCCCATCCCTTGATCCCGTCCGCCCAGTCGGCAATGCCAAGATCAAGGTTGGAAAACGGGTCCAGAATGTTGAATGACTCGTCGCTGGCCATTTATCCGACCTCCGTGATCTGGTCCAGGCGTCCCTGAATGCCCCGTATCAGGGCCTTCTTGGTGACAATTCCGACGGGTCTTGCGTCATCGACGATGATGAGCGGAGCATCGGTCTCGATCGAAAGCTCGGCGAGGCGGTCAAGATTGTCCTTCGGGCTTGCAGTCAACGAGCGGGAATGCGTCACCGTGCCCTCGCGCGCCTCATAGGCAGCGATCGGTTCCATGATGCGGGCCGCCGTGACCAGGTTGAGTTTTGATATGCCGGCAACGAAATCGGCCACATAGGAATCCTTCGGTTCGGTCACGATCTGCTCAGGCGTGCCGACCTGGACAAGAATTCCATCCCGCATGATCGCGATACGATCGCCAATACGAATGGCTTCGTCGAGATCGTGCGTGATAAAGAGTGTGGTTTTCTTCATCTCTCTGGCAAGGGTCATGAACTGGCCCTGCAACTGCCGCCGGATCAGCGGATCGAGGGCGGAAAAGGGTTCATCCATCAGCAGGATGTGCGGATCCGCCGCAATGGCCCTGGCCAGCCCCACCCGTTGCTGCATGCCGCCGGACAGCTCGTCGGGATAACGATCGCCCCAGCCCGTCAGCTCGACGTTGTCGATGGCCCGGTCGGCAACAGCCAGGCGCGACGAGCGGTTCTGGCCGCGCACTTCAAGGGCAAATGCGACGTTGTCGCGAACCGTGCGGTGGGGCATCAGGGCCATGTTCTGGAACACCATGCCGATCTTCGATGCGCGCAATGCGCGCAGGCTTGTCGGGCCGAGACCGCCGATGTTCTCCCCCTCGATCCAGACTTCGCCCGCTGTCGGCTCGATCAGACGGTTGACGTGCCGGATCAGCGTCGACTTTCCGGACCCGGAAAGACCCATGATGCAGAAGATCTCGCCTTCGTTGACCGAGAACGAGACGTCCTGCACGCCGATCACGCATCCGAACCGCTCCAGAACCGTCTCCTTGGTCAGCTCATCGCTCAGGATGGCCTCCATGGCGCGATCGATGCCCTGACCGAATATCTTCCATAGGCCGCGGCATTCGATGACCGGTTCCGTGTTGCCGGCATGGGGATCTTGTGTCGCCATCGTTGACATCCAGCTCAAGAGTTTTCTCTGAAACAGCCCTGGGATCTGCGTTTCATGCTCCGGGGTGAACGCAAGCGTGACTCAGTCATCCCAATGGTCTGCCCTTGCCCAAGGCGTGCCGAGCTTCGGGGCGTCTGCTTCATTGCAGTCTCAAGGATACCCTCGTTGAGGGAGGCAAGGAGCGTGGCCCGGTATCCCGTGACGGCCCATCGACGACCACCGCACGAAGAGTGGTCACTCCGGCGCCAGGCCGCAGGCTGAGACATCCCGGTCTTCCTCATCAGCGAGCACAATGGACTCGTCCGTTCGTGTTCCCGGTCATCGCCCCTCCTCTCATGCCCACGCCGCGTCATGTGCCGAGCCCACTATGTCACAGGCACGGGCCGCCGCACCACCCGCGCAAGGGACCGGACCAGGCTCCGGTGAGTCATGAACGACCTGCATGCCAGTAGAGACTATCCCGCACCACCGAAGGGGTTGGGCATGCCGTCGGCGAAGCGGCGAAAACGGAAGGGGGTCAGGTCGACGGAAGGAGTCTGGCCTGTCACGAGTTCGGCCGTCACGCGGCCTGCTCCCGGCCCGATGCCGAATCCGTGACCGCTGAAACCGGTCGCCAGATGAAAACCGGGAACGTTGTCCACCGCGGAGATCACGGGGATTGCGTCAGGCGTGACATCGATGAGACCGGCCCAAGTCTCCTCGATACCGATGTCCGACAGGGCGGGAAAGGTGTGCAACAGGTTGGAAAACGTCTCGACGATCGCGCTCCTGTAGGGTTTCGGGTTCATCACGCGGGTGGCCTCGAAGGGGCTCGTGTCGTCGAGGGACCATCGTCTGCGGGTTACCATCTCACGAAGGCTTTGCCGCGACAGGCGCAGTTTGAGCGCGTTCTTTTCGTGGCGCCAGGCGGGCATGAAGTCGCTCAGCCAGCGCACTGTGTCGGGGCCGACATGGAAGTCGGCCTGGTAGCCGTGAGCCACGGTGTAACCGCCGTCCTCGCGCCGTCTCAACGCGAGATCGTTGGCCCAGATCGCCCCGTCGAACACCGAAGGCGCCGGTGTCGTCCTCATCACGTTGTTCTGGATTCGAAGCTGTGGCAGTGCGACGCCGTGATTGCCGCAGAAGAGCGATGACCAGATGCCTCCGGCCAGCACCACTGTCGAGGTCGCCGTGATGCCATGTTCCGTCACCACGCCGCCAACCCGGCCACGCTTGAGATCGAGGCCCCGCACCGCACATCCGGTGACGATGCGTCCGCCAAGACGCTCGGTGGCCCGTGCCAGCGCGGGGACCGCAAGGCGCGGCTCCGCGCGGCCGTCCGTCGGCGTGTGGAGGGCCGCCCTGAACGGACCCTTCATGTCGGGAACAAGTGCGTTCAGCTCCGCTCGAGACAGCAGCCTCGAACCCAGCTGGAACTCCTTTGCATGATCGATGAACGCCTCGAAGGCCGCCACGTCATCATCATCCCTGGCGGTATAGAGAACGCCCTTCTGGTGAAACCCGACATGATCACCGATGTCGCGTTCCAGACCGCGCCAGATTCTCAAGGACTCGACAATGAGCGCAAGTTCCTCGGGCGCCCGTCCCTGCTGACGGACGAAGCCCCAGTTGCGGCTCGACTGTTCTCCGGCTATCCGGCCCTTCTCGAAGAGGACGACCGGGATGTTCCGCCGGGCCAGGAAATAGGCCGTCGCCACCCCGATGATCCCACCACCGATGACAACGACCTCAGCCGACTCCGGTATGCGGCCGGCCTCGTCGGTCATGGCGCGGCAATTGCCGGTGCCTGGGCCGCCTCAGGCAACGAGACCGGGAATCTCGTCGTCTTCAGGGAAGCGGCCAAGGTCAAGTTTCGAGAACAGGACCTCATCCCCCCTGGTGATCTCGAAGGATCCGGTTCGTCCACCGAAGATCTCGACATGGCCCGCACCTGACCTGATGAGCTGATCCCTCGCACGGAGCGCTCGTGGCTCATAGTTTCAGGAGCGGCAGTATTCAATTGTGATCGCTTCGTTCATGGGTCCTTCCCGTTCCGGTGTCGTCATCCTAGATCACTGTTGATCGATGGTCCAAGAGTCAGCCAAGGAGGCGCCTGTTATCGGGATCGAACGGCGCCTTCAGGGCCACACGCGCGCGTCGCAGTTCTCCGAGAATTTCGACCTGGAGGGCCGTCGATTCAAGATCGACACCAGGGTCGAGGTAGGCCAGCGCGATCGATTGTTCCACATGGTGGCCGAAGCCGCCCGACGACACGGTGCCCACCACCTCGCCGTTCATCAGGACCGGTTCGTTTCCCCAGGCGTCGGCATCGCCGGCATCGACAAGGAGGGTGACGAGACGGTAGCGGGGACCCTGGTTGTGGGCCTTGCGAAGCGCATCGCGGCCGATGAAGTCACCCTTCTCTATGGCAACGAAGCGCCCCAGTCCGGCCTCGAAGGGTGTCGTGTCGGCAGTGAATTCCGCGCCCCAGCGTCCGTAGCCCTTCTCGAGCCGCAGGGAATCGAGCGCCCTCGCTCCGCAGGCGGCAAGGCCGAGATCCATACCCGCCGTCCTGAGGGCTCGGTAGAGGGCCTGCAGGTCGTCGCGCTTGACATGGATCTCGTAGCCGAGATCGCCGGTGAAGGCGATGCGCATGACAAAGGCCTGTAATCCGGCAATCTCCATGTCACGCGCCGCCAGAAATGGAAGTGCGGCATGCGAGACATCGTCATGCGTGAGTTGCCCGAGGAGAGTCCGGGCGTTGGGCCCTGCGATCGCAAAGCCGCCGTAGTTTCCGGTGATGCTCCGCAGCGTGACGTCGTGATGAGGCAGGAACTCGGCGAAGTGACGCAGGTGGAAGGCCTCGGCGGCACCGGAGCCGACCAGCCAGAAGGCCGTATCGGAGAGTCGGGTAAGGGTGAAGTCGCCGATGATCCCGCCGCTGGCATTGAGCATGGGCGCCAGGACCGTACGTCCGTGCTTTCGGGGAAGCCGGCAGGCCAGCAGATGATCGAGGAAGGCGGTCGCTTCCGGACCTTCGACCTCGTAGCGGGCGAAGCCGGTGATCTCGATCATGCCGACGGCGTGGCGCAAGGCCCGGCATTCGCGGCCCACGGCGGTGAACCAGTTGGGCCGGCGGAAGGAGGGGGTGTCGCGCGCATCCTCACCGGGACCGGCAAACCACAAGGGGCGCTCGAGACCAAAGGCGGCACCGAAGACCGCGCCGTCCTGTGCCATGAGGTCATGCACCGGTGATGTCTTCACCGGTCTTCCCGACTCGCGTTCCTCGTCCGGCCAGCCGATGGCAAAGCGCCTGGAGTAGGTCTCTGCCGAGCGCGCCAGGACAAAGGACTGGTCGGCCCAGTCACCGAAGCGGGTGACGTCGAGTGGCATCATGTCCAGTGGCGGCACGCCTTCCAGAATCCAGTCGGCCAGGGCCCAGCCCACGCCGGCACTCTGGGAGAAACCGGGAATCATGCCAGCGGCGACAAAGTGACCCTGCTTGCCCGGGACGGGGCCGACGAGGGCGGCACCGTCGGGCGACCACATCATCGGGCCATTGACGACGCGCTTTACCCCGGCGGATCCCAGACAGGGCACAATGCCGATGGCGGCCTCCATGTTGACCGAGATGCGGTCGAGGTCGTCGGGCAGGAGTTCCATGCCAAAGTCGCCCGGCGTGCCGTCAACGGCCCAGTGGCGACCCTCGCGCTCATAGCATCCAATCAGCATGCCGTTGCCTTCCTGGCGAAGGTAGAATTCGCTGTCCTGGTCACGGGTCAGCGGGATTTCGCCCTCCTGCGCGGCAACCTCGGCGATCTCGTCGGTGACGACATACTGATGTTCCATGGGAACCAGCGGCAGCGTGTAGCCGGCCATGGAGGCGACTTCCCTCGCCCACAATCCCGCCGCATTGACGACCGTTTCGGCGACGACCGTGCCGGCAGGCGTGGCGACGTCCCAGTCGCCGTCGCGGCGGCGCGCGAAGCCGGTTACCGGCGTGTTTCTGGCGATGACACCGCCGCCCTGGCGCACACCTCTGGCGAAGGCATGGGTCACTCCGGATGGATCGACATGGCCATCCGTCGCTCCCCACATGCCGCCCAGAATCCGGCTGGTATCGACCAGCGGATTGAGCCTGCGGATGTCGTCCGGACCGATGATCTCGAAGTCCTGGCCGAGATAGCGCGCCCGCGCCCGCTGGATCTTCAGCTCGTCAAGGCGGTCCGCGCTGGTGGCAAGATAGAGCCCGCCACAGCGATGCAGGCCGCACGCCTGTCCGGTTTCCTCCTCGAGGCTGTCATAGAGCCTCAGCGAATAGTCCTGCAGGCGGGCAAGACTGGTATTGGCGTGCATGGCATGGATGTTGGCTGCGGCATGCCATGTCGATCCCGATGTCAGATCCGCGCGCTCAAGCAGCAGCACGTCACGGCAGCCCGCACGCACCAGATGCCAGGCGATCGCACAACCAAGAACACCCCCACCGACGATGACGACACGGGCATGGGACTTCATCAGGACACTTTCCTCGGCAATCATGCGGTGTTCCAGGGGAAGGACGGTGACGGCGCGCACCGTCCTGCCGCAATCGACCCACGCCCTGATACAAGGGCGCACACTACAGAAGATCCGCCCACCGGCAACTCCCTCACGCCCACCTCATGAAACCGGGATTGCGACCTCTGGTCCGCACCGTCATCCCGGTCTTGCCGGAGCGTGTTCAACAGCCTCCATGCGGACTTTCGCCGATGTTGCCGCTCTCCGTCGCAAGGCTCGGGGCCATCGGCCGCGATGGACGATCCCGTCAGTCATCCAGAAGGTTGCGAAGACGCAACCCGGGAAAGATCGAGAAGCCCCGATCCAGCGTGACCCATTCGCAACCGTGTTCCATCGCCAGCGCCCGTGTGGTGGGCGGTTTCCCGTCAGCCGGAGCTTTCTCGCAAGGTCACGGAACATGCGCCAATGGCCGCCGCGGACCGCCCGCTGTGGATAACTGGCCCCCCGCCGCCAGACTCTTGGCGGTCGCTGCGGCGGGCCAGTTCCCCACAGCTGCACCCAGCCCCAGTGAGAGATTTTCGATCGGCAAAAGTGAGAAGTTTTCAGTCGGAATTGACACCGAGTCTGCCCCGCTCTGTCGACGCCTCGGTCAACCAGTCCCGGTAGCGCGCGCGATGCTCCGAATCCGTCCTGAAAGCGGACACGAAGGACATTGACGTCAGGGCTCTGCATCCATGACGTTCCGAAGCGCCGCGCTGTCCGTCAGGTCCACGCCCGGCTGCACGCCTCGTCCGCCGAACACCGGGATTGGCGGCGCGCCTGCGGGGTCTGCGAGAAGCTGTCGGAGCGCCTGCTCGAATGTGGCCTTCAGCGTCATGCGCTGACCTGCCGCATAGATCTTGACGGCCCGCAGCAGCTCGTCGTTGATTTCTATGGTCGTTCTCATATGTGAATATGTATCAGAGAGTATGGTCTTGCATAAGCAACCCTTCCCGGACGGCCTGGCATCCCTCCGCCACGGTCAGCTTCGACTTGTTCGGGCTGCAAGACAACCTGCCGCTGTCATTGTTCCGCGAGGTGATCGATCAACCGACCGGTCTGCCCCCGCCGGCCAGCCTTGCAAGGACGCTGCTCTCCGCCAACTCTCAGGCCGGGCCGTGTCTCGACGTTGAGTTGCGGAAATTTGCGCCGGTACTATCCGTAAGATGGCAGAGCGTGGGCAGACGACGTTCCTCGGCCCTTCGTGCGGCGGTGAATGTGGATGATGGCCCGCTCGCGTGGCGACAGCTCTTGTGAGCCAGTGCATAGTGGGTGCATCGTCGCGTTTGCGACCGCAACTCGGCAGGAGGGGCGAAGAGATGGCAGACTACAGCAGCCTGAAGGCGAGATTGCGTGACAGGGAGATCATCATCCTTGACGGAGCGATCGGCACCCAGCTCCAGGGGACAGGTGTACCCATGGACCCTCATTGCTGGGCGGCAATCGGCAATCATACCCATCCGGCCACAGTGCAGAAGATGCACGAGGACTACATTCGCGCCGGCGCCGACGTGATCACCACGAATACCTATTCAGCGGCCCGCCACAACTATGAACCGGCAGGTCTGAGCGACCGCGTGATCGAGTTGAACATTCGCGCGGTGCAGCTGGCGCAACAGGCGCGGGACCGTGTCGCCGACCGGCCGGTCTGCATCGCCGGCGCGGTTTCAAACTTCGGCGCCTGGAGCGAGTCCGAGTACCAGTGGTTCAGCAGATCAGGGCTTTCCACTGCGGCATCGGGGCTGCGGACAAGAAGCCTCATTACCGAGGCGCAGGCACGGCGCAATCTGGCCGAGCAGGTGGCCATTCTCGTCGACGCCGGCGTCGACCTGCTGATCGCCGAGGCGACAGGCAGCGAGATCCAGCGCGAGTGGGTCCTGGAGGCGGTTGGAGGTGCCGGCATTCCCTTCTGGGCTGGCTTCAAGTGTCACGTCAACGAGGGAGAGGCGGCGCCCCGCTCGGGTTACATGTCCGATGTCCTGCTTTCCGACGAGCTCGAGGCGCGCCTGCCCCTCGATGCCGACGTGCTGTGCATCTTCCATTCGACCATCGAGGACACGAACCGCGCCATACCGGTGGTGCGCTCGAAGTGGAAAGGCGTGCTCGGCGCCTATCCCGAAGCGGGGCGCAAGGACTATACTCAGGCCCTCTCGGATCCGAACACCGAGAACCCGCATACGCTCGATGAGTGGGTGGCAACCGCCAGACGATGGACCGAAAACGGCGTGCAGGTGATCGGGGGCTGCTGCGGCATGGGACTCGATCATATCCGTGCCCTGGAGGGAGAGCTCCCCCATCGACTGGCTGCCTGATCGACCGCTGCACTGACGTTCCTCCTCCTGTGGCCCCGCAGCTGGCTGGCATGGTCAGGCCGCGAATGTTGGCGGACGGGGTGACACGCGTCTCCAGCGCCCGTGCTGAAGCGCGCGTCTGGCAGGAGCTCTGAGCGACTGGGCAGAACGTTCCAGGCGCGCCGCTTGTGCTCACCCCGGTGCATGAAAACCCGGGAGAAGGCGTTTCAGAGAAAACCGCAGTTCGAAAGCGAACGGGGTCTGTGCCATGGTATGGGCCACGCTACCGGCGAAACTCTCCCACAGGAAACAGGACACGGATCGAACAATGCGCCAGCCTCCTGTGCGCAGGCCGTCCCTGCTTGTCCTGGTGATGATCTCGTCGATCGGTCCCCTGGCGCTTCAGGTCCTGGTCCCGGCGATGCCAGGCCTGGCCAGCGACTTCGACACGGACTTTTCCGTCACCCAGATGTCACTTTCGGTCTACCTGCTCGGCATGGTGGCGGGGCAGCTCGTCTATGGCCCGGTCTCCGATCGGTTCGGCCGCCGTCCTGTTCTCATGGCGGGTCTCGTGGTCTATGTCGGCGGCACGCTCTTTTGCCTTGTGGCATGGGATATCGTGCCGCTCATTATCGGCCGGGGGTTCCAGGCCCTGGGCGGCAGCGCCGGAATCGTCCTGGCCCGCGCCATCATCAGGGACATCCACGATCGCGAGGGCTCGGCGCAGATGCTCGCCTACGCCACGGCGGGCATGATTCTCGCTCCGATGATCGGCGCCATCGCCGGCGGCTACCTCTACGAATGGTACGGCTGGCAGTCGGTCATGCTGCTGGTGCTGGTCATCGGCCTTCTCGTCACCGGAATCTGCATCGTTGCCCTGGATGAGACCAACACGAGGCGGACGTCGCGAACCTCGTTTCGGGACGTGACGAGGGATTGCGCGCGCCTCCTGCGCAAGCGCCGCTTCCTGGGCTACGCCCTGCAGGTCACCTTCACCACGGCATCGTTCTTCACGTTCCTGGGAGGCGCATCGGCGGTGGCGGTGATCATTTACGGCCGCAGTCCGTCCGAGTATGCCCTGTGGTTTGTGCTGGTTTCCGGCAGCTACATGACCGGCAACGTCATCTCCGGGCGCATCGGCCGTCGGGTCGGCATCGACCGGATGATCACCATCGGGACCACGATCTCGTCCATGGCCGCCCTCGCCCAGATGATCCTCTTCGTTTCCGGCTGGTTCGGGCTGGTCCACTTCTTCCTGCTGGCAGGCATGATGTCCCTGGGCAACGGCTTCAGCATGCCCAACGGGTTCGCCGGCATCGTCAGCGTCGAGCCCGGCCGCGCCGGGACCGCCTCGGGCCTCTCCGGAGCCCTGCAGATGGGTCTGGGCGCGATTGCCATGACGGTCATCGGCCATACCCTGGCGGAAAGCCCGCTGCCGGTGATTGTCATCATGCTTGTCCTTTCCCTTCTGGCGCTGATCGCCCATTTGCATGGCACAAGAGGCGAAGTACCTTGACGATGCCGAACCGGGAGATGCGACCTTGAAAGCCTTGCTGTGTCATGCGTGGGGAGGGCCGGAAGACCTCATCGTGGACGATGTGCCCGAACCCCGGGCCGGTCCCGGTGAGATTGTCGTCGGCGTCGAAGGCTGTGGAGTCAATTTCGCCGACACTCTCATCATCCAGGGCACCTACCAGGTCAGGCCCGAACATCCGTTCACACCAGGTATGGAAGTGGCCGGCACGGTCCTCGAGACCGGGCCCGGGGTGGAGGACTTCCACCCCGGTGACGCGGTCATCGGCATGCCCGGTGTCGGTGGTTTCGCAGAGCAGGTCGTGTGCAGGGCGTCCCAGGTGATGCGGCGTCCCGCCGCCATCGATGCCGTGACGGCCGCCGCCATTCCCATCGTCTACGGCACGGCTCACATCGGCCTAGAGGTGAGGGGCATGCTTCAACCGGGCGAGAGTCTCCTCGTGCACGGGGCGTCGGGCGGCGTCGGCCTCGCCGCGGTCGAGGTCGGCAAGGCCTTGGGCGCTTTCGTCATCGCCACGGCAAGCAGTGCCGACAAGCTGGAGACGGCCCGCCGTCACGGTGCCGACCATGTCATCGACTACCACGCCGGTGAGTTCCGCAACGAAGTCAAGGCAATCACGAAGGGCGGCGCCGACGTCATCTTCGATCCCGTGGGTGGCGACGTCTTCGATCAGTCGCTGCGCTGCATCGCCTGGGAGGGCCGGTTGCTCACAATAGGATTTGCCTCGGGACGCATTCCCCAGGCCCCCGCCAACATCCTGCTGGTCAAGAATATCGCCGTCATCGGCGTTCACTGGTCCAACTATCGCGAAAGCCGGCCCGAACTCCTTGCCCGTTCCTTCGACCGGATCTTCACGTGGATATCCGACGGGAAACTGCGCCCGCTGGTCTCGAGAACCTGCACTCTCGAGGAGGCGCCGCAGGCACTCGCCGACCTTGCCGGCCGCCGGGCCCGTGGCAAGATCGTGGTCGCCCCTCAAGAGACGGCGAGGCCAGCGCGATGAAACATCAAGGCAAGATTGCAGTGGTGACGGGGGCGGCCCAGGGAATCGGACTCGCCTGCGCCAGACGGCTCGCGGGTGAAGGCGCCGTGGTCATCATGGGGGATATCCAGGGAGCGAAGGTTGCCGAAGAAGCGAAGTCGCTGGGCGCCATCGCCATGACCACGGACGTGTCGTGTCGCAAGGACGTCGATGCTCTCGTCGGGTGCGCTGTCGACAGGCACGGCAGGCTCGACATCATGGTCAACAACGCCGGGGTCGGTTTCAGCGCCGGTGTCCTGGACATCGGGGAAGAGGACTTTGACCGCATCCTCGGCGTCAATCTCAAGGGTGCGCTGTTCGGTTCCCAGGCAGCGGCACGCGTCATGGTGGAACAGGCATCCGGGGGCGCCATCGTCAACATGTCTTCGGTCCAGGCCGAACTTGCGATCCCCAACAGCGTGGCCTACGGCGTCTCGAAGGCGGGAATCAATCAGCTGACAAGGATCTTTTCAGTCGCCCTGGCAAGCCGCCATGTCAGGTGCAATGCCGTGGGCCCCGGCACCATCCTCACCGACATGGCGCGAGGCGCGGTCCTCTCCAGTGACGAGGCCTACCGGATGATCCTGTCGCGCACGCCGCTGGGTCGTCTGGGCGAAGCGGACGAAGTCGCCTCCGTCGTCTCGTTCCTGGCAAGCGACGATGCCGCCTATGTCACGGGCCAGGTGATCTATCCCGACGGTGGACGCATGCCGGTGAACTACACGGTGCCGGTGAAGACGCTGCCCGCGATTGACTAGAACATGGTTCCGGCGATCCTCGACTGCGATACGGGCCATGACGACGCCATGGCCATCCTCATGGCCGGACAGCGTCTCGATCTGCGGGGAGTGACCACCGTCTTCGGCAACGCGACAGTCGCCGATACCACGGCCAACACCTGCCGGATCCTGGAACTCGCCGGACTCGCCCATGTTCCCGTCGCCGCAGGCGCGGCCGCACCACTCGACGGCGTCTTCCACCATGAGGCCGGAGTCCACGGCATGACGGGCATGGATGGCCATGACCTGCCGCCGCCGGCCTGTGGACCCGTCGATGAACCGGCCGCGGACTTCATCGCCCGCAAGGCTGCCGCCATGAGGGGACTCCATCTCGTCGCCACGGGCCCGCTCACCAACATCGCCCGGGCCCTGACATCGTTTCCGGACACACGCTCGGCATTCGGGGGGATCAGCCTCATGGGAGGTTCGACCGGCCAGGGCAATGCCACCCCGGTTGCCGAATACAACATCCAGGCCGATCCGGAAGCTGCCGACATCGTCTTTGCCAGCGGCATTCCGATCCGCATGGTGGGGCTCAATGTCACCCGCCAGGTGGCGGCGACGCCGGAGCGGCGGCGGCGCCTGCGGTCCCTCGGCAACCGCACGGGGCACGTGGTCGCCGATCTCCTCGACTACTTCAGCGATCGGCTCGGGGAACGCTACGGGTTGGCCGGGGCATCGATGCATGATCCTCTCGCCGTGACGGCGCTTTGCGATCCCGACGTGCTGCGATTCGAGGCCATGGAGGTGAGAATCGAGAGGCAAGGGACCCATACAAGAGGCATGACGGTATGCGACCTGCGCCACTTGTGTCCCGTGACCCTGCGTCGCCAGCGGGATCCTCTGGGCTGTCCCAACGCCGAGGTTGCGGTGGCCGTGGATGCCGGTCTCTTTTGGGAGCGGTTCATCGGCGTGGTGGCGGCCTCTCCGTGAGAAACCTTCCGGAATTCGACACCGACGAGATGCTGGAGGGCCTCAGCGCCTGGGTGCTCGTCGAGAGCCCCACCGACGTGCCCGACGGGGTCAATGCCATGATGGATCTCGCCGAAGCCGAGATGGTGTCGCTGGGAGCGACCATCAGTCGGGAACCGGGTGGCGACGGGTATGGCGATGTCCTCGTCGCCCGCGTGGAAGGTGCGGCCGAGGAGGAGGGCATTCTGGTTCTCGGCCATCTCGATACCGTGCACGGCGTCGGCACCCTGGCGGGCCCACTGCCGCTGCGTCGCGACGGGGACCGGCTCTACGGGCCGGGCATCTACGACATGAAGGGCGGCATGTATGCCGCCTGCTATGCCATGAAACAGCTGTTGCGTGCCGGCCGCACGCCGAGGTTTGCGGTGACCTTCATGTTCATTCCCAACGAGGAGGTCGGCAGCCCGACGACCCGGCAGCGTATCGAGGGCGAAGCGCGGCGCCATCGCCTTGTTCTTGTGCCGGAACCCGCCAAGGAGGGCCGACTGGTGACCGGGCGCCACGGGATCGCGCGTTACATCGTGACCACCCGGGGCCGACCCTCCCATGCCGGCGCGACCCTTGCCCGGGGTGCCAGCGCCATCCGCGAAATGGCTCACCAGATCCTCGCCATCGAGGCGATGCCGGATCCTGGTTCCGGGATCACGATGAGTGTCGGCATCGTCAACGGCGGCACCTTCGTCAACGTCGTTCCCATGGCATGCCGTGTCGAGGTTCTGGCGGTCTTTCCCACCGCTGAGGCCTTCGATTCCATCGCCGCCTCCATGGCTTCGCTGATGCCGGTCAACCCGGATGTCAGCATCACCGTCGAGCCCGGACCGGTGCGGCCCCTCTTCGAGGCGGGAGCGGGAACGCTTGCTCTCTATGCCCGCGCCGAGGAGATCGCCCGATCCATCGGTTTCGTGCCGGGCCACGGCAGCTTCGGTGGAGGCAGCGACGGCAACTTCACCGGCGCACTCGGCATCCCGACGCTTGACGGCCTCGGGCTGTGCGGCGACGGCGCCCATACGCACGACGAACACATCCTCGTCTCCTCCCTGGTTCCAAGAGCGCGACTCCTGGCCGGTCTCATGGAAAACCCGGGAGACCTCTCCTGATGACGGGCAAGTTGTGAAGATCCGGGCGGTGCAACGCATCGTTGTTCTTGCCGTCGGGGTATGAAGGCCTCAACGGTCGTGACTGTTTGCGTGGCGACTTCTGGCCTGTGGTATCGATGACGTGGACGACGAGAGGCGGGTCCAGGAGCGGTGTTGGTCTGCTGGTGCCGCGGGCGACAGACCCTTCAGGTCCATCACGTCGGTCCGGGTGTCGTGATCGTTCCGATCATTCGCAGCACCAGCGAAGGAGACATCACGCATACCAGACGGAGCCACCGGTGCGGCTTCGTTCAATCGCAGTCCAGACCCTCGGCGTACCGCCGCAAGAACAAGGGCAGAGCGGAAAGCGCCGGGTCGGACATCTCCATACCCAGGTACTGTCTGGCGATCCGTGCCACTTCCTGCGACTGTGCACGGTCGCGCTTGCGGTCGGTTCGCTCCGCCAGCCAGGCCTTGTGCAAGGCAAAGGCACGGGGATCCACGGACCAGCATCGAAGGGGGATGCCGTCCTCGCCGATGATGATGCCGTCCAGCTTCGGTGCGTTGACCAGCCACTCGAGGCCTTCGATGTCCACGCCGACCGGGTCTTCTTCGTTGGGAGGATCGTCCGTGGCCGCCGGCAGGCTGTTGATTGGAAGGATCAGTTCAACCATGAAGCCGTTCTGATTGACAGCGCGACAATGCTGACTTCTGCTCCGTCGGAATGATCGGTCTGCGCGCTTGAGACAGCCGATGACGCCCTCGTGGCGGAAGTCGTTGATGGACAGACTCAAGCGTTGGCGAGCGTCCCAAGGGAAGTCGACATCGCCGGTCGCGAGCAGATCGCTCCTCAACTGGACGCCTGCCAGAGCTTCGTAGAGGTAAAGGCTGTTGGTGCCAACGACCGAGATGTTCCGCCCAAGGATCTGCGCACTCGCCAGGTGGCGGAGAATTCGGGCCGTGATGAGCGGAACGCGATTCAGGCGCAGTGCCCGGTTCACCGGCGCCATCTCCTTGAGACGCGCATCCAGCTCCCTCAATCGGATCCTCTCTGCATCCCGGCCGTCGCGGAACGCGCGGTAAATCTCCTCCGTCTTCGCGGTCTTGCGGCCAAGCGAAGCTTCCCTGCTGGCATGCTTTCGCAGCAGGTAGGCATGCCCTTTGCGCTCTACCCACCGCATGGAGCCAGCGAAGCGTCGAGCAAGCTCGATTCTGGAGTCCTCCCACGCCTCGAAAATCTGGGTCACATCGATGAACTGACGTCTTTGGGCGTTGGTAAGTTCTGCGAGCATGGCTTGCTTCAAGTTGGTGCGATACAGGGGTTTCCACTGCAGAGGTCGGTTTCACGCAACATGGGGGAAACCGAGGTGTTGCAATGGTTTCCACTATCGATGCCGACCTCTTTCTGTCAGAGGATATCCCGATGCGTGTCCTCTGCGCGGTCGTGCCGGAACCACGGATGGAGAAGGTCCTTGAGGACGGTTCGCCCATGCCCACGACGTGCACATCATCGTCTCCTCCATGGTTCCAGGAGCGCGACTTCGGGCCGGTCTTGAGGGGGAGTCTTGGTGACACGGAGTTCATCGCCCGATGAACGGCAGGGTCGTGACCTCTCCTTCGCGTTCGCCGTCAGGCGTGGCGACCGACACCCGCGTTCCCGGATCCCAGGCGCTGCGTTCCACCATGGCAAGGGCGATGTTGGTGGCAAGGTCGGGCGACCAGGCCGCCGATGTCACCTGTCCGGCCGGCGCACCGGAGCGGTGGATGGGCCAGGGTTCGACACAGGCCGGCGTCGTTGCGCCATCGAACCTGATGCCGCGGATGATCCTCTCCGGGCCGCCCGAGTCGCGGATGCGTTCAAGGGCCTCGCGGCCGATGAAGTCCACAGGTGAGTCGAGATTCACGAAACGGTCGAGGGCGCACTCGAAGGGATTGTTATCCAGCGTCATGTCGTTGCCGTGGGAGAGCAGGGCTCCCTCGATGCGCTCGATGAGATTCGGACAGCCCGGTCCCACACACAAGTCCCCGCCGGCGGCGAACAGTGCGTCCCACAAGGCCTGCCCGCTGGTCGCATCGTCGATGTAGATCTCGAATCCGCCCTGCCTGGACCATCCCGAACGCGCCACCACGAATGCATGGCCGGCAAAGGACAGCACTGCAAAGCCGAAGAAGCGGATGGCGCGTACCTCGTCGCCGAGCACCCGTGACAGGAGGTCGTCGGCCCTGGGCCCCTGCACGGCGATGGGGCCGACACCGGGTTCGAAGACATGCACGTCGAGGCCCAGGCCGAGGGCAAGACCCTTGCCCCACAGGGCAACATCGGAATCGGCCAGTGAAATCCAGAAACGGTCGTCGTCAAGCCGCAGGATGACCGGGTCATTGATCATGCCTCCCGTCTCGTCCACCAGGGGCGCATAGGCACACCGGCCCGGAGCCAGACGGGAGATGTCGCGCGGCGTCATCAACTGCACGAGGCGGGCCGCGTCCACGCCCACCACCTCGACCTGCTGTTCGCAGGTGACATCCCAGACCTGAACATGCCGCTTGAGGTGATGGTAGTCCTCCTCAAGCCCGCGGAAGAAGGTCGGCAGGAGCATGTGGTTATAGACCGTGAATCCGCCGACACCCTGTGCCTCGATACGTGACGAGAAAGGTGTACGGCGGGTGCGGCGCGATATCGAGATCACGGGTTCATGCATGAAAGGGTCCCGGGAGCCAGAGAACATGGCGCAATCGTGCTACGGTCGGTCTCCGCTGTATAGTGCAGGACATGGTGAAGCGCGACATTCTCCAGAAGGTCTATGAGTGCGAGGACCTCGATGAACTGCGCGGAATCTATGATTCCTGGGCTGAAACATACGATTCAACGATATCCGGAACACTGAATTACCGCGGTCACGAGTTCATTGTCGATGCCGTGCGTCCCCATCTTCGCGATGACGCGAGGATCCTTGATGCCGGCGCCGGCAGCGGTATGGTCGGACTGATGGCGGCACGGGCGGGATTCACCCATGTGGACGCCATGGATCTCTCGACAGGCATGCTGGAGGTTGCGCGCGGCCGCGGCGTCTACCGCGATGTGCGCACCGGCGTCCTGGGCCAGGCGCTGGACTATCCCGACAACGCCTACGATGCCGTTGTGAGTTCCGGCGTGTTCACGCCCGGCCATGCGCCACCGGCCTCATTCGACGAGATCATCCGCATCGTGAAACCCGGAGGGCTTGTCTGTTTCACCCTGCGCCACGACCAGACTCCACCGGGATTCATCGAGAAATTCGCTGAACTGACAGAGGGCGGGGCGTGGCAGCAGGTATGGGCGAGCGCGCCATTCCAGTCCATGCCCGGAGGTGAACCGGAGATCCGGCACAGGACCTGGCTCTTCCGGGTGACAGCGCGGCATCCGACCGCATGACGGGCCCCAACCCGGAACCCGGGCGTCCGGTGCGCATCTGGGATCGTCCGACGCGGGTGTTTCACTGGGTTCTCGTCGTCCTCTTCATCGTCTGCTACGTCAGCGGCGACCGCGGCAGGTTCGATATCCACATCATGGCTGGCCAGGCCCTGCTGATCCTTGTCGTGGCGCGGATCATCTGGGGATTCACGGGCAGCGCTACCGCCCGGTTTCGCCAGTTTCTGCGGCCTCCGGGCATGATCCTGGCCCATGTGCGGTCCCTTGGCGAGCGGCGTCCCGGTCATGACAGCGGTCACAATCCCCTCGGAGGGCTGTCGGTTGTCCTGATGTTGTCCGTTCTCGTCATCCACACGGGCTCCGGGCTCTTTGCCGTGGATGTCGACGGATGGAACGAAGGGCCGCTATCGCATCTCGTGAGCTATGAAGCGGCACGCAACGCCTCGGGCGTTCACGCCGTCACGGTCGACGTCCTGCTCGCGCTTGTCGCTCTCCATCTCGCGGCTGTCGGGTTTCACTGGGTCTACAAGCGCGACAATCTCATCGGTCCCATGGTGACGGGCCGCAAGCGCCTTCCTCCGGGGCACGACGTCCCGCGTTTCGTTCCCGATCTGTGGGCCCTTGTCACACTCGCCGTGGCCGCGTCAGTCGTGCTCGGAGCGTTGTCGTTCGCCCGATGACGGTTCAGTGATCCTCGGCACGGAAGACCGCGTGACAGCCGCCACACCCGTCGCGTCCAAGGGCCTTGAAGGCCGCAGCCTGCGAGTCGGCGTCTCCCGACTCCAACGCCGTTTCGAGCATGGCCGCTCGCTCGCCGAGGAGCTTGGAAGCCATCTCGAAGTCCGCCCAGTTTTGCCAAATGACATCGAGAGCGCCGGTGCGGGGCAGGGCGTCCACGCCGGTCCCCGCAGGAAAAAGCGGTGGAATGGCAGCGGCTGCGTCCTTCAGGACACCGGTTGCTGCCAGCGCCTCGGTGGCATCGTTACGTCCGGAGAGGAAGCCCTTGATGGTCCGCATGGACTTTCCCAGCTCCTTCATGAACACATGACGCTCCTGGCTCAGTCTCTCGGCTTCCTCGAGGCTGACGACGTCATCTCCCGACCAGGCCACAGATCCCAGGATGGCCAGGACAACCCCTGTCAGGATGGTCATACGCATGGCCGGATCCTCCCCTTCACTTGTGGGGCAGGAGACTGGAACAGATTGTCCTGAGCACGCAAGTCCCGGGCAACGGAAAGCTGTCGAATTGGGGCGGGGAGCGGTGCGCTGCGGGGACTGGCGCATGGAACGGGACAAAGGCGGGACTTGACCCGGCATCCCGATTGCGTGAATCGTGTGGCCTACCAGGGCCACGGAGACATGAATCTAGACGGCCGACACGATCCCGGGTCATGGGTCAGGACCACAGGCAATTCGGCAAGGCGGGGAGGTGCAGCAATGAGCAGGGGCACCACTGTCTTTGCCGTGATCGTTTCCGTGCTGCTCATCGCTGCAGCCGGTGTCCTCAACATGCTGGCAAGACAGAGCGGCGAAGCGCTGCTCGCCGATGCGGTCGTGATGGCAACAGAGGTTCGCGATGGCGTGCCGAAGACCGGGGCGTCGACTGTCGATGGGTTCCTGGAGACGGCGTCCCGTCTGGTGGCAACCCTGGAGTCCGTCCCCGACCTTGCAGCCGGTATCACCGGGAATGCCGCTGCCCTGAGGGAAGGGCTGCAACAGAGAAAGTTGACGGTCGATGCCATCCTCGATGCGGATGCCGAGCTCGCGGAGGCGGTTGATGCCTGGAAGTCGGCGGTCGGTGAAACCGGGGCGAGGGCGCCGGACCTCGCCGGGCTCGTGGCAGACATGGATCTCTTCCTTGACGGGGCGGGACCCGCTCCGAGCCTTGATGCGGTGCGGTCCCATGGCGATGTGACTCTTGTGGCGGCAGCAGACCGGCTGGCGAGCGACATGCGCACTCTCGATGAGCTGCATCAGGGGCTGGCTGCCGACAGTCTGGCAGATGTGGCCGAGCAGTTTGTCATGTCCCTGGAGATCGAGCGGGCCCGCCGGGCGCTTGTCGTGCGCAACTACGATGATGCCACGGTTGCAGCACTCGGTGCGCTCGTGCTGCTCTGGGTTCTTGTTGGCATCCGCGGCCGCCGCAGCGAGCCTGAACGGCAGACCGCAAATCCCGCAGCGGGGAAACTGTTCATCCGCGGTACGGCGGCAGCGGTGACGGTGCGGGCGCAACGTCTCGCCTCGCAGGCCAATGCTCTCCGGCAGTCCCGCCAGAGACTTGAGGATGCCATCACCGAAGCCGGGCTCGACCGGTCGCTCCATGACGATGCTTCGCTTCACCGGGAAGTGGAGGCACTGGACGCTCATCTCGCCAGTCTGCGCAACGAAACCGGCGAACTGTCGGCACTGGGCAAGCGTCTGTGGACTCTCGCCGGGGAAGCAGCGCCCGCGGCGTCGACGGTCAGTATCAACGCGTGCATCAGGGAAGCCCTTGAGGCGATCAGGGCAGGACACCGCATTCCCGTCATGACGGAACTTGCCGACGTTGGCGATGTCAGGGGGGTGGCATCCGATATCGTTCTGGCCCTGACGGCCCTTATCGAACGCATACTTGCGGCCTCCCGGGACTCGGGATCGGGGCACAGCGCCGTTCGCGTTTTCACCACCACCGGAGATGAGCAGGTGCATGTCACCATCACCGGGGGCGCTCCCCTTCCGCGGTTCACGGAGCACGTGTTCAGGCCGTCCGGCGCCTCTCATGAACTGGCGTTGGCCATAGCTCTGCTCAGGCGTCATGGCGGCAGCGTGGTTCTGGGTTCATCCCCCGCCGGAGAAGCCTCGGCACGCATATCCCTTGTTGCCGCATCGGGAGACCAGACATGAAGGCGCTGCGCTTTCGGGTTCGCAACTATCGCAACATCGATGACAGTGGCTGGGTGCCGCTCGATCCTGTCACCGTCCTTGTCGGACGCAACGAATCGGGCAAGACCTCGCTTCTCAAGGCGCTCAACAAGTTCAATCCGGGTACGGCAGACTCCTATGATGCCCAGCGCGAGTTTCCGCGGGACCGCTACACGCGGGATTACATTCTGGCCGGTTCGACGGGTGCGGAATGGCCTGTCTGTTCCATCGAGTTCGAAATCCCCGAACAGCAGAAGAGCGATATCGCGACCCTGCTGGGCCCGGACCGGCCCGTGCCCGAAACGGTCACCGTCACGCGTCATTACGACGGGTCCCTGGGTTTCTCCTACATGCCGCAAGTCACCGCCAGACCGGCACAGACGGAGCCTCTCACGGAAGTTCTCGAGACTCTTGCGCTTTCGGACGACTCGCCACGACTGGCTGCGTGGTCCAACGGGTGGTACGACCGGTTCACCGCACTCGATGACGTGACAGGCGCCGCCGGCCGCGCCCTGCTCAGCGAAATCGACACTGAGATATCCGGGCTCGATGATGAGCGGCTCGGTGCTCTTGGCGCGATTGTCACCGCCATGTTGCAGACGCCCTTCGGGAGCAGGGTGATCGATCATGTGAACGCCCTGGTGGAACGTCAGCTGCCGCGCCTCGTCTACTTCGAGAACTACGGCGTGCTCGACAGCGCCATCTGGCTGCCGGAGATGTTCCGGGGCCTTGAACGCGAAGAACCGGAACCGCGTTTCAGGACGGCGCTTGCACTCTTTCGCCATGCCGGCCTTGATCCCCGGGAGATTGCGGAACTCGGCGTTGCCGGCAACAGGGCATCGGGTGAGGAGATGCAGCGCAAGATGGAGGAGCGCGCCATCCGGCTCAATGCCGCGTCGGTCGACATCAGCCGCCGCTGTGCCGAGCTGTGGTCGCAACGGCGCCATCGCATCCGCTATCATGTCGACGGAGACTACTTCCGCATCAGGGTTGCCGACGATTCACTGGAGGATGTGGAGATCGAGCTGGAATCCCGCGGCAAGGGCTTCCAGTGGTTCCTCTCGTTCTTCCTCGTCTTTGCCGCGGAGTCCGAGGGCGGCATGGGCGATACCATCGTGTTGCTGGACGAACCCGGTCAGAGCCTTCACCCGACGGCACAGCGTGAACTGCTGGTGTTCTTCGAGCGTCTGTCTGCACAGAACCAGGTCATCTACACGACCCATTCGCCATTCCTCATCGACGGCGATCACCTCGACCGGGTGCGCCCGGTGTTTGAAGACGACACAGGCCACGCCCGCATCATCAAGGATTCCTGGCCCGCACATCCGGAAACGGTCTTCGCGCTCAAGGCCGCTGCCGGGTATGCGATGTTCGATTCCCTGGCGGAACAGGACCGTTCGCTGCTCGTCGAACAGGTCAGCGATGCCTGTTACCTGGAGGCCCTGTCACGACACTGTGCCCGTACCGGGAGGAGCGCGCTGGACACGTCCATTGAAGTGGTGCCCTGCGGCGGTGCGGCCGTGTGCGGTTACCTGGCTTCGCTTCTCATGGCCGAGAACCGTCGGCCTCTCATCCTCTTCGACGGCACAGACACCGCGCGCCTTCGCCGACATGGCCTCGTGAAGGAACTTCTTGAAGAGGGAGACAGCGCCATTGTGCTTCTCGACGAGGCTCTTGGCTGGTCCGGACATGACATGTGTCTGGAGGACCTGTTTGGAGAGGACATCATTCTCGAAGCTCTCGGGAATGCGACCGGGATCAGCCTGTCGCTTGCCGATGACGGGCCGCAGGCCGGCCTCGTCGATCGTATCGAGAGTGCAGCTGTGACGGCGAACATCTCCCTGCCTCGTTCCTGGCGGTTGTCGACAGCCCTGGCGGTGACACTGTCACAGGCGCCCCTGCCGGACGATGTCCTCGATTCGGCCTCGCTCCTCTTCACGAAACTTGCCGGCGACGACACGGAACGGTGAACGGCAGGTTCGCCGTCTACTGCGTACTTCGGCCGACCTCGGAACTGGCGCGTTTCGCCGCGGATTGGCTCGACGGGGAGGCCGCCGGCATCCCGCCCGCTCTTCACCGTGACATGGTCCGCATTCCCCGTGCATACGGGTTCCATGCCACGCTCAAGGCCCCGTTTGCCCTCGCCCCTGGCGCCACCGCGAACGATCTTGCGACGGCGACCGCCGCCCTCGCGGCGGACGTCCCCGCCTTCAGGGCGCCGCCGCTCGACCTTGCCGCTGTCGACGGATTTCTCGCCCTGGTGCTTCGCCGGCCGTGCCCTGCCATGAATGACCTGGCCGCGGCGTGCGTCATGGAGCTCGACCGCTTTCGCGCGCCGCTGGCCCAGCCGGAGAGGGCGCGCCGCATCGCGCAAGGCCTGTCGGCGCCCCAGGAAGCGTTGCTCGACCGCTGGGGCTATCCCTTTGTCCTCGATGAATTCCGCTTTCACATGACGCTGACCGGGCGCCTCGATGATGGTTTGCGCGCACGAATAGCCGACTTCCTGGGACAGCAGATGGGCCGTTTCATCGCCCGGGAGTGGGACGTCGAATCCATGTCCCTCGTCCACCAGGCATCGCCCGGGGAACCCTTCACCCTGTGGGCGCGCTTTCCACTCGCACAGCGCGAAGGGTGACGGATCCGGCCGGTTGACAGGTCCGGGCCGGCCATCGAGGGTTGGGGTACGCCATGAGGGAGGCTGTATCTCTGGACAGCACCAAGCAGTGGGGTGGCAGGCCCTACCCGGGACTCGGCTTCGATTTTGATCCGCAGTGGTATCTGACGGAAGAGCAGCTGGACCTGCAGGAGCGGCTGATCCGGGTCTGTCACGACGTGATCCGGCCCCAGGCCATCGTCTCCGATGACACAGGGGAGTACCCCTGGAAGAGTCTCGAGGCTCTCGCCGAACTCGGCATCCTTGGTTGCATCATTCCCAGGAAGTATGGCGGTCGGGCAGAAAACCACGTCGGCGTGACGATGATCACCGAAACCCTCGCACGCTACGGCTGTCCCTCCACGGCGGTGATCTTCACCATGCATCTCGTCTCGGTGGCGGCCCTGCTGTTTCGCGCAGCGGGCAACGAGGAGGCCATCAAGGTGCTGCGCCGCATCGACCGGGATTGCTTCGTCGGTTCAGCCTCCTACACCGATCCGGAAACCGGAGGCCATTTCTGGTATCCGAAGATCTCCAGTGTCGAGACCGTGCCGGGCGGCTATCACGTCCGCAAGAAGAGCGCCTTCACCACCTCGAGCGGCTATGCCAGGTGGATGATCACGCAGACAGTGAGCCCGGGCTTCTCCGGCGACTATTCGGACCTCTCCGTGTTCCTGCTCTATGGCGATGAGTTGAAGGGCAGTCCCGGCGTGTGGGACGCCATGGGCATGCGCGGCAACCAGTCCGGCCCGGTGGAGATCGATGCCGTATTGCCCGAAGGCCGCATGATTGGCCCGCCTGGTGATGGTGCGGCGTCCAACGACGAGGCCATCGATCCACTCGCCATGCTCATGTTCGGCGCTCTCTACAACGGCGTCGCCCTGGCCTGCATGGACCTTGCCAAGGACCACGCGACACGGCGTCGCCACGCACAGTACGGCCAGTCGATCGCCGACTACGCCACCACCCACGACGTCTTCGGCCGCTGCCTGATCGACGTCCAGGCATCGCGGGTCTACGCCTTTGCCGTCTCGGAGCTTCTCGACCGGAACACCCGCAACAACGACTGGACCCTGCACGAAGACGACCCGCAGGCCATGCCGCGGACCGCCTGGACCGTCTGGCCCTTCAAGGCCAAGGAACTGGGCTGCCGCATGGCGATGGAGGTCTCCGACAGGATGCTGCAGCTCCATGGTGGTTCCGGATACAGCCGCAAGGCGGGAATCGAGCGCCTGGTGCGCGACGCCAAGGCCGGATGGATCATGGGTCCCAACAACGAGATCACGCGACAGATCGTCGGCCGCTGGGCACTGCTCGGGGCCGAGGCCGCGGATTTCTGGAACCAGAGGGTCAACGAACCCTTGCTCATGAACGAACTCGACAAGCTCGACGATGACGGCAAGCGCGCCATCATGGCCCGGCTCGCCCGCGACATGTCCGATTGAAGACGGAGGATTGAGATGAACGTGAACGACCGCTACCGGGACCTCGTTGCATGGGACCCGCCCGCCTTCGGTCAGCTTGGCATGCGGCCCGAACTGCTCGGTCTGCCGGCCGATGACGAGCGATTGTGGGTGGTGATCGACGAGAATGTCTGGTTCCGTCCGCTCTTCTTCGACATGACCACGGGCTCCCACTGCGAGATCCTGCGTGTCAGACGCGGCGGCGTTCTCGGACGCCACCGTCATCCCTCGCCCGTGCATGGTTATGTCATCAAGGGGAGCTGGCGATATCTCGAGCATTCCTGGGTGGCCCGCGAGGGCTCGTACGTCTTTGAACCGCCAGGAGAGGAGCACACGCTCACGGTCGACGATGCCGAGGAGATGCAGACCTTCTTCTTCGTCGACGGACCGGTTCTCTATGTCGATGACGATGACCGGGTCATCCATGTCGAGGACAACCTCGGGCTGATCCGCCAGTGCCGCGAGCATTTCGACCGTGTCGGTCTCGGGGCGGACTTTGTCGATCAGATGATCCGTTGAGGTCATTTGAGACCTCTGCGGTGTCACTAACTCGTTGAGAATACACAGGACGGTTGGGTGTCCGAATATTCTTTACCCCAAGCGGTGCTCTGCAACCCGTTGAAAAGACGCACGTCACCACTTGCGTCCTGGCCCATCTGCCGGGGTTCCACCCCAAGGTTCTGCGCATGCTGTTCCGCGAAACGCTTCCGCTGGCCCCGGATGCCACCGCCGATTTCTCGACAGCGCATGAATTCGGTACCCGATACCGATCCGGTCGCCTGATGTCGGCTCAGGACCGGTGCCATCCGTAAGACACGACGCCGAAAATCGTTACAGCGCAAGAGTCTCTCATTTGCATTGGCGCCGCGAAACGGCTATAGACATCAATAGCAGGAAACTTCGTTTCATCAGAGGAAACAGGCCATGTGCGGGATTGCCGGTATCCTGTTGAAGAATGAGGGCAGTGGTATCGACACCGGGACGGCGCTGATCGACATGCTCGACGGTTGTCAGCACCGGGGGCCGGACTCCACGGGATTCGCCCTTTACGAGAGTGGCGAGGAAGGCCAGCTGAAGCTTCGGTTCCATGTCGGTTCCGACAACGAGGCGGGGGGTGCCATCGCCGCCCTGAAGACGGTCTTCGACGAACACGGCGCCCGTGTGATCGACGAAGAGCGCATCGCCGGCAGCTATCGTGTGGTGGTGCGCTTCAGCGGCGATCTGCAGAAATTCTCCTATGCCGTGGAACACGCGGCCAAGGTGGTGTCGATCGGCGAAAGCCTGGAGATCGTGAAGGACGTGGGTGGTGCCCATGATGTCGATGACACCTATGACGTCCACCTGTTCAGGGGCTCGCATGGCCTCGGACATGTGCGTCTTGCGACCGAGTCGGATGTCAAGCCGGAGGCCTCGCATCCGTTCTGGGCGACCGGTTTTGCCGATGTCGCGATCGTTCACAACGGGCAGATCACGAACTACTGGAAGATGCGCCGGCGTCTCGAGCGCCGCGGGTTCGCCTTTGCCACGGACAACGACAGTGAACTCATTGCCGTCTATCTTGCCGACAAGATGAACCAGGGGATTCCCCTCGAGGACTCCCTGGCCTCGTCCATTGACGACATGGACGGGACATTCTCCTTCCTTGTATCGACCCGTGACGAGATCGGCTATGCGAAGGACCGGCTTGCCGCCAAGCCGATGATCATGTTCGAGAACGACGATATCATCGCCATTGCCTCGGAAGAGGTCTCGCTCAATCGCCTGTTCCCGGGCCGCGCGCTCGATACCCGGGAACCGCCACCGGGAAGTTACCGTACATGGTCACGATCGATCTGAAGGGCCTGTCGACCCGCGAAGCCAACGAGGGCATTCGCGAAGCGGCGGCCCGGGGCGAGTCCATCGAGGTTCTCAATCCCGATGCGCGCCATCACATCGGCGTCGGTGTTGTTCATGAGGTGGACATCCATGTCCGTGGCTCGGCCGGATATTTCTGCGCCGGACTGACCGACATGCCCCGCTTTCACATTGAGCGCAACGCCGGCTGGGGGCTGGCTGACAACATGTACCGGGGGTCCGTCGTCGTTGGCGGCAACGCCGGCGCCATAGCCGGGGTGGCGATCCGCGGTGCCGAGGTCGTGATCAGGGGCAACATGGGATCGCGGGCCGGGCAGGTCATGAAGAAGGGGACGCTGGCGTGCTGCGGCAACGCCAATTTCATGGCCGGTTACATGATGTATGGCGGACGCATGATCATTCTGGGCGAGTCGGGCGAGCGCCTCGGCGAGGACATGACCGGAGGCGAGATCTTCCTCGGCGGCGATCTGGTGTCACTGGGGTCCGACGCCATGGTGATCGATGCCGGGGAAGACGAGATCGACGACATCCGGGCCTTCCTCGATCGTTACGAGATTCCTTTCCGGGGCAGTTTCCGCAAGATCGTGAATGCCGGAAAGAAGCTGCGCTACGGCACACCGGAACGACAGGTGCGCTCGATTCCCTATTTCAATTTTTCCGGCGACAGCAACTACTGGAATCACAAGGTCCAGGAAGACGTCTACATCAAGTCCCAGATCGGCCGATACCGGGTGAGGGGATACGGTGGTGCGCGTGAACTGCCACACCTTGCCGATCTGGCCTTTGCCAGGGACATCGTGCCGGGTGCTGTCGGTGAGGATCCGGTTTCGAGGGTTGCGATGCGCACGCTGATCGGCGGCAAGAACGGCGCCAAAGCCCTTGACCTGACCATGCCTGTCCTCATCGCCCCGATGAGCTACGGCGCCCTGTCGCGGTCCGCCAAGCAGGCGGTGGCCATCGCCTCGGGCATGGCGGGAATCGCCGAGAACACCGGGGAAGGCGGCATGAGCGACGCCCAGCGTGACGCGGCAGGTCAGCTCATCTTCCAGATGCTCGGTGGCCGTCTCGGCTGGAACATCCACGACATGAACCGCGCCGACGGCCTGGAAATCTATATCTCCCAGGGCGCCAAGCCGGGGTTCGGTGGCCAGCTCATGGCCAAGAAGGTGACGAAGGAACTGGCGGAGATCCGCGGCATTCCTGCGGGTATCGACCTTCGTTCGCCGTCCCGCCATCCCGATATCCTCGGGGCCGACGATCTTGTCATCAAGGTCGAGGAATTGCGCGAGGCAACGGGCTACCGTCTGCCAGTCAGTGTCAAGCTGGGCGCCGGGCGGATTCACGACGACATCAAGATTGCCGTCAAGGACGGCTTCGATTTCGTCGAGCTTGACGGCATGCAGGGTTCGACCGGCGCCGGTGGCGCCGAGGTGATGGAGTACGTCGGCATCCCGACCATCTCTGCCATCTGCGAGGCGGAACGCGCCCTTGAGTCCATCGGCCGCCGCCAGGACATCGAGATTGTCCTCATGGGCGGGTTGAGAGACGGGGTTGATGCCGTCAAGGCCATGTGTCTTGGAGCCGACGCCGTGGCGCTGGGGACCGCCGCCATCATTGCCGGAGGCTGCATTGCCTGCATGCAGTGCCATGTCGGCCAGTGTGTCACCGGTATTGCCACCCAGGATCCGGACCACGAGAAGCGCTACAAGCCCGAAGTCGAGGCGCAGCACATCTACACTTTCCTCGAAAGCGTGCGCTGGCAGATAGCGGCCATCACATGCGGACTGGGATATGATGATGTCCAGGGCCCCTGCCGCGACGATCTTGTGGCTCTCACCCCCGAGGCAGCCGAGATCACCGGCCTTCCGCTTTGCCCCGAACGCCGGAATGCGGGACTTCCGGAAATCGATGCAGCGATGGAGCGTGCCCTTCGATGACGGACACCAATCTTGTGCCCGAGTCGCTGGCGGACGATACCGCCGACCGGCATTTCGTGCCCGCTCCCTGCCAGATCGCCTGTCCGGTCGGCACGGACGCCCCATCATACATTGCCCATATCTGGGAAGGCAGGTTTGCCGAGGCGTTCGAGGCCATCACGGCGACCAACCCGTTCAGTTCGATCTGCGGGCGTGTCTGCGATGCACCCTGTGAACCGGCATGCCGGCGTACGGCAAGCGACGGGCCTTTGCAGATCCGCAATCTCAAGCGATTTGTCATGGACAAGCTCGGAGCCGAATGGGTGCCGCCGGCGGCGCCAGTCACTCGTGACGAGAGTATCGGCATCGTCGGAGCCGGGCCTGCCGGCCTGGTGGCGGCCCACGACCTCGCCGTGGCCGGATTCAGGGTCGACGTCTATGAGATGACGGACCGTCCGGGCGGCATGATGATCTGGGGCATTCCCGCGTTTCGCCTGCCTGCGGGCACCCTGCGCGAGGACATGGAGAGGCTGAAGGCCCGCTGTCCCGGTCTCACTATCCACACGAACGTGGCCCTGGGCCGGGACATTACGCTTGCCGGGCTCAAGGAACGCCACGCCGCGGTAGGGCTCACCATCGGTTCATGGTGGGGCAAGACCATGGGGATTCCCGGTGAGGATGATGACCGGGTCATCGACGGTGTCGAGTTCCTGCGCCGGGTCAATGCGGGAGAGCGTCCGGCCATGCCGGCGACCGTCGTTGTCATTGGCGGAGGCGATGTCGCCATGGATGCCTGCCGGGCCGCCCTGCGCCTGCCGGGATGTGACGAGGTCAAGGTCATCTATCGCCGCGGTCCGGAAGACATTCCGGCTCGCAAGATCGAGCTCGAGGGCGCCATCGAGGAAGGGATCGAGTTCACCTACAACACGCAGCAGGTGGCCGTTCTTGCCGATAACGCGGATTGCCTGAGACTGCGCTGTGTCCACACCAGGGCTGGTGAACCGGATGCAGATGGCCGTCGTCGACCGGTGACGGTCGAGGGATCCGAGCACGACATCACCTGTGGCATGGTCATTGCCGCAGTCGGCCAGTACGGCGACTGCGACGATCCCGCCACCCGGGGCCTCATGTCCGGCGATCGCGTGCGGACCGACTGGGAGACCATGCGGACCGACGACCCGCAGGTCTTTGCCGCCGGCGACGGCGCCTTCGGGGGGTCCACCATCGTCATGGCCATGAGCCATGGCCAGCGTCTGGCCTACTACATCAAGGCGTGGCTCGACGGCATCGACGATCCTGTTTCCTATCGTACGCCGTGGCGGACACGGCGTGTGCCGGTGGCACAGGATCTCAAGTGGGAACTTCTGGGCCTGCACCATCCGCCGTTCCACGGTGTCGGTGACAATCCGGTCGCGTTCCCGGAAATCGAGTCGACCTACACCTGGGAGGAGGCGCGCAGCGAGGCGGCGCGATGCTATCGCTGTGACGCCGAGACAGGCTCGGCCGACTATTCCGTTGCCAACCGGGAGGACATTTTCCTGATGGCGCGGACGAAGCGCGACGACACGCCGCGTCAGGCCGGCATGCTGACCAAGCGCCTGCGGTCGCGTGACAATCCGTTTCCCGGGGATCGTCCGGCGACAGTCGACGATCTCGTGTTTCTGCCGGCCAATCTCTCAAGACTGGTGATCGACCCCTATCGCGAGGCCTGCAAGGTGGCCACGGATCTTGGGGCCGGGCGCATGGACGTGGCGCAGCCCTTCTTCGTGTCGGGCTTCGACAACGCGCCGGCAGATGTCAAGCGAGGGGTGGGTCGGGGAATTGCGCAAGCCGCAGCGGGCTATATCGGCATGCAGCCGGTCGCCCCCGACGTGCCGTGGTTACAGCTCGTGGTGGAGGGACAGATTCCGCCTCGGGAGGACGCCGCGGGCCTCATTCATGTCATCGGTCCCCGCTTCGAGGCGCCAACCAAAATCCGGCGGTTCCGCGAGGACCAGATCCTCGGTGTTGCGGTGTCCCATGGAAGCGCTCTCGAGGATGCCATCGGTTTCGCCCTCGATCAGGATCTCGACGTCCTGCTGGTCAACGGCAACACCGCCACCGGGCGCGACTGGCCGGAACTCACCGGCGCTCCCGATCTCACGCTCATGCGTGACACCATCGCCTGCCTGCGCCGACTCAACATGGAAGAGGAAGTCGACATCCTCTGGTTCGGCGGTCTGCGTTCCGGAACCGATGCCGCCAAGCTTATCGCCATGGGTGCGAAGTCGCTGGTGTTCTCCATGACCGTGGCCCTGGCGGCAGGCGCCGAGTTCGATGAGTCCCACCGGGTTCGGTTCGCCCCCGACATCACTGCCGACGAGTGCTCCCGGGCGGTTGCCAACATCCTCAGGTCCGCGGCGGGCGAGGCATCGATGATGGCCCGTTGCACCGGAAAGACCAATCTCCACAACCTGGAACCCGAAGACCTGCGCGCCCTCACACTCGCCACCGCCGATGCCACCGGACTGGTTCTCGCCGGGCACACATACTGACGCATCAAACAACGTTCTGCCTGTATTCCAGGTGGCCTCAAAGGGACTGCAGCGCGACGCTCAGCACGCCTGCGGGCATGACCGACCCGCCAGCCCGGCAGGGACAGCAACGTCGCAACAATCCGAATCAGGGAAGCCCGTCAGTGAACCGATGGCACCGGGTCAATCATTGGGCGGCCTGGACCTGGCCTCAGGGTATCGCCGAATGCAGGTTGTCCCCAATCCCACCACTGCGCCACTCAGGACAAGGTTCTTGATGTCCTGCAGCTCACTGTCAGGTTCTTGTGGCGGGGGTCATGTCGATGATCCCGGGGGCGTATCCGCACGCCTCGATGAAGCGCAGCAGATCGCGTGGATGGAGCGCCGTCGTCTGGTTGTTGACGAGTGGATGCAGGTTGACGAGATCCGATTCCATGATGGCCCGGTCGATGAAGACGCCGATGTTCTCACCGGTATCGTTGATCAGGGCAAGGGGCGTCACAGCCCCCGGCTCGACACCGAGAATGTCACGCACCCTTTCCGGGCGAGCGAAACTCAGGCGTGCCGAGCCGATGAGTCCGGCAAGGGCCTTGAGGTCGAGTTGGCGTGATTCCTCGACCACGACGAGCCACAGTTGTGCCTTCTTGTCCTTGAAAAACAGTGTCTTGCAGTGAATTCCCGGGAGACTGCCGCGCAACGCGCGATTGTCGGCCACGGTGTGCACAGGTTGATGTGCGTGGATCGTGCACGCGATGCCGAGCTCGCCAAGCCTGGCGACAAGATCGCCCGGTGTCGCCTTGCCCGGCATTGTTGTCGTCGGTCGGTTCATGGGACATGCCATCCGGTCGGGTGCCGGCTTTGCGGTCATCAACTATTGTCCTACACTCCCCGGGACCTGATGCAAGGGACTTTGCGCCCTTGGCGATCACTTCTTGGAGGCTCCTGAGAGATGTCTGATCAACTGGCGTCGCTTACGGTCATCTTCACGGAATTCTACTACTGGGTCACGGTCGTCATCATGTTCCTGATCCATGTGGGATTCTGTGTCTATGAGGTTGGCGCTTCGCGGCGCAAGAATCTGCAACACACGCTCATGAAGAACACGATGCTGATCCCGCTGGTCACCATCACGTTCTTCTATTTTGGATGGTGGATCTATTTCGCCTTCCCCCACTTCCCGCTGATGGGCGGACTCCTCGATGCGCCCTTCGCCGTGCCGTGGTCCGAAGTCATGGGCACCCATATGGGTGGATCGGTCACTGTCCAGGCCTCGAGTCTGACGGCGGACGACACCATGTTCTGGGCCCGCATCAACGGGGTCTTCTGGGCAGCGTTCCTGCTGTTCTCGTGGACCACCGCGTCCATTGTCTCCGGCGCCGTCATTGAACGCATCAAGACCCAGGCGTTCCTGCTCGCGGTCGTTCTCGTCGGTTCGGTGACGTGGATCATCGATGCTGCCTGGGGCTGGAGCTGGAATGGCTGGATGGTGCAGTTGTGGGGTTATCACGATGCCTACGCATCCTCGGTGGTGCACGGCATTGCCGGTGGCTCGGCGCTGGGCATCCTGGTCGTGCTGGGTCCGAGACTCGGCAAGTTCGCGGCCGATGGCACACCTCGCGACATTCCCCAGAACAACCCCTGGCTTGTCACGGTCGGGCTGTTCCTGATCTACACCGGGTTCTGGGGGTTCTATGCCGCGTGCAACATTCCCATCATCGACTTCACCAATGATGTCATGGGAGCCGACGGAGAACCCTTCTTCACGGCAACGAACATTTACCTGACACCGACATCGCTTTCCGCCATTACCTTCAACTTCCTGATGTCGCTCTCGGGCGGCCTCCTGGCGGGCTATCTGGTCTCGAGGGGCCAGCCCTTCTGGAGTTATTCGGGCGGTCTTGCAGGAGTCATCTGTGCGTCCGCAGGCAATGATCTCTATCATCCGATCGAGTCGATGATCATCGCCATGGTCGGTGTGTGGATCGCCTACAAGATGCACCACTGGGTGGAGAGAAAGTTCAAGATCGACGATGCGGTGGGCGCCGTTGCCGTGCACGGTTACGCCGGTTTCGCCGGAACAGTGATCGCGGGCTTCATGCTCTGGGGTTATCCCTCCAACGTCGCCTATGAAGCGACAGGATGGTTCGGCAACACCGACGGTGTGGCATCCATCAACCCGCTCGGTCAGTTCCTCGGCGCCATGCTGATGTTCTGGGGTCTTGGCTTCCTGCCCTGCTGGGTGCTGGCCAAGGTTCTCGATGGCGTTGGATGGCTGCGTGTACCGCGCGAAGTCGAACTTGCCGGTCTCGATACCCATGACTACGGGGATGCCTTCCCGTACCACGCCTATCGGGACACCGCGATGGAGGACATCGACCGCGATCTCGCGAAGAGCTGAGCGGTCCCGGAAAGGAGACAGGAAATCATGTCTACCAATGTTGAAAGCTGGTCCGATGTTGCGTCTCTGGGCGCCATCTATCCCTTCCCGGGAATTGAATGGCTCCTCGTCCTGGTTGGCGTTGCCATCTGGGTGATCTGGCACGTCTGGCAGATCCGTTCGGAGACTGCCGAGTACGATGCCGCGGTCAGTCATTACAAGGCCGTCGGTCTGGACAAGGCACTCGATCATCGAGGGCGCCACGACGCCATGCTCGACTGACGGGCTTGTCACCAATGTCAAGGGGCGGTGAGTCGCCGCCCCCTGCTTCACGTGATCGGGAGATGGCATGGCGTCATCTCCCGATTGCCTTTTCGCAAGAACCGGACAGGCGGCGGCACAGGAGTCTGAAGGCCGGGTCCGGTGCCGATTCACACGATCTGTTCTGCGACGGTGGTTTTGATCAGTGTGCCGAAGAGGCGGGCGTCGTGTCGTTCACAGGCGGACCGGCCAGTGCGGTGCGACTTCGGTCCACTCGTCGTTCGAGTCCTCGGGCCATGGAGGCATGGTCACCGCGAAGGCCGAGAGCGTTGTTCCGGGGTCGGAGCGGAACTGAAAGGATGTGCCGAGCGGGATGGTCAGACAGAGACCGGGTGTCAGCGTGACAACATCCTCGTTGGCGCCCATGCAGCGCCACATCTCGCCGCGACCATCGAGGATGTACCAGATTTCCTCCACGCTCCGATGGCGCCCGGCGCGCGATACCGCACCCGGCGCCAGACGAAAGTGCGCGGCACTGCCGCCGGTGAGGGAGCAGAGGATGCGGACTTCCGCACCGTCGGGAGCGAGCGTGTCGGCGGCGTCCGGCAGCCGTCGGGCGGCGGGGCGATCAGCGGTCATCGGGCGATGAGGCGTCGCGGAGTCCCGCGTGACGGGAGTCACCGGGAACATGACGAGTATCGATCATGTCTGGTCCTGGAGTTGGCACTGGTCCGATCCCTATCACGCCGCTGTTGTCGGGAGAAGCAACGGACGGGTGGCGGGTCTGGAGAAGCGGGACTATCGTTGGCGTCATGAAGCAGCAACTTGATGCGCGGGGGCTTGCCTGCCCCCTGCCCGTGCTCAAGGCGCGCAAGCGCCTCAAGGACATGGTGAGCGGGGATGTTCTCGTCGTTCATGCCACGGACCCCGGTTCGCCCAGGGACTTCAGGGCCTTTGCCGATACCACTGGCCATGCACTGGTCGCCACGTCAATGGATGCCGGCGTCTACACGTTCGAAATCCGCCGCCGCTGATCCATGTCTTGCGGCCTGTGACTTCATGATCTAGGCTGGTTCCAGTCACTCACGGGGAGCTCCTTGGGAGCTGAGAGATGTCGGACGGCATCGACCCGTTGAACCTGATCCGGATCATGCCGGCGTAGGGATTGAGGCGACAGTCTTTTCTCACCGAAAGACCCCCTCCCCGGCGCCGGCGCCGAAGGAGGAACCATGCCAAGGATTCTGGCCTTTATGTCGGCCGCCCTGCTGGCCATTCTGCCAGCGCACGCCGACACGCTTGATGTCTACACTTACGAATCCTTTGTCAGTGAATGGGGCCCGGGACCGCAGATCGAGGAGGCCTTCGAGGCCCGCTGTGACTGCACCATCCGCTGGACCGCGGTTGACGATGCCGCAATCCTGCTGTCGCGATTGCGTCTCGAGGACTCTGGCGGTGACGCGGATGTGGTGCTGGGACTCGACACCAACCTGATGGCCGAAACCCTCGATCACGGACTTGTCCGCGAGCACGGCCTTGCCGGTCTCGAGTTTGATCTCCCCGTTTCATGGAATGATCCCGTCTTTGTGCCCTTCGACTACGGGTACTTCGCCGTGATCTACGACGACCAGGCGCTGCCCCGGCCACCGGCGTCACTCGATGAGCTGGTGTCGGGCGGCAACGGTGCCGATCTCATCATCCAGGATCCGCGCACCAGCACCCCGGGGCTGGGTCTCATGCTGTGGATGAAGGCGGTCTACGGTGATTCCGCGGCCGATGCCTGGCGCACACTGTCATCGCGTGTTCTCACGGTGACTGCAGGCTGGAGCGAGGCCTACGGGCTGTTCCTGGAGGGCGAGGCACCAATGGTGCTGAGCTACACCACCTCTCCTGCCTATCACCAGCTCGTCGAGGGCGAGACGCGATACCGTGCCGCCATGTTCGAGGAAGGTCACTACATGCAGATCGAGGTGGCGGCCATGGTCGAGGGTACGGACCAGGAAGATCTCGCCCGTGATTTTCTGCGCTTCATCGCCACGCCGGAGTTCCAGGGAGCCATCCCCACCGGGAACTGGATGTACCCGGTGATCGATCTCGGTGACGACCTTCCGGACGTCTTTCGCAGCCTTCCGGCGCCGGACGTGTCACTGCTGCTGCCGCCGGAAGAGGCCGGCGCCATGCGCAGGCAATGGATCGATGAATGGCTGGAGGCGGCCATCGGAGAATGATGGTCGGACTGCGGCCCCTGCTGTGGCCCGGCGTGGCGGCGCTCGTCGCCTCGCCGGGTCTGGCGGTGCTGGCGCTTGTGGCGCTTCTTGATGCGGCGCCTGCAGGAGAAACTGAACGTCTTCTGGATCGCTATGCAGTCCACGTGCTCGCCTTCACGATCATCCAGGCGACACTCTCCACGGTACTCTCCCTTGTGTTCGCCGTACCCCTTGCCCGGGCTCTGGCCCGCCGGCCGGACTTTCCGGGACGCGGCATCGTGATCCGTCTCTTCGGCATCCCCCTGGTTCTGCCGGCCATCGTTGCCGTGTTCGGGGTGGTGTCCGTATGGGGACAGAACGGCGCCATCAACGCCGCGCTGGGAACCATCGCATTGGAGGGGCCCGGCCCGATCTACGGCCTCGAGGGCATTCTCATTGCCCATACCTTCTTCAACATACCGCTTGCCGTGCGCCTGTTGCTACCGGCCTGGGAATCCATTCCAGGGGAGACATGGAGACTGGCAGCGCAGCTCGGCATGACCTCCTGGCCGATCTTCCGGCTCATCGAGTGGCCCCGCCTTGCGGAGGTTCTGCCTGGCATCGCCATGCTCGTCTTTCTCCTCACGTTCTCCAGCTTCACCGTGGTGCTGGCGCTGGGCGGCGGTCCCGAGGCAGCCACGCTTGAAGTGGCGATCTACCAGGCGCTGAGGCTGGATTTCGACATTGTCCGCGCGGTCTTCCTCGCCCTGCTCCAGGTGGTGATCTGCGGTAGTGTCGCCATCATCCTCTTTCGCTTCGCCCGCTTTTCCCTGAGTGAGGCGAGCGCAGGCAGGATAACGAGGCGTCCCGATTCCCATGGTCTTCCTGGCCGCATCGGCGATGCCCTTGTGATCGCCGCCGGCATTTTCTGGGTCGGCGCGCCGCTGGCTGGAGTCGCAGTTTCCGGCCTCAGCGGACCCCTGGCGGACGTTCTGGGACGTCAGGATGTCTGGCTTGCGGCGCTGCGCAGTGTGCTGGTGGGTCTTGGCGCCGGTTTCGTTGCCGTCACTGTCGGCCTCCTTCTCGCTGCCACCAGCTGCGACCTGGCGATGCGCCGCCACCGTCGCCGCCTGGCCGATGTCCTCGAGATCGCCGGCAGCCAGACTCTCATCGTGTCGCCGGTGGTGCTGGGCGCCGGCCTCTTCGTTCTCCTTCTCGGGCATGTCCGGGTGTTCGACTGGGCCCTGCCGCTTGCTGCCCTGGTCAATGGACTGGTCTCCATCCCCTATGTGCTGCGGCTCGTCTCTCCGGTCCTGCGCCGGACCGCGGCCCACCATGACCGGCTGTGCGCCAGCCTCGGTCTTGCGGGAATCCGCCGTATTGTCTGGCTCGAGGGACCAATGGTGCTGCGGCCACTGGCGACGGCGCTGGCCCTGGCGACGGCGCTGGCCGCAGGCGATCTCACGGCCATCGCGCTGTTTGGAACCGAACGCGAGGCAACCCTTGCCCTGCTTCTCTACCGGGCGCTGGGCAGTTACCGCATGGATGAGGCCGCCGTAATCGCTCTGCTTCTTGTGCTGGTCTGTCTTGCCATCTTCGTTGTCATCGAGGGTCTCGGCCGTGTCGCCGCCCGGGCTTGAACTCGATGGCATCACCTTTGGCCAGGGAGGCTGGACCCTCGCCGCCGACCTTGCGGTGCGTCGCGGCGAGTTGCTGGCTCTCATCGGCGCAAGCGGCGCCGGCAAGAGTACGCTGCTGTCCCTGGCTGCCGGGTTCGAAGAGCCGCTTTCGGGGCGCGTACTCGTCAACGGCAGGGTGGTGACGGATCTTCCCCCCGCATCGAGGCCGATCACCACGCTCTTCCAGGAACACAATCTCTTTGCCCACCTGTCGGCACTCGACAATGTCGCCCTTGGTCTTGATCCCGGTCTGAGACTGACGGCTGCCGACCGGCGAACGGCCCATGATGCCCTCTGCCGTGTGGAACTCGAGACCATGGCGCACCGGCGGCCCGGCGAACTGTCCGGCGGGGAGCGCCAGCGGGTCGCCATAGCCAGGGCGCTGGTGATGAAACGTCCCGTGCTGCTTCTCGACGAGCCCTTCGCGGCTCTCGGGCCGGCATTGCGGCGCGCCATGCTCGATCTCGTTTCCAGGCTGATGAGGGAGTCCGGCCTGACTGTGGTAATCGTCACCCATGACCCGGCAGATGCCCGGCGCATTGCCGACACCGTTGCGTTCATGGACGGCGGACGCGTTCTTCTCACGGGCCCCACGGACTGTGTGCTTGATGCCCCGGTGCTGCCAGAACTGGTGCGCTATCTCGATCCCGAAGCGTCATGAACCACCAGGGCGGCGGCCAGGGCTGCCTTTTCGGGCTCGGCGACGAGGGTGCTGGCACGCACCGCGCCCGGGTCCATGAACCGCATGTCGATGTCCTCGCCAGCGGGCACACACGGGCAGTCGTCCGACTCGACGAGGTAGTAGATCGGCGTATAGGGCGCCCGTGTCCACGGGCTGATCAGGGTTCCCGGATCGTGGATCTCCTGCACCACCCGGATCTCCATGCCGGCTTCTTCCCGGAACTCCCTCGCGAGTGCGGCACACGCCGTTTCGTCCTGGTCGACTCCGCCCCCTGGATACTTCCACACGAAGAGTCCGGCGACGTGTTCGGCGGCAATGAGAACTTGGCGGTTGCGCAGCAGGACGCCGTAGACACGGTAGTTCTGGGGATGGGTCATGAGGCAGGCACCGACCGCTTTCGTGTCAAGAAGGATCACCTGTTGTAGAAACAGTGATTGTCGGCTCTACCGGAAGACTCGCCATGGCAGCAAGCACCAACATTCTCGAGACCATTGGCAACACCCCGATGGTCGAGGTCAGATCCTTCGATACCGGTCCCTGCCGTCTGTTCCTGAAGCTGGAGAACCAGAATCCGGGGGGATCGATCAAGGATCGCCCGGCGCTTTCCATGGTGGAGGCCGCTGAACAATCGGGGTCCATCGGCCCCGGTGGTACGCTGATCGAAGCAACTGCGGGGAACACCGGCATCGGCCTTGCCCTTGTGGCGCGCCAGAAGGGCTATCGCCTGCTCCTCGTGATACCCGACAAGATGAGTCAGGAAAAGATCTTCAACCTGCAGGCCATGGGAGCGGAGATTCGCCTGACGCGCTCGGATGTCACGAGGGGACACCCGGAGTACTACCAGGATCTGGCCAGCCGTCTGGCCGACGAGACTCCCGACAGTTTCTTTGTCAACCAGTTCGGCAATCCGGCGAATCCGCTGGCTCATGAACAGGGCACGGGACCGGAAATCTGGGAGCAGATGGAGCACCAGGTGGATGCCGTCGTCTGTGGTGTGGGATCGGGTGGCACCATTACCGGGCTCGGCCGGTTCTTTCGCCGGCAGGCCCCCCATGTCGACATGATCCTGGCGGACCCCCACGGATCGGTGCTGGCCGACCAGGTCAACACGGGCGCCCCGGGCGCGTTGGGATCCTGGCTTGTCGAGGGCATCGGCGAGGATTTCATCCCCGAAGTGAGCGATCTTTCCCTTGTCTCGAAGGCCTACAAGGTGACGGATGCCGAGGCCTTCACGGCAGCGCGCAAGCTCCTCGTGGATGAAGGCATCCTGGCCGGCTCGTCGTCCGGTACCCTGCTGGCGGGCGCCCTGGCCTTCTGCCGCGAACAGGATGAGCCAAGGAATGTGGTGACACTGGTCTGCGACAGCGGCAACAAGTACCTCTCCAAGATGTACAACGACTACTGGATGCTCGATCAGGGATTTCTCGAGCGCGAGAGCCACGGCGACCTGCGCGATCTTATCGCCCGTCCCCATGCCGACAGGGCCTCCGTCACGACGTCGCCGGATGATACACTCGGCGCCGCGTTGTCACGCATGAAACTCTATGACATCAGCCAGTTGCCGGTCCTGGTGGACGACAACGTCGTCGGCATCATTGATGAATCCGATGTTCTGTGGGCCATTCGCCGTTGTCATGGCGCCTTCACGGATCACGTGGCATCAGCAATGTCGGTGAGCCCGGAAACCGTCGATGCGTCCTCGGACATCGACACGCTGATGGCTATATTCCGTCGTGACCTGACGGCCATCGTTGTCGATGGCGACGCCTTTCTCGGGGTCATCACCCGCATCGACCTCCTCAACTGGTTGCGCCGCCAGGACCCGCAGCCCGCATCCTGATCATGCGACGCCGCAGACGGGGGAAGAGCGGTCATTCGCCGGGCGCTGCCGCGGCCGGGCAAGCTTGCGCCGGTCGATGTCACGCCTGGCCACGCGCGTCATCAGTAATCGGGGTAACCGTCATGTCGGAGGATCAACGCGGTGCCCAGGTACCGCCTGCCGGTCGAGCCGCGCCCGTGTCAGCCCAGTGTCTCGACCAGCTCCGCTTCGACAATTCTCCTGTCCCGTGTCAGAAGTGTCGCGCCGAGCACGCGGGCGGTCGCCACCAGGATGCGATCGGCCGGGTCGCGATGAAAGGAATCCGGCAACGACGCCACCTCGGCCGCCACCGGCGGAGAAATGCCATGCCGCCGCACCAGCGGCGCGGCGACAGCCTTGTCCAGCCACTCCCGCAGGGGAATCGTCAGGCGGATCCGTCCCAGGTTGTACAGCATGGCCACTTCCCAGAGCGAGATGTCGGAAACCTCAAGCGGCGAGTCCGCGCCGGCGGCCGCAATGACGTCCTGCTGCTCCCGGGACAGCCGACCCCGGTCTCCGTGCCACCAGAGCAGGATGTGCGTGTCGAGCAATGCCTTCATCGCTTCAGGCTGTCCCAGTGGTCCTCCGGGAGCACCGGTCCTGTGACGTCGCCGACGATGGTGACCGTTCCCTCCAGTTCGGCCTGGGGATAGAGGCTTGCCTCGCCGGTGACCGGCGACAACTCGGCGACTGGCCGGCCGCGCTTCAGGATCACCATCCGTTCGCCGGTCTCGTGCACGCGGTCCAGGATGGCAAGGCACCGCGCCTTGAAATCGGATGCGTTGATCGAATTCATATGACCAGTATTCCTGACCGGTCATATCGTGACAAGACCGGCGGGGTGACGTCCAGGGGAATCGCTGTTGAAGATACTGGTGGTATATGGGGCAGGATTTGAACTGGCGACCTTCAGGTCATGAGCTTGCGGGGGGAGCTTTCCGGTACATGTGGTAGCGGCCGGCAGCGACACCTGCAGGGAGACCGAGAGTGTTCCAGGCGGTGTTGGGGAGGGGCTGATCGCCGATGATGACGGCGCCGCGAGCGAGAAGGGGCGGCAGGATTTCGGCGAGCCGGATGGCGAGGGCGAGGCTCGCCTGATGATCTCCTGAGCCGATATCGGCGTGGGCAAGGATGGCCGCCGGTCCGAGACGGTGTGCGGCACGAGGGAGTGTCTCTGCAAGATCGCCCAGAAACATGTGGCCGTCATCGGGGATGCAGTCGGGATGGGCGGCGATCCGGCGGTCGAAACAGTAGATGTCCCTTTGCGGAAAGAGACAGCGCAGATGGTCGTAGGTGCGGCCGTTGCCGAGCCCGATTTCAAGGATGTGGCCGGGCCGGTCGGCGACAAGGACGGCGGCCTCGTCAAGGCACAAACGCTGGGCCTCCAAGCGGCGGATGGCGCTGTCGAGCCGGCTCACGTTTCAGCGGGCCGCCATGGCGTCGCGCAGCATCGTCGTCGTTTTTTCCACCCGACGTGCGAGTTCGCGCATGATCTCGATCGAGATCGACGGGAACTGGTTGACCAGCTGGAAGAAGAGTTCCTTGGAGATCATCAGTGTCTCCACCTTCGTCACCGCCTTCACCGTCGCCGTGCGCGGCACGTCGCACAGGATCGCATTCTCTCCCAGGAGATCGTTGGGCCCCAGCGCCGCCACCTTGACGGCGCCGGAGTCCGATTCGACGAGGACATCGGCGTCACCGGTGATGATGATGTAGGCGGCATCACCCTCGTCACCCTGGCGGCACAGCAGGTCCCCCGGGGCGAACGTCAGGCGCTGGGCCGTGAAGGCAAGGAGCTTGAGGCGGCTCGGCTCGATCCTCGAAAACAGCGGGATGGTGCGCAACAGGTCGACTTCTTCCTGCAGACTCATGAGCCGGGGCCCCCCATGTCATTCACGTGCTATCAGGCTGGCGAGAACCGAATTGTCGCGGTCCATGAGCTCCGCGAAGGTTCCCTTCTCGGCAAGTTTCCCGTCCTTCATGACAAGGACCTGGTCGAAGCGGGCCGCGTCGCCTGGCCTGTGTACCACCCAGATCAGGGCCCTGCCGCGAAACTCCTTGCGAAGATTGTCCATGACCGCAGTCTGGGATGCTCCGTCGAACATGGCTGTCGCTTCCGACAGCACCATGATGGCCGGATGCTTGAGGACGGCCCGGGCGATGGCCGTCTTCTGCCGCTGCGCCGGTGTCAGTCGGGCGCCGCCGATGCCGACCCCGGTCTCCAGTCCGAGTTCAATCACCAGCGGGCGCAGATCAAGGTCGCGGATGACATCCGCCATGAGGCGCCCCACCTTCTGCTGGGACCCGGCCATGCCCCAGGCGATCTTGCCAAAGAGGATGTTGTCCTGGAGTGACAGCGCGGAATTGTATTCTGCCCGGTCGAAGAACGCGATGTTGCCGGCGAGGTCGTCGGGCAGGCCTTCGGCAAAGGCGTGGCGCACCTCGAGCAGCCGGGCCTGCATGGTGTCGTCGATCAGGCCGAGACGATGACGTGCCGGGGCAAGACGGAAGGGCAGTGCCAGGAATCGCTGGCGTTCCTCGTCGTCGAGACTCTGCTCTCCGCTGCGCTGCACCCTTGCGAGCAGTGTGCGGTACTCGCCAAGATCGTCCGGTGAGATGAAGGAGAACTGGAGAAAGAACTCGTGATCCGCCGGCAGATCGGCAAAGAGCTCGACCATGGTCCGGGCCACCTCGCAGCCTATGGCCAGGAATTCCTCCGTCAATCCGGCTCCGGCGAGCAGAGACATGATGTGGTCGTTTTCCGGCAGGCGATCCAGATCGAAGGTGTCGCCGACAGGGGTGCCGAAGAGCAGATTCTCGCCGACCGTCGCATTGCTGTTGTAGGTATCGCGGTCAAAGGGTTCGACCAGGCCTGAGAATGCCTCGGATGCCAGGCGCTCCTCGAGAATGCGCCGTGCCTCGAGGAGTCGTTCCGCCTCCCGGGGCCGCTGTGCGGGATCAAGCTGGCGCCTCAATCCCATGCGGTAGACATCATCCTCGAAATCGGCGACGGCCAGGGCGTGGCGCACCGCATCGATCAGTCCGGATCTCGTGTCCACGCCCGCCAGGTTGAGGTTCACCCAGTCATCCTCGATGTCGTCGGGACTGTTGGCGGTCAACTGGCGTTCCCGCGCCTGACGTGAGACTGCCCCCTCCATCGCCTGCGGGACACGCCGGGGCGTTTGCGGAGTCTGGCGCAGCCCGTAGAGCAGGTTGTCGAGAAGCGACGCGGAAAACAGTGACGTCGAGGGGCCGACATAGCCGATCCGCCGTCCCAGGACCGCCTCGGGAAGATCACCGGCGTCCTCGGTGCCGTAAGCCAGTCGGCCCTGGCGGGCGTCGACGAGGCGGGCCATCAATGGCGCGATCCTGTCCCGGCCGCTCACCGCATCGCCCGTGACGGCGACGTGGCGATCGAGCGGAACATCGAGGTTGAAACCATCGATGAGGATGTCGTCGTCCTCGACGTACTTCACACCGGTTGCCGCCAGACTCCCGGTGAACGGCGTGACCTCGCGATCGCCGAAGACGACGGCATCGCTTCTCATGCCGGCCGGTGCAAACTGGGTGACGACCTGGTCGTACTTGATCCTGGCATCCTCGCGAATCTGGTAGTGATTGAGCAGTTCCTTCCAGGGCGGCGGCAGATCCTTGTATGCGGCAAGGACGGCCACCAGGCCGCCAAGGGTGAGGGAGCCATCAATCACGAACCAGCCGCCGATGGCGTAGAAGAAGAAAGGCGTGATCTGCGCCAGAAAGTTGTTGAGAAACTTGATGAAGAACTTCTTGCGGTAGATCTGGTAGCGGATGTCGAAGATCCGTCCCATGCGTGCGGTGAACTCGGCCGCCTCCCAGCGTGCCATGCCGTTGGCGTGCAACTCCTCAACGCCCTGAACGGTTTCCGAGATGCGCTCCGAGACCTTGCGCACTTCCTGGACGCGCGCCTTGCCAAGGAGATTCACCCGGCGCTGGAGTTTCGGAATGATCCAGCCCTGCATGGGGTAGAGTGCCACCGAGGCAAGGCCCATCAGGGGATCCTGCATGAAAATGAAGAAGAGGGCCGTGATCAGGAGGCCACCCTGGTACATGGGAAGAGCAAGGGCATCGCCGATGAAGCCGCCGAGAGGCTCGACCTCCTGGGTCACCATGGGGATCAGTTCGCCGGAGCTCACGCGTCGGAAATGAGGCGAGGGAAAGCGCAGGATCCGGCTGTAGAGCTGGTAGCGCAGCCGCCGCAGCATGCGCTCCCCGAGAAGGCCCTTGTAGACATTGATGACGTACTTGAAGCCGCCATTGGCGAGCACAAGGACCAGGAAGAGACCGCAGTAGAGGGCCAGCAGACCGATGCGCTCCATCTCGCCCAGAGGGATGCCGAGAATGACGAGGGTGCGCATGTCGGCCGAACCGGGAGCGATGGACTCCGGGTCCGCCAGCACGTTGTTGACGATGAGCTTGGGAATGTCGAGGGAGGCGTAATAGAACGGCAGGGACAGCAGCGTGAAGAGCAGGATGAACACCTGCTCCTTGCGCGAATACCGGAAGATGAATTTGTAGATGGTGGAGTCCATGGTCCCGGCGATACTAGGTTCACATGGCAACGGATCAAGGCTCTGCGCATGTCCGGACACTCGTCCGGTGACGCCGGCACGGTGACTGTGGCAGAATGCGCGCCGTTTTTTTGGAAACAGACGGGTGTGTCATGAGCAAGGTGCCAGGGCGTCCACGCATCCTGATCTACAGTCATGACAGTTTTGGCCTGGGGCATCTGCGCCGGTGCCGGGCCATTGCCCATGCCATGGTGGGGGCCGTCGACAACCTGACTGTCCTCATTCTCTCGGGCCTTCCCATCATCGGCAGCTTCGACTTCCGTGCCCGGGTGGACTTCGTGCGGGTTCCCGGTGTCATCAAGCTGCGCAACGGGGAGTACTCACCGCTCAATCCGATGCTCGGCATCGAGCAGACCATGGCATTGCGCGCTTCCATCATGCGACACACCGCCGAGATCTTCGATCCCGACATCTTTCTCGTCGACAAGGAGCCACTCGGGTTGCGAGGTGAGGTCCGCGAGACGATCGACATGCTCAAGGAGCGCGGCACCAGGATCGTCCTTGGCCTGCGTGACGTCATGGACGACCCCGAGCTCCTCAAGCCGGAGTGGGAACGCAAGAATGCCGTGCCGGCCCTGAGCGATCTCTACGACGAGATCTGGGTCTATGGCCTGCCCCAGATTCATGATCCTCTTGCCGAGATCGACGTGCCGGACTCGGTGCGCCGCAAGGTGATCTACACCGGGTATCTCAAGCGCACGGTGCCCGTGCTGGGTCCGGAGGCGGTCCTGCCCGATGCCATTGAAGAGCCCTTCGTGCTCGTGACCACGGGTGGCGGAGGCGATGGTGACGTCCTGGTCGACCGGGTGCTGGCGGCCTATGAATGCGCCATGGCGCCCGAACTGCCGGCCCTCGTCGTGTTCGGACCATTCATGCAGCCCGAGGTCAAGGCCGAGTTCCAGGCCCGTATCGACCGTCTTGAACGGGTATCGGCCATCACCTTCGAAACCCACCTCGAGTCGTTGATGGCGCGGGCGGCGGGAGTGGTGGCGATGGGGGGCTACAACACGTTCTGCGAGATCCTGTCATTCGACAAGCCGGCGCTCATCGTTCCAAGACAGGAGCCGCGCCGCGAGCAGATCATCCGGGCCAGCCGCGCCCGCGAGCTCGGTCTTGTCTCCATGCTGACCGAAGAAGCTGCGGCCCGGGCCGATGCGATGGCGACGGCGATTCGCCAGCTCCCGCAACAGCGCCGCCCGGGCCAGGTTGTGGTTCCGGGGCTCCTCGATGGCCTGGAGAATGTCAATCGGCTGGTCAGAATGCATCTCGCCCGGGACCGCTCGAGCCCGCGCCGGCACCACGCCCTGCGCCGGCAGGGATGAGCATCAGCCGGCATGGCGGTGCGCGAACGCGCTGCGCGCGAGCCAAAGCGCCGGAATGAGAAAGAGAGGTATCGAGGTGAGGATGAACGTCGACCAGCCCAGGGTTACGGTCAGCGCGCCCGAGGCAAAGGACGCCACGGTGGCCCCGAGTGCGATGAACGTCTCGTTGAGTCCCTGGACCCTCGACTGATCCTCGGGCCGGACATGTTCGGCGAGCAGGCTTGTTGACCCGATGAAGCCGAAGTTCCAGCCGACCCCGAGCAGGACAAGGGCAAGATAGAAGTTCTCCAGAGCAACACCCGACCACGCGACCAGGGCGGCCGCCGCCAGCAGGGCAAGACCGATGGCGATGACGCGCCGCGATCCCCAGCGTGCGATCAGCGATCCGGTGAAGAAGCTCGGGCCAAACATGGCGACGACGTGCCAGCGCACCACGTCGGCGGATTGATCGGTCGACAGCCCGCAATCGGCCATCGCGATGGCGGTGGGCGTCATCACGAACACCATCATCGCATGGGCGGCGCCGGCGCAGACAATGGCGGTCAGCACCGGCGGGCTGCCAAGAATCCGGCCCAGTGGCTGGGCTGTCGTCCGTGAACGCGGCGGCGGTTTCGCAAGATCGAGAAAGGCCACCGGAAGACACCCGACAAGGCAGATGACCACGATGACCGCATAGGCGCCGGCAAAGGGCACGGGGAAAAAGTGATCCCGGGTATGGATCAGGATTTCCGGGCCGAGCAGCGCGGCGATCAGCCCCGAACCGGTGATGATGGCGATGGCCCGGGGTTTCCAGGGACCGTGGACGGCATCGGCGGCGGCGAAACGGAAGAACCACAGGCTGCTCTGCATGGCGCCAAAGCACACGTGAGCGAGGCACAGGTAGATGAAGTCCCTTTCGAAGAGCGCCACCGCGCCCAGCCAGCCTCCCGCCATGGCGCATGCAGCGCCGCCAAGAAACCCGGCGCGGCGTCCGAAACGTCCCATGAGCAGGGACACAGGGGTGGCCGTGACCATGGCGCTCAGCATTTGCAGGGAGATGGTAAAGGTGGCGAGACTTGGCACCGGCGCCACGTAGGCCCCGGCAAGCCCCCCCATGATGATGAGCATGGGCATCTGGGCACCCAGCACGGCATTGCCGGCGAACAGCAGGACGAGATTGCGTATCATGGCGCGCCGTCCGGGAATGGTCCCGGGCGACGAGGGGGAACTGCTGTTCATGACGGAACGGTCCAGATGTCCGGTATCCCGGACAGACTACTGCGCCAGGGTTGCGCCTGATACCGGCGATCCTGCCGGGTGCCACTGACGCGTGACCGGCACCATTGCCATCGTGGTCAAGGGTTGGCCCCGACTCTCGGAGACCTTCATCGCCCAGGAGATCCTGGCCCTCGAGCAGCGCGGGCTCGACATCCGGATTGTCTCCCTGCGCCATCCGACAACGACGGACCGCCACGCGATTCACGATGCCGTGCGGGCGCCGGTTACCTGGCTTCCGGAGTATCTTCACGAGGAACCGGCGCGAACCTGGTGGGCCTGGCGGCGGGCCCGGAAACTCCCCGGATATGCCTGCGCGAGGCGACACTGGCTTGCCGATCTCTGGCGGGACCCGACCCGCAACAGGGTGCGGCGCTTTGGCCAGGCCTGCGTGGTCGCCACGGAGATCGCACCCGCCGTGAACCATCTTCATGCCCATTTTCTTCACACCCCGGCATCGGTGACCCGCTATGCGGCGATGATGACCGGACTGCCATGGTCGGCGTCGGCTCACGCGAGGGATATCTACACCACACCCCGTCGTGATCTGGCGGACAAGATATCCGGATGCTGCTGGCTTGTGACCTGTACTGCAACGAACCGTGACTGGCTCGAGGCGCTGGTCCCGCAACGACGCGTCTTTCTCGTCTATCACGGAATCGATCAGGCGCGTTGGCCATCACCGGTTCGTTCCCCGTCTCACCGTGACGGCGGTAATCCCGATGATCCCGTGCGCCTTGTCACGGTGGGGCGGGCCGTCGAAAAGAAGGGGTACGACACGCTTCTTGCCGCACTGGCCCTGCTGCCTGACGATCTCCACTGGCACCTCACCCATGTTGGCGATGGACCGCTGCTCCCGGCCCTCATCGACACGGCGGGCCGATCGGGACTGGACCGGCGAATCACGTGGCTGGGCGCCAGACGTCAGGACGAGATCCTGGACATTCTCCAGAATGCCGACCTCTTCGTCCTGGCACCCGTCATTGCCCGTGACGGGGACCGTGACGGACTTCCCAACGTTCTCCTCGAGGCGCAGAGCCAGGCCCTGGCGGTGGTTACCACAGATGTTTCGGCGGTCGGTGAACTGGTGAGCGACGGTGACAACGGCTGCCTGGTTGCCCCGGGCGATGCTCCGGCGCTGGCCTCCGGGCTGTGCCACCTTGTCCGCAATCCCGGACTTCGTGATCGCATGGGACGCCACGGGGAAGACCGCGTGAGAGCCGAATTTTCCATGGAGAGCGGTATTGACAGGCTTCTCACTCTCTTCGCATCGAACGGGGTGGCATGCGAATAGCCTTCTATGCGCCCATGAAGGCGCCGGACCATGAACAGCCCTCGGGTGATCGAACGATGGCGCGCCAGTTCCTGCGCCTTCTCGGGGAGCTTGGACACGACGTCGAGGTTGCCTCGACGCTGCGCACGTGGGAGGCCGGTAACGAGGAACGTCAGGAAGCGATCCTTGACGCGGCGGTCCGGGAGAGGGGCCGTCTTCTTGCCTGCCTGCAGGACCATCCGCCGCACGTGTGGTTTACCTATCATCTCTATCACAAGGCGCCGGATCATCTCGGGCCCACCATCTGCGATGCCCTCGCGATTCCCTATGTCGTCGCCGAACCGTCGATATCCCCTGCCCGGGCAAACGGCCGGTGGCGCCGCCCCTGGGCTCATGCCCGCGCAGCCATGGAGCGTGCCGATGTCCTGCTGGCCATGACGGCGAGGGACGAACGGGGTCTCCTTGCCGCCGGTCTGCCACGCCGCAAGATCGTGCGCCTGCCCCCCTTCGTTGACGCCACCGACGTCTTCACCGGGAGGAAGGCGGCACGCCGCGCCCTTGTCAGGAACTTCGGTCTTGACGGGCAGCGGGCCATCGCCCTGACCGTGGCCATGATGCGCCCTGGCGACAAGCTCGAATCCTACCGGGTCCTGTCCCGGACCCTCACCAGGCTGGACCGCGGGGACATGCAGTTCCTCGTCATCGGCGATGGTCCGTCGCGGGGTGAGGTCGAACACCTCCTTGCCGGCCGCGCCGTCTTTGCCGGGATTCGCGGCGAGGAGTCGATCCGCCGGATCATGGCGGGATGCGACCTCTTCATCTGGCCCGCCATCAACGAGGCCTACGGCATGGCGATTCTTCTCTCCCAGGCCTGCGGATGCCCGGTGGCCGCCGGTGATGTGCCGGGGGTTCGCGACATCGTCAACCATGGCGTGACCGGTCTTCTGGCGCCGGCAGGGGATGCGGCATCACTGGCGGAGGCCGTCTCCCGTCTGCTCGACGATCCCGCTCTGCGCCGCTCCATGGGGGAAGCCGGACGACGCCATGTCCTTCGGCACCATTCGGTGGACACTGCCCGGCGCATCCTCGCCCGGGTTCTGGAGATGCGGCCGTGAAACTCGCCCTCCTGAGACATGCGCCAACCACGTGGAACGCGGCGGGCCGACTCCAGGGTCTGAGCGACACCCACCTCTCGAGGGCAGGCAGGGCCGCGGCCAGGGCCTGGCGGTTGCCCGATCGCCTCTACGGCTGGCGGCGGCTCTCGAGTCCCCTGCTGAGAGCGCTGGAAACGGCTGCTCTGGCAGGTTTGCGGGATCCGGCAGTCGACCCGCGGCTGCGCGAAATGGACTGGGGGCACTGGGAGGGCAAGACACTCGACAGTCTGCGCCATGCCGATCCTTCGGCCATGGCCACCAACGAGGCAGCGGGTCTCGACTTTCGCCCCCCTGATGGCGAAAGCCCCCGGGAGGTCCGCTGCCGTTTCCTCGAACTTGTCCGCGACCTTGCGGCCGATGGCCGCGACACGCTCGCCGTGACACACCGCGGCGTCATGCGCGCTGCTCTCTCGGCGACCACCGGCTGGGATTTCACCGGCGCACCGCCGGTCAGGATGCCGCGATATGGACTGCTGATGCTGACTGTGGGCGAGAACGCGACACTGTCTCCCGACGATCCCCTTGTCATCGAGCTGGGAGGGGCATGATGAACGGACCCGTTCTCTTCTGGGTTCAGCATCTTCTGGGAAGCGGCCATCTCAAGCGGGTGGCGCGCATCGCATCGGCGCTGGCCGGAAACGGCACGACATCGGTGATCGCATCGGGAGGCATGCCTGTGGCAACTCTCGATACGGGAAAGGCCCGTCTCGTCCAGCTGCCTGCGCTGCGCGCCAGTGATGTGGGATTCTCGTCGCTGGTGGACAACGCCGGGCGGCCGGCGGATGCGGCCTGCCTCGATGATCGCCGCCGACGTCTCGAAGACCTGGTCGGCCGCCTTGAAGCGCGACTTGTGGTGATCGAGACCTGGCCGTTTGGCCGGCGCCAGTTCACGCCGGAAGTGCTGGCGCTGATCGCTGCCTCCCGTCGCGTTCGCCCCGACACGGTGGTGGTCAGTTCGGTACGCGACATTCTCCAAAGGCCCGCCAGGTCCGGCCGCCACGACGCGATGCGCGATCTGGCGCTGCAGCACTGCCATCACGTGATGGTGCACGGATCCGAGAGTTTCGTGCCGTTCGGGGAAACCTTCCGCCATGCCGATGCCCTGGGTCACCGGCTTGTCTACACGGGCTATGTTGCCGAGGTGCCGCCGGCCGTCAGTGACCGCGGTCCCGGACGCGGGGAAATCATCGTGTCGGCCGGTGGCGGGGCCGTCGGAAAAGCGCTCTTCGAGGCAGCCATGGCGGCGCCTCCCTACTCGCGAAGGGCGAACCGCAGACGATGGCGTCTGCTCGTCGGCGACAGCGGCGTCGCTCCATGCGAGCATCAGGGGATGGTTATCGAATCCAACCGGTCCGACTTTACAGAGCTTCTCGGCCGCTGTGCCGTCTCGGTATCGCAGGGCGGCTACAACACGGTGGCGGAAGTCCTCGGAGCCGGCGCCCGGGCCGTTGTGGCGCCATGGTCGGGGGCCGGCGAAACCGAGCAGAGTGACCGCGCGAGGCAGCTGCAGCGGCGACGGCTTGCCGTGGTTCTCGATGATACGGCGCTGACCCCGAGAGGCGTGGCGAAGGCTGTCGATGAAGCCTTCGACCTCGAGCCCGTGGACATGGAAGACATCAACCTCGACGGGGCCCGCGAGAGTGCCAGGCTTGTCGGTGAGTGGCTGCGCCATGGCTGACTGGTCGGCACTGGCGGGGGAACTCGACGCGTGGGCGCGCTCGGGGCAGACGGCGACCTTCTGGTGGCGTGACGACGATGCCGGCGCCGATGCCGTGAAACTGAAGGAACTTCTCCGTTTGAGACAGAGTCTTGGAGTGCCTCTTGCCATGGCCGTCGTGCCGGACTGGTTGACGCCCGACGTCACGGCGCTCGTCTCCGGAACCAAAGACATCCATGTGTTGCAGCACGGTGTTGCCCATGTCGATCACAACGGGGGCAGGGGACGACGAATGGAACTCTGTGCCGGGGCCCTGCCTTCCGGTCTCCGGCAAGCCCTGATACGGTCGCGCCACGTGCTTCGCACATCCTTCCCGTCGTCCTTGATCGAGGTCATGGTGCCCCCGTGGAACAGGATCGACGACGCGGTTCTCTCCATCCTTGCCCGGAGCGGATTTCTTGGTCTCTCGACACTCGGTCCACGGTGCGCCGCGGGGAGGCGCGGTCTGGTCGTCAACAACGTTCACATCGATATCGTCGACTGGAAGGGTGGAAGGCGGTTTGCCGGCGAGGAGGTCTGCCTGGAGGCATCGGTGCGACATCTTGCCAACCGCCGTCGCGGTGTCGCGGACCCGTCGGAGGCCACCGGACTGATGACCCACCACCTCGTCCATGACGCGGCCTGCCACGCCTTCATCGACCGGTTCGTCCATACCGTTGCGCGGCACCCGGCAGGCCGCTGGCTTTCTGCCGGCAAGGTGTTCGGCGTCACAGGGCGAGAGGATCCATGAAGACGCCCGGGGTCCTGCGCTATGACACCCGGAGCATCGCAGCCGACTACGCACGCGCGGCGTTCGGTGCGGTGGCGTGTCTCGCGCCGCCGGTGCTCGTGGATGTGGCTGCCGTGCTGGCGTGGATTCTGGTGGCTGTGGGCACGCTGTTCGTGGCCTTTGGCCTGAGAACCCTGCTGCGCCACCTGACGCACTATGAACTCTCTCGGGAAGGGGTGAGAGCCACCGGGCCGCTGGGCGTCACGGTCTCCTGGAAGGGACTGACAGCCATCAATCTCGCCTACTTCCAGACCCGCCCGAGGCGGAAGATCATCGCACGCTCCCCGGGGGGGTGGATGGAACTCACCCTTCGCGAGGGGCGCCGGGCCATCAGGGTCGACTCCTCCCTTGAAGGATTCGACGATATCGTCGGCGAGGCTGCCCGGATCGCCCGGAAACGCGGATTGACGCTGAATCCGGTCACGCTTGCCAACCTGGCCGCCATGGGATTCACCCACCCCTCGGAAGATCCGGGGGAGGCTTCGTCATGACTCCCCTCGTCGATGTCAGGGATCTCCACATCCGCTTTCGCATCGGCGATGGCGCCGTCGAGGCTGTCAAGGGAGCGTCGCTGACCATGTGGCCGGCGCGCACCCTCGCACTGGTGGGCGAATCGGGCTCGGGCAAGACCGTGATTTCCCAGGCGATCATGCGCATTCTGCCGCGCACAGCCGAGATTACGTCGGGCCGCATCCTGTTCAACGATCCGCGCAATCGCGAGGAAACGCCGGTCGACATCGTCTCTCTCGAGGAGAACGGCCGGGCGATGAGGGCCATCCGGGGTGGGCGCATATCGGTGATCTTCCAGGAACCCATGACATCCCTGTCGCCGTTGCACACGGTGGGCGATCAGGTCAGCGAGGCTCTCCACCTCCACCGCCGCTGTTCAAGGGCCGAAGGCCGTGAACTTTCCGTCGACATGCTGCGTCTCGCCGGGTTTCCGGATGCCCGCGCCGCCTTCGACAGCTATCCATTCGAACTCTCCGGCGGCCTGCGCCAGCGCGCCATGATCGCCATGGCGCTGGTCTGCCGTCCGGCCTTGCTGATTGCCGATGAACCCACCACCGCTCTTGATGTCACCATCCAGGCTCAGATCCTCAAACTGGTGAACGACCTCAAGGCCGAACTGTCCATGGCCGTGCTGATGATCACCCATGATCTCGGTGTTGTCGCCAACGTCGCCGAGGACATCGTCGTCATGTACCACGGCAGGATCATGGAGCGGGGCTCCCTCGATGACATCTTCCATCGGGCCCGCCACCCCTATCTCAAGGGCCTGCTGGCGGCCGTGCCACGTTTCGGTCTGAAACCCGGGGAGCGGCTGGTTCCGTTGCGCGAGATACCGACGGGCAATATTGCCGCCATGGGCCGCGCGGAGGCCCGTCGCGGAACCGGTGAAACACTGCTTTCGGTCGAGGGACTGACAAAGACCTTCACCACCCGCAAGTCCGGCGTGCTGTTGCGCGCCAGGCCACCCCATGTTGCCGTCAACGATGTCAGCTTCGAGGTGCGACGTGGCGAGTGTCTTGGTCTGGTCGGCGAATCGGGATGTGGCAAGACCACGACGAGCAAGCTGATCCTCAAGGCCCTGGAACCCGATGCTGGAACCATCACCTTCGTAGACGACAGCGTGCCACGCGATGTGGTGGCCCTGAAGGACACGGATCTCTTCGCCTACCGCAGGAAAGTGCAGTTCATCTTCCAGGATCCCTTCGGATCGCTCAATCCGCGCATGACCGTGTTCGACATCATCGTCGAACCGTTGCTGATTCACGGAGTGGGCAGCGCCGAAGAGCGCGCCGACAGGGTCAAGGACCTCATCAATGTCGTGGGTCTCGATGTCCGTCACTTGCGCCGCTATCCGCACAGTTTCTCCGGCGGCCAACGCCAGCGCATCGGCATCGCCCGGGCCCTTGCCCTCGAACCGGAACTGCTGATCTGCGATGAACCGGTCTCGGCTCTCGACGTATCGATCCAGGCGCAGGTTCTCAACCTGCTGAAGGACCTGCAGCATCAGCTGGGTCTCACCTACGTCTTCATCTCGCACAATCTCGCCGTGGTCGACTACATGGCTGACCGCATTGCCGTCATGTGCGCCGGGCGCCTCGTCGAGCAGGCCCGCCGCGAGGAACTCTTCAGCAATCCGGTGCACCCCTACACCAGGGCCCTGCTTGCCGCTGTCCCGGAGCCCGACCCGCAACGCCGGCTTGATCTGTCGCTGCTCATGGAGGGCCGAGCCTCCGTCCCGTCCGAATGGCCCGAACCCTTTACGGAGACCGGTGGACTTGACACGGTGCGGGTCGGTGACAATCACTGGGTGCGGGCCACGGCCGCTCCGGGGGACGTCGTGTCATGAGCGGGCGCGTCGCCGTGGCACTCCTTGTGGCATTTCTTGCCATGCCGGCCCTCGCGGCGGAGATGCCGTGGCTCGCGGAACGGGTCGCTGCCGGTGATCTGCCGCCCCTTCACGAGCGCCTGCCCAACGAACCTCTCGTCGTCGATGATGGCCGGGCCACCGGCGATTACGGCGGTGACTGGAACATGCTGATCAGCCGCAGCAAGGATACGCGGATCCTTGCTGTCTTCGGTTACGCCCGGCTGGTCGGATATGACGAGACCTTCGCCCTGGTGCCCGACCTCCTCGAGTCCTTCACCGTCGAGGACGGGCGCACCTTCACCTTCCGGTTGCGGCGCGGCCACCGATGGTCGGATGGCCATCCCCTGACCTCCGAGGACTTTCGCTACTGGTGGGAGGATGTCGCGGGTAACCCGGAACTCTCCCCGTCAGGCCCGCCCACGGTCATGCGCGCCGGCGGTGCCCTGCCGCTCTTCGAAGTCGTCAGCGACATGGTCGTGCGCTACACTTGGCCCGCGCCCAACCCCGATTTCCTGCCGGCTCTGGCCGGCGCGGCGCCTCTCTTCATCTATCGCCCTGCCCACTACATGAAGCGGTTCCATGCAGATCATGGCGATGCGGAAGCGATTGCGCGTCAGGCCGCCGAGGCCGGCAAGCCCGGCTGGGCATCGCTCCACAACGCCCTCGACAATCTCTATCGCTTTGACAATCCCGATCTTCCCACGCTGCAGCCATGGATCATCACCAACGAGGCGCCGGCCCAGCGGTTCATCGCCGAGCGCAATCCCTTCTATCACAAGGTGGACGCCCTGGGCCGGCAACTCCCCTACATCGACCGCGTCGTCATGACCGTTGTCGACAGCAAGCTCATCCCGCTCAAGACGTGGGCGGGGGAAGCCGACCTTCAGGTGCGGGGACTGGCCTTCAACGACTACACCTTTCTCAAGGAAGGGGAGGAACACAACGACTACCAGGTGCGTCTGTGGCAGACGGCCAGAGGAAGCCAGCTTGCCCTCTACCCCAATCTCAACGTGGCCGATCCGGTTTGGCGCACGGTGTTGCGCGACCGCCGCTTCAGGCAGGCCCTTTCGCTGGCCATCAATCGCCGGGAGATCAACCAGGTCATCTACTTCGGTCTCGGCCTTGAAGGGCAGAACACCGTTCTTCCGGCATCGCCCCTCTACCGCGCCGAATTCCGCGATGCCTGGGCCCGGTTCGATCCTGAGGAGGCCAACCGGCTGCTCGACGACATGGGACTTGTCATCGATGACGGCATACGCCTGCTTCCCGACGGCAGACCCCTGGAAGTCATTGTCGAGACCGCCGGTGAGAACCCCGAAGAGACCGACATACTCGAACTGATCCACGATTCCTGGGCCACGGCCGGAATCAAGCTCTACCCCAAGCCCCTGCAGCGCGAGGTCCTGCGCAACCGAATATTCGCCGGACAGACGGTGATGGCCATGTGGTTCGGCAACGAGAACGGCGTACCTGCGGCCGACATGAGCCCCGGCGAGTTCGCCCCCACCACCCAGCAGCTGCTGATGTGGCCGCGGTGGGGTCAGTACCACGAGACCGGTGGCGCCGCCGGAGAGCCCATTGACATGGAAACGCCCCGTCGCCTCATGGATCTCTACCTCGCCTGGCGCGACAGCCGGACGGCTGACGAGCGCCGGGTCATCTGGGAAGAGATGCTGGAGCTCTATTGCGACGGCGTCTATTCCATCGGCCTTGTAGCCGGCATTCTCCAGCCCCTTGCGGTCTCGAACCGGATGAGGAATGTGCCGGAAGAAGCCATCTACAACTGGGATCCCGGAGCCCAGCTCGGGGTGTGGCAGCCCGACACGTTCTTCTTCGTCGATGGCGACGACGGCCGGCCATGATCGCCTTCACCGTCCACCGGCTCATCATCATGGTGCCGACACTGATCGGCATCAGCCTCATCACGTTCATCATCATCCAGCTTCCGCCGGGCGACTTCCTGTCGACCATGATTGCCGAATGCGAGGCCCAGGGTGAATCGGGCTGCATGGAGCAGATCGGCATCTACCGCCAGGAATTCGGCCTCGACCGGCCCATGTGGCAGCAATACGTGATCTGGGTCGCCGACCTTGTCCAGGGCGATATGGGAATCAGCTTCGAATACAACAAGCCGGTGGCCGAGGTCATAGGCGAAAGCCTGTGGCTCACCATCATTGTCTCGGGCGCGACCATCATCTTCACCTGGGTCGTCGCCTTTTCCATCGGTGTCTACTCGGCAACCCACCAGTATTCCTGGGGTGATCACGGACTCACCTTTCTCGGCTTTCTGGGCCTGGCCACGCCCAACTTCCTTCTCGCCCTGGTGCTGCTGTTTCTCGGGAATGTGTGGTTCGGGACGTCGATTGGCGGCCTCATGGATCCCGTGTACATCGATCAGCCCTGGACCTGGGGAAAACTCCTCTCGATTCTGGAACACCTGTGGATTCCGGTGGTGGTGATCGGCACGTCCGGCACGGCGGGCATGATCCGCCGCCTGCGCGCCAATCTGCTGGACGAACTCCACAGACAATACGTCGTCACGGCGAAGGCGAAGGGCCTGCATCCGGTGAGAGTGCTCGTGCGCTATCCGCTGCGCATGGCCCTCAATCCGTTCATCGCCGATATCGGCAATCTGCTTCCCCAGGTCATCTCCGGCGCGGTGATCGTGTCGGTGGTGCTGTCGCTCCCCACCACCGGACCGATCCTGCTGCGCGCCCTGCAGACCCAGGACATGTATCTCGCTGGCTCGTTCCTGATGTGCCTGGCCCTGCTCACCGTCCTCGGGGTGCTGGTCTCCGATCTGCTGCTGGCGCTGCTCGATCCACGCATCCGCCTGGGCGGCAGCGGGAGCCGGTGATGCGTGACGCACCACCAGGCCAGATGGAGCACTGGACCGATACCGGGCCCTGGGACCCCCATGATGTCGACAGGCTGACGCCGGAACTTGAGCGCTTCTATCTCGCCAACCAGTGGACGCTGATGTGGTGGAAGTTCCGCCGCCACCGCCTGGCCGTCATCTCCGGCACCATCCTTCTGGTCACGTTCTTTTCCATCGCCATATCGGAGATTCTCGCCCCCTACAATCTCCACACGCGCGACACCGATCACATCTACGCGCCACCGCAGATGGTGCGGCTGTTTCACGAGGGTCAGTTCATCGGACCCTTCGTCTACGGCTACGACTACCACCTCGACATGACCAACCTGCAGCGTGTCTACACCCCGAATTCCGAAAAGGTCGAGCGCCTGCGATTCTTCTGTCTGGGTGATTCCTACACGTTCTGGGGCATGGTCGAGATGCGCTTCCATGTCGTCTGTCCGGCCGAGGACGGCACGCTCTTCCTCCTGGGGACCGACAGGCTGGGACGTGATCTCCTGTCGAGAATCCTCATGGGCGCGCGGATATCGCTCACGGTGGGCCTCATCGGCATCGTCATCAGCTTCCTCCTAGGGATCGTCCTCGGGGGACTCTCGGGATATTACGGCGGCTGGGTCGACAGTCTTGTCCAGCGCACGATCGAGATCATTCGCAGCTTTCCGGAACTTCCCCTGTGGATGGCGCTGTCGGCGTCCCTGCCGATCACCTGGAGTCCGGTCCTGGTCTACTTCGGCATCACCATCATTCTCGGCCTCTTCGACTGGACCGGTCTGGCGCGGGCTGTGCGCTCGAAGCTTCTGGCCCTGCGCGAAGAGGATTTTGCTACCGCCGCCGTGCTCATGGGCGCGAAGCCGTCACGGGTCATCTTCCGTCACCTGCTTCCCGGCTTCACCAGCCACCTCATTGCCTCGGCAACCCTGTCCATTCCGGGCATGATCCTGGGCGAGACCGCGCTCTCCTTCCTGGGGCTGGGCCTGAGGCCGCCGATCACGAGCTGGGGTGTTCTCCTGAACGAGGCCCAGAACATCAACATCGTGGCGCTCTACCCCTGGCTCATGCTCCCTGTCGTTCCCGTCATCATTGTCGTTCTCGCCTTCAATTTCCTCGGCGACGGATTGCGCGACGCCGCCGATCCCTATCGCTGACAAGAACCCTTCCTGTCGTCTGGCGGTCCATCCGTCGGATTGTCATGTCAGTCGGACGCGCCCGTGCCGATCCACGGTTCTGCAATGCACGAAAGTCGGCGATATCCCACGCCCTGTCGACTCGTCTGATGGAGGCGAGAGGGAACCTCGAGCGCGGACCACAATCAGGACAACACGGGTGACGACAATGCATCAGGAAGCCGTCTTCCGGATGTGCTGCGGGTGGCCTTTCAAGCTCGATGCTGATCGCACGATAGATTCCTGTCGGGTCACCCGACGGGCGTCAGGCGTCGAGGCGATACTCGCTGAATGCAATGTCGCCGGCGTAGGGTGCCCGGGCCACACGCATGACGCGTTCCGTGGTGTCCATGATCACCGTAGCCACGGTCGATGATGGTTCGGCGTCGCCGACGCTGTCCGCCCCTGGAGAAGCGAGGACGGCTGACGGCGTGCCGTAGGTATCGGCGAAGGCATCCTCCATGTCCTTCGAGGTCACGTGACCGATGCTCTGGTTGAGACGCCTTTCCACCCGGCTGTCGCGATAGATCGAGCTGGGTGCGCTGGCGAGACCGGTATCGACCACCCGTGCCCGCGCTGCGGCAGTACGAAAGTGATTGGCGTGAACGAGGATTCCGCGGTCCGGCTTCTCCCAGAAGACTTCCGCCGGCGTCGTCTCGAGGTCGATGGCTTCACCCGCCGCGTCGGAAATCATCAGGTTGGCGGAGAAGGAACGCCTGGCGTTGAGAACACCACCGACAGCTTCCGCGAGACCCGCTGATTCCAGGATCCGGCGGCGAATGAATGGTATTGGCACCGCGCCCTGAGCCGGAGGTTCGGGGCAATCGAGAAAGTTGCCGGTGACGGCGATGCCGTGGCTGTTCATGCCGGCGCGGGCTACGATTCCCGCCTCGACGAAGATCAGAAGACGCAGGCCGTCCTCCTGTTCAAGGCGCATGACGACCGCAGAATCCTTGCAGGCATCGAACCAGTCCCAGTTCTGGCCATGGATAAGGTGACCATCAGCCGTCGCCTCCGGCAACGCTATGGCCCCCGTGCAGCCATCGGCATGAGGCTCGGTGTCGCCGTTCCTGTCATAGAGCAGTTCGGTTCGCGCATTGAGAGCGACGATATCCTCGACTGGCCGCTCGGATCCCGCGGCGATGCCGCGAATCTCCTCGACGACCGGCGCATTGAAGGCAATGAGACGTGGCAGATAGCGGCCGGCAAGGAGGCGGACTTCGGGCCACGCAAGGGAACGTCGTTCGAGAAGGCGGGCATAGATCGCGATGCTCCGGGCGATTCTGTCGCCGCACTGACGGCCGATTGCCACGCCTCGCTCGAAGGGTGGGCCGGAGGCCTCGACGAGGGGAAACGCCCCTGTCATGCCGACAGGGCCGACCGGAATTCCGGGACGGGCATCAGGATCCCTCCAAAGTCCTCAATGAGCACGATACGACATGGTAGTCCCCGGCGCGATCATGGTAAATCTTGCCACGCGGCGAACCAGGGGAATCCCTTCTTGAAGGGGCTCTCCGGTTCTGACAACACGATTGGTGGTGGCCCTGTGTGCCCAGGCGACAACCTGGAGACACCGGCTTGCCGAAGGAGTACGAGGCTGTAAAGGCGAGTGAGCGAATTCGTCGCCTGTCGTTCAATGGAGACCATCATGTCGCAGCGGGAAATTGCCGAACTCGAACGGGAGATCTTCGATCTCACCGCGAGGCTCAACAGATTGCGCAAGGCGACAGCGCCAAAGCCCGTGCCGGACTACCGCTTCGCGACCCTGAGTGGCGATGTCACGCTGCTCGAGCTCTTCGCAGACAGGCAACATCTGCTTGCCGTCCACAACATGGGCCAGGAATGCCGGTTCTGCACCCTGTGGGCAGATGGTTTCAACGGTGTTCTTGCGCACCTGGAATCTGCCGTGTCCGTGGTGCTGCTCTCGCGGGATCCACCCCGCCTCCAACGCGACTTCGCCAACTCCAGGAACTGGCGTTTCCGTCTCGCTTCTCACGGCGGCGGATCCTACATCCGCGAGCAATCCGTGATCGAAGGCAAGCACAACATGCCAGGGGCGGTCCTCTATGAGCGTTCGGGAGACAGGGTGCTGCGCAGGAACAGCGTCATTTTCGGCCCCGGCGACCTCTACTGCCCCTTGTGGCACCTGCTGGCACTCGCCGGCATCGACGAAGACGACTGGGTGCCCCGGTTTCGATACTGGACTCCGCCGGCAAAGCTGGGGGAGGGATAGGAGATCCGGCCGAATCTGAAGGTTCGCGCGGACTCCCGGACGACCCCTTGAGGGTTCAGATACCGATATCGCACCGCATCCCGAGGGCACGTCGGGCGCCGGGATAGCGTCCGAGGAGGTCACGGACCTCGGGGCGGTCAAGGAATGCCAGCCTGCCGCACGTCCAGAATTTCTCTTCGTCAAAGGAAACCGTCGTATCGAAGAGAGAGATCGCGACATCGCCGGGGGCGGTCCCGCAGGCATGGAAATGCGTGTAGCGCGGACTGCCGAACACCATGTCGGCCCATTTCTCGATATCGTCCTCGGCGCGTCCGTTGAAGAAGGTCGTCGGATTGATGCCGGCATGCCAGGAGTGGACCCTGAAGGGCTCGCCCCCTGTGCGGGAGGCGACGCTCTCGAAATGCCGCCGGACACGATTGACTTCCTCCGTCTCTCCGTCGATGCCGACGATCCTGCCCTCCTCCAGACGGACAACGAGAGGAACAGGCAAGGCCAGAAGGCTGTCCTCCCAGAGATGGGTGGAGGTTGACAACAGCCATCTCGAGAGAACCAGGCGCCCGGACAGACCGCGGGCCTCGATCGGTGGCACAATCATCACGGGAAACTGCCTGACGCTGAAATCTTCCAGCACTTCGGCTTCGCACGTGACCGGGCCGGCCAGATCGGTTCCCTCGGGACAGGTGATGCGGCAGTGCCGGCTCCGGGCAATCTCCCGTTGCAGAAGTTCGTTGACCTCGCTCAAGGCTCCGTAGGGCACGCGGGCAAAGGCGTTGCGCAGGTACGCGATGTCGTGGAGGTAGCACATCGTTCTGGTGCCGGAGCCCTCGATCTCCCGGAACCGCACCTGATCACCGAGTCGGGACACAAAGATCGTGTGGTCCACCTGGCTCATGGCGTGAGCCACCTCATCGGGAATATCCTCGGGCCCGTCCGTTTCCGGCGCGATCACGATGTGCGGATGGCCTCCCATGCCATGGACCGCCGTGGCCAGTACCCGGCAGACATGGGTATCGAAGAACGCGCGACGATGGTCCTCTCCCACGACAAGCACATCGTCGCCATCGCGCATGCCGACACAGTCAACGAGCAGGTTGCGCGCACCTTCCCGCAGGTCGACGTCGAGGAGATCGTTCATGACGGTCCATCGTCATAGGAAAACGACCTGGCGAGCCGCCAAGTCAGATAGTCGCCGCAGGTGATGGTGTCGTGGCCTGGAGACTCGCCGCCCGTGCATGATACCGAAGGATCGATGATGGTGTCGAAGTCGGGGTCGAACGCCAGAACGATCGACAGTCTCTCTCGTCCCGACCGGTTGATCACCCGGTGCGGTGTCGAGCGCAGCTTGTCGTTGCTCCACCGTGCGAGCAAGTCGCCCACATTGACGACAAGTGTGCCCGGAACGGGAGGTGCGGCGACCCAGTCGCCATTGTAATCCTGTACCTGGAGACCTCCGACCTCGTCCTGGTGAAGCACGGTCACAACGCCGAAATCCGTATGCGGCGACACACCGAAGACGTCGGGGCCCAGCGCTTCCGGTTGAGGCGGATAGTAGGTCAGTGAAGCCCGGCTGAGCGGCCTTGAGGTCTGTCGAACAAAGGTGTCGGCTGGCAGGTCAAGCCCCAGGGCGCAACCGCGCAGGACATGGCGGGCAACGTCGCTGGCGGCAGCGATGTAACGTTCCAGAACCGGACGCAGACCCGGCATCGACGCCGGCCACTGGTTGACGCCTTCCAGGGGCCTCATCCGCTGTGACGGGGGAAAATCATGGCCCCACACGAAACTCTCCTTGAGATCCGCGGTGGCGTCATCATCCATTTTCGACGCACCGCGTCTCAGGTAGCCCCGATGGTCCCTGCTGATGGAAACGGTCCGCTTGATCTCGTCGTCCTGCCGGAAGAATGTCAATCCCATCCGGCGCGCCGTGGCGATCAGTTCGGGATCGATCCCGTGATTGCTGATGTAGAGAAATCCGACATCCCGGCTTGCCTCGTGGATCTCCCAGGCAACAGCCAACTCTGCGGAACGATCGCGCAACGGACCGATATCGATGATCGGTATGGCCGAGGTGTCGATCTCCCTGTGTGTGGCGTATCCCATGTCAGGTCGCTCCGGTCGTCGTACTCCCGGGGGAGACGTAGTACCCCACCACGTCACCCTCGAGGGTCACACCAAGCCCGTTCAGCAGGCGGTTCACGTAGTTGAAGTAACCGCAGATCTGGTTGACTTCGAGAATGGCGCCGTCGTCGACGCCGCAGGCCCGCATGGCCACAAGGTCATCCTCGACCATCGTGCCGGGTTCGAGGGTGAGTTTCCCGGCATAGCGCAGCATGGCGAGGTGGGCCGTCTCGAAGGCCGTCTCCGGACGCCGGGCCTTGAGTGCGGCCAGGATGGCGTCGGCCCGCGCGTCATCCGCGATGAGATGGCGTGCGTTGGAGAAGTGGTTGGTGAGGGAATAGTCGCAACGGTTGAGAATGCTGACCCAGGAGGCGATCACTTCCTGAAACCACATTGGAAGCTCGTTCCCGTCGTTGTGCAGGACGCTCATGTAGAGCGTCCAGTGACCGGTCATGGTGTGCGGGCGAAGCGAATGGACACGCATGACGTTGTCCACCCGGCCGGAGGGGCCGCGTGCCTGGTCGAGCGTGGCCTGCAGTTCGGGCGAGGCTTCAGTATCCTCGATCATGTTGATCCATGCCGTCATGGATTGTCTCCTTGCCTGCGCCGACGCATGCCGGGCGCCTGTTCAGCGTGGTGAGCGGTCATGGCACTCCCTTGCGACCGATGGTCTCGTTGCCGATTCGAATGCCCAGGCTATTGATGATGCGGACCCAGTAGGCAAAGCAGGCAGCGACCTGGGCGGTTTCCAGTATCTCGACATCGTCGGCACCGGCATCGCGGGCCCTGGAGACGTCCTGCTGAGTCATGCCGTCTGGTTCGTTGGTCAACTTGCGGGCGTACGCGATCAGTGCGGCGAGCTTGCCGTCCAGGACATCCGTTTCCCTGCCTTGTGCCGCCGCCTCCACCATGGCGTCGGCCCTGACAGCATCGCCGACGAGATGGCGAAGATTGGCGCCATGATGAGTCCGGGCGTAGGTGCAGCTGGCGAGCCGCGCCACCATGGTCGCGACCAGCTCCAGAAACCACTCGGGCAGGGAGTTTTCGCTGTTGTGCAGAACGGCACGGTAATGGCCATCGGCCCAGCGGATCGGTTCCGGGCGCAAGGACATGGCCTTGTAGAGATTGTGTACCGATCCGTCGGTGCGTCGGATCAGGTCATAGGTTTCGGCGAGAAGGCCATCGGCGTCCTCCGGTTCAACAATGTCAAGCCAGCAGACCGGGTCAGCCATTGAGCTCCTTCTCCGGGACGTGACGCCTTCACAAGGCACCGACCTTCCATGATCGCCAACCTAAGTAGCCGGTCCGTAACCCGTCAAGACCGTGATCACGATGGCGAGTATTGGGGGCTCAGATTCAGCAAGATGATGGAATCCCCGAGCCGCCGAGGATGCGTCAGCAGGGTCGGCTCAAGGACCACGCGGATACATCTCCCGCGTGAACGCGAACCTCCGTCAGATACCGTTGAACGCTTCGATCGACAGGGAGCCGGAGGAATTGGCCTGGGCTCCGATGCCTGCGGTCAAGGACGTGATGTCAGCGAGGTTCCCGAAGGCGCGCGCCAGGTGCGACAGAGGCGAACCTGGCGTCGTTCCCCGAAGTCCTCGCACGGACCATGGATGTTGTGGAGCACACGGTCCCTGTCTGCCCGCTTTCATCAGGACCGCGGCGAGTGACTTCGAACATTCGGAGCGGATGAGTCGGTGAAGACCGATGGCAGGCATCAGGAATCTCGTCCATACTCGGGTCTTCAGGAATTGTCCGGAGACTCCTGGCTGTCATGTGGAGTTGCAGGGCCTTGTCTCTCGTGCCGGCGAAAGACCTCCTCAGCCGGATGTGACAACGATGCTCAGTTGTTGCACCGCCTTCTCCCTGTCCTGTTGCTGCTTGCCGAGCGGTGCGGGTCCCGACGCACGCGTTCCAGTTCTTCTGCAAGGCGCGGTGATGGAAGGTAAACGATCAACCGGGTTCCATGTCTGAAATGTCCCGTCTGCGCCCCCTTCCTGTCCTGCGCCATCCGCTGGCTTGCGACATGCAGGATGCCGTGCTGCATCCGCCACAGGCCGATCCGGCACACTACGAACACTTTCGGCTGACCCCTCTCACCGGCGCCCTGGGCGCGGAGATTGTCGGCGTCAGTCTTGCGAACCTGTCGAACGCGGCCTTTCGAGAGATCGAGCGGGCCATCGCCGATCACCTGGTGCTGGCGTTTCGCGACCAGGCACTCGAACCGGTCCACCAGATCACCTTCGCCCACCGCTTCGGCACCGTCGAACCATGGCCTTACGCCCGGCCAATGGATGGCTACCCCGAACTCACCGAACTCGTCAGTGAAGCCGGCGACATCAACAACTTCGGCGGCTCCTGGCATACCGATTCAAGCACCTTCGCGAAACCACCCGCCTACACTGTGCTCTACTGCGTGGCTGCGCCGCCGGTCGGCGGTGACACCAGCTTCGCCAACCAGTATCTGGCCTGGAGCACGCTGCCGGACGACGTGCGTGCGGCGCTGGACGGTCTTCGCCTGGAACACTCCACGGCCAGGGGTTTTGGCGACCACTCCCGGTCCAGGGGTTCCGCAGCCGTCACAGCGACGCCTGTCAGCGTTCCGCCGGAACACGAGGATCTGGTGAGCGTCCATCCCGTCGCACGCACCCATCCGGTCACGGGAAACAAGGCGCTCTACGTCAACTCCGGTTTTTCCTCGAACTTCGAGGGACGGACCGAGTCCGAGAGCCGTCCCCTGATGAATGCACTCGCGGCCCATGGCAGCATTCCGGAGTTCACCTGCCGCATTCGCTGGCAGCCGGGAACACTCGTTGTCTGGGATAACCGCTGCAGCGTGCACTACGCCCACAACGACTATCGCGGCTACCCGAGACTCATGCGGCGCGCAGTGGTCGCGGGCGAACGGCCCGTGTGATGCGATTGCCTTTCACAACGCAACACCTCGGCCCGGCGCTTCGGCTGCATCTCCGTGGATGAACGCGTGCAAACTTCGCTTCCACGGGGATCACAATGCAACGGTACCAGGCTCATTAGCGAGAGCGCCGGATACGCCGATCTGCTTGATCCCCTTCTGAATCGGTGCGTAAATCAACCCTCGGGTAAACTGCCCTGACAGGGGAGCAGAGGAGGTGTCCATGTCTCCAGTTCGCAATTCCGCATGTGACCGACGCACCTTGAACAAGGCGCTCGCAGCGTCAGGATTGTCGTTTGCAGCCGTGCCGATGTTCGCAAGCCAGGTTCGCGCTTCCGATCTGGTGCTCTACGAGTGGGGTGGTTATGAACTCCCCGAATTCCATCCCGAATACACCGCCGCAACCGGCGGCAGCCCGGAGTTCACGTTCTTTGCTGACGAAGAGGAAGCGTTGCAGAAGATTCGGGCAGGCTTCCGACCCGACCTCTCGCATCCCTGTGTTGGTTCGATAGGCCGTTGGCGCGATGCAGGCGTGATCAAGCCGATCGATACCTCCCGCATCGAGCGTTGGGATGAGATCATTCCCAGCCTGCTGGAGTTCGAGGGGCTTGTCGTGGACGGCGAAGCCTATTTCATGCCGTGGGAATTCGGCTACACGGCGGTCGCCTACAATCCGTCGCTCATCGATCCGGGGGATCAAGGCTTCTCTTTGCTCGTTGATCCGGCGTTCAAGGGCAGGGTCTCGTGCGGTTCGCAAATCGACGAGGCGGTCGCCGTAGGCGGGGTGATCGGTGGCTTTGCGGACCCTTTCGAGCCAACCGAGGATGAGATCGCCCGGTTGCCCGATATCTGGCGTCAGATTGTGACGAATGCCCGGTTCCTGTGGTCGACCATTTCGGAATACGAGCAGGCCATGGCGTCCGGTGAAGTTGCCGCTTCCTACATCTGGACACAGTCGATCCCGCCTCTGGCCGAGCAGGGAGTGGAACTCAGGATCGTTGATCCGGTCCTGCCCTGGATGTGCGGTCTGGTTCTGAACTCCGACGGTGCGGGCGACGAGGACCTGGCCTATGCCTACATGAACGCAATGCTCGACCCCGAGGCTGGCAAGGCACTGGTCGAGCTCTATGGTTACGGGCATGCCAACCGCAACACCTACCCGCTGGTCAACGACGGGATTCTTGCAGCCAACGGCCTTAGCGATCCAGTCTCCCTGTTGAGCAAGGGCATCTTCTTCAAGGCGATTCCCGAGCGTGATCGCCTGATCACCATGTGGGAAGAAGTCCAGGCCGGCATCTAGCGAACGCCCTGCCGCTCCAGGGAAGGCAGAGCATGGAACTCTCACGTCTGCCGGCAAGCGCCGGCAAGTGTGCGATCCTCGAGACTCTGACAGACGCCGGTGTGGTCGTGGTCGAGGATATCTTCGATTGCTCCATGTTGAGTCGTTGCTGGGATGAGCTTGCCGGCAAACGGGCCAGGCACGGGCCGGGACCGACCATCCCCGGAGAGGAAAACGAGGTCTTCTGGGGCCGCAACACGATTCGTTTCGCGAGCCTCGCCCAGCACAGTGACGCCTTCATCGAGATCATGCTGAACCCGCTCATCAAGGAGACCGCCGATTCCTTCCTGGAAGAGGTCGGCGACGACTACTGGCTGAACACGGCGCAGTTCATCGGCATCGGACCTGGCGAGCCCGCACAGGAGCTTCACCGCGACAACGACCTCTGGCAACGCGTCTGCGAGTGGGCCTGGCCGAAGATGCCGGAGTTGAGTTTCAACACGCTCTTTGCGTTCCACACCGTTACCGACGAGATGGGTGCCACGCGAGTTGTTCCAGGCAGCCATCGCTGGAACGAGAAGACTCGGCGGCCCGACCCCGCCGAAACGGTGCCGGCAGAAATGGAAGCCGGCTCTGTCCTCTTCTATTCCGGCTACACGTTCCACGGTGGCGGCCACAACAGAACGAAGGACCGGTGGCGCTATGCCGTGCAGATGAGTTTCAACGCGGGCTGGCTCACGCCGGAGGAGGCGCATCCTCTGGCCGTGACACGGGAGCGCGCGCTCGGGCTTCCCCGCCGGGCCCAGCGTCTGCTCGGCTGGCGCAGCTATCTGCCGGGAGGCGATGGCGGCTATGACCGACTCTGGGTCAAGGATTATGAGGATATCCTGGCCGGTGAAGCCTGATGGAACCCTCGACCTCCCGTGTGTCGGTCGCCCCAATGTCAACGAGGAGGTTCGTGCCGCAAGTCTTGAGGTGCAGGACTCATGCAGATTGACTTGACCGGCAAGCGCGCCCTGGTGACAGGCGGTTCGCGTGGAATCGGGCGTGCCATCGTGGAGATGTTTCTGGAGTCAGGCGCGCGGGTCGCCCTCAACGGCAGTACGCTCGAGAGTACCACCAGGGCCATTGCCGAGATCGACGCGGGAGACCGCCTGGTCGCGGCGCCAGGTTCGGTTGCCTGTGTCGCCGACTGCAGACGAATCGTGGAGACGGCAGTCGCGGGTCTCGACGGACTTGACGTGCTCATCAACAACGCCGGCTGGGGTCACGTGACAAAGCTTGGCACAACGACCGAGGAAAGCTGGAACCGGACCATCGATACCAACCTCAAGGCCGTCTACTTCATGACCCAGTTCGCCGCTCCCCACCTCAAGGCAGCAAAAGGCTCGATCGTCAATTTCTCGTCGGTCTTCGGTCTGATTGGCGCGCCGGGAGATTCGGTCTACGGCGCCGCAAAGGCCGGAGTCATCAATCTCACCAGGACTCACGCGCTGGAACTCGCACCAGACGTCCGCGTCAACGCTGTCTGCCCCGGCAGTGTCGATACCGACATGTTGCGCGAGATGGCGCTCACCCTCGCCGAAACGGTTGATGAGGGCTATGCGATCCTTGCCGAGGACACTAGGGCACTCAAGCGAATCGCTGATCCACGCGAACTTGCCGGACCGGTACTCTACCTGTGCTCGGATCTCGCAAGCTACGTCACCGGATCCGTTCACGTTGTCGATGGCGGAGAAACGATCGACTGATGCGGATGGCGCTGTGTTGTCTTCCGGGACGCAAACCCGGCAGCACAACGGATCAGCTCGAGACGACACTGTGTTACCTGGAGCCAGGGGAAACCGACGGAAATGGTGCTTGTCATGGTGCCGGAGAAAGGGCTTCGGTTACGGCCTCGAAGTCGTGCTCGCCGTGGCCGTTGGCGATGGCACGGGAAACAAGGACATGGATGGATTCCAGATGGCTTGTATCGAGGCCTGCCTTTCTGCTCTCGCCGATGATCTGTTCAAGTGAGAGTCTCCAGACATCGAGCGTTGCTCCGACGTTCTCGGCGTAGTTTCCGGCAACGACTGACGTCACCATCTTCTCAAGATCCGCCGACAAGGGGCCGTCACGCATGTAGTCCGATACCATGAGCCTCACAAACACTGTCGGATCCATGTCGGCGGCCCTGCACATGGCAGCGCCGTGCAGGACTCCGACATACGCGTGCAGGGCGAAGGCGAGCTGGGCCGCGACCAGAGTGGTGGCGCCACCCGGCACTTCGGTGACATGCAGGAGGCGCTTCGAGACCGCACACAATGCAAGACGCGCGATCTCGAATGTCGGCGCGGATCCGGAACACAAAATGGTGGCGTTGCCCGCGCGTACAGTCGCGGGATAGTCCTGGATCTGCGCTTCCATATAGGCAATGCCATGCCGTTCAGCCCACGCGCCAAGATCGCGCGATTCTTCCGTGGCCATGCTCGAAAGAACGACCAGTGTGCGCCCGTGGAGCGCCCGGGCTGCTGCCGCGTTCTTCACTGTGACGGCAGTGGCGGCATGATCGCGCAGACATGTCAGGATGACCTCTCCGCGATGGACCGCTTCGGTGACGGTCGGCGCCGCGCGGTCGCCGTAGGGCCGCGTCCGGTCGGGGCGGCGGTTCCACACGGTCACGTCAACCCCCTTCACGATCAGCCGGTCGGCAAGCGCGCTCCCCATCTTGCCGAGACCGAGAACCGCAACCGCCGGCAAGCTCGTATCGGATGTCATGACAGCACCTTTCTTCCGCGTGGTTCTACCGCAAGAACCAGTCTGCAGGGCGGATTCGCGCCTCCACATCGTTGCGTGGGCTGTTCTTGCTCCCGGCAACAGCGAGAGCGCTCAGATGCCGGGCCTTGGTGACTCGTGACGTCGCCCGCACCACGGGATGCCGCTTGCACGGATATCACAGTGCACCGGGGTTGCAAGACGCACTCGCCGTCTACGCCATGTCCGGGATCGGCAGGCGCGAGATACACATGGCCCTGAGAAGCAGAACCAGGAATCTGCACGTTGAACCTGCTATCGATGCGGTGCCAGGCGCAGGAGCCTGCGTTTGCCCCGGGGACCGGGCGCATCGGCGACGTTCGCCGTGTCAACTGCGGGCACGCGGAACGCCCTGCGTCATGGACAGACCTTGCCTCAGGATACAAGCCCGGCAAGGGCCGGTTCTTGCCGTGTACCATGGTTCGGGTGGCAGGCAGAAACAGTCAAATCCGTCAACCGGAGCACTGTCCTTGCGCGTGCGCAAGATTGCTGCGACAGAACGACCGGTACCGGCTTTCACGACCCCTGGTCCTTGTTGGCGGCAATCCACTGCGCATAGACAAGCTGAACGCTTGGCCGGGACATGACAGCATCGGCAATCCGCCTGACGTTGGGGAACTCCGCTGTGGTCGGATGACCCTTCGACGGAGCCAGCCAGGTGGTCAACATGAAGAGGTAGATATCGACCGCACTGAACGTGTCGCCCAGGACCCATTCGTTGTCGCCAATCTGATCATCGATCACCTTCCACGACTCGCGCAATCGCCTGATACCGCGTCGCCGGGCACCCGGCTCATCAGCGGGCGTATCGGCGAAACGATCCGGATAATAGAAGGTCTGGAAAGCGGTCTGAACGGTGTTGGAAAAGTACACCAGTGTCTGCAGGTAGCGTCCGCGTTCCGGCTCATCAAACCCGGGCGCCAGGTTTGCTTCGGGATGGCGATCGCACAGGAACACCGTGATCGCGGCACACTCGTACATGCCCTTGTCGTCCCACAGGAGCACCGGTACCCAGCCATTGGGATTGACCGCCAGTTGTTCCGGCGGGCGTGGCATGCTCATGTCGATCGTCGACTGGATCAGTTCGTAGGGTTTGCCAATTTCCTCCAGGATCACCCGGACGCCCTGCGCGGCGCTGCCTTGTGCATAGAACAGCTTGTACATCCTGAACTCCTCTCTTCTCGTCCTTCAACAACATCACACGAAGGACAGCCGACCTGCAGTGCCCGATACCGGTTTTCCCGCGCCCTTGTTCGGGGTGGCGGCGCCTCAGGCGGCCAACAGGCTTTCGAAGCGCGGCATCCAGTCGTCAAATTCCGCCACATAATTGTAACCGCATACCGCCTCGATATCGCGACCCTCAGTCACCGTCCTGATGCGCTCGCCGCCTTCTCGCATGTCATCCGGCCCGGGGCTGTAGGGATTGAAATGCATTGTTTCATCGGGTGGGAACACATAGTCGCAGACGAACAGGACACGCCCGAAGACGTAAACGGTGAACCCCGGGGTGTGACCACCGATGTGGAACGCTTCGAGGTCACCGTGGACGAAGTCGCCGTCGAATGGATCATCCACCGGGAACTGCTCTACCAGAGGGTTGGCGGCGTCCAGCCGATGCAGATGCACCTGGGCCGACCAGATTTGCCGGTACTGATTACACGCCCCCATGAAGTCGGGGTGGGTGAAGAAGATGTGCTCCACCGGTGGGAGGTCCCGGTTGAGCGCCGATGGCGAGTCGATCCAGATCGGACCGCTGGCGGTCTCCAGGCGATAGGCCGCATGCTCGATACCAAGGCGTGGGACCGACATCAGCTGCGTGACCTGATCACTCACCCGGGTGGCCGTAACCCTGTAGGTGGCCTCCGCCTCATGCCAGGCAAGAAACACGTCGTGTGGTTCGCCACAGAACGGACAGACATCGGGACGCGTGCCGATCATGTTGTAGCCGCAGACCCGACAGACCCATTGAGGTTTCACGATATCAGCTTCCATCGAAAGCACGTCCACACGCCCAGTATAGTCGGATGCGCCCAATTCGCACCCGCGGTGGCGCACCGGGTCGACGCACAGGGACTTGTGACATTCGCGATGCCAGGAATCCCGGTCGAGGCGGTAGCCGAAGAGTTCTTGCGGCAGTTCCGGAAAACCGCACACGGAGGTGCCCTGCGGGCCCTGGCGTGATTTCAGGGTGCTCTGCTCAGACCTTTCCCGCACTCCCGATGGCGGTGACACCGGCGTCACGATGTGGGCCGCACCGCCACAGCTCGGCTGGGCGTTGCCGAACGCCGAGAGTGTGTGGATCGCTGCGTTGGCCGCGTCCATTCCCGGAAAGACCAGGACATTGGCATGCCGCGGTCCGGTATTGCCGGGGCCGTGCGCGGTCGAGCCGTTGGTTGCCACCGCGACCAGATCGGCACGCGTCGCGGCTACGGGTCGTTCAGCGGTCGCGCTGGTTGTCGCGTGGCCTGGTCGGGCGAACTGCCAGCTTTCCGGGCCGCTGCAATGCGTCCTGCTCTCTTGAACCTGCGGAATGTCGCCTGCGCCCTCATGGAGCGGAGGGTGGAGGGCCGTGACCTGGGCGGTTCCGGCACATGGCTCGTGGCTGTTGACCGGTCACGCCGAAATCCACACAGTGTCTTCGCCGTCCGGAACCACGGCGCTTCGCTCAACAGGTCCACGATCTGTCAATGATGGAGACTGGACCATGCCAGGCACCTTTCCCACACTCGATGCCGTCGACCTGGTAGCGCTCTTCGATGGCGCCAAGGCCGATGCGGCCAGGACAGGAGCGTCCTTGCTGGCGGCCATGGAGACATCCAACGGCTTTGTCGCCACAGGTCTGCCCGGTGCGGCATCGCTCGATACCCGGATCGGCGATCTGCTCAGCTTCTTCGACCTGCCCGAAACCGAACGGCTGGCTCTGGCCACGCGACGGCACCGTGCCGATGCCCGACATTGCTACCGCGGCTTCTTCCCATTGCCCGATCAGAGGGGCTGGGCCCACAACGAGATCTTCGATTTCGGACCGGACGAGCCGTCCCGCGCACCGCAAGATCATCCGGTTGCGCGATTCCTGGAAGAGACGAACCAGTGGCCGGCGCGCGAGCCCCATGCGCGCTGGCGCACCGGAGCCGAGGCGCTCTTTGACGATCTGCGTGCGCTTTCCTCGACGGTCATGGCCGCGCTTGTCGGTGCACTCGGTGAGGATGTCGGCGCCATGATGAGCAAGTTCGACGACGGCAACGGCACACTGCGCATCCTGCACTATCCGCCACCGCCCGACGACTTCGTCGCCGCGAATAGGGAGACCCTGCCGGAACGGATCGATGCAGCAGGACGGCGCATCATCACCCACCGCCACATCGATGCCTGTGTCCTGTCGGTGCTTTGGCAGGACCGGATCGGCGGTCTGCAATACGAAGGCCGCGACGGCACATGGCATGAGGTGCCGTCAGGCAACGGACGGCTTTCGATCCACGCCGGGCGCGCCCTGGCCCTGATGACCGGCGATCGCATCGCAGGTACGCCGCACAGGGTCGTCGGTACGGGACTGGATCGCTGTTCCCTGGGCTTCTTCCTGGAGCCCGGCTTTGCCGAAGAGATTGTCCCTGACGAGGACGGGCGATCGTTCACCTACGCCGATCACATGAAGGACGACTTCGCCGATCTTGACGTCTACGCCGACGTCATGGGAGATGCGGTGACGGCATGATGACCGTCCCGGACCGCCTTGATCGCGCCCGGGCGCCTGGCGAGGTCAACATCTCATGGCTCTCGAAGTGCGGGATGCCATGACCCGCCCTGCTGACAGTATTGAAGTCCGCTATGGCTGGGTCGTCCTCGCCGTATCCCTGGCGATCGGGACCATCGCCATGGCGGCGCCCAACATTCTCTTTGTCAGCCTGAAGGACATAGCTTCCGACTTCGGGTGGCCCCGTGCCGGGCCTTCCCTGGCGTTTTCCCTGCTGATGATGGGCAGCGGCGTAGGTGGCATTGCCATGGGCCTGTGGATGGACAGGCGAAGCGTGATCGAGCCGGTCCTGTTTGGTTCGGTCATGATCGGTCTCGGCGCCATGGTCGCCAGCCAGGCCGGCGCACGATGGGATTTCTATGTCGCCAACGGGTTGCTGATCGGCGCCTTTGGTGAGGCGGCAATGATCGCGCCGCTCATTGCCAATGCCACACGATGGTTTGACCGACGCCGGGGTCTTGCCGTGGCGATCATCGCGTCAGGCCAGGGCGTGGCCGGAGCCATATGGCCACCGGTCATCAGGTTACTGAACGATTCCGTGGGCTGGCGGGAAACCTACCTCTGGTTCGGGTTCTTTGCGCTGGCAACACTTGTGCCGCTCGCATTGTTCCTGAAGCCGAAACCACCGAGCGCGTCCGCCGAGGCAAAAGGGGGCTCCGGCATGGGTGAGTTTTCCGTGCTCGGATACTCTCCGGCAACGGTGCAGAGCCTTCTGTGCCTGGCAGTCGTGGGTTGCTGTACGGCGATGGCGATGCCGATCGTTCATCTCATCAGCCATGCGACCGATATGGGGTTTTCGCGTTCCACCGGCGCCAGCATGCTGTCGGTGCTGTTTGCCGCATCGTTCTTCAGCCGCATCGGATTTGGATTGCTTGCCGACAGGATCGGAGCGGTCAGATCCATGCTGATCGCTTCGGGCGCCCAGGCGGTCATGTTGCTGGCCTTCGCCTTTGTGACCAGCGAAACCGGTCTCTATCTTGCTGCATTCATGTTCGGCATCGGCTTTGCCGGAATCATGCCCAACTACGCCCTGATGATCAGGCACTGGTATCCCGGCAATCAGATTGGCTGGAGAGTGGCCACAACCTATCTGTTCGCGGCCATAGGCATGGCGTTGGGCGGCTGGACCGGAGGGGCTCTCCATGATGTCACCGGTACATACATGCATGCCTTTCTTGTCGGATTTGCATTCAACGCGATGAACTTCACGGTGATCGCTCACCTCTGCTTGCGTCAGACCAGGCTTCGGCTCAGCCATCTTCCGGTCTGACGGCAGCTCCAGGGCGGGCGTCCGGCGGTCCGCTACCGAAGGAGGGCGCGCTCTTCTGTCCTCTGCCACGCCTCGCGGTAGCTGCGCTGGTAGGCGCGGAATGGATCACTGGTGACCGCGTAGTCCCACACCGGCGCCCGACCGTGCCTGTTGGCCTCGAAGATCGTCGCACGCCGCCGGACGCTCTCCTCCACGAGGCAAGGCAGGCCTGCCACATCCCACTGCCTCAGGATCTCCTGCTGCAGGGCGTCGCGTGTCGGGGCATGGGCGGTGTCCTGCGCCAGATCGACACGTTCTTCGGGATCCCGGGCAAGATCGAACAGCAAGGGAGCCGCCTTCTCGCAGTGGACGAACTTGTGGCGACCGCGCCTGATCATGAACCACGGCGCCGGCACACCCTCGCCGCAGTACTCGGCCAGCACGTCGCGCGGAGCACATGCGCCGTTTGCGCGCAGGGCATGCGCGAGGCTCCTGCCGTCAACCGGACTTGCGATGCCATTCGCCTCCCCGGTGCCGGCAAGGTCCACCAGGGTCGGCAGCACATCGACGAGCGAGACGGGTGTCGGCACCCGCCTTGGCGTAAATTCGGCGGGACAATGGAAGACGAGGGGCACCCGTTCGGCCCACTCGAAGAATGTGCGCAACCCCCACAGGCCGCGTTCTCCCAGCATGTTGCCGTGATCGGCGGTCAGCACGACGATGGTGTTGTTGTCGAGGCGGGAGGCCTCGAGCGCGCCGAGGATCTGTCCGATCCTGTCGTCGATGTGACTGAGCATCGCGTAGTAGGCGTGACGCGCCCGGCGAACATGGGCATTGGTCACACCGGCCTGCCCCATGCCGCCGTATTCATGGAGATGGCGACTGAGTTCATCGTGGGCATCGACCGGGATCGGCGCCACCGCCGGCATGGGGATGTCCGCGTCGTCGTAGTGGTCCCAGTACCTGGCGGGCGAAGCGAAGGGAGGATGGGGCTGGATAAACGAGACGGTCATCAGGAAGGGCCGGTCGGCCTCCTCGCGGGCCAGCTGGTAGATCCTGTTGACGGAGGTGAAGGTCACCTCGTCGTCAAAATCGATTCCCAGGCAGCGCACACAGGGGCCTGCATCGATGACTTCGTCGAGATTCGGGTAGTCGGGAAATCCTTCGTCTTCCCAGCGCGCGCCTCCAGGCGGCGGGCCCCAGCCGAAGTCCGACGGCACCACGTCGGTTGTCAGGCGTTCCTCGAAGCCGTGCAGTTGATCGGGCCCCACGAAGTGCATCTTGCCGGAAAGAATGGTCCGATAGCCCGCCAGGCGCAGGGAGTGGGCAAAGGTGGGAATACTGGCCGGAAGTTCGCTGCCGTTGTCGTAGACACCGACTTTCGAGGGCAGGAGCCCAGTCAGGAACGACGCACGGGACGGTCCGCACAGGGGAGCGTTGCAATACGCGTTTTCGAAGACAACGCCCTCGTCGCCGAGACGCTTCATGTGGGGCGCCCTGATCGTTTCGTCGCCGTACATGGGCAGCGCCAGGGCGCTCATGAAGTCGGCCATGATGATCACGATGTTGGGTTGGGTCCTGCTCATGATGTCTTCCTCATCTCATGCCAAAAGGGATGCGCCATGCCGCCGGGACTGCGGGTATGGGGCGATTCACCGGCGCCCCGACGCTGCCCGTGGCGAAGGCGACAGCCTGCCGCGTTCGCCCGGGTGACGGCATCGCGACCATGAGCCTTGAGGCGGCGGGCTTCGCTCATTTTCTTGGTCTCATGTTGGGCAAAGCCTCTCCAACCTGCCGAGCCAGCCGGAAAAGTGCGGGCATTCCCTGAGTATGCGCTGCAGGCCGATTTCCAGAGCGGCGAGGGCTCCCATAAGCGGTTTCTGATAGCCGTCCACCAGAGCCACGACCCGCCTCGACGGCGCCCCCTCCGGCGAATCGTCGATCTCTTCGGGTGTCCGGAAGGCGTTCCGGATGTCCTGAAACCGCGGGGCCAGTTCCGGTCGCCCGATTCCGGTGCTGAATCCTGCGCAATCGCTGAACAGCAGCGCCTCGTACTCGTGCATCATCAGGTAGGGAACGAAACGACGCGTGTCGAAGCCGTCGCCCATTTCTCTTGCGATGTCCGCCAACAGGGCATCCTGGATCAATGCGGCCTTGTCGGGATAGGGTCGCTGAGACGCTTGCGCACGCCCCGGCCACGCTCGGTCCCCGCTTTGCGGAAGACCGTAGTAGTCCACCATCGTGGTGAGCATAAGGCCCCGGTCCTCCCGGAGATGGCGCACGATGTTCCGCCGCGCCGTGGGCCAGCCCGTAACTCCACCTCGACGATCACGGCGGCGCCCCGTTCCCATCAGTCGCACTCCGACCGACGAGAAGCCGCGGTCATGAAGGTGCGGCGCCAGAATTTCGTTGATGAAATTCTCTTCTGTCTGTCCCTCGACGTGGACGAGCAGCCTGGTCATGCCTCGGGGGCGGGACGGCCGCCGAGTTCGTTTTTCTCCCAAAGCTGTCCAAGGCTGTACTCGTCCAGCCACTTCTTCAGCCTCTCCGGGTCCAGCCTTGTCAACTCGGTCGCCCCGCCCACCCGATCAGCCACGAGCACGTCTTCCGGGTCGAAGTGATCGAGCAACAGGGACGACTGTGTGGCGAGAATGACCTGAGTCGTCACGGCCGCCTGCTTGACGAGCGATGCCAGGAGCGTAACTGCACAAGGGTGCAGGCCGAGCTCCGGTTCGTCCAAGAGGATGACGGACGGGCGGAGCGCCACGGGCTGGAGCAGCAACGTTGTCAGGGCGATGAACCTCAAGGTCCCGTCAGAGAAGGACGACTCGTCGAAGTAGGCATCCGAATTCCGATGCCGCCATTCAAGACGGATGGTGTCCGGATTCAGCGCCAGAGGCTCCAGTTGAAAGTCGTCGAAGAACGGCGCGACGAGACGCACCGTGCGCCTGATCATGCCGTACGCGTCCGGGTGCATCTGGCGTAGGAGATACAGAAATGCGGCGAGGTTCGATCCGTCCGTCCTCAAGTACCTGTTGTCGTTCAGATCAGCCGTCTTCTTCATCGGAGACAACTGACCCGTATCCTGAAAATGGTAGCACCGGAACTGACAAATAACCTGTTGTTGAGATTGGCGGAACTTTCGCTCTCCCCCTCCATCTACAGGGTGCCCGACTGCAAGAAGCCGGTCGTCCGGGCTTGCGATGAGTTCCTGCCTGTACACTCCGGGGCCTGCATGAAACTCCATCTCGAAGTTAAGTCTTTCCGTCTTTCTGGCTCCAAAGTGCAGGATCCTGTCCGCTCCGCCCAGGCGTGCGACATGAACGTCCAGCTCACTGTCGCCACGGAGGGTGGCGCGCAACATCTCCATGGCGCTGAAGACATTCGACTTGCCCGAACCGTTGGGCCCGATCAGCACGTTGATCCGGCCGAGGGGCAGGCAGAGGTGCTTGATGCTCTTGAAGCCTTCGATGGTGATTCGGTCGAGCGCGTGCACGGCGTCCTTCCTTCAGCGCCTCATCGCCAAGGTCTTTGCCGATCTTAACGAAGATGCGATCCGACGCGAGGTGTCGCTGATGCATGGAGTTCCGTGCGTATCGGCGTGGAACTGTCTGTGAGAAAGCAATCCGGGGAACAGGTCGTCCGCTCCAGGTGATGTGTTCTGGAAGATGTTGACCGGACCGGGCTGGAACCCGAGGGCGACACCTGCCACGCACCGCTTCGAAGCCGTTGTTGCGCCGCCGCATGCCGCGGCCTTCGCACCAAGTCCAGTCGCATGACCCTCATAGCATTTCGTGAAACTCCGGCGAATGGTCCTCGACGTGGGCGAGGATCGGCCGTTCCCGGCTGAAGAAGAACGTACCCCCGGCCCTGGAAACAGGTTGTTGCTGCAGAGGTGGGTCACCGAAGCATCCAGGAACTCGCCATGATCGGCGGAACTGACAGCAGGCAGGACCCCGATCGGCGGAGTCTCCACGCCGATGGCACGAAGGAACACCCCCGTTTCAGCGGAGACCCAACCGCCGGGCTGCCCACCGACCGGAGCAGGCTTGATGTCTCGATGGCCCCACCTCCCCCTGGCCGCTTTCTCGATACTATCAGGGGCGTCACTCGGGGCAATGCCGCGGAGACTGGCTCAGTCTCCGCCGAGCTGCGCCCTTGTGGGCCACGATACCCTCAATCTCTTCGTGTTCTTCCGCCCCGATCGCCCAGGGAACGCCCAGTGGTCTGTCGCAATCCGCGTCTGACCCACTGCCGAGCCCGTCCCCGACACTCGTTGCTGGAGACGGCCAAGGCTCACTTGGAGCAGCCCAGTCTTGATGTCGAGTCATGAGGGAGTTGCATGGCTCACGACACGCCGTTCAACAACTGAAGAAAGAACCTTCCTTCGCTGCGATAACCTGCCAATCCGGCCCCAGGGCGTCGCGCGCATCGATTGCGTCACTTGCCTCCGGTTCTGACGATTTGAACATCTTGAGCACGACGATGCTCTGGTGTTCGCTCCAGAAGAACGCACTGCCGAAACTGTTCCCATGGGTTCCGGTAGTTGTGGTCGTTGATCCAAAGAAAGAACTCGCCTGTTGGCTCTCTCTGTCGCTGGACTCGATAATAAACTTATCGAATCCGCGTTGAATGGTGACCGCTGCTGCACGTTGGAAAGCGACATCTTGCGCTCCAGTTGGCCCACAATCCCCGTCCGCATTGACCAGTATCTGCACCCGGTTCGCCGAAAGGGGCATGACGCTTGTCTCCGCGCATCCCGCGAGCGCCAGAAGCCCGAGCAATGAAATTGTGACCGAAATTCGCATTCCCGCCATCCAGTAAGCCGCACGCAAGATCGTCGGACGAAGGAACGGAGTCAACGTCTGGAAACGGTGACGATAGGGTGTCTTTCAAGGTAGCCGGCTTCGGCACGAAGAGGGCGTTCAGGACATTCGCGAGTTCTCTGAGTGCCTGCGTTTCGTTCCGTACCGAGCGCGCAGGCTGATAATGCTGAGCGCACGTTGGTTGAAACAAGAGGTGGATGAGCCGGTCATCCGAAGGAGAATGCCGCGCGTCGATGTCGATCTGCGGATGTCAGCCGCGGCGCAGGATCTGCACCATGGCGGCGATGGAGTGATCGGGGAGCCCGTCGTTGACCAGGGATTCGATATCGTCCCCCTCGACGGGGACCTTGCGGTGGAGGCGTTCTTCCTGTTCGTCGGCTGGTTCCCTGCGCCTGCCGGCGAGCCGTTGCTTCAGCAGTGTGGACGGGGCGTCGACATGGATGACACGGACCTGGGGGAAGGCCCTGCGCGCCTCGGCGATGACACTGCGCGAAACGCTGGCGATGACATGGCGGCCATCTGCCAGCGCCTTCGAAATGTCCCGGGGGACGCCATAGGCGAGGCCATGGGCATACCATGAGAGGGCAAAGGTGCCGCGTCGCCGCGCTGCCTCGAAGTGGTCGGGAGTCATCGTGACTTCACCCGGGGCATGGTTCGGGCGGGTGACGGCGCGTCGGGCAAAGACGAATCGTGCATCGCCTTCCAGGCAGCGCCGGGCGCCATTGATAAGCGTATCCTTGCCCGCTCCGCTCGGGCCGACAACGAGGAAGAGTGTTCCCGGGCTCACAGGGACCATCAGCCGGGGCGCCGGAACGGTTCGCCGAGAGTTCTTGCGAATTGCCCGCCATAGGTCGATGTCACCGGTTCCTCGCCCCGTGCCTCGATGATCGCCTGGTGAAGTGCGGCCAACCGGTGAAACGGGACACCCGGATACGTGTGGTGGGCTGTATGATAGACCATCTGCCATGCCAGCCAGCGCATGAACGGGTTCGTGCGCACCGTGCGCGTGTTGGTCCAGATATCGCTGGTGAACGGCATGCCGGTGTGCTCGATGATGTTCTGGATCTGGTGCGCCCAGGACATGGCCATCATCGGAGCCAGCCACATCATGATCGCTGCCCATGAACCGGACCAGACGGACAGCGCGGCGATGAGGGCGTAGCCGGCGAGATGCCATCGGGCCTCGGCGACGACGCGGCGCTCCATCCTTGCATCGAGATAGTACTCGTATCGCGGCTGCCTGCGCCCCGTCACGGCATGGCCGACAAGATTGGTGACGAGGCCGGGCCAGAACGAGAGTCCGCTGAGACTGAGCCAGCCGGAGAAGCGTCCGCTGCTCTGGAAGACGAGTTCCGGGTCGCGCTCGGGATCCTGGGTGTGCCGATGGTGGCACAGATGTTGCCAGCGATCGTGATCGCGCGGATAGATCAGGATGAATCCCGTCACACGGCCGAGCCACTCGTTCATCCACCGACGGCGAAAGACCGTGTCATGACTCGACTCGTGCTGTGCCGCATAGAGCCAGTTGACCAGCAGGCCGTGGGCGGCGAACAAGGGCACGCCCCACCAGCTTCCCCAGGTCAGCCACAGTCCGCTTCCGGAACAGGCGATCGCAGCGAGGTGGCTTGCCAACTGGAGACCGCCCGCCCTGTCGGACTTTCTCATGAGGCTGCGCAACAGGTCGGAGTCGACCCGCGCCTTGCCCGGTATGGCAAAGTCCTCGTTCAGGGATGCCTCCCCCTTGATCTGCCCGGTTGCCACTTTCATTGTGCCGTCATGGTGACGTGTAGGCGAGCCTCCCGAGGCCCGTCAGCGCAGGCGCCAGACAAGGAGAGCGGCGAACATGGCGACCGCAATGGGCCAGTGCCAGAAGGCCAGGCCGCCCTCGAGGCAGGCCAGCGCCAGCACGGAACTGATGGGGAGGAAGAAGCATCCTGCCGGGGTGGCCCAGATGAGCAGCCAGTCATTGGTGAACTCCAGCAGAAAGCGAACAACGCCAGGCGCTCCCCTTGGCACCGGCACCCGGGGACTGAGAAACAGCATCCAGATGCTGACCGCCGCCACACCAAGGGACATCAGAAAGAGTTGCAGCCGGTCGCCCTCCATGCCGGCAACGGATATGACCTCGCCGGTGAAGAACATTCAGGCGCCCACCGGTTCACCGGTGCCCGTACCCGACATCATGCCGGCGCCGGCCTTCTCCAGCATCGTCATGGAAGGATAGTCGAGGATCATCAGGCCGCCGTCGACGATGAGCGTCTGTCCGGTCACAAAACTCGCTTCGTCACTGGCAAGGAAAAGGACTGCCGCGGCGATCTCGGCCGGGGTGCCCATGCGCCCCAGGGCCGACGGCGGGAGAAACCACCCGTCCCCGCCCGAAGGCGGTTCCTCGGTGTCGCGCTCGGTGGTGATCCAGCCTGGCGAGACACCATTGCAGCGCACGCCGAGGCGGGCTCCTTCCGCCGCGAAGCTCCGCACCAGCGCTTCCACGCCCGCCTTCGCAATCCCGTACGTCCCCCAGTTTCCATGCCAGGTCGCCGTCGAGCTGATGCACACGATACTGCCGCGCCGGCGGGCGAGATGCGGCAGAGCATGCGAACTGACGAACCAGGGGGCATCGAGGTTGGGGCCACGCAGTTTCTGCCAGCGCACTCCGGGAGGATCATCGTCCCCGACCCCGGCGCGGCGGCCGCCGACTCCGGCGTTGTTGACGACAACATCGATGCCGTCGAACCGGTCCACCACCTCCGCGACCATGGCGGCGGTGGCGTCCTCCGAGGAAAGTTCGCACGACCAGAAACCGGCTTCGGCACCTGCCGCCTCGAGCTCGCCCAGCACGCGCCTTCCCCTTTCCCGGTTGCGTCCGACTATGGCAACCCGTGCTCCCTCGGCGGCGAATCTCTTCGCGATTCCCCTGCCGATTCCCGAATTGCCTCCGGTGATCAGCGCCACCTTGTCCTTCATGAGCTGTATCCCCTTCACGTGTTGAGGGCGGCGATATCCATTGGTGCAGCCACCCCTTCGACATCGCACGCCGTGATCATCTCCAGTGAATTTCCGGCCCACCCCTGTTGCCGCGCCAGATCGAGGGCGGCGCTGGTCACAACGAGGGATGAGCCCTGTGTCTTGCAGTGTTTTTCGAGTTTGGCGGCGAGATTGACCGCTTCGCCGATCACCGTGTACTCAAGACGGGTTTCGTCACCGACGGTGCCAAAGATGACGGTGCCCGTGGCCAGGCCCATGCCCCACGCAAGCAGGCGCTGACCGCGCGATTGCCGGCGCTGGTTCCAGGCGTTCATCTGGCGATCGATGTCGAGAGCCGCGACGACGGCATCGGCTGCGAAGCTCTTGCTTGGCGCTGTGGCGCCGAAGGTGATCATCACTCCGTCGCCCATGAACTTGTCGATGGTGCCGCCATGGTTCTGGGCCGTCGACACGACGAGATGCTGGTAGCGCGACAGCATGGCAAGTGTCTGGCCCGGGCCGACCCGTCCGGACAACGCGGTGAATCCCCTCAAGTCCACGAACAGGATCGCAGCATCCCGCAGCACACCCTCGCCGGCGGCCATCACATCCTCGGAATGGGTGATCCGGTCAGCGACTTCCGGAGCGAAGAAGCGGGTGAGATCCTTCGCCGCCTCACTGACCGCCACCGAACGAATGAGCTGCTTGTGCGCCCGGGTCAGTGCGATGACGAGAATGCCGGTGACGAGGAGGAAGGTCAGGATCTTGTCGACCTCCCCGCCGATCAGGATATCGCTGGTGTAGAGGTAGTGGACGTAGTCGCGCGTGATCTCGCTGGGAGCCGGCGCCACGTAGAGCGCATAGACGAGCAGGGCCAGCCACCCGGCAATCGCCGTACCGCCCGCCATCAGGACGTATCTCGGATCGAAGCGCAGGGTGCGCAACGCGATCAGAACGAAGAGATAGAGCATGGTCGGCACCTGGAGCGAGAAGCCCGGGGGCTGGGCGTACTGCAGGTGGAAACTCCAGATCGTCACCAGCAGCACGGTGATATCGACCACGATCGAGGCGACGATCATCCAGTGGGGCAGGCGCCTGGCATGTGCGAGGACAAGGCGTATCACCGTGAAAATGAAATAGGTGCCAAGCGCCCAGGGCACCGGCTCGAGCATGGTGTCGTCGGGGAATGTCTTGGGCGAGAGCGTGTAGAGCACGGCGAACAGGATGATGCCGATCATCTGGACCCAGCCGATCAGCACCTCGCTGTCGGCCTGGTCGCGGGCGATCTGGTTCCTGACACGCTCGGGCAGGTGACCGTCCACCGGTTCGCCGAAGAGCAGGATCCGGAGTCTGGTGGCAGTGGCCCTCACGACCGGATCATCCACAGGCTGGTTTCGAAGGCGCCCGGGGGAAGCGGGATCTCTGCGAGGATCCCCGAATTGAGACGGTCGGGATGCCGACGGGCCATGTAGTGGCTGGCAAAGAGCGGTGTCCACGAACCTCCGGTCAGCATCGGCGCCACCACCAGCTGCTCATTGTAACCGCGCCAGTCCCAGGCGCGTGGATAGTCGAAGGGGAGGAAGATGTCGTGGACATGGACGATGACCCCAACCGGGAGTTCGGGCACGATCCGGTTGAAGAGTTCGTCCACGTCGCTTCCCGGCATGGCAACATGGCTCGAGTCGATGAACAGCATATCGCCCTTTCCAAGATCGTTCACGACAGCAGGATCGGCAGCGTGAAGCATGGTCTTCATCCACGTGATGCCGTGGGCGGGAAGGCGGGCACGCGGTTCGGGGTCGATGGCGACAAGACGGGTGTCCGTGGTGCCGTCGGCCATGGCGCGGGCCATGAAACGGGTGCTGTGTCCGGAACCGACTTCGACGATGCGCGAGGGCCGCCACATGCGCACCATGGCATAGAGAACGGCGGCGTCCAGCCGCGGAAACCAGTCCTGGTTCCAGCGCGGCCCGGGAGCGGGATCGTCCTGTCCGATTGCCATGAGGTCGTCACGGAACTCTTCGAGACGGGTGATGATGTCGCAAAAGGAATCGAGATGTGAGGCAAACAGCCGATCCACCACCTGATAGCCGGAGGTGGCGGGAAAGGCTCCGGCATGGCGGCATGGAATAAAGTAGCCCCGACGGTCCAGTCCCGTCACCGTCGCAAACGCCATTCCCAGGCGCCGGGCAAGGCCGGTCAAGGGATGAGCACCAGACCTTCGCGCGCAACGACGGATCCTGGGCGTTGCTGCTCGATCTCCGCAGCAATCGCATCCATGCGGTCATCGTCGTGCGAGGGGTCGTGGTGGAAGGCAACGAAGGTCTTCACCGAGGCGGCATCGGCGAGTCGGACGCCTTCCTGCCACGTCGAGTGCCCCCAATTCACAAAGGCCGGAAACTCCTCGTCGGTGTAGGACGAATCGTAGATCATCAGGTCGCTGCCGGCGATCAGGTCGAGAATGTTCCGGTCCGGCGTCCCCACCACATGTTCGGTGTCGGTGACGTAGCACAGCGCCCTGCCGTCATGCTCGACGCGGTAGCCGCAGGCGCCGTTGGGATGGTTGAGCGGTGCGGTCACGATCCTCATTCCTGCGTGGGGTTCCAGGCAGTCACCGGCGCGGAAGGTCCTCCATGTGATGGTGGCACGCAGGGAGTCCCGGGTGACCGGTGTTTGCGGATCTTCCAGAAAGTGGCGTACCACGTTCTCGAGAACCCGGGGCGACTCGATGTGACCGGCCCACACCGTCAGGCGTGAGTCGGGGTGATTGAGGGCATTGAAGAGGGCCATGCCACAGACATGGTCGAGATGGGTGTGAGTGAGGAAAAGATCCGCATCGACGGGCCCTCCCCCAAGTGAATCGGAGAGCGAACCAAGTCCGGTTCCGGCATCGAAGATGAGGAGCCGACTGGCGCAGCGGACCTCGAGGCAGGAGGTGTTGCCGCCGTAGCGCCGGGTCCCGGGATCGCTGCAGGCGATGCTGCCGCGCACTCCACGGAACCTGACCAGGAACTCGGGTGCCGAAGGCATGGCTGTCTCACGTTGGTATGGACGGTCATTTCATGGTCCCTGCCAAGGGTATATGGTCGCGGTCGCCTTGACCACGCCGGGAGAAATGGGACATGTCCGGGAACCGGGAGACTGTTCTGCGGCTGATCCGCGAACTCGCCGTAATGAATGGTGGCGACTTCGAACTCGCGTCCGGCGAACGGTCTGCCGTCTACATTGACCTTCGCCGGGTGACCATGCACCCGCTCGGCGCCAGCGCCATTGGGCACATGATCCACGACCGCCTGGTCGAGTCGGGTGTCGATTCCGTGGGAGGCATGGCGACCGCGGCCATACCGGTCGTTACGGCTGTGGTCTGCGAGAGCCAGCGGCGAAGCGTTCCGTTGAGGGGATTCTACGTGCGCGACAAGGCAAAGACCCGCGGCACGCAACGTCGTATCGAGGGTCTGCTCGAGGAAGGGGACAAGGTGGCCCTCCTCGAGGACACGATGACGACGGGACAATCGACCATGGCCGCCGTCGATGCGGTTCACGAGGCGGGAGCAAAGGTGGTGCGTGTGATCACGGTGGTTGACCGTCTCAGGGGTGGCGCGGCGCTGTTTGCCGGGTCAGGGATTACATTCGAGGCTCTCTTCACGCTCGACGGGATCACAGGCGCCGGGCGTCCATGAGTTCTCCCGGGAAGAGTGACTGGGGAGGTATCTGGCTCGGTCTGGCGATATCGAGCTTTGCGGCATTCCAGATGCTGAAACTGCCGCCGTCCCTGCCCCTCTTTATCGAGGCCTATGGTTACGGACGGGTGATCGCCGGCGCTCTCGTTTCGGTCTATGCCCTTGCCGGGATCTTCCTTTCGATGACCGCCGGCACCCTGACCGGGCGGTATCCGGCTCACGTGCTTGCAGGATCGCTTGGCTGCTTCTTCCTTGGCAACGCGGTGACTCTCTGCTTTCCGGAGGTTGCCTGGCTCAATCTCGTGGCACGCACGATCGAGGGGGTTGCCTATACCGTGTTCGCCATCGCCGGCGCCGCCATTGCCAACCGTTCGGCAGCGCCCGATGACCTCTCCGTGGTCGCCGGGATTGTTGCTGTCTGGGTGCCGGTCGGCCAGATCCTGGCTCTTGTAACCGGTTATCTCTTCTTCGATTCCCTGGGTTGGCAACCGCTGTGGTGGTTGTCACTCTTTCTTTCCTTCGTCCTCGCCCTGTGGCTCCTTGCGCGTCGGGCCGCCGTGGAAGGGGCACTGCGCGTCGAGGTCCGTGACGCCCGGCCCGGCCAGTTTCGTCAGAGGTTCTCCCTGTGGCTGGCGGCGGGCGTCTTTGCCGCCTGGGCGGGCCAGTACATCGCCTTCATGACCTGGTTGCCCGACTACGTGGTCGGACATTTCCAGGTGGGCGCCGATGAGGCCGCAGCGATCAACGCGGTGTCCGTGGTGGGCGTTCTGGCAAGCTGCCTGGCGACGGGGTGGCTGCTGCGCAAGGGAGTGCCCTTCGGCCTCCTCTTTACCGGGGCCACCGTCATCCAGGCAGTTGTCTGGTTTGCCGGGCCCTATCTCGGCAGTTTCGCCGGGCTCGTTGCCATCACGGTTTACGGAATCGTCTCCGGCGCGCCGCCCACCTGCATGTTCGCCGTGCCTGCGCGACTCTTCGGCGGGGACCGCGCCGGCCCTTCCGCTTTCGCGCCCCTGATGACCGGACGCAGCCTGGGGGTTCTCCTGGCCCCCGTGGTGGCCGGTGGTCTTGTTGACACCGGAGGCTGGACGGTCTTTGCCTGGGCGTATGGATTCCTCACCTTCGCGGCTGCTGCTGCCGGTGGCCTGATGGCCGCTCTCGTGGCGCGACGGGACCGGCAGGACGTTCAGGTCTTAAGGCGATAGCCGCCCGGCACATTGAGGAGAATGCGGGCCTCGGACCGGTCCTCTTCGAGCTTGCGGCGCAATCGCCAGACATGGGTCTCAAGGGTGTGGGTCCTGATGCGTGTGTCGTGCCCCCAGACCCTTTCCAGAAGGGCGTTGCGATCGACAGGGGCATTCCCGGCGAGGAGAAGTTCGATGAGAATGAGGGACTCCTTCTCGGTGAGGCGGTTCGACGTGCCGCGTGACCGGTGCTCCAGTGCGCGGGTTTCGGGATGGAAGGTGAAGGGCCCGAGTTCCACCGGCGCCATGAGCGCGTGCGCCGGCCTGTCGATCAGGTTCTTCACCCTTGCCATCAACGCACCGAGTCGGAACGGCTTCATGATTCCGCCGTCGGAGAGTCCCGAACCGATCCTGATGACCGATACGTTTCCTGCCAGGCGGGTGAGTGTCTGCCTGAGGGACTCGGCACAGTCGTCTGCCATGTCGTCATCGGCAATGACAGCTGCGAACCGGTCAGCCCCGAGATGATCGAGGGCTTGCCGGGACCCCGAACAGATGACCGGTGTCGTGCCCGGGTTCGCGTCCAGCTGTTCCGCGATGGCATCGCCAAGGGGAACGTCGGCTGTCACGACAAGGATCGCGCTGCCTGCTAGGTTCATCGGGCTGCCACAGGGACATTGCCGGCGTGACGGACATCGTGGTGTACGGGAAGGGGAACGCGGGCTTTGGCAACCGCGAATTTCGCTGCACGCTCGGTTCGGCCGGTATCGTCGATCGAAAGATGGAGGGTGACGGCGGCACCCCTGCCGGTGTGTGGCCGCTGAGACGGGTGCTTTTCAGGCCTGACCGGGAGGTGCGGCCGGAGTGCTCGCTTCCGGTATCGGCCATCACGCCAACTGACGGATGGTGCGACGACCCCCGGCACGACGATTACAACAGGCCGGTTTCCCTGCCCTTTGCCGGCCGCCACGAGATCATGTGGCGCGCTGATCATCTCTACGACCTCGTGGTCATCGTCGGATTCAACGACGACCCGCCGCTCCCCGGCGCCGGCAGCGCCATCTTCGTGCACCTGGCATCGGCTGATCGTGGGCCGACTGCCGGGTGCGTCGCCTTCGCGCGCGAGGATCTCCTGGCGATTCTCTGCGGACTCGACCAGACAAGTGCCCTCGTCGTGCGTCATGCGTAGCCGTGGATTTCCCGCCAGTTGACGGGTTCGACGACAATCACCGCCCTTGTGAATTCGGCACGGTAGACCATCCAGGTGCCGTTGGGCAGCCAGATGCCATCACCCGGTTCAAGGTTGAACGTGCCCTCACGGGTCTCGAGACTGAGTTTGCCCTCGAGGATGTACATGTACTCGTCATAGAGAACTGTCCACTCCATGTCGCAGTTCTCGAAGAGACCGATCGACACGCCGAACGACTGGCTCTCCTTCGTCGAGACGTCACGCGAGACGGTGATGGTCCCGGGAGGGCCGCCAATCTGGCTGAACACACGTTCGCACGGCCGGACACGGCGGATGGCTGACATGACGATTACCCCTTGTCTGGAAGGTTCGAAAGGTGCGCCCCGGTGAATCCCCTCGCCACCTCTCCGGGTGCTGCCGGACCGGTCACCGCCTCGATGTCGCCGAGACGCAGGGGTTCGAGGGCCTGGCTGCGCAGATCGAGTTCCCGGCGCGAACGCTGCGGCAGGCCGTCGCGTGGCGACTCGAGAAGGCGATGGGGGTCGTCGCCGTTGACGAATCCGAGATAAGGCCCGCCGAAGTCGTAGCCGACAAGGCGGGCCAGCCTCTCATCAAAGGTCCGGGCGATCTCCGGAGGATTGGCGAGGTACTGGTTCTCTTCCTGGCGCAGCCAGCTCCAGCTGTACTGCAGGGCAAGACCGGTCCTGACGGCATTGGAACGGTTGGTCCCGCCGCCATGCCAGACACCGCCCGTGTAGAGTAGCACCGATCCGGCCGGCATCTCGACGGGAACCACCTCGTCGGTCATCGCCAGACGGTCATGGTCCCACCGGTGGCTGCCTGGAACGACGCACGTCCCGCCGTTTGCGGCGGTGAAGTCGGTGAGCGCCCACATGGTGGCGATGAGCATGGGGGGAGCGGGGTGGCGCACCGGATAGATGCTTCCATCCCGGTGCAAGCCCTGGGCGCCCGCGCCGGGTTCGAGATGCATGATGCCGGAAAAGTTGAGTTGCCAGTTGGGAGTCCAGGGTGTGAACATCCGTTCGACGAGATCCATGATGACGGGCGCCAGCACGATCTCGCGCGCCGCCGCCGATCGGGCGAGGACGCCACCGAGCCGCCTTGTGTGACGCCCCAGGAACTCGTCGTGTCCCAAAGGAGCGGCGGCGATGTGGGGTGCGAGTTCCTCCAGCGCCCGTTCCGTCATGTCTGTCGCCAGCCGGTTTACCACCAGATAGCCGTTCTCCTGGAAGAACTCGTGGAGAAGATCCACCGGCGTCGAAGGCTCGAAACTGGCGAGGGATGTCATGGTGCACACTCCCTTGCTGCCACCAGCGTTGATCCCGTCCCGGCGCCACCTGTTGTCACGTCCCACCACCTCGTCACCTCCGGGACCACTCTTCGGCACACAGGACTGTCGATGTGAAGGGCGCCCCTATCCATCGGACTGACAACGGGGACCGGAACCCGTCAATCTCAGGTGACACGCGCGTTGCGAGCGGGAGTGACAGAGGAACATCACCTGACCGTCATGGCCCATACCCATGGCTAGTTCCCTCACGTCTTGGTACCGGCAAGTTTAGGGCATCATCGTGCAGCCGCGCCATGACAATCCTCGACCGGCGCCAGCCGGGTGTGCCTGCTCTGCCCGATTGTCGCACGGGGGCTCAGTTCTATCGAAAGGGATGATGCCACGGGCCGACGGATTTCTCTGTCGTGTCGCCCGGTGGTGTCTGAGACCATCTGCACCCGGAATCCGAGGAGACCGGGTGCAGATCCTGGCGATGTCAGCCGATGAGACCGCCATCGGTGCGACGCACCGCGATGATGGCCGAGCGTGGCACCGAGGTGCCGCCGGACGGGAAGTGGGAACCGCCGTCTTCCCCTGGATGCTGGACACCGACGAACAGTGTCCTCCTGTCCGGCGACCACGCGGTCCCCGTGATCTCGGCTTCCCGGGGTCCAACCAGGAAGCGGCGGATTTCACCGGTCTCGGTATCGCCCGCGAGCATCTGGTTGTTGCCGTGGCCCTCGAAGTTGCCCGTGTTCGAGTAGTTGCCGTCGGTCTGGATCCACAGCAACCCCTGCTGGTCGAACATCATGCCGTCAGGTGAATTGAACATGTTTCCTGAGTTGATGTTGTCGGAGCCTGCGTTTGCATCCGCATGGACCGCCGGATTCCCGGCAAGGGCAAAGAGGTCCCAGGAAAACGTCGGTGCGGCATGGTCGTCACCGTCCGGCCGCCAGCGAAGGATCTGTCCGTAGAGATTCCCTTCGCGTGGATTGGGCCCGCCGACAGGAGTCGTATCGCCGCCGGCATTCGGCCTGATGCCACGGTTCTTGTTGTTGGTCAGTGCGACATAGCTTTCCACTCTGTCGGGATGGGAAGCGACCCATTCAGGACGGTCCATGGTCGTGGCGCCGAGGATCGATCCCGCCATCCTCGTGTTGACGGCAATCTCCCCTCTACTCATTCCGGTGGCATCCGGTGTCAACGCCATCCACTCGCCTGTCTGGTCCTCGGAGAACCTGGCTACGTGGAGTGTGCCGGAATCCAGCAATCCGGAATTGTCACCACCGGGCGTGTAGCGGCCTTCGGAGACGAACCGGTAGAGGAACTCTCCGCGCTCGTCATCACCCATGTAGACGACCACACGCCCGTCAGACGACAGGACAACGTCGGCGTTCTCGTGCTTGAACCGGCCAAGGGCGGTGCGCTTCTTCGGAGTGGAGGCGGGATCAAGGGGATCGATTTCGACAACGTAGCCAGCGCGGTTCGGCTCGTTGGGGTGGCGCGAGATGTCGAACCTGTCATCTACCTTCGCCCACCCGTAGCCCCAGTCTCCCAGTTCGAGTCCGTAGCGCTGCATCGCTGCCGTGGGTTTGTAGTCCGGATCGGAGGATGAGAAGTAGCCGTTGAAGTTCTCCTCGCAGGCAAGGTACGTGCCCCAGGGGGTCTCGCCGCTGCCGCAGTTGTTCCAGGTTCCCATGGACCGTGTTCCGGTCGGATCGCCGGCTGTCTTCAGGAGATCCGACCCGGCAGCCGGACCGGTCAGGTCCATCGTGGTGCCCGGGGTGATTCGCCGGTTGTAGACACTGTCCCTGACAACCATCCAGCGGTCGCCGTCGGGTGCAATTTCGAATACCGACACGCCATGGGCCATCATCCCCTTGGCGATGTCGTCGTTGCTGGCAGCCTTGTTGTCCGGACGGTTGCCCCAGATGATGTCACGGTTCGTGTACTCGTTGTTGACGGCCATGACGGTGCCATTGACCGAGTGGAAGACGGCCATGCCATCGTTGTTGTCACCGAAGGCCCGCGCCTGGCTTTCGGCGGTGCCGCGCGTGGTGTCGTCGAATTCAGGCGCATCGGACCAGAGCGGGTCACCCCAGCGGATGAGCGTGTACCACTCGAATCCTTCGGGAATGGTGATTGTGTCATCGGTGCCCGCAGGGATCTGGCCAAATCCGAAACGGTCCGTTCCGGCCAGTGCCATGCTCGTGAGCGATGTCGTTCCGGTGATGAAGGTGCCGAGGCCGAATGTCATCACACCGAGAATCCCGCGGCGAGTGATGGCTGCTTCGATCACGCGGTCGAGATCGGTTGTCCGGGACGATGCGGAAAGGGTCATGCTGTCAGTCATCGTTGCATCCTGAGGTTTGAGACTGTGACAGTCTCCCTGCGAATCGTTTCACAAACGTGACGGAATTGTTGCAGACGCATGAAGGGAGCGCAGTCTGCAGGTCACCGGAGATTCACCCACAGCAGCTCCGCCGCTTCGCGCGTGCCGCAGGTGGACGGATGCCTGCGAAGGAGGCAAGGGCAATGGGTGCGCATGCTCGACCTGGTCCGTGGTCATGTCTCCGAGAGGGGGATCGAGTTTGCACTCCATACCGGAAGTGTGTCGCAGGAAAGGCGCCGGGCGGAGATCCGGCGTTTCCGCCAGGACCCTGCATGACGGATCCTCCTGACATCGGACTCGGGCGGGGTGGGTCTCAATCTCCAGGCTGCCGATACCGTCATCAACATTGATCAGCCCTGGAATTCGGCACGGCTGGAACAGCGCATTGCCTGTGTGTGGCGTAAGCATCAGACGCGAACGGTCCGGGTCTTCAATCTCGTCGCTGAAGACACGGTCGAACACAACATGCTTGGCCTCCTTGCCGACAGGCAGGCACTCGCAGACGGTGTCCTCGACGGTCGCGGCGACCTCTCCGCCATTGCGATGCCAGGCGGACGCCGGGCCTTCAACGAGCGGGTCAACTCGGTGCTCGGGACGGCGAGGGAACGTCGTCGGACAGGAAGGTGCTGGAAGAGCCGCAGAAAACACTCTTCGAAAGCTTGCGTGACCGGCTTCTTTCGCAGCATGGCGCGGTGTTGCGGGGAATGTTCGGCCGCAGGGACGGGGCCAGCTTCCTTGTTGTCCTTGACCTGGAGCAGATCTGGCCGGATGACGAGACCAGGGAAGTCGACCGGCGCCAGATTCTCCAGGGCAAGGCGCGGACCCTGATCGAACCCGCCGAGCGAAAGCTCAAGGCGGCCAGGCTGCTCGCCGGAGGAGGACTTCTTGAGGAGGCCCGCCCGTCGGCTGTCGAAGCCATGATGTGTGCGACCCGAACGCTCGCCGTCCTTGATGACGCCGCCGAACCTGAAGATGCCGACGGTCTGGATTCGTCGCGTCTGGCCATGGAAATGCTGGGCGGAGCCGAACTCGATGACGAGAGCCTGGTTGCCGTCTCCACATTCGTGGACAACGTCACCGGAATGGTCGGGCAGGTGCCCTGAAACAGGTCTCCTGTTCGGCGATTGAGCACCCCTTGTCCGGAGTTCCTTTCTCTGAAACATCTTTGTGGATCCGGACGTTTCACGCTCCGGGGTGAGCGCAAACACTCATGGTCGTTTGAAGTGAGGGGAAGAATCGGACAGTCTGTGAATGAACTACACAATGGGAGAAGAAACCGTGAAACTGTTCAGAATTGCAACATGCGCACTGGCCGCCGCAGCCCTTGCGGGGCTCGCCTTCAGCGCCTCCGACGAAGCACGCGCAGAGGAAAAGACATTCATCTCGATCGGTACGGGCGGACCGACAGGTGTCTACTTCGTGGTTGGCAATTCCGTGTGCCGCATGGTCCACAAGGAGGCGGCCGAAGGCCGGTCCTCGGGCCGCCAGCACGGTATTCGCTGCGCCGCGCCATCGACCGGTGGTTCCACCTACAACATCGGCCAGATCTGCCAGGGTGAGCTCGAGTTCGGCGTTGCCCAGTCCGACTGGCAGTTTCACGCGGTCAACGGCAGTTCCGACAAGGTCACGAACTGTCCCGGCCTTCGTGCGGTGTTTTCCGCGCACGGCGAGCCCTTCCACCTCATTGCCGGTGCCGGCACGGATATCGGTTCCTTCACGGACACGATGGGCATGCGCGTGAACATCGGGAATCCCGGTTCGGGCCAGCGCGGCACGACCGAGGTGCTGATGGAAGGCTACGGCATGACCACCGACGACTTTGCGGTGGCGACGGAGTTGACGTCGACAGAGCAGTCCCAGGCTCTCTGTGACGGCAATATCGACGCATACGGCTACACGGTCGGCGTTCCCAATGCGGGCGTCTCCGTGGCGACGGACGGTTGCGATGCCTACATCGTCAATCTCGACGGCGACGTCGAAAAGCAGCTGGTGGCAGACAACCCCTACTATGCCTTCACCACCATCCCGGCAGGCACATACAAGACGACAAGCGATGACGTGACGACCTTCGGCGTGATGGCAACGTTCGTCAGTCACGAGAACGTGCCCGAGGATGTGGTTTACGAGGTTACCCGTGCGGTGATGGAGAACCTGGACGACTTCCGGTCGCTGCACCCTGCGTTCAGGAACCTCGATCCCGCAAACATGATCGTGAACGGGCTCTCCGCACCGATCCATCCCGGAGCGGCCAGGTACTATACAGAGCAAGGCTGGATGTAATTCTCTCGCCTGAGGCGGCTGGCGCTCCCTGCAGGGCGCCTGCCGCCTGCCCGCAGGTTCGTCCGTGATGAAGAACGCCCCGGCAGCTGGATCTGCGGACACGCCGGAAGCGTTCGAGTACCAGGGACGCAGGCAGGGACCACGCATGGTGCAGGCCATCGGGTTTCTCTGTTTCCTGTGGTCCGTCTATCAGTTGTGGATTGCCTCACCCCTTCCCTTCATGCTGAATTTCGCCGTCATCGGCGACGTGCCGGCCCGGGGACTCCATCTTTCCTTTGCATTGCTGCTCTGTTTCCTGATCTATCCTGTGTCGCGACGCTGGAGAGACCGTGGCCTGCCTCCCTGGGATATCGCCCTGGCGGCCGGCGGCCTGATCGTTGCCTCCTATCTATTCTTCGGTTGGGACGGTCTCGTCTCCCGCCACGGCCTGCTCTATGTCTGGAACGGCATTCCGGTCGAAGCCATCCTCGGTGGCGCCGGTATCCTGCTGCTGCTCGATGCCACGCGCCGTGCCATCGGGATCCCGCTGGTCATCGTCTGCGGTGTCTTTCTGGTCTACTCGATCTTTGGCCAGTCGATGCCCGACATCATCTCGCACAAGGGGCTCAGCCTGACACGGCTGATCGGGTATCAGTGGCTGACCGGTGAGGCCGTCTTCGGCATCCCCATCAGTGTGTCGGTTGGCTTTGTGTTCCTCTTTGTGCTCTTCGGCGCCCTGCTCGACAAGGCCGGCGCAGGACAGTACTTCCTCGCCCTTTCCTTTGCCATGGTCGGTCGCTTCAGCGGCGGTCCGGCCAAGGCGGCCATCCTGGCCTCGGGCATGACGGGCATGATTTCCGGCTCGTCGATCGCCAATGTCGTCACCACCGGCACCTTCACAATTCCCGTCATGCGGCGGATCGGCATGCCGGCGGTGAAGGCGGGCGCCATCGAGGTCGCGGCGTCGACCAACGGACAGCTCATGCCCCCGATCATGGGTGCTGCCGCCTTCATCATCGCCGAGTTCATTGGAATCTCCTATTTCGACGTGGTCGCGGCGGCAGCCATTCCGGCCGTCCTGAGTTATCTGGCACTGCTCTACATTTCCCACCTCGAGGCGGCAAAGCTCGGCTTGAGGGGGCTGCCTTCAGCGGAGATCCCGCCGCTTGGCGCCACCTTCATGGCCGGCGTCCATCACCTGATTCCCATCATCATCCTGGTCTATCTGCTCATGGTGGAGCGCTGGAGCGCCCACAGCGCGGTCTTCTATTCGATCCTCTCGGTCATGGTGATCATCGTTGTGCGCCGGATCGTCGCCTCGGTCCGCGGCCACGGCCAGCCACTGATGGAGGCGACCCGCGACGGCTTCACCGAGATCTACCTCGGGATGGTGGCCGGTGCGCGCAACATGGTCGGCATCGCGATTGCCGTGGCCGCTGCCGGCATCATCGTCGGCGCCGTGTCGTCGACCGGCCTCAACAACGCCATGGTCGGCGTGGTCGAGGCGATCGCCGGCGGCAACGTCTATATCCTGCTGGGGCTGACAGCGATCCTCTGCATCATCCTCGGCATGGGGCTGCCGACAACCGCCAACTACCTGGTGGTCGCCTCCCTCCTGGCCGGTGTGCTGGTGGAACTCGGGGGTGCGGCGGGCCTCGTTCTGCCGCTCATCGCCGTCCACCTCTACGTTTTCTACTACGGCCTGCTGGCGGACTCGACGCCACCTGTGTGTCTCGCCGCCTTCGCCGCCTCGGCGATCTCCAGGGCCGATCCCCTGAAGACCGGCGTGCAGTCCTTCCTCTACGACATCCGCACGGCGATCCTGCCGCTCGTCTTCCTGTTCAACACCGAATTGCTGCTGATCGGCGTCCGGAGCATCTGGCACGGCGCTCTCGTGACGGTGATGTCGCTGCTCGCCATCCTCGCCTTCAGTTCCCTCACCCAGGGCTGGATGTTCATCAGGGTGCGCTGGTACGAGGCGATCCTGCTTGGTCTGGCGTGTTTCATGCTGTTTCGCCCCGGTTTCTTCATGGACCGCATGGCGCCGCCGTTCGAGCCAGTCGCCTTCGAGGCCTTCGTCTCGGGCGAGTTCACGCCCGAGACCGGCCGCCAGGTCCGGCTGCACGTGACACGTGCGACGAACTACGGCGACCGGTTCAAGCTCTTTGTGCTCGAGACGCCGGACGAAGAGGCGGCAACACCGTCGGAGACCTTCGGTGTCCACCTGACGAGGGAGGACGACGACACCTTTGTCGTGGCCGATCTTGCCTGGAACGGCATGGCGGAGCAGGCGGGAATGGACTGGGGCGACTACGTGACGGGCGTCGACGTGGAACAGCCTGACCTGCCTCCCAAGGAGCTCATCTATCCCGTCGGTCTGCTGCTGCTGGGCCTGGTCCTCGTATCACAATTCCTGCGCGGGAGGCGCGCCACCCCGACCCTGAAGGAACCTCGCACAGGCGCCGGCTGAAGCGCGGGGACCGCTCCCGCGTCAAGCGAAGCTCCTGGTGTTCTGCGAGCGTCTGCTCACGCCGTATCGGCAAGGCTTGCCGTGGAGGTCACGGCGCTGCCGACATCGCTCCGGGCGTTGGCCCAGGAGTCCTCTTCGTGTGTCCGGTAGGGGGCAGCGCTGGTCGCATGGCAATGTCCCGTGCCAGGCTGACAGACGGATATGTTGACGGTGATACCGTCGAGTGCCCGCTCCATCAGTCACGGTTTCACATTCCCACCGGCCGTGTACTCGGTCCGCCGGCCACCAGGGACATTCGTACCTTTGAAACCAGGGTCGATGCGGGGCGTATCCTGGTCCGCGTACCGTCCCGGCAATCTGCGTGAATGGCCTCCCCAGTCGCGGGTTCCCCTTGAAGAGAACTTTCGCATTGTCGGCATTATGTCCCGGATGGTGAGGATGCGTCACAGGCGCGGCTCCCGGTGGGCGCCGCCGCTGGACAGCCCTGCTATAGTTGCCAATCGTCGGGAACAAGGGGGAGACATGATACTCGATGAGAAGCTGCGGTCGGGCGATACGATCATTCTCGATGGCGCCACGGGCACGGAGATTGCCCGGCAGGGCGGCGCCATGAACAGCGCCGCCTGGTGTGGAGTCGCCAACAAGACCCACCCCGACATCGTCAGGGGGGTCCACACGGCCTATGTCGAGGCGGGATGCGACGTGGTGATCACCAACACCTTCGGCACCTGCCGTCATGTGCTGGCCGGGGCCGGACTGGCCGACGAGTCTGTCGCCATCAACCGGCGGGCTGTCGAACTGGCCCGTGAAGCCGTCGACTCCGCGGGACCGTCGCGGCCGGTTGCCGTGGCTGGCTCCATGTCCACCATGTATGCATGGAAGGAGGGCACCCTCGAAGCGGACCCCGCCCACCGGCCGGACCGGGAGACGGAAACGGGTAACTTCGTCGAGATGGCCGAGACACTCGCCGAGGCCGGCGTGGACCTTCTTGTCCTCGAGATGCTGCTGGATATCGACAGTGCCGGTCGCTGCCTGGAGGCTGCGGTCGCGACGGGATTGCCGGTTTGGGTGGGCATCAGTTGCATCGACGATGATGACGGCAGTCTCGTGGGCTGGGACAACGTCAAGTCCAGACGGACGTCGAATCCCCCGGCGCTCGGAGCGATTATCGATGCGCTCATGGAAAGGGGCGGTGATGTCTACGGGATCATGCATTCCACGGCTGATGTCACAGGTCCTGCACTCCGCTGCCTCGCCGACCGCTGGCAGGGACCGGTCATGGCCTATCCGGAAACGCTCCGGACATTCGACAGGCAAACACATCACACCACGGAATCCCTGACACCCGAGGAGTTTGCCCGGTCCTGTCTTGAGTGGGTCGACAGCGGGGTCAGCATCATTGGCGGCTGCTGCGGCACCACGATCGACCATATCCGTGCACTGGTTCGCCACATGGAGGAGAGACTCGCCGCCTAAGTGGCCCCGGACCGGAGCGCGTCAGTCTCGCAGAGGTGAACCTCTCTGACGAGTTCCTGGCGCTGGTCCTTTCCCACGATGCCAACCGGTTGATCCTTGAGCGTCTGCCGGCCCTGGGCGTGAGTCAGGCTTGGCTCGTTGCGGGCTGTCTCTTCGACCCGGTCTGGAATGCGCTCTCGGGCCAGCCTCCCGGGGCCAACATTCGTGACCACGACATCTTCTACTGGGATCCCGACACGTCCTGGGAGGCCGAGGATGCCGTGATCCGACGAGCCGATGACCTCTTCGCCGACCTCGCGATCGTGCATCAGGTACGCAACCAGGCCCGCGTTCCCCTCTGGTTCGAACAGCGTTTCGGCCAGCCCTGGCCAGCCACGCACCGCAGCGCCGACAGTATCAGCCGGTTCGTCGTTTCCTGCACCTGCGTCGGGGTACGCCCGCGGAGTCACGGCAACCTCGATCTCCATGCCCCGAAGGGGCTTGATGACCTCTTCTCGGGAATCCTGCGCCCCAATCCGGACAACCCCACACCCCATTTATTTCGCGCGAAGTGCCGGAGCTACATGAGCCGGTGGCCATGGCTGACGATGGCCGAATCGTGAGGCGTGTCCGGATCAGTCCTTCAGGGATACCGGCCCGAGGGGGTGGTCCGGGTGAGGGTAGGGGTGGTGGTGCCCGCCGTGGTGATGGTGATGGCCGGTGCCGATTCCCTCGACATGGTGGTGGTGGCTTTCCTGGCGCAGGCCGACCTCGTCCTCGAACCCGAGGACCTGCTCGCGGTACTTGCAGGCCTGGCAGTTCATGTTGCCGGTGCCGTTCAGGATCTCGTCCACCCTGGCGACGAAGGTCTCGACCACCATTGGATGATCGTTGAGATAGCCGGCCTGGACGATGGAGGTGTCCGGATGGCGTGCCGCGGCGCTGGCTGCCGCATCGTAGATTCGCCTGACAAGAATTCCGGTGAAGAGAAAGTAGGGGAAGACGATGATGCGCCGGAAACCCAGCCTGACGACATGATCAAGTGCTGGCGCGACCAGCGGAAACGTGACGCCCGAATAGGCCGTTTCCCCCCAGCCCAGACCGAGACCTTCGGTCAGAAGACGGGTGACCCTGGCGATGTTGGCATTGGCATCGGGGTCCGATGAACCACGCCCGACCACCAGCAGCAGGGTATCGCTGGCGGCAACATGGCCGTGTGCCGCATTCGCTGTCCGGAGGGCCTCCCCGACCCTCTCGCCGGCGGCCTTGATCATTCTCATGTCATGGCCAAGATCGCGGCCATAGCGCACCTGGATCCCGGTATCGCGGGACCATGTGTTGAGAACCCCGGGGATGTCGTTCTTGACATGACCTGCGGCAAACAGCATTCCGGGAACGGCGAGAATCTCCCGCGCTCCGTCATCGCGAAGGCGGTCGAGACCCTCGCGGATGACCGGTGTTGCGAACTCGAGAAAGCCGTGGGCGACCGGCCATGTGAACCTGGAGGAAAGGATGCGTGCAAGGGCCGAGAACTCGGCGATGGCGGCCTCGTCGCGGCTGCCGTGACCGCACAGCATGACGGCAGTGTCACTCATGTTCCTTCCCCCTTGCCATCTGGATTATCATGGGGACGCGCCATGTCCCGCCGCAAGCCTTCATGATCTTCGACAACGCACTGCCGGCGGCTCTCGCAGTGGCCGTTGTTCTCGACTGGCTGATCGGCGACCCGCGCTGGCTGTGGGGACGGTTGAAGCATCCGGTCGTGGTTCTTGGATCCTTCATCGATGGTCTCGACAGACATGTCAATCATGGCAGCTCTGCCAGGCGACGGATGGCGGGATTCGCCGTGCTTTTGGCCATCGTGGTTCTGGCCTTGGTGACGGGCATCCTGCTGGGCTCCCTGGGTTGGGTCGTGGAGGCCATTGTCATCGCCATTCTGCTGGCCCAGAGGGATCTCCATGACCAGGTGAGGAACGTCGCCCGGGCCCTGCGTCGCGACGGGCTCGGCGAGGGGCGGCGCATGGTGGGGCACATCGTCGGCCGCGACACCGGTCAACTTGACAGTCATGGGGTCAGCCGCGCCGCGATCGAGAGTTGTGCCGAGAACTTCGCCGACGGAGTTGTCGCACCCCTTGTCTGGTACGTGGTGGCCGGGTTGCCCGGACTCCTTGTGTACAAGGCGGTCAACACCCTCGACAGCATGATCGGTCATCGCGATTCGCATTATCGCGCTTTCGGTCAGGCCTCGGCGCGATGCGATGATGTGCTGAATCTCCTGCCCGCCAGGCTGTCGGCCGTGGTGGTTGCCGGCGCCTCGATGTTCATGACAGGTGCAGATCCGCGGCGCTCGTGGCGTGCGGCGTGGCGTGATGCCCGTCACCACAAGTCACCGAACGCCGGCTGGCCCGAGGCAGCCTTCGCCGGAGCCCTTGGCATCGCCATCGCCGGGCCACGCCGCTACGCAGGCGCCCTGGTGAACGATGGCTGGATGGGTGACGGCCGTGCCGCCTGTACGCCAGACGATATCGATGCGACCCTGCGTCTTTATGCGCGAGCCTGCGTCATCGCCGCGGTCTTCTGCATTCTCCTCATACTCTGAGAGCCGCACATTCAAGTTGCGTACCCGCAGCCATCGAGATCGACATCTCCGGCGAGTGGATGTCTGATCTCGTGTCTTCATGCTCGATTTCCGCCGATAGCTTCAACCTGCTCCGGTCGCCGAGCGTTGGCTCTTGCTTCGATGGCGGCGCATCGCTCAATAAGTGCATCGAACGGTTCGTTCTCGTCGAGAAGCATGCCGTCGGCCAGCATCCTCGCGTAGTCGTCGGCGAGTACCGCATGCGCAGCACCGGAGGGAACGAGTTGGAGGCCACCTGAGACCGCCGCTCCATAGTCGATCCGATTGCCGTGGATATCGTTCTCGGCGAAGAACATGGCTTTGTGGCGAGCGACCGAGAGCGCAAGCGCGTGATCGTTCAGGGCGGTCGCCGAAATGCCCGCCTCGTCGAGGCGAGCGAGATCGTACCAATGCCTCGAGAGACGCTGGCCTCGGCTCCGCTCCTGGCGGCAGAAGACGTGGATAGCCGTAGCCTTCTCCCAGAATGTCCGTTCAGCCAGCATGACGGTCGGGCGTGTCTCGGGAAACGCCAGTTGGGGCAGATACGCTGCCGCGTCGCACAGGACCGGCATGAACTTGTGCGGTTCGCCTGTCGACCGTGCACCAAACTCGACCATGACTTCCGGGCGCACGAAACTGGTCTCCTTGAACAGCGGCTCGTAACCGATGTAGAGCCGATCCCCTTCCGCCCGAATTCGTGCCACGAAGCCGGCTCGAGAAAGCCCTTCTTCGACAGTCTCGCGGGCTTGGTCCCGGACCCATTCGTCAAGGCGGGTACGGATGGTTCGTGTCCAGCGCTTCTCCTGACTGCGCGTGGGCGGAAGGGCCTCGTCGCCAGCGCCAGAAACGAGGTCCGATGCAAAGGCGCGAATGTCGTAGGTGATGTCGATGTCTTCGGAGAAGCGGCGTATCGCGTGCCACACCTTCGACAGCGACGTACCACCCTTGAAGATCAGATTCCCGGCGAACGGCGCATCGAACAGCACACCGAGAGCGGCGACGACCCAGACGTCCTTCTCCAGGAGGTGTGCCTTGTGGCTACTAATTCGCTCCGCCACCTCCAGAGCATCGCGCCTGTCGTGGGGCGAGAGGTCCTGGTATCGCGTCTCAGCCATGCGCGAGGCGCGCGCTCACCGGTTCCGCCATCCAAATGGGCATCAGGGCGCGTGCGGTTGCAAGCTCGTCCCAGTCAGTTCCCGAGAGGGTCGGCAGAATCGCTTCGAGGCTGCCCTCGACCTCAGCAGGACCGAGCCATGCAAGAGCGCGGATGACATCTCCTGCCTTACGATGCGGTGCAGCCAGCTGCCAGCGGGGGGCGTGACGCAGTTCAACGATGGACGAGCCGAAGTGCAGCCGGCGATTGGGACCGGAGGTAAGGTAGACGACACGCACCGGATTCTGAGTGGTCAGGCCCAGGCGATTTGCCGCCGAGCCGCCGCATGGCACGATCGTTTCGCCCCACATCTTCGACAGTGCGGAGAGAGCCTTGGCGACACGGGGTGCCCGAAGGCCGAAGCGAGTCTCGACCGGACTCATGTAGACACCTTGGCAGATTCGCATGAGGTCGCCCGAGCGAGCGAGGCGCGACAACGCCTGGTCGACGGCAGCCCGATTGCCGAGGTGAAGTAGGGCTGTCGGACACAGCGGTGTGGCCTCGGGAAGGGTTGCGGCGTGCTCCATGATGCGACGGGAAAGGCCGCGCATGGTCCTGTCTCCAACTCGTTTTGTCAGAAATCTAGTAGAATTCCTATCGCTATACAACTCCAGAGAGAAGCGATTCCGGCCGTGCAGAGGCAGATGCTTGCGCATTGTTCACCTGTCGTTGGCACCTGTAACGGAGCGGCGATCCAATTCCTTGTGTGAGGCCAATAGGTTGAGACGCTTCAGGCGCAAATCTCAACCGTTCGTCCATACAATTGGGGGTGACCAGCGTCGGTCACCCCTTTTCTCTGTTGTCGGGCCCGGCCATTCGAGGATGGTGCCGAGGTCACTGCACTTTCGCTGGGGGTGAGTGCGATTCACTCGCCCCTGCGCCTTCAGATGTTCGCGATCCCGGGGTGAATGTCGGACACGTTGGTCGGGACGGCGTTCGTTCAACTCGCCCTGGCAGATCTCCAGTTCGTGTTGGATCCCGGACAGTCTGGCCGGAGCTCAGAGCGCCTGAGCCGGCTTCAACCCCTTGCGAAGCCACCAAGGATCGACTCGGCTTCCTCCACCATGTTGGCCATGATTTCAGCGGTCGGCGCTTCGCTGCGTGTCAGACCGGCACTCTGTCCGGCATAGAGCGCCATAGAGGTCACCGCGCCCGTCGTGTCTGTGCTCGGGTTTTCGATGCTGTAGCGCTCGATTGCCGCGCCCAGGCCATCGTGACCAATGACCTCGCCTTCGTTGGGCCGATTGCCGGGCGATGGTTCACCGGCTGCCCGCCAGGCTTCCAGCGTATCGTTGAGAAGGCAGCGATGTGGCGCATCGGGCCAGCCGCCGTCGAATGCCTCCGAGAGCACGGTATCGGTCTCGTGCGCAGACACGACACGTTCGCGCCATGCCGGATGGGCATCGCTCTCCCGGGCAAGAAGAAGACGGGTGCCGATCCAGGCGGCCTGGGCGCCGAGGGCGAGGACGGCCGCAAGGCCGCGTCCATCCGCGATGCCGCCCGCTGCCACGACCGGCGTGGTGGGCGCCGCATCGACCACCGCAGGAACCAGTACCATGGTTGACACGGTCCCCCAGACATGACCGCCGGCCTCGATACCCTGAGCGACAACGATGTCGACTCCCTGGTCGACCACACGCCGGGCCTCCTCGGCCGAACCCACCGTGTGCATCACGAGCGCGCCGGCGTCATGGATGCGCGCAATCAGCGGATGGGGATCGCCGTAGAACGTCGAGACAACCGGGATGCCTGCCTCGAGCGCGAGATCGAGATTGGCTTGCCGCATCCTGTCCATCAGTGGGATCACGATGTTGGCGGCAAAGGGCATGGCTGTTCGTGCCCGCACGGTCACGAGCGTCTGGCGCAGTGCGTCGGTCGCGGTCCAGGTGATGGGCAGGATGCCGAGCCCGCCCGCTTCGGCGACGGCGATGGCGAGGTCGGGCGATGAGGATACAGGCGCCTGCAGGATCGGCACCTTGATGCCCAGCATGCGGCAGAGCGGAGTCGTCAACTTCGGCATCCTGATCTCCGGAACTCGGTGGCCAGCGCACGAGCTGCGTCACCGATTGTACGGGCGGGTTCCCGCTCCTGGTCCCACGATACCGGTGTCTGGAACCGGCGGCGACCCGCTTCCTTCAGACAGGGTGTGCTGCATCATCAAGGGGACCCGGTGTCATGAGCGTGACAGAGCGTCCTTGGGACGGTCCACCTGTCCCGCACAGGGACTCCATGGGTATTGCCGCAGTCGGCAGGCGACGATCGGGTGCGGGTCAATGCCCGTTGTCCGGAGCGTGCAACCCCGGGGATCTCGGCGACGCACAATTCGCCTGGGCGCACCGGCCACCTGTTCTCAAGATCAATCGTCGCCGGGGCAGCGGTGGACCTCGACCGTGACGTGCGCCAGGCCAGCGTCGGCAAGAAGCTCCTTGTAGACGGAGGGATCTTCGGGTTCGTGCGAGACGACCGCGAGCTCGGCCGCAAACAGCCCCGGGCCAATCGACCATACGTGCAGGTCGACGATGCGCGTGTCGCGGAATCTCTCGATCGACTGGCGAACGCTGTTTCGCACCGTGGCTGGCGCCTGCCGGTCAAGGAGCGTGTGGCTGCTGTCGCGCAGCAGCCCCCAGGCCCAGCGTCCGACGAGAAAGGCGCCGACAATTCCCATCGCCGGGTCCATCCACACCGCCCCCAGGTACTTCCCGGCAAGCAGCGCCACGATCGCGAGCAGCGATGTCAGGGCATCGGCGAGGACATGGAGATAGGCGCCGCGAAGGTTGTGGTCGGCGTGCCCGTGACTGTGCCCGTGACTGTGTCCGTGCGCCTCCGGACCATGTCGGTGAGAGTTGGCGTCGTGATCGCCTGCGTGGTCGCGAACGTTGAGGATCAGTACGGACACGCCATTCACGACGAGGCCGATGACGGCGACGGCGATCGCTGCGTCGAACAGAATCGGAACCGGCGTCAGCATGCGCGACACGCTCTCGACGACCATGTAGACCGCAAACCCGGCGAGCAGCAGCGCGCTTGAGTAGCCGCCAAGCGAGTTGATCTTGCCGGTGCCGAACGTGAAGCGGGAATCGCCGGCGTGGCGGCGGCAGTAGACATACGCGAAGACCGCCAGACCGAGTGCGACCGTATGGGAAGCCATGTGAAGGCCGTCGGCGAGCAGTGCCATTGAGCCGAACGCAATACCCGCCACGATCTCGACCACCATGGTCACGGCCGTCAGCAGGGCGACGATCAGGGTGCGCCGTTCCCCCGGTCGCCGCCGATCCAGACCGAACGAGTGGCCGTGTTGCCAGGTTGCGAGATTTGCCTCGTGCATCGCTTTTCTCTGTGTCGCTGCCCACGTTCGTCTCCAATAGCATGGATTTCGGCTGCCCGCCCCCCTGGGAAGGCCGGATGAGCGCGTCCGGCGCAGTCCCTGTCATCAGCAAGATCGAGACAATGATCGACACATGCCGGATTGGACGTGACTGTTCGCCCGTTGGTTCGGCTGATCGAGGCAGTTGACGGCTCTTCCCTTGAGGGCGATGACGATCCCGGCCGAGGCGGGGCGCATCTCCCGGACCGCTTTCAGTGTGACTGTGGCCTTGCGCCGACCCTTGACGGCGGGCGTCTGGGCCGGGGCATCCGCGTGATCTGAAGGCGGCGGCAGGGACGAGCGCACCGAACCGGTCTTGAGGGCGAGGCAGCGCTGGACCATGTGCGGATCGTGGACGCGCCTGCTACCGACCGTTTCGGGCGGGCGATTGGGTGCAGGGCTTTTGGGTTGCCGCCCGCTTGCGCTGCCGATGGAGTGGCGTAGTAGAGTTCCCGGCACAACAATGCCGCAGGTGATCATCAAGGGGGCTCGATGACGATAGAAGACTACGCTGACCTTGATGCCACGGACCTCGCCGGTCGCATTGCCCGTGGAGAACTCACCGCATCGCAGGTTCTCGAAGAGGCGATCGCCCGGGCCGAGCGCGTCAACCCGAAACTGAATGCGCTGGTCTACCCGTGGTTCGACCACGCCAGGGCTCGCATCCGGGAAGGTCTGCCCGCCGGTCCCTTGCACGGCGTCCCCTTCCTGTTGAAGGACCTCTACGAGGACTACGCCGGCCAGCCGCACAGCAACGGCTGTCGCGCGCTTGCCGGCACGGTCGCAGATCACGATGCCGAACTGGTGCGTCGCTACAAGGCGGCGGGAATGTGCATCTTCGGGAGAACGACATCGCCCGAATTCGGGCTCTCGACGACGACCGAATCCGCGCTTCACGGTGTTACCCGCAATCCCTGGCATCCGGACGTCACGGCGGGCGGCTCGTCAGGCGGGGCGGCTGCCCTGGTTGCGGCCGGCGTGATTCCGATGGCGAACGCCTCCGATGGCGGCGGCTCGATCCGCATCCCGGCGTCATGTTGCGGACTGTTCGGCCTCAAGCCGACCCGCGCCCGCAATCCCGTCGGTCCCGATGTCGGGGAGGCCTGGTCCGGCCTTGCGACCGCGCACGCAGTGTCGAGGACGGTGCGTGACAGCGCGCTCCTGCTCGATTGCACCGCGGGCCCCGAACTCGGGGCGCCGTACTCGGCACAAGCGCCGGAACGACCGTTCGTCGAGGAAGTCGGCCGCGATGTTGCCGGCATGAAGGTTGCCGTCATCCGCGAGCCCTGGTTCGATGCCGACACCGAACCGGAATGCCTCGCGGCGGTCGACGCGGCGGTCGACGGTTGCCGGGATCTGGGTCTGACGGTCGAAGACGCCACTCTCGCCATCCCCCGGTGGATGCTTGATGCGGACCTGCAGATCATCTACAGCAACGCCCGCCAGACGGTTGAGTTGCTGGATTCCTTCTTCGATCGCCCCATGACCGAAGACGACGTGGAGCCGAACAATCTGCGCATGGCCCGCAACGATTGCGGCACCGGCGCCGACTACGTGAACGCCCTCAATGGCATTCACGCCCTGGGCCGCCTCGTGGCGCGTTTCTTCGTCGACTTCGATCTTCTGCTCACGCCCACAATGCCCATGGCTCCGATGCCGCTCGGTCTGCTCTCTCCCTCGCGTGATGAAGGTGAAGCGCAATGGCGCGATGTCGTTCGCACGATCGCGTTCACCGCACCGTTCAACGCGTCGGGCAACCCGGCGGTGTCCGTCCCGCTCCACTGGAGCCGTGACGGCGTACCGGTCGGCGTGCAGTTCGTCGCGCCCTATGGCGACGAGGCGGCGTTGTTCCGGATCGGCTCGGCGCTGGAGCGGATCGCACCGTGGGCTCACCGGCGACCTGGCGTGCACTCGGGCTGAACACGGCAACTTTCGCGATCGCATCGGCCTTTGAGGAGCCGGGGCGCTGGCCTCAAGGATGATCCGAACGTGTCCGGGCGATGTCGAGCCAGCGATCGATATCAGTCGAGCACTCGATGGCGTCTGCCACGGCATCGATGGCGTTGTCGACCTCCTCTTCGAAGGCGATGCCCTGTGCCGGACGGCGGCCGAGGTGTTCGAGGAAGCGGCGGCGGAAGTGGTCCGAGCGGAAAAGCCCGTGCATGTAGCAACCCATGATGCGGCCCGAGCATGAGATCGCGCCATCGGGACCCGTCTCGAGTTGCACCATGGGGTTCTCGAGGTCCGGTCCGGTGGTCACGCCCATGTGCATCTCGTAACCGGCAATCGGCTCTCCCGTCATGGTGTCGCGGCCACGGACCTCCGCCAGCTGCTTGGTGCCGGCCAGTGTTGTGGTGATGTCGAGGAGGCCGAGTCCGGGCGCCGAACCGGGTCGTCCCTCGATGCCCGAGGGGTCGGCAACCTCGCGTCCAAGCATCTGGTAGCCACCGCACAGTCCGACGATCCAGCCGCCGCGCCGGACATGGGCTGCAAGGTCGATGTCCCAGCCGTTGGCCCTGAGCGAGTCAAGATCGGCCAGCGTGCTCTTGGAGCCTGGAAGGATGACAAGATCGCAGTTCCCGGGAAGCGGCTCGCCCGGGTGGATCATGTCGAGGTCGACATCCGGTTCGCACATCAGGGGATCAAGGTCGTCGAAGTTGGCGATACGCTCGAAGCGCAGACAGGCAACGCGAAGGGCGCCGTCGGTTCCGCCATGGCGCGGCTGCGGATGATCGAGGGCGACCGCGTCCTCGGCCGGCAGTCGCCGCGCCGCGGCAAGGTGGGGAATGACCCCGAGACAATCGAGGCCGGCATGGTGCCGGATGATGTCGATCGCGGAATCGAAGAGCGAGACGTCGCCGCGGAACCTGTTGATGCAGCAGGCGCGCACGAGGTGCCGTTCGTCATCGTCGAGGAGCGTCATGGTGCCGACGATGCTGGCGATGACGCCACCGCGATCGATATCCCCGATCAGCACCACGGGCACTCCGGCTTCGAGGGCGAACCCCATGTTGGCGATGTCGCCGTCCCGCAGGTTGACCTCCGCCGGCGATCCTGCTCCCTCGACGAGGACGAGATCGGCCGTGTCTTCAAGGCGCCGGAAACTCTCCATGACTGGCGCCATGAGTGTGCCTGCAAGGCCGCGATAGTCCCTGGCGGTACTCGAGCCAAGAACGCGTCCCTGGACAATGATCTGGGACGTGCGGTCGGACTGGGGCTTGAGGAGGACGGGATTCATGTGAACGCTGGGCGGCAGGCCACAGGCCCTCGCCTGAAGCATCTGGGCGCGGCCGATTTCGCCGCCATCGGCGGCCACGCCGGCATTGTTCGACATGTTCTGCGGCTTGAAGGGCGAGGTCTTCAGACCTCGCCGGGTGAAGGCGCGAGCGAGACCGGTGACGATCAGGGACTTGCCGACATCCGAGCCGGTTCCCTGGACCATCACTGCCGGCGTCGCCACGACGCAATGCTCCGTTAGAACTCGATGCCGGGCTGGCTGCGCACACCTTCGCGGAAGGGGTGCTTGACGAGAGTCATCTCGGTGACGAGGTCGGCGATCTCGATCAGAGCATCCGGGGCGTTGCGCCCGGTGACGACAACGTGGAGATCGTCGCGGCGGGCGCTGAGTGCATCGAACACATCGTCGGCATCGACATAACCGTAGCGCAGGGCGATGTTGAGTTCGTCGAGTATGACGAGACGGATTTCCGGATCGGCCATGAGTTCGCAGGAAGCCTTCCAGGCGGCCGCGGCCATCTCGGTATCGCGCTCGCGGTCCTGGGTCTCCCAGGTAAACCCTTCGCCCATGACCTTCCACGTGACCTGTTCGGGAAACTGCCGGAACACCTTCAGTTCACCGATGGTGTCGCGTCCCTTGATGAATTGCACAACGCCGATGCGATAGCCGTGACCGAGACAGCGCAGGGCCATGCCCCACGCCGCTGTCGATTTTCCCTTTCCCTTGCCTGTGTGGACGATGAGAAGTCCGCGCTCCTCGGTCTTGGTGGCCATCATGCGATCACGGGCAGCCTTGCGCTTCTTCATCCTTTCCCGGTGACGCTGGTTGATGGAGTCATCGTCGGACGTCGTCATGGGGCGTTCCCTTCGGCAAGGAGTGTTTCGAGGGCAGGTATCGTACTGTTGCGTCGTGGTGTCCACAGACCGCGCCGGAAGGCCTCGTGCAGACGCCCGGCAATATCCGTCAGGGCGCCGGGGTTGGCCTCGTCAAGGAACGCAACGACATCCGCGTTGTCCAGCCACGCATCGGCAATGGCGTCAAAATGATGTCCGGGCACCGCGCCGGTCGTTGCCGCGAAGCCGAAGAGGTAATCCACCGTGGCCGCCATCTCGAAGGCGCCCTTGTAGCCATGGCGCATGACTCCGGCGATCCACTTCGGATTGACGACACGGCCCCGCACGACGCGTGCGATCTCTTCCTTCAACGTCGCGATTCGCGGGTTGTCGGGGCGGGAGTGATCGTTGTGATAGACCGCCGGCTGCCGGCCCGAGGCCCGCCGTACCGCCGCGCTGAGACCACCCTCGAACTGGTAGTAGTCGTCCGAATCGAGAAGGTCGTGTTCCCTGTTGTCCTGGTTGTGGATGACGGCTTCCACATGCCGCAACCGGGTCTCGAGGAGAGCGTGAGCGACCTCGCCTTCGGCGCCGGCGCCATAGGCATATCCGCTCCAGGCGACAAAGGCCCGGGCCAGATCATCGCGCTCATCCCATATGCCGCTGTCGATCAGCGCCTGCAGACCGGCGCCATAGGCGCCCGGCTTCGACCCGAAGACCCTGGTGGCGGCGTGCCTGAAGGCGGCTTCCCCGGCGCCTGCCGTCTCGTCGCGCACCATCGCCGCCAGGGGATTGAGGTCCGCTGGTTCATCGAGTGCGGCAACGGCGCGCGCGGCCGTATCAACGAGATCGATGAGCGAGGGGAATGCGTCACGAAAGAAGCCGGAGACCCTGATGGTGACATCGACCCGCGGCCGTCCGAGCACCCCGGCGGGCATGATCTCGTAGCCGGTGACACGACCGCTGACGGTATCCCAGGACGGCTGGACTCCCATCAACGCCAGAGCCTGGGCGATGTCGTCGCCACCGGTCCTCATGGTGGCGGTACCCCATGCCGACAGCGCCACGGCGCGCGGCCATTCGCCGTGATCCTGGAGATGGCGCTCCACAAGCCGGTTGGCGGACATCCACCCCAGGCGCCAGGCGGCGGGTGTGGGCACCGCTCGCGTGTCGACCGAGTAGAAGTTCCGTCCCGTGGGAAGGACTTCCGGGCGCCCCCTCGTCGGGGCGCCGGATGGTCCGGGTTCCACAAACGCGCCGTCGAGTCCCGCGAGCAGACTGCTGATCTCGTGTGTGCCGCAGGCCTGGAGTGCCGGACGAAGGCAGTGGTCGACGTCCTCCATCACCCGTGCCGTCGAGGACCAGCATGGGTCGGGCGACAGGGTGCCGTCGATGAGGGCAAGGGCGAGGCTCTCGAGGCGCTCGAGCGTATCGCCGCATGTCCGCCACGGCCCGTCGTCGAGCCCGGCGAGAACATCTGGCCGGGCCCCCGCCCACGGAACGGCCGGGGACATGTCGAGAGGATCAAAGTCGAGTGCCAGGTCATGGGCGAGCGCGCGCGTGATCGATTGGCCGGTGCCCTTTCCATCACCTCGGGGCGCCCTTGCCAGGGCGGCGAGTGAGGAACTCGCCAGTGAGCCTTCCGGCGACCGCCCGAAAATGTGCAGGCCGTCCCTGATCTGCAACTCCTTGATCTCGCACAGGTGGCCATCGAGCTTGGTCAGCCTTGCCGTCATGTCATCTGTTCCGGTGATGCCACAGTCCTCCTCGAGGCCGCTGCTGGCAAGAAGCGCCAGGATATCGGCCGCGATGACCTCAAGGCGTCGGGGGTCGATCTGCGAGGCTTCGTAGTACTCGTCGACAAGCCGCTCGAGTGTCTCGAGTTCGCCATAGGTGCCGGCCCTGGCGAGCGGTGGGGTGAGGTGATCCACGATCACCGCCGACGTTCGTCTCTTGGCCTGGGTTCCCTCCCCGGGATCATTCACGATAAAGGGATAGAGATGGGGAAGCGGAGCGAAGGCTGCCTCGGGAAAGCACGACGACGACAGCGCCAGCGCCTTGCCCGGGAGCCATTCCAGGTTGCCATGCTTGCCAAGGTGAATCACCGCATGGGCATCGAACGGTCCCGAAAGCCACATGTAGAATGCGAGATAGGCATGGGGCGGGACAAGATCCGGATCGTGATAGCTCGTGACAGGATCAATGTCGTAGCCCCGGGTGGGCTGGATGCCGATCGCCAGATTGCCCCAGCGATGAACGGCAAGGTGGAAGAGGCCATCGCGGACGAAGGGGTCGTCACCGGGTTCTCCCCAGCGGTCCAGTATCGCCTCGCGGACGACCATGGACAGGGCCCCGAAGCGCTCCCGATAGGTGTCCAGGGACAACGTGACTTGCGACAGCCGGGGCGCCGGGCCGTCTCTCCGGTTGGTCGGTCCCGCCATCAGCGTCCCGATGAGACGGGCACCGTCGGCAGGAACACCGTCGACGCGATAGCCGGCGCTCTTCATGGCCTCGATGATGGCGGCTGCCGAGGCCGGGGTGTCGAGTCCGACGCCGTTGGCAAGGCGTGAGTCCTTTCCAGGGTAGTTGGCGAGAACGATGGCGACACGGCGTTCCCGGGAAGGGGTGCGCCGCAGACGCGCCCAGCCGGCAGCCAGCCGAGCGGTCCAGGCGACGCGATTGGCCACCGGTTGGTGGGTGACGACACTGATCTCGGTTTCCGCCAGGCGCGGTCCGGGAGCCTTGAAGGAGATGGCGCGGGCGAGAATCCGTCCGTCGACTTCCGGGAGCGCCACATTCATGGCGATGTCGCGGGGGGCAAGGCCGCGTGTGCGTTCCTGCCACTGATCGCGGGTTTCGCCGGAAAGCACGGCCTGGAGGATAGGACAACCGGCGTCATCAAAGGGCGAGGGACCACGATCACCCCCCGGGCTCGAAACCGCAAAGCCGGTCGCGTTGACGATCACCGATGGCCGGAAGGTGGCCAGCGTCTCCTCGACAAGGACCGCCGCCGCCGGATCCTTGAGGCTCTGGCTGTAGAGCGGCAACGGGTTGAGCCCCTCGTCGGCCAGGGCGCGGACCAGGGCATCGACCGGACGGGTGTCGCCGGCCTGGACCAGGGCCCGGTAGAAGTGGACGAGGGCCACGTCGTGGCCCGATGTCCAGCGCCCGGGGAACGTGTTGCCGGCCACATCCCCCTCGCCGGGCCAGTAGTATCCTGCCCGCGGAAACATAACCGGCGCTCCCGGTTCCTGTTCATGGCCTGCGAGTGCTGCTGCATGAACGAGAAAATTGTCGGCGTTCTCCCTGCCGCCGTGAATCAGGTAGCTCCACAGCCGGTCATGGTCGGCGTCGCCAACGGTCGAGAGACGGCGCAGCTCTTCGTCCTGCCGGTCGTCCCCGGGCAGCAGGACAAGCGCGATACCGTGCCGTCTGGCAGCGGAGGCGATTTCATCGATGCCGTAACGCCAGTAGGAGGCACCGCCTAGCAGACGGACAATGACCACACGCGCCGGGACAATGATGGTCTCGACATAGGTGTCCACCGACAGGTTGTGTCCGAGCTGGAGGATGTTGGCGAGACGCACCGCCGGCGAGCCCGCAGGGCGCCGGTCCGCCGCCGCCGCCAGCATGGCGAGTTCCGTGTCGGCAGCGGAAAGAATGACGATGTCACCGGGGGTCTGACCGAGATCGAGCGCTTCCGAGCCATCGGGGACAACGCCCGGTTGCGTGGTCAGCAGGTGCATCAGGCCGTCCGGCCACCGACATCTCTGGCAATGGCATGACGGTCCATTCCGTCGAGGCCGATCACGACCAGTTCACTGCGCTTTTCCTCATGTGTTTCCCAGGGCCGGTCATAGTACCTCTCGATGCGTGGTCCCACGCCCTGGACAACGTGACGCATGGGTTTGCCGGCAACATGGAGGAAACCCTTGATGCGCAGGATGTCATGGCGCTCCACTGCCGCGGTCAGGGATGCTTCCAGGGCATCGGGGTCCGTGACGCTCTCCAGGGTGACGGTGAAACTCGTGAAGTCGTCGTGATCGTGATCGTCGTCGGCGCCATCATGATGGGAGGGACGATTGGCCAGGTCGTCCTCGGCCGCGGCGCCGATGCCGAGCATGGCCACGGGATCGACAGCGCCGCCGGATACGGCAATCACCCTGGTTCCGGGCCTGCGATGGGTGTCCACGGTCTGGCGCACCGCTTCCAGCAGGGTCGCGTCAACCAGGTCCGTCTTGTTGAGGACGATGAGGTCGGCGCTCAGGACCTGTTCCTCAAACACCTCCTCAAGGGGGCTTTCGTGATCAAGGCTGGCATCGTCGCGGCGCTGGCGGTCGACGGCATCCGGGTTGTCCGCGAACCGGCCGTCTGCCACGGCTCTGGCATCGATCACCGCGATGACGCCGTCAACGGTGACCCGTGTCCTCACCTCGGGCCAGGTGAAGGCCTTGATCAAAGGCTTTGGCAAGGCGAGCCCGGACGTCTCGATGATAATGTGTTCCGGGGGCTCGGGGCGTTCGATCAGTGCCCGCATGGTCGGCAGGAAGTCATCGGCGACGGTGCAGCAGATGCAGCCGTTGGCGAGTTCGACGATATCGTCCTCGGCACAGGTCTCCAGCCCGCAGCCGCGGATCAGTTCCCGGTCCACTCCGAGATCTCCGAATTCGTTGATGATGAAGGCCAGACGGCGTCCGGATGCGGCACTGACGAGGCGCCGGATCATGGTCGTCTTTCCGGAACCCAGAAAGCCGGTGAGGACGGTGGCGGGAATTCTGGCGGCGAACATGTCAGTGACATCCGCCTCGACGTGTGGCCTGCAAGCGACGATGAGCAATGTGAACGGACATCCGGCCCTCCCTCCGAGGTGCGCTGGCCTGTTGTGCCGGAACGGGGGAGATCTCCTGACTCCGGGTCATCGATCAAGGGACTCCTTCCCGGCACCGGATGCCAGTGGATGTCGTGTCCCGTGTCTCGCCGTTACAGTTGCGGGGGCAGTGCCGGCCTTGCACCGGCTTCCCTCGTCTCGTTCCAGTGAACGCGAACCTAGCAAGCGTGCCGGTCCGTGACAAGCCGGTCACCGTCGCCTGCCGGTGGACCCTTGAGCACCAGAGGAAGGCCGGCTGCAACGAAGATGACGCGCCCGGCCATGGCGCCGATGCGCTGGTGCATGAGCCCGGCCTCGTCGCGGAACGCCCTTGCCAGTGCGTTCTCCGGGACGATCCCCATCCCCACTTCGCTGGAGACGAGAACGACCTCGCCGGTGGACCGGGCGAGCGCCTGAAGGAGGCCGTCGACATCCCGTTCAGGAGAATGTCCGGCCGCCATGAGATTGGCGAGCCACAGGGTCAGGCAGTCGACGAGCACCGCGCTGCGTGGTGATGTCGCGTTGTCGAGAGCCTCCGCCAGGTGCAGTGGCTCCTCCACGGTCTTCCACCCGGCGCCGCGCCGCCGCCGGTGCCGGCGGATGCGCTCGGCCATGTCCGCATCACGGGCCTCGGCGGTGGCGATGTAGCAGGCGGAAAGACCAGTGGCCTCAATCTGGCGCTCCGCAAACAGGCTCTTGCCGGAACGCGCGCCGCCGAGCACCAGGCAGACGCCGGCGTTGCCATGGCGGCAGAGGTCCGAGCCGTCCGACATCCCGGAATCCTTCCCAAGGTCGCTTGAGGATGTTCAATGGGCGATCCTGACCGTCCCTGTCAAACCGTCTTGCGGAAGGCTCGGCTGAAGTGCCATCGTGACAGGAGGATTCCGGAGAGTACCCGATGGAGGCAGCAGGTCTCGTCGAGATCGCACCCCCTTCGTGGGATGTCACGCTCGATCTCGTCTACGGCCAGGCGGACAACTTCACGGGCGCGGCGATCTATGCCCGACGGCGCTGCTTCCTGGTGGAGGCTGCGGCGTCGTGCCTCGAACGCGCCATCGGTTTCGCCGGTGAACAGGACCTGCGCCTTGTCGTGACCGACGCCTTCCGGCCCTCGGAGGCGCAGTGGGTCTTGTGGTCCCACACGCCGGACGAGAGATTTCTTGCCCATCCTGAACGCGGTTCGCCCCACAGCCGTGGGGTGGCCGTTGATGTCACGCTCGAGACCGCCGCCGGTATGCGCCTCGACATGGGTGGACCCGTGGACGAACTGACGGAAAACGCGCGTCACGATGCGCCGGGGATCACGCCCGGGCAGCGGGCCAGAAGGCTCCTTCTCCTCGGCATCATGACGGCGGCGGGTTTCGACTGGTATGATGCCGAGTGGTGGCATTACCAGTTGTTCGATCCGCGTCGCTGGCCGGTGCTGTCGGACAGCGAGGCCGGTACCGGCATCATGTCCTGACCGGCACAGGCCGTTTGATCGACTTCTCTTGCGCAGGCATAACGGAGATTGCCATGCGAAATGCACGGATACTCGCCCTGACGGCGATCATGTGGTGCGGCACGATGGCATGCCAGGGGGGCGTGGTGTCGCTGCCGGTGATGGCTGACGAACCGCAGTCGGCGGTGGTGGTGGTCTATCACCGGTTTGGCGAGGATGCCTATCCCTCGACCAATGTCACCATTGAACAGTTCGAGCAGCACCTGGCGATTCTCGAGGAGGGGGGTTACCGGATCCTGCCGCTCGACGAGATTGTCAGGGGCCTTGCAGGCGAACGCGACCTTCCTGACAGGACCGTGGCCATCACGGTCGATGACACCTACCGGTCCGTTCTCACCGAGGCCATGCCGCGGCTTCTGGACCGTGGGTTTCCCTTCACCGTCTTCATCAACACCGACGCGGTGAACAATGCCCTGTCGTCGGTCAGCTGGGATGATGTCCGGGCCATGCACGAGGCCGGCGTCGCGATCGGCGCCCAGAGCGCCGGTCATGGCCACATGGCGTTCATGGATCGCGGCAGAATCGAGGAAGACCTGGCGCGCATGACATCGGACTTCATCAACGAACTGGGGTTCGTGCCCAGGCTGTTTGCCTACCCTTACGGTGAGTTCAGTGTGGAACTGGCGGCCATGCTTCGTGATGTCGGATACGCCGCCGCCTTCGGCCAGCACTCCGGTGTTGCCGTCGAGGGGGCGGACCTCTTCACCCTGCCGCGCTTCGCCCTCAACGAACGCTTCGGCACACCTGAGAGATTCCGCACCATTGTCGAGGCACTGCCCCTGCCTGTCACGGGCGCGCTTCCGCAGGACATGGTGATCCGCCGCCACAGTCCCAACCCGCCCCACATCGGGTTTACGGTCGCCGAAGACGTTGGCGCCCTTGACCGGCTGGCGTGCTTCCCGTCCCACGGCAGCGAGGCAGCACTGGAGATTCTCGACAGGCGTGTCGAAGTGCGCCTCGACAGCCCATTCCCGCCGGGTCGCAGCCGTGTCAACTGCACCCTTCCGGCAACCGAGGGACGCTACCGCTGGCTGGGCATTCCGTTTCTCGTTCCAGGTGGCGAGGAGGAGTAAGCGGCCCTGCCCGTGCACCACATGCACTGTCCGGCGGCATCAGCCAGGGCCCGCTTGCCTCGAGCCTGTCGGATGCCGGACATTGGCGAAGGAGACCAGACGAGGGACCCCTGTCATGCTGCTCGAGGGTTCGTGCCATTGCGGCGCCATCCGTTTTCGCGTCCGTTCCGCCCACCCCTATCCCTTCAACCTCTGTTACTGCACCATCTGTCGAAAGACCGGCGGTGGAGGCGGCTTTGCGATCAACCTCGGCGCACTCCATGGAAGCCTGGAGGTCGAGGGAGACGAACATCGCAGTGTCTACCACGCGGTGATGCGCGAGGACGGGCGCGAAGAGACCAGTCCGGCGGAGCGGAGTTTCTGCACTCTTTGCGGCACCGCGTTATGGTTGTGGGATCCGCGCTGGCCTGAGCTCGTGCATCCTCTCGCCTCCGCCATCGACACCGAACTCCCCGTCCCTCCGGAACGCACCCACCTGATGCTCGCCGACAAGCCCTCCTGGGTCAGAGCCGACATCGGGCCGAAGGACCGGCGATTCGATCATTATCCGCAGGAGTCACTGGCCGAGTGGCACGAGCGCCTGGGGCTTTCGCGCCCCGACTGACCGGTGGTGCGGTGACGGGATGGAGGAGCGTTTGGTGCTCAGGCCGTGAGGGCGGCGAGGCGCGCGGTGTCGAAATCGGTCAGGTGGTTCTGGTCGATGACCGTGTGAACGTGGCTGATGTAGTCCGGTTCCTCCGCATAGCGGTCGAGCGTGGCGGCGAGGGCGTGACTGTCGAGGGGTTCCCCGTTTTCCCGCAGCCTGGCGCGCAGGTCGCGGAACGCCGCATAGGCGGTGTGGCGGTTGAGATTGCAGGCATAGGCAACCACTGCCGCCCTGAGGTTGCGGAATGACTTGACCACGTGGGTCTTGTCGGGGTCGCGGTTCCGGGGCACGAGGCCGGCGTGGCTGGCCCAGGACTTCTGACCGAAGACAGCATTGCCCTTGCGAGCGAATCGCGAGGTGCCCCAACCCGATTCGATGGCCGACTGGGCCAGGGCCATGGCTACCGGCACGACATCGACCCGATGAAGAAGTTCGCCGACATTGCCGCTCTCGACCCTGTAGAGGGAGGCCATGTAGTCGAGCCAGGCCACATCGTTCAGCGACAGGCGCGCACCGCTGGCGATCACTTCGGCGAGATGCTCGATACGGCGGCGTTCGGCGAGAATCTCCTCGTTGACCTTGAGGATCAGCGGCAACATGACTTTCAGGAAGATCTTCTTGCGTCCGGCGGCATCATCGAAGAGGTGCATGTCGACGGGCATGCGACTCACCATGACTCGGGGGACAAGGATGGACTGGCGACGGATCTCGTTGATTCTGAGTCCGGCCATCGACAGCGCCGAATCGAGGTAGAGGGCGCTGCCATCGATGTCCGTCACGGCCGCAAGGGCGACCGGACGCTGGGAGGGGAGCGGCACCGTCGTCGCCGCACCCTCGGATTCGGCGATGGCAGGGCCTGACGCGAGGACGGCCACGCACACCGAGACTGTGGGGAGGAATCTCATGGATCCGCAGACTTTCGTGAAGGCAGAAGGATGATCGAGGGCGTCCCGGTGACGACTAGAGAACCGGGCGAACCTCCACGACATCGGGGATGTAGTGCTTCAGCAGGTTCTCGATGCCCATCTTGAGGGTCATGGTCGAACTCGGACAGCCATGGCAGGCACCCTGCATGGCCAAGGAGACGACCCCGTCCCGGTATGAATGGAACACGATGTCGCCGCCGTCCTGAGCCACGGCAGGCCTCACCCTGGTATCGAGAAGTTCCTTGATCTGCGCCACGACCTCACTGTCGCCTTCATCGCCTTCCGGTTCGTCCCTGCGCACGGACATGATGGGCGCACCGGTCACGAAGTGCTCCATGACGACCCCGAGAATGACCGGCTTCATCATCTGCCAGTCGTTCTCCGGCGACCGTGTCACGGAGATGAAATCCCGACCAAGGAACACGCCGGTCACCCCGGCCACGTCGAAGAGACGGCTGGCCAGCGGTGACGTGCCGGCGGAACCGGAGTCGGGAAAGTTTGCGGTTCCCGTGTCCATGACGGCCCTTCCGGGAAGGAACTTCATGGTCAGCGGATTGGGTGTGTCTTCAGTCTGGATGAACACGGTTCGAGCCCGTTTTTGTGTTCTCTTCGTTTTGCATAGTGGCGATTGATCCACAGGAATTCAAGAGGGGGTTCCAAGGACACCAGCGAACACCACGAGTCCGGTGCCAGGGAGTCGCGCAGAGGGAGACGACACCGGAGCGGACAGAGTTCGCCGTATTCGGGACTGTTCCACCTCTTAACGATTCCAAGAACGACCGCCTGCCCGGGCACTGACCACTGCTCCTGGAACGATGGGTCGGGAAGACCGCTGCAGCGCACCAGAGACATCTGGATGTCCTTCCAGGCATTACCTCGGAGTCCGGAAGGTCCCGTCCTGCGTACCGGGCGTTTCACGCCCCGTGGCCCGAAACTCCCGGCGGTTGTTGATGGTACGCTATGACCGTTCTTTCAGGGTCAAGGAGTTGAATGACCGGGATCCGTCCGGCTTGCGGGTCGACCGCGGGCGGTCACGTGATGTTGATGATGTCCTCGTCGGAGATGGTGCCCGGGATGATGACAAGCGGGATGGTGAGGCGCCCGGCGAGATGTCCGGCGAGCCAGGAGACCAGCTTTCCCTTGCCTTCCGAGGGGTTGGAACCGACGCACAGGAGGTCGATCAGCGGATCGTCATCAACCGCGCCCAGGATTTCGTCGCCAATACGGCCCTCGCGCACCATGAGTTCCGGCATCACGCCCGCCCAGGCGTTGACATCCTGCGCCAGTTCGTTGAGCAGTGCCTCGGCGGCCTCGAGCTGCTCCTCGCGCATCATGTTTTCGACACCGGACCATTGCCTGAAGTCCACGGGCTCCACGACATGGAGAAGCGCCACCCGGCCATGGGTGTTCTTGGCCCGCCGGCAGGCATAGTGCACCGCCACCCGGCTTGGAGGCGAAGCGTCGACGCAGACCAGGAACTTGACCTGTCCGGCGACATGTCCGGGGCGCCCGGCGCCCCCTTGCGTTGTCTCGCTCATGGTGATCCGGATTGTGTCATGATCAGGCCCGCCGGAACAGAAGGTTGCCGGCAAGGCCGGCGATGACGGCGGCAATGACCGCGGCAATGCCGTAGAACTCGGACTCGCGGTGGGCGAAATTGTAGATCTCGGCGCCAAATCCGGCCTTCGAGACGATCAGCGGCGACGACTGCGCCGCCACCACCTCGCCACGGCGTATCAGGAACGTGTCCGCGGCATAGGTTCCCACGGGTATGCCCGCCGGAAGGGCGATGGTGGCGCGGAAGAGCCGGCCGCCGGCGAGGCTGACGGTGCTCGGTTCCACCGGGTAGAGCCCTTCGGTCTGTTTGAGCGCGATCAACGCCGCGCGGAATTCGTCGCGCACGGCCGGTTCCATGTCGGCCGGTTCGAGTCTGAGTCCGTCGATGCCGATTTCCATGACCCGGCGCATGTCGGCATCGACGATCTCTGCGAGCGGACGTGTCGACGCGAGGCCGTAGAAACCGGGAACGGACTGGAAGACGGCCGACTGGGTGTTGATCCAGATGCCGAAGACCGGCGCCTTCTTGCGGACCACCACCTCACGCCGCGGCCCGCGCACGACAACGACGATGTCGCCCTCGTTCTCGATCGCTCCGAACACGAGGATCTCGGTTCCGGCGAAGTCGGCGGTAATGCCGATGGCATGGTGCGACAGGCCCGCCATGATCTCCTGGGCCGCCGCCCTGCCGCATCCGGCAAGGACCGCCAACAGGAGCGCAAGAATCGCCAGGCGTTTCATGTCAGTGAAACCCCGTCAGCGACAGGGTGTAGAGGCTGGCCGGCTCGGCCACCAGGCGCCACAGCAAGGTGGCGCAAACGCCCAGGACAACCAGGGCCAGCAGGCCCCGCAGTTCCTCGCCGCGCAACTCTGCCCCCACCCTGGTGCCGAACTGGGCGCCGAACACGGCGCCGAGTGTCAGGATGCCGGCCAGCATGACATCGACGGTCTGGGTGCTGCTGGCGTGCAGGAAGGTCGCGGTGGCCGTCACGAAGGTGATCTGGAAGAGCGATGTGCCGATCACGACACCGACCGGCATGCCGAGCAGGTAGATCATCGCCGGCACCAGGAAGAAGCCGCCGCCCACACCCATGATGGCGGCAAGAATGCCGATGACGAAACCGAGCATGATCGGCAGAACGGCGCTGATGTAGAGCCTGGATGTGCGAAAGCGCATCTTGAATGGCAGGCCATGACCCCAGTGATGCACATGGGCCTTGCGGCGCACGGTCGTGCCGCTGCGCCGGCGCAGGATGGTGCGCAACGCCTCCACCATCATCAGCGTCCCGATGGAGCCCAGCATCACGACGTAGGAGATCGAGATCACCAGGTCGATCTGGCCGATCTGGCGCAGGATGCCGAACAGCCACACACCGAAGACCGATCCCAGCACACCGCCGACGAGGAGGACGCCGCCCATCTTGAAATCGACCTGGCGTCGCCGCCAGTGCGCCATGAAACCCGAGACCGACGCCGCCACCACCTGGTTCACCTCGGAGCCCACGGCCACCGGGGGCGGGACACCGATGAAGATGAGCAGGGGAGTCATCAGAAATCCGCCGCCGACCCCGAACAGGCCCGACAGAAAGCCGACCGCGCCGCCCATGCCGAGCAGGAGAAAGATGTCGACAGACATCTCCGCGATCGGCAGGTAGATCTGGAACATGGCAGAGGTCGCTGGTTACCGGCGTCTCATCCCTTGTGCGCCTGCCTGCTGCCGGTGACAAGGGATGCGGGCAAGAAAATGCCCGTTTGCCAGCACCAGTTCGTGCCGTAACCGTCTTCTAGTCATCACCGGGCGGCGGATTCGCGAGGACCTCGCGCTTTCCGACGTGATTGGCGGCGCTGACCACACCGTTTTTCTCCATCTGTTCGATGATCGATGCGGCGCGGTTGTACCCGATCTGCAGGTGACGCTGGATAAAACTGGTCGATGCCTTCTGTTCCTTCGTGACGATGAAGACGGCCCGATCGTAGAGCGCCCGGTTCTTGTCGCCTGCACCGCCGCCTGCCGCCATGTCCGGCATGGACTCACCGGCCTCCAGGGGTTCCTCCGTGACGGCATCGAGGTAGTCGGGTGTGCCTTGCGTGTGCAGGTAGGCGACGACCTCGCGCACTTCCTCATCGCTGACGAAGGGTCCGTGAATACGCGTCAGACGACCTCCGCCGCGCAGGAACAGCATGTCTCCCTTGCCCAGCAACTGTTCGGCGCCCTGATCGCCAATGATCGTGCGGCTGTCGATCTTGGAGGTGACGTTGAACGACACCCGGCACGGGAAGTTGGCCTTGATGGTGCCCGTGATGACATCGACCGAAGGCCGCTGGGTGGCCATGATGAGGTGGATGCCGGCGGCGCGGGCCATCTGCGACAGGCGCTGTATGGCGCCCTCGATGTCGCGGCCTGCCACCAGCATGAGATCCGCCATCTCGTCCACGACAACGACGATGAAGGGCAGGGGCTTGTCGGCGATCACCTCCTCCTCGAAGCACGGATCACCGGTTCTGGCATCGAATCCGGTCTGCACGGTGCGTGTCAGGGCGGTGCCTTCCGCAAGCGCCGCGGCGACACGGGCGTTGAAACCCTCGATGTTGCGCACCCCGATCTTCTGCATGCCGCGGTAGCGCTTTTCCATTTCGCCGACCACCCACTTGAGGGCCATGACCGCCTTGTGCGGTTCGGTGACCACCGGCGCGAGAAGATGTGGAATATCGTCGTAGACCGAGAGTTCCAGCATCTTCGGATCGATCATGATCAGCCGGCACTCGTCCGGCGACAGCCGGTAGAGAAGGGACAGGATCATGGCATTGACCGCCACCGACTTGCCGGACCCGGTGGTTCCGGCCACCAGCAGGTGAGGCATGTTGGCGAGATCCTCGATCACCGGGGTGCCCGAGATCTGCTTGCCCAGGGCGATCGGCAGCCTGACATCGCTCCTGGTGAAATCGCGGGTCTCCAGGAGTTCACGCAGGACCACCATCTCGCGGTCGTCGTTGGGAAGTTCGATGCCGAGCACGGTGCGCCCGGGAACGACGGCGACCCGAGCCGAGACCGCGGACATGTTCCGCGCAATGTCGTCGGCCAGCCCTATGATGCGGCTGGCGCGTATGCCGGCATCGGGCTCGAGTTCGTAGAGTGTCACCACCGGGCCCGGGCGCACGTCCTCGATGTGGCCGCGAATACCGAAGTCCGACAGCACCTCTTCAAGCATGCGCGCCTTCTCGACCAGCACGTTCCTGTCGATTTCACGCCGCCGCGAGGAATCGACGTTGACCAGGAGTTCGCGGGGAGGCAGCTGGAAGGCGCCATCGTTGCGCTGTTCCCGGCGCGGCGCCGGCCGCCGGTTGCCGGTGGGTTTCCGTCGCTCGAGCGTTGCGGGCGCCTTCTTGCGGGGCTTCTTCCGGCCGGGGCGACGCGACAGGTTTCCCTTGGGCACGGGGAAGTCGGGGATGGCATCGCCGTGGACTGCCGGCGCGCTCCCGCCTGCCCGCCACTGTGCGATCATTCCTTTCAGGCGCATGAATCCCTGCGCCGTGGCGCGGCACAATCGCCAGGCCAGCCTGATATCGGCCCAGGGAAGGGCCGCCGCGAACAGCAGGGCCGCCAGCGCCGGCACATGGAGAGCCAGGGCATAGTGCTGCACCGTGGCGAGGGAGACTGCGAGCGTCTGCGCCGCCCACGTCACCAGCAGGGTACCGCCGATGCCGCCGGCGCCGGCAACGAACCACGCGCTTACCGACGTTGCCGCAAGGGCCGGCATGAAGAGAAGTGTCGCTGCCAGCATCGCGAGGGCGCGCCAGAGAGGATGGGACAACCGGTGTCGGGCGATGAGGGAGCGCGCCCATGCGAGCAGCACGACGACGGGCATGAGTCCGGCGATTCCGGTGAACGTGAGAATCGCTTCGGCCACGGTGGCGCCCGGCAGACCGGCAAGGTTGAGTACGGGCCCGTCCGTCACGTAGTTCAGCGACGGATCGGCGCCATCGAACGTGACAAGAGCCAGGATGATCCAGCCGGCAATCGCAAGGCAGGCGATGCCCAGGGCCTCCATCAGCCGCCGGTTCATCCACGCCAGCGCTGTCGCCGGAAGCAGGTTTGGAAAGGACGATACCGGTCGTGTGGCCATGACTCAGTTCCCTTCTGCCAGCGTTTCCGCAAGACGGGTCAGACCTTCCCGGGTTGAGGAGCGATCACCCACCAGCGCCACCCGGATGTAGGCGAAGGCGTCATTGCCGCCATCGGCCCTGTCCTCGGCAAGGTAGGCCCCAGGGAGGACCTTGACGGCGGCCTCGGCCCACAGCCTTCGTGCCGCGTCGATGCCGTTGCCGACATCGAGCCACAGGAAGAACCCGCCAGGGGGTCTGAAGAACCCGAACCGGTTGCCGAGAATGGCCTCGGCGATGTCGACCTTTTCACGGTAGAGCAGGCGGTTCTCCTCGACGTGACTCTCGTCGGACCACAGTACCTCGGCAGTGGCCATGACGGCCATCGGACTTGCTGCCGCTGCATACCTGCGCAGGCGCATGAAGGCCGAGAGGAATTCAGGATCGCCGGCCACGAAGCCGTGACGCAGACCGGGAATGCTGGAGCGCTTGGACAGTGAATGGAAGCACACGACATGTGACAGGTCATCATCTTCGGCACAGATCTGCATGACGCCGGGTGGTGGCGCACGATCCCAGATCTCCGCATAGCACTCGTCCGAGACAAGCAGGAAATCGTGCCGTCTGGCAAGATCGACGGCCCTCCTGAGATAGGCGGCATCAGCCACTGCACCCTGTGGATTGGCAGGGGAGCAAAGGTAGAAGATGGCCGTCCTGTCGAGGACATCGCCGGTGAGGCTGTCGAGATCCGGCAAGAAGCCGGAGGCCGAGGTACAGGGCATGAAGACCGGCTGTGCGCCGGCAGCCACCGCGCCCGCCTTGTAGGGCGGGTAGAAGGGATTGGGCATCAGCGCCAGCGGTGTTCCCTTCGCCCGCGTCGTCGGCACCGCCGCGAGCGCGATCATGAAGAGGCCTTCCCTGGTTCCCTGGACCGGAATGATGCCCCGCTCGGGGTCGATGAATCCATCGGCAAGGCCGTAGCGCCGGGAAAGCCAGGCGGCCATGGTGCGCCTCAGGCCCGGCGTGCCCTCCACCGGGGGATACCTGCTGTAGTCCGTGAAGGAACCTGTCAGCGGCTGGCGCGCAATCTCCGGCACGCCATGGCGCGGCTCGCCAATCCACATCGCGATCGCTTCACTGTTGCCCTCGGGCAAGGGAATGTCCCTGATGAGCGCATTCATGCGCCGGAATGGATATTCCTTCAGGGTATCGAGTCTGTCGCTGATCATGGTGCCATTCCACAGTCGGCACGGAGTCTGGCACACATCGGCCCCTGCAAGCAAAATCTCTATTGTTGATGGATTGTTAAACCGTACACCTCCCGGCTTTGGTCAACTTTCGCGCTGGCGTGCGAGGGATTCCCTGCGGGCGACGTAGAGACCGGAAAGAATGATGATGAAGGCACCGAACCATGTCCATGTGTCCGGAAACTCACGCCAGAAGACCCAGCCGTAGAACGTCGCGCCGATGATTTCCGTGTAGATGAAGGGCGCCAGCAGCGAGGCCGGCGCGAGGGTGTAGGCCCGGATGACAAGGCCGTTGCTGCTCGACGAGAGCAGGGCGATCACTGCCAGTGCCACCCATTGCCAGCCAACGGGCGATTGCCAGTACCACGGGCTCATCGCCGCCAGCACGCCAAGGGTCACGAGGGATGACCATAACATCATGTTCGCAGTGGAGTTTCTCCCGGAAATCTTGCGTGTGATGACGACATAGACCGACCAGATCACGACCGCCAGCACTGGCCAGGTGGCGCCCCATCCCATCAGTCCGGAACCGGGGCGCACGATGATGAGGCCACCGACGAGACCGACGACGCAGGCGGCCCAGCGATGCCATCCGGCGCGCTCGTGGAGAAACACGTGGGCCATGGCCGTGATGACCAGGGGGCCGACGAAGAGAATGGCGATGAGATCGGCGAACTGGAGGACCCTGAGGCCGCTGTAGAACGTGTATCCCATGGCGAACTGGCAGGCCGACCGGGCAATCTGCCAGCCCGGATCCGCGGTCCGGATGAGGCGTAGCGGATTGGGCTGGCGCGACACCAGCAGCGCCATGACCACGAGGCCGCAGGCCTGGAACACCATGATCTGGAAGATCGGCAGATCCTGGATGGTCCACTTTGCCACAGCGTCGGAGGTGTTGACCAGCAACAGCGAGACCAGCATCAGGATGATGCCGGCGACGTGTGGATGAAAGCGGCTCACGAAGGTTGCCGGGTCAGTCCGGCAACCTCGGCGGCCCGGGCAAGACGCAGCAGCGCCTCCTCCCTGCCGGGTCGTTGCATCAGCATCAGGCCTGCCGGCAGGCCTGATGCTGCCTTCCCGCATGGCAGGGTGACCGCGCAGACCTTCAGCAGATTGCCGGGCGTCGTGTTGGCGAGCATCGTGGCGTTCGCCCGACTGTACGCCTTCTCGTCCCCAAGGAGATCGGCGATCTGCGGAGCACGGATGCGAACGGTGGGGGCAATCAGGGCGTCGCAACCGCTCATCAAACGGTGGAGCCTGTCGGCCAGGGTGTCGAGTTCACGCAGGATGGCGAGAACCTCGTGTCCGGCCTGGGCCTTGCCGGCAAGAAACCTGGGCAGCATGAAGGGGAAGATTGCCTCCGGCATCTCGTCCACCACCCCGGACCAGCACGACCAGGCATCCGTGGTGATCAGCCGGCCCGCGACGTCCATCGCTTGCGTGAACTCGTCGACATCCTGCCATGCGACGTCGGCGCCGGCCGCTTCGAGTCGCCCGAGAGCCTCCCGGCAGGTGTGATCCACCTCCTCATCGATACCGCGCCACATCGGTGAGGCCACCGCGACGAGGCGCTTGCCCCTGAGTTGGGTGCCGGCAAGGTCAGCCATCGTCTTGCCCGAAAGGACGGACCACATGGCTGCGGCATCGCCCACGTCTGTGGCGAGCGGACCGATGGTGTCGAAGAGCGATGCCAGGGGCATCACGCCTTCCATGGGAAGCGCGCCGATGGTGGTCTTGAGCCCGACCACGCCGTTGAGGGCGGCGGGAATGCGCACCGACCCGCCGGTATCGCTGCCGATCGCGATCGGGCCCAGGCCGCGCGCAACAGCGACGCCGGCTCCCGACGACGAGCCTCCGGGAATGCGGTCGACCGCCATGTCATGGGCATTGGCCGGTGTCCCATGAGTCGTGTTGATGCCGAGTCCGGAGAAGGCGAACTCGGTCATGTTGGTCTTGCCAAGGAACACGGTGCCGGCCTGAGTGGCGCGTTGCAGCAGGACACCGTCGCGTTGGGGAACGCGGCCCTCGAGAGCCCGTGTCGCCATGGTGGTCTCGACACCGGCGACATCCACAAGGTCCTTCCAGGAGACCGGGACGCCGTCGAGAGGTCCACGTGTCAGGCCCAGGCGCTGGCGGCGGCGTGCGGCCTCGGCCTCCGCACGGGTACGATCCGGGGAAAGGCGGATGAAGATCCGCCCGTTGCCATCAAGTGTGGCGATACGCTCGAGGAAAAACTCGGCCAGATCGACGGGATCGATCGTGCCGTCGGCAATCGCTGTGCCAAGCTGCAGCGCCGTCATGTCGTGCCACATCATCGCCGCGGCTCCCCTGATGTCCCCGGCTGCTTGCTACCATTGTCGTGCCGGTGCTGCCAGAGATGACGCCGCATGGGATGTGGGGTTGAATGGGGCCATGGAATCGCGTTTCGATATCTGCGTCGTCGGCGGCGGCATGAGTGGCATGACGGCGGCCCTCGCCCTGGCCGAAGCAGGATTTGATGTGGCCCTGGTCGAGAGGGTTCCCCGCCAGACGATTCTCGACGCTGCGTTCGACGGGCGCGTGTCCTCCATTTCCTGGGGTTCGAAGCTCGTTCTCGAACGGCTCGATGCATGGCAGGACGTCGTTCCCCACGCCCAGCCCATCCTTGATATCCGTGTTTGCGAGCGGCAAACGCCCTTCTTCCTTCACTACGACCACCGGGATGTCGGTGACCATCCCATGGGATGGATCATGGAGAACCGGGTGTTGCGGCATGCTCTCGACAGTGCACTCGGGCGTGCCGAAGGAATCCATCCGGTCTGCGCCGGGGTTGTTGCCATGGAATGCGACGACGCGGGGGCAACCCTGGGTCTCGATGACGGGACAAGGCTCCGCTGCAGCCTTGTCGTCGCCTGCGACGGCGCCCGCTCGCCGTTGCGGGCCATGGCCGGAATCGAGGCCTGGCGGCACGACTACCGGCAGACCGCCATCATCGCCACGGTACACCACGCAAGACCGCACAACGGGATCGCCCACGAGCGCTTTCTGGCTGGTGGGCCCTTTGCCATTCTGCCGCTGCCGGGGGAACGCTCCTCGCTGGTGTGGACCGAGAACGAGGTCATTGCCAGACGGGTGCTCGAACTCGACCACGCCATGTTCGCGGAGGAACTGGCATGGCGGTTCGGCGACTTTCTGGGCCCTCTGGAGGTGACGGGGCCGGTTCTCGACCATCGTCTTTGCCTGGCTGTCGCCAACCGGTTGACCGGCCGCAGGCTCGTCCTGGTGGGTGACGCCGCACACGCCATTCATCCCATTGCCGGTCAGGGGTTCAATCTTGGCATCCGCGATGCGGCGGTGCTCTGCGAGGTCCTGGCCGACATGGCGCGTCTGGGAGTTGATCCGGGCGCCGGCGCGGCTCTGGAGGCCTACGCCCGCCGGCGCCGTGTCGACACATGGATGCTGGTCGCCATGACCCACGGTCTCAACCGCCTGTTCGCCATGCGCTCGCCGCCGGTGGCCCTGGCCCGCGGCCTCGGCCTCGCCCTCGTCGGTTCCATGAAACCCGTCAGGCGCCTGCTCATGAAGGACGCCATGGGGGTGGCTGGCCGTCTGCCGCGGCTGATGACCGGTGAGCGGCTGTAGGGCGCGGCCGGTTCAGGGGTGGTCCTCGTCCTTCAGGGTGCACAGCACCAGCCATCCGGCCACCAGCAGGACGACGATGACAGCCATGCCAAGGCGCTGGCTTGACGTCGCATAGGCGATCACACCGACGAGAAGCGGCCCGGCGAAGCTGGTGATCTTGCCGGAGAGCGCGAACAGGCCGAACATTTCACCGGTCATGTGCGAGGGGGCAAGGCGGGCCATGAGGGAGCGGCTTGCCGACTGCACCGGACCGATGAAGATGCCGAGCAGGCCGCCGAGGATCCAGAACCAGAGCGTCGATCCGGTGATCAGGATGACGACACTGATGACGATCAGCGCGGCGAGCGTGACAAGCAGGGTCTGCCGCGCCCCGATCCGGTCGTCCAGCCATCCGAAGGCCACCGCTCCTGCGCACGCCGTGATGTTGAGCAGGATGGCGAACAGCAACACCGATTCCTCGTCCATGGCGAATGTGGTGGCGGCATAGACGCCGCCCAGGGCAAAGAGCGTGTTGAGGCCGTCGACATAGAGCAGGCGGGCGATAAGAAACCTGACGATCGTGCGGTGCCGGCGAAACTCCCGCAGCGTGTCCACGAGTTGTCTGATACCGGTGCGCACGGCTTCTGTCGGCGCCCGTCCGGTGCTCGCACGGTCGGGCGTGAACAGGAAGAAGGGCCAGCTGAAGACGACGAACCAGAGTGCCGTGACGACGGTGACGAAACGGATGTGCTCTGCCTCGTCTCGTTCCAGGCCGAAAGGCAGCGGGTCGGCCAGAACGAAGAGCCCGAGGACCAGCAGGAGACAGCCGATTCCCCCGGCATACCCCAGACCCCAGGCCCACCCCGACAGGCGGCCGAACCGGGAGGGATCGACGAGGTCCGGCAGCATCGCGTTGTAGAAGACGGTCGCCGTCTCGAAGGCGATGTTGACCAGGGCGACGAGAACCAGGGCCGGAATGATCCAGCGCGTTTCCGGCGCGCAGAACCACAACGCCGCCGTCGCCGCGACCATGACGACACTGAAGCCCGTGACCCATGGTTTGCGCCGCCCCCCGGCATCCGCGATGGCGCCAGCCACCGGCGCCATGAAGGCGATGACGAGTGCCGACACCGCGATACCCCAGCTCCACAGGGCAAGACCCTCGGCCTCGTTGCCGGCAATGGCGCGGGCAAAGTAGGGAGCAAAGATGAACGTGATGACGATGGTGGGTGTGGGGGAGTTGGCCCAGTCGAAGAGACACCACGAGACAAGTCCCCTGGTCCCGGCGGGGCGGGTGGTCATGACGCTTCCCGGATGACGCCGCCCCGGTCTTCGGGGGAACGGCGTCCCGTCAGCCAGTGTTGCCGGCTGATCGCGTAGAGAACCTGGGGTCCCTGGTAGGCGACGACATTCTCCCGGTACGCGAACCCGAGTCGCGTCATCAGGCGCCTTGAGGAGAGGTTGTGGGGGCTCGTGATGGCCTGGATGCAGTGCGTACCCAGATCCATGAAGGCATGATCGAGCACCCTTCTGGTGGCTTCCGCGGCATGCCCCCTCCCCGCCGCGTGGCGGGCGATGGCCCAGCCCGCCTCCAGCCTTTCGGACAGCGTGACGTTATCGCCAATGTCCATGACAAAGCCCGTGTAGCCCAGGATGGGCGCGTGGCCCCGGCCCTTCTCCCGGATGCCCCACATGCCGGCGCCGTGGCGTTCGAAGGCCCACAGTGACCTCTCGAGGTAGTGCCGGGAGAGGTCGCCGGGGTCATTGGAGCGTCCCGGGATGTCCATGAGATCCCACATGTGTTCGCGGTCCGCGAACAGATCCTCGAGTGCCGGAAGGTCATCCCTGGCGAGGGGGCGCAGGACGAGCCGTCTTGTGGCAAGAATCGTCACGCGCCTGTCACCTCGACCGTTCTCGGGACACTGTGCCGGGACGCCTTTCTCCGGGCAACCCTCAGGGCCTTGGCAAAGGAAGGGCATGATGGCAGGACTCCCCCTCATGCCGGAGACGAAGGAAGCGATGGCGATTCCGCTGATCCACGGCCTTTCCTCTCTGGCCGGACGTTACGACGGTTGGCTTGTGGACCTGTGGGGGTGCCTGCACAACGGCGTCCACGCCCATGCCAGTGCGGTCGATGCCCTGGTGGCGTTCCGCCGCCAGGGTGGCCGTGTCGTGCTGCTCTCCAATGCGCCGCGCACACATGAGGCCATTCTTCGGCAACTGGAGGCGATGGGTGTTCCCGACTGCGCCTGGGACGGGATCATGACAGCCGGCCTGGCGACCCGCCTGGCCCTCGAGGAGCGTGAGGATTCCTGGTACGCCGCGCTTGGTTCGAGGTTCTGGCACCTCGGAACGGAAGGGGATGCCTGTCTCCTTGACGGACTTGCCCGCCAGCGATGCACCGATATCGATGATGCGGACTTCGTGCTGTGCTGTGGCATCCGTCGCCCGGGTGAGACCCTCGATGACATCATGCCCGAACTCGAACCGGCGCTCGAACGCGGTCTGCCGATGCTGTCGGCAAATCCGGACAGGTTTGTCCTGCGCGGCGAAGAGCCGGAAATCTGTGCCGGCATGATCGCCGAGGCCTATGTCGCCCGCGGCGGGTCCATGCGCCAGGAGGGAAAGCCCTTTCCGTCGGTCTACCGGCGCTGTCTCGACATGCTCTCGGGTGTGCCTCGGGAACGCGTCCTTGCTGTGGGGGACGGCATCGCGACGGACCTTGTCGGGGCACGCGACAGTGGCATCGATTCAGTCTGGATCACCGGTGGCCTGCCGGCGCATTTCTGGGGCATTGCGCCGGAACAGGTCCCGCCGCAGACTCTGGTGGATGAGGCCTGCCGGGATCATGATGTCGCGCCGACGGGATTCATGCCCATGCTGACCTGGTAGCCGAGGCAGCTTCGTCTGGACCCCTGGGAGAATGATCCATGCTGTCCGAACCGGTCCGCAAGGGATACAGCGTCTGCCCGCACGACTGCCCGTCGACATGTGCCCTTGAAGTCGACATTCTTGCGGCGGACCGCATTGGCAGGGTGAGGGGGGCGAAGGACAACAGCTATACCGCAGGCGTCATCTGCGCCAAGGTGGCGCGCTATGCGGAGAGGATCCATCACCCGCAGCGCCTGATGACACCGCTGCGCCGGGTCGGGGACAAGGGGTCGACAGACTTTGTCCCTGTCACCTGGGACGAGGCGATGGACGAGGTCGCGAGCCGTTTTGCCGAAGCGCAAGCCCGCCTTGGTCCCGAAACGGTCTGGCCCTACTACTACGCCGGCACCATGGGCATGGTGATGCGTGACGGCATCAACCGGCTGCGCCATGTCAAGCGCTACAGCGGACAGCACAACACCATCTGCACGACGCTGGCCTGGGCCGGCTACATGGCCGGCGCCGGGGCGCTCATGGGTCCCGATCCCCGCGAGATGGCGAAGTCCGACTGCGTCGTCATCTGGGGCACCAACCCGGTCAACACGCAGGTCAATGTCATGACCCATGCGATGCGCGCCCGCAAGGAACGCGGGGCGAAGATCGTGGTTGTCGACACCTACCGCACCGGCACGGCGGAGAAGGCGGATCTCTTCCTGTGCGTGAAACCCGGCACGGACGCGGCCCTGGCCTGCGGCGTCATGCATGTCCTGTTTCGCGATGACCTGGCCGACCGTGGATGGATGGAGCGTTACACCGATGATCCGGCCGGTCTCGAGAAGCACCTCGAGACCCGGACGCCCGAGTGGGCCGAGGCGATCAGTGGTGTGCCGGCCGATCAGATCGAGGCCTTTGCCCGGCTGGTGGGCCGCACGCCGAAGACCTACCTGCGCCTGGGTTACGGGTTCTGCCGCGGCCGCAATGGCGCCGTCTCCATGCACGCCGCGAGCTGCATTGCCTCGGTGACCGGTTCGTGGCGACATGAAGGCGGCGGGGCTTTTCACAACAACGGCCAGATCTACCACTGGGACCGCACGATGATCGAGGGCATCGACCGCAGGGACCCGTCGGTGCGTGTCTTCGACCAGTCGCGTATCGGTCCGGTCCTCACCGGCGAGCGCAGGGATCTCGGCGAAGGGCCGCCGGTCACCGCCATGCTGATCCAGAATACCAACCCGATGGTGGTGGCCCCCGATCTCGGCCTCGTGCACGAGGGATTCGCGCGCCACGATCTCTTCTGTTGCGTGCACGAGCAATTCATGACGGACACGGCCAGGATGGCCGATATCGTGTTGCCCGCCACGATGTTCCTCGAACATGACGACATCTACCAGGGGGGCGGACATCAGCACATCATGTGGGGCCCCAGGCTGGTTCAGGCTCCGGGAGAGTGCCGCAGCAACCATGACGTCATCTGCGATCTGGCGCGGCGTCTCGGGGTGGCGGACGAGCACCCCGGGTTCTCCATGACACCCGCCGCACTGGCCGATCACCTGATGCAGGCCTCGGGGTGGGGGTCGCTCGACAGCCTCGTTGCCAGGCGATGGATGGACGTCCAGCCCGACTTCGGGCAAGCCCACTTCATCGAGGGGTTCGGTCACGCCGACGGGCGCTTCCGTTTCCGTGCCGACTGGTCGCACCGGCACAACGCCTTCGGCCCGCAGGGGGTGCCGCACTCCATGCCGCGGTTCCCCGATTTCTGGGACGTCATCGACACCCGACATCCCCTGCGCCTCGTGACGGCGCCGGCCAGGAACTACCTCAACTCGAGTTTCACCGAAACGCCGACATCCATTCGTCAGGAGGAAGCGCCCACCGCACGGATTCATCCCGATGATGCCCGACCCCTCGGTATCACGGATGGCTCGCGGGTGCGTCTGGGCAATGACAAGGGCAGTGTCGTGCTGCGGGCCCGTGTCGCGGACGACCAGTTGGCGGGCACGGTCATCGTCGAGAGTGTGTGGCCCAACAGCGCGTTTGACGAAGGGGTGGGCATCAATCTCCTGGTGTCGGCGGAACCCGGCGCCCCGATCGGTGGCGGTCTCTTCCACGACACCTCGGTGTGGCTGGAATCCGCCCCGGGTCAGCGCCAGGCAAACACCGGCTGTTCGAGGTGATCGACCCGGGTCGCCCGCCCGTCGAGTGCCACTTCGCGGAACTGGAAGATCACGGCGGCAGTCGGCGCATGGATCTTGGTGCCGGCAATCGGCATGCGGATCACCGGGCGGTCGCTTTCGGGTATGGTCACGAACTCCGGGGATCCCGGCCTGTAGAGCGAGGTGAAGGGAATGCGGTAGATGGCCGCCACCTCTTGCGGATTGGCGCACAGTTCGACCTTGCCTCCTCCCCAGATGACAACCGGCGTGATGAGGTAGCCTGAGCGGGTCGGATAGTCGTCAAGGCGTCCCAGCACCGCGCCTTCGTCGAGATCAAGACCCACCTCTTCGGCGAGTTCCCGCCGTGCCGCCTCTTCTGGTGTCTCGCCGGGATCAAGGCGGCCTCCGGGAAGGGCCCACTGTCCGGCATGGCGGTTCATGCGCGCCGCCCGGCGTGTCAGGATGAAGGCGCCTTGTCCCTTGCGGTCGGAGACGACTGTCATGGTCACGGCGGCCCTCTTGCGCCCGTCCGGGGAGATCTGCCGTGTCTCGAATCCGGCAAGATGTCGCACCATGCGTCGTTTGAGGGCAGGGCCGTTGACGAGACTGTCCGCGTTCATGACTTTCAGCCCCTCGTGGCCCTGCGTGGACGCGAGAGCCACACGCCCCGCATCGCTCAGGCCATTCTACAGCGCGCGCTCGGCAACAAACCAGACGAACAGCCGCTCCCGTGACACGACGACGCGATTGCAACGGTGACCCCCAAAAGGGTGACCGGTCCGGTCAGTCCGATCGTTCGCCTCCTGCACGATCGGTACGTTGCAACCGCATCAAGGCGCGAATCTGATCGCCTGTCACTGCTCCAATGAAAGGGTCGATCTTGATCGACATTGTTGGCGAGCCTGCCACACCTCGGCGGACCGATCCAAGAGAGCATGGACGACGCACGCCGAAACGTGACGACTACGGCTGGCGGGCGTATCCGCGAACGTGGCACCAGAGCACCAGAGTACCGACGGTCACTGGATCCGCATGCAAGTGAACAGAGATCTCCTGCAAGTGCCCCTGGATCGGTCCAGTACGCAATGCTGAGCGGGAGTGTGTATGATTCAGTGTTGGACTCGTGCAGCGAGGTGAAGAGGCGTCAGGCTCCAATGTTGAAAGCATCAGAACCCGGCGTCACGGACGCGCCGACCGGGGATTGGTCGTGCCGCCAGTCCTCATTTCTTGCCATGGCTACTCTATGGGTCGCGGCGGCTTGCGCCGTTTCACGCGACTGGGCAATGGAGCAATTGGTGTTCGTTGGGATCGGCATGTTGCTGCTGGGTGTTCCCATGGGCCTCGCCGGCGTCTGCTCGGGAACGTTAAGTCAGCAGCGCAAGGTATCTGCCATGTTCAGGCAGCAGGGATGGCTCTCAAGGATTTGGATCGGGAGGTGGCTGAGAATCCTGATGTGGACCATCTGGGCGCTGGGAATGTCGGCCTTGCTGTTGCTGCAATTGAACTTCTACGACTACAAGGCATGGGCAGTGCTGTTCTTGATCGTTCCGCTCTATTCTGTCGCTTTCAATGTCATCAAGCGTCGGCTGTCATGTGCAGGAATGCACGAGGACATGGCGGTCACGCAGGCAGCCGCATGGTCCCGTTGGCTATGCCCAGCAGTGATTGTGCTGCTTTACGTGCTCACGATGGCGTGGCTAGGGGACCCGCCAAAGCATGCGACGATCGGCGCCGCCATCGATGCAAGATCTGAGGCAATCCAAGACTGGTCTGGCAACGCCGTGGTCGGTGAGGCTCTGCGTGGACTCGCGTATTTCCACGGTGTTGAGGCCTACGCCCTTGGCCAGCTTCGTGCATTGGAGATAGCGTCCGCGTTATGGCTGCTGGCGCTGTTGGTGATGGGTGTGGGCAATTTTGCGCTCCTCTACAACGCCTGCCTGGCGTTGTCTTGTTTCCGTATCCCGAGGGCCGGATTCGTGAAAGCCAACCTGGTTCCGCGCTCGGTGGCAGGAGTGTTTACCTTCGCAGTGGTCGCAACATTCCTCCCATTGTTTGTTTTCTTCCAACTGCTTGCTCAATTGGAACCATGGGCGTCGGAGATTGCCGATCAGCGCAAGAAACTGGAAGGAAAAACAACGCAAGTCACTGAAGCGCTGTTGGTTGAACATATCAGGGAAGATGCGCATTGCGTCACTGATGGGGCCAGCCTTGATGTCGGACATGGTTGCTTCTACAGGCAGGGTACTTTCGAAGAAGTAAGGATAGCACGCACGGAAGCCGCTTCGCTGGTGAATGCGGCTGCCGATCAACTTCGACAGGAAGTCGACTTGGCGTTCTTTGCGCTGGAAAGTGAAGCAGTCGACGAGTACCTCGACTGGTACTACAGCCTAGGGAGTGAATACGGTCGACTCCTAATTTTGTTGACTGGAGGAATGGACGACTTTGAACGGCACCTGAGCGAGAGGGCCAGGGAAACGTTCGGACAGGAACACTGGTTCAAGGGTGTCGACACCGCCGTCGAACACTTGTTCGCCTCCGACAAAGAAGCAGGAAAGGCGTACGAGCGTGCAGTCAACGACATTCTCGAGAGGAATCGGATTGATGTTCGGAATGTCGACGTCGAAGTGGCTAGAACGGAACTGTTCGAGGACATAGTCCAGCCATCCACATTTGAGGGTTTCGTGCCCGCAACACACAGAATCGGGGTAGCGGGCGCTGGCGGCTCAGCGGCAGGAGCCGGTGTTGCACGGATTGTTGCTCACAAGATTACGGCGAAGATGATTGGAAAATCTGCCATCAAGGTGGCGGCCAAGGCGCCGTTCAAGGCGCTCGCAGGCAAGGTGATAGGTGGCGCGGTGGCGGGTGGTGTTGTCGGAAGTGTTGTTCCAATCTTTGGAAACGTCATCGGAGCGGTCGGGGGAGCCGTCGTCGGCATCGTTGGTGGTGTTGCGATTGACGCAGCGTTGCTGAAGTTTGAGGAGATATTGTCCCGGGACGAGTTCAGACAGCAGATTGTCGGTGCCATCCGGGAGGCGCGTTCAGAATTCACGGCCGAGTACTTCGGTGCTTCCCATCAGTGAAGTCGGCGGGCTCTCCCCGCAGTGCCGTAGCGGATCAATGCCGGGACATGTCGCGCATTGGCTATCGCACCCAGTAGCGAAAGGCCGCTGGGTAGCGACCGGTCGGATCCTGCCTGCGGACATCAACTCTGCTCTTGCACGTGGTGCGCCTCTCCGGCAAAACCCAAGGTGCTCTTGCCGGGGCGATACATGACGATTCCCTCGACGATGGCGGGTGTCCATCTCATCGGACATGGCGGGCCGGAAATGCTGGTCTACCGCGAGGACATCCCCGTTCCTCTGCCGCAGCCGGGCGAGGTGCTGATCAGGGTTGCCGCCGCGGGGGTCAACAACACGGACATCAACACCCGGATCGGCTGGTATTCGAAGAACGTGGCCGACGCCACATCCGAGGAATTGTCCGGAGCCATCGACGAATCCGATGCGTCGTGGTCCGGGTCGGCCCTCGCCTTTCCGCGCATCCAGGGGGCGGACTGCTGCGGCAGGATCGTCGCTACCGGAGAGGGTGTCGATCCCGCCCGCATGGGCGAGCGCGTCATCGTCAGGAGCATGATGCGCGCACCTGTTGCCTCGCGGCCCTTCGCGTGCTGGACCTTCGGCTCGGAGTGCGACGGGGCCTTTGCCCAGTTTGCCGTCGCACCGGCGGCCGAGGCCTACACCGTCCGGAGCGACTGGACAGATGTCGAGCTGGCTTGCGTTCCCTGTGCCTTCTCGACTGCCGAGAACATGCTTCACCGGTCCGCCGTCGGCGCCGAACGGGTCCTCGTCACCGGCGCCTCGGGTGGTGTCGGATCCGCGGCGGTGCAGCTTGCCTGCCATCGCGGGGCCACCGTCATCGCCGTTGCCGGGGCCTCCAAGGCGGAGGATGTCAGGGCTCTGGGAGCCGTCGAGGTGATTGATCGTCATGATGATCCTGTCACCGCACTTGGAGAGGACTCGGTCGATGTCGTCATCGATGTGGTGGCGGGCAGGACCTGGCCCCGCCTTCTCGACCTTCTCAGGCGCGGTGGCCGCTACGCGACGTCCGGCGCTATCGGCGGGCCGCTGGTCGAACTCGATCTCAGGACACTCTATCTCAAGGACCTGACGTTCTTCGGCTGCACGTTCCAGGACGACGTCGTGTTCGACAACCTGGTGCACGCCGTGGAAGAGGACACCGTTCGCCCCCTGGTGGCCGGCACTTTTCCGCTCAGCGCCATCAGGCAGGCGCAGCAGGCCTTCATGACCAAGGCCCATGTCGGCAAGCTCGTCCTCATCCCGCCGCCGGCGAAGGGCGGGGGAGGAGGATCGTGACCACGCGCATCAATGGCGAGAGATTGCTCGGTGATCTTCAGACCCTTCGCGGCTTTGGCACGTGCGGCAACGGTGTCGTGCGCCAGTCCCTGAGCGATGTCGACATGGAATCCCGACGCTGGCTTGCCGGACGCATGGAGGACGCAGGACTGGCTGCGACGATCGACGGCATCGGCACGGTCCTGGGCCGTTCGCGCCGTGCCGGCAGGGCCCTGCTTGTCGGGTCCCACACCGATACCCAGCCCACGGGCGGCTGGCTCGACGGCACCCTTGGCGTCATCTATGGCCTCGAGGTGGTGCGCGCTCTGGCCGAAGAGCGCGTCACCCGGGAGCTTGCCGTCGACGTGGCTTCGTGGATCGACGAGGAAGGCACCTTCTTCGGTCTCCTGGGAAGCAAGAGTTTCTGCGGTCTCATCGAGACGGACGATCTCGATGGCGCGACAGACGCTGAAGGAAAGGCGCTGCGCGACGCCCTGCGCGACGCCGGGCTGGAAGGCCGTCCCCTTCTGCGCTGCGAGGAGGGCCGCTACCGGGGCTATGTCGAGGCCCATATCGAACAGGGGCCATGGCTCGAGGAGGAGAGGAAGCGCATCGGCGTCGTCACCGGAATCGTCGGCATCCATGACATGGTGATCAGGTTCGACGGACAGCAGAATCATGCCGGAACGACCCCGATGTCACGGAGACGGGACGCCGGTGCCGCACTGGTGGCTTTCGCCTCACGGATTCACGAAGCCTTTGCAGCCAATGCCGGCCCGCGATCCGTGTGGACAATCGGCGACATCCGTCTTGATCCCGGTGCCGCGAGCATCATACCCGGGCACGCCTGGCTCTCACTGCAGTACCGGGACGCCGACGAAGGGCGGATGGACCGGTTCGGGGAGGTCGTCGGTGATCTGGTCCGTGAGTGCAATGAAAGCGGTCCGGTTGAGGTGTCGATGGAACCCACCAGGGACCGGACCGTCTCGGCCCTCATGAATGCGGACTTGCAACGTTCCCTTGAGCAAGCGGCAGAACGCCACGCTCCGGGAAACTGGATGTCGATGCCCAGTGCGGCGGTCCACGACGCCCAGAACCTGGCGCGGGTCATGCCGAGCGCCATGATGTTCATTCCGAGCAAGGGCGGTATCAGCCATGCCTTCGAGGAAGACACATCCGAAGACGACATCGTCCTGGGCTGCCAGGTCTTCGCCGATGCCATCGCTTCGATCCTGCTCGACGCAGGCTGACGCCTGCCCGAAACACTGTTCTCGCAACCACACTGCCGGTTGTGCATGATGGACCCTCGAAGCCGGGGAGGGATTCGCTGATGGAGTTCAGACGGTTCGGTCACTCGGGTCTGCAGGTCTCGCTCGCCGGCATGGGCTGCAACACGCTCGGCTGGTGGGTCGCAGAGGACCAGGGAACGAAGGTGGTCCATGCGGCCCTTGATGCCGGTGTGACTCTCTTCGATACGGCCGACATGTATGACGACGGAACATCGGAGCGCATTCTCGGAAAGGCGCTCGCCGGCTGCCGGCAGGATGTTGCCATCGTCACGAAGTTCGGCCTGAAGAAGGCCAGCGATCAGCGCGACATTCCGCGTGGGTCGCGCGATTACATCATCCGTTCCTGCGAAGGCAGCCTCAGCCGACTCGGCACCGACTACATCGATCTTTACCTGCATCACACCCCCGATCCGACGACGCCCGTGGCAGAGACGCTCGATGCTCTCGATCGTCTGATTGACCAGGGGAAGATCCGCTACTACGGCTGTTCGAACTACAGGGGCTGGCAGATTGCCGATGCCGCCTGGCAGGCGGACCGACTCGCCGTTCCCCGGTTCGTCGCGGCGCAGAACGAATGGAGCCTTCTTGCCCGGGAAACGGAAAGGGAGGTGGTCCCGGCCGCCCGCCGCTTCGGACTTGGCGTCATGCCCTACTTTCCCCTGGCCATGGGGTTCCTCACCGGCAAATACGCCGCTGGCAGGGAGGCGCCGGCATCGTCACGCCTGGCCTCGGGCGAGGATCGTCATGCGGCGCTGCTGTCGCAGGAGAACTTCGAACGCCTCGACAGGCTTTCCGCCTATGCCGCGGACCACGGCAGGACTCTCCTGGAACTCGCCATCGGCTGGCTGGCCAGCCACGAGACCGTCACCACGGTGATCTGCGGGGCAACCAGGGAGGACCAGGTGAGAGCCAATGCGGCGGCCGTCACCGCCTGGCGCATGACAGCCGGCGAAGTCGACGACATCGCTGCCATTGCCGGTACGTGACGCCAGGCCTTGAGGGGAGCGACCCATGCCTCTTGTGTTCCGCCACTTCTTCCTTGCTGCAGCCAGACGCGCGGCGTCTGATCCCAGGGTGAGGGCGAAGGCGAAAGAGATCTACGAAAACAAGGCCCGTCCGGTCCTGGCCAGGAAAGCGCGCGAGTTGAAGGAGGCGGCCTCGGAACGGACTCCCGAGGAGCATCCGGCACGATTTGTCGGGCGCGCCTTCAAGCGCTTTCTCGACGGCTGAAAGCATTCTTTCCCCTTTCATGGACCGTTTCTGGAGATCACCTCTTGCCGTGATCGCTGCCGGGTGCGTCATTGCGATGATCGGCTTTGGCGTGCGCTCCGTCTTCGGGCTCTTCCAGGAACCGGTGTCGCTTCACCACGGCTGGAACCGGGAAGTCTTCTCCATGGCGCTTGCCGTGCAGAACCTTCTCTGGGGTCTCGGCGTTCCGGTGGCCGGCATGATCGCGGATCGCTTCGGTCCCAGCCGCGTCATCATCCTCGGCGCCATTGTCTACGCTCTGGGCATGTGGGCGACTTCGGTTGTCGAAAGCGGCACCATGTTCGTATTGGCAGCCGGTATCCTGGTCGGCCTCGGCGTTGCCTTTACCGCCTTTTCCCTGACACTTGCCTCCATGGCCCGGGTCGTTGCGAAGGAAAGGCGCTCCTTCGTCCTCGGGCTCGGGACGGCGGCCGGCTCCTTCGGACAGTTTGTCTTTGCGCCCAATGCCCAACTCGCCATCAGCCTCTTTGAATGGCAGGGCGCCCTCGTCGTTCTGGCCGCGGCCACCCTGGTGATGATTCCACTGGCGTTCATTCTCCCGGCCCCGTCACCGGCGGCGGACGAGGCCGAAAGCAGACAGACCATGGGTGAGGCCATCAGGGAGGCAAGGCGGCACACCGGCTACGTGCTGTTGACTATCGGGTTCTTTGTCTGCGGCTTTCAGATTGCCTTCATCACGGTGCACTTTCCCGCCTTCGTCACCGGATCGGGATTCGATGCAACGGTCGCGGCCTGGTCGCTGGCCCTGGTCGGCATCTTCAACATCGCCGGCTGCCTTGTTGCGGGAGTCGCCGGACAGCGCTGGAGCAAGCGTTATGGCCTCTCCATCATCTACTTTCTGAGGGCCGTTCTCATTGTCGCCCTGCTGTTGGCCCCCATGACGCAGACGACCATCTACCTCTTTGCCGCATGCATGGGCCTCATCTGGCTGGCCACCGTGCCCCTGACGTCGGGTATCGTCGCTCAGGTCTTCGGCACCCGCTACATGGCCACCCTCTTCGGGATCGTCTTCTTCAGTCATCAGGCCGGCAGTTTCATCGGCGTCTGGCTGGGCGGTCGCCTCTTCGATGCGACCGGGTCCTACGATGTGATCTGGTGGATCAGCGCGGTCCTCGGCCTGCTCGCCTGCCTGGTTCACCTGCCCATCGACGAGCGCCCCCTTGTGCGCCTTGCCGGTGAGACCGCATGAATCCGCCATACATCAGGAGACTGGCTGCATGACCATGGAAGAAATCCGCCTTGCCGACTACCGGCCCTTTCCCTGGCGCATCGAAACCGTCGACCTCCATGTGACGCTCGACCCCCTCAAGACAGTTGTCCATGCAAGGCTTGGCATCATGGCCGCACCAGGAGGCGAACCACTCAGACTCGATGGTGACAGCCTGGCTCTCGACATGGTGGCCCTCGACGGTGTGCCACTGCCGGACAGGATCTACACGCACGATCGCACCGGATTGGTCATTCATGATCCACCGGACACATTCACCCTGGAGACCAGGACCACGATCGCACCGGAACGCAACGTGGCTCTCGAAGGCCTCTACATGTCGTCTGGCATGTACTGCACCCAGTGCGAGGCCGAAGGCTTCCGCCGCATCACCTTCTTCCCAGATCGCCCCGATGTGCTTGCCACCTATACCGTCACCATCGATGCGGAGCGCCGCACCTGCCCGGTTCTTCTCTCCAACGGCAACCTCGTGAAGGAAAGCGATCTCGGCGACGGCCGGCATCGTGCCGTGTGGCATGATCCCTTCCCGAAACCCTCCTACCTCTTTGCTCTGGTGGCGGGCGATCTTGGCTGTCTGGGGGACACCTTCGAGACGGCTTCCGGGAGAGCGGTCGACTTGAGGATTTGGAGCGAGCACGACAGTCAGAAGAAGTGCCTCTATGCCATGGATTCCCTCAAGCGCGCCATGCGCTGGGATGAGGAGAGATACGGTCTCGAGTATGATCTCGACACCTTCAACATCGTCGCCGTCGCCGACTTCAACGCCGGCGCGATGGAAAACAAGAGCCTCAACATCTTCAATTCCAGCCTTGTCTTCGCCAGCCCGCAGACGGCGACGGACGGCAACTACGCGGACATCGAGAGCGTCATCGCCCACGAGTACTTCCACAACTGGACCGGCGATCGCGTGACCTGCCGTGACTGGTTCCAGCTTTCCCTGAAAGAGGGGCTCACCGTCTATCGCGACCAGGAATTCAGCGCCGACATGAGAAGCCGCCCGGTCAAGCGGATCGACGACGTGCGCCGCCTGCGCGCGGCGCAGTTTCCCGAGGACGCCGGGCCCATGGCCCATCCCGTGCAGCCGAAGAGCTATGTGGAGATCAACAACTTCTACACGCCGACGGTCTACGAGAAGGGGGCGGAAGTCATCCGCATGATGGAACGCATCCTCGGTCGTGAGGGATTCACCAGGGGACTGGACCTCTACATCGAACGCCACGATGGCATGGCGGTGACCTGCGACGATTTCGTGGCCGCCATGGCGGATGCCAATGGTGTCGATCTCGGCCATTTCAGCGAGTGGTACAACCAGGCCGGCACACCGCACATCAGGGCCTCGGGTCGCTGGCTTGCAGATGAGGCAGCCTTTGAACTGGTTCTCGCACAGGAAACACCGCCGACGCCGGGAGAGACCGTCAAGAAGGCGCTTCACATTCCCTTTGAAGTCGGTCTTGTCGGTCCCAACGGCAACGACATGGAGGTCACACTCGATGGCCGGCGTGCCTCAAGCCATGTCCTCGACCTCGATCGGTCCTCCCGGACCTTCCGCTTCGAAGGGGTCGGCGCTGCTCCCGTTCCGTCGCTCAACCGGGATTTCACGGCCCCGGTGCACGTGACATCGGACATCGACGATGCAGGCCTCGCCTTTCTCATGGCCCACGACAGTGACCCCTTCGCGCGCTGGGAAGCCGGTCAGACTTATGCGACAGGCCTGATCCTCGCCATGGTCGCGGCCATCCAGGGGGGCGGCACTCCTGCAACCGACGCGCGATGGCTTGATGCCATGGCCGCGACGATCGGCGATTCCTCCCTTGATCCCGCCTTCAAGGCCCGTGCACTGGCATTGCCCGGTGAGTCCTGGTTGGCAGAGCAGATGGAGACGGTGGATGTCGAGGCCATCCACGCTGCACGCGAGTGCATGAAGCGGGCCGCTGCGGAGCGCTTTTCGGAGAGTCTCGTTGCCATGACGGGGGATGATGACGAACCCTACAGTCCCGATGGCGAGCAGGCAGGCAGGCGCGCCCTCAAGGGTGTGGCGCTTTCCTATTGCGCATCACCTGGAGACGATGCGGCGGTCGCGCTTGTCGGGCAGAAATACGCCGACGCCACCAACATGACGGACCGGTTGACCGCTCTTTCGCTCATCACGGCCATCGACACGCCTGTGCGGGATTCGTGCCTCGCGGACTTTCATGACCGGTTCCGCAACGATGACCTGGTGATCGACAAATGGCTCGGTGTGCAGGCGGCATCGCCGCTGGGCGATACGCTCTCGCGGGTCCGTCAGCTCCTTTCCCACGAGGTCTTCAGTCTCGAGAAGCCCAACAAGGTCTACGCCCTGATCGGCGGTCTGGCCATGGCCAACCCGCTGAACTTCCATCGTCGCGACGGAGCGGGATACCGCCTTGTTGCGGACCGCTTGCTGGAACTCGACGACATCAATCCCCAGGTGGCGGCGCGGATCATCACCCCGCTCATCCGCTGGCGCCGCCAGGACAGCGACCGCCAGGAACTCATGCGCCACGAACTGGAACGGATACGCTCGAAGGAGAACCTGTCGCCGGACCTCGGCGAAAAGATCACGAAATCCCTGGAGCAGGAGGAATAGACCCGTGCCACGCTTCACCTCATCGGGCGCCTCGTTGTGGTACGATCAGACAGGGTCCGGTCCCGATATCGTCTGGCTGCCCGGCGGCGATCAGCGTGGTTCGGAGATGCGCTGGCAGGTGGAAGGATTCCCCGACTACCGGAACACCACGATGGATCCCCGGGGCGTCGGCGAAACCGAATCCCTCGAGGGCCCACCGTGGTCCATTCTCGACATGGCGCGCGATTGCGCCGAACTGATCGAGACGCACTGCAGACCACCGGTGGTGGCGGCGGGTCTCTCCATGGGCTCGCTCATCGTCCAGGAACTGGCGATCAACTGGCCGCACCTCGTGCGTCTTGTCATACCCATGGGGACCTTTGCCGTGTCGGAGGGGTTCTCGCGGGAGTGGATGGAGGCCGAGATCCGTTTTCGCCGGAACCACGGCGATCTCCCCTTCGACTTTGCCGTCACCCACTACGCGGCCTTCATGTATCCGCCGGAAGTGCTCGACGACCCGGACTTGTGGGGGCGTCTGAGGGCGGTGACGGAGGCGGCCTACGGGAAACGCGACGGCGCCATGCTTGACGCCCAATGGCAGGCCTGTTGCGAGTTTGACACGACGACAAGGCTTCCCTCGTGCCCGGTTCCGATCCACGTCATAGGTTTCGGACTCGACATGCAGGCGCCACCGTCGCTCGGTCGCAAGTGCGCCAGGCTGGCGGCAAATGGCCACTACCATCACCTCGAGGGTCTCAGCCACCTGTCGCTCTGCGGCCATCGCCACGACGTGGTCAACGCCACCATCCGCGCCATCATCGAAGGGCACGGCTGAACCCGGCATCCGGTGTCGATCCCCGTCCTTGCCCCGCTATCCGGTTCTTCGCGACGAAGCTCTTGTTCCTGGTGCTGTCGATGAGCCCGCGGCTGAAAGGACTATTCATGGCAGTACCAACAGGGCGCGCATCAGCTTGATGCGGATCCGTGGCGGTAGCCGTAGTCCCTCTTGGCGGCGGCGGGGGTCACGAGGCCGCTCTTGAGATCGGCGGCGATCAGTTCCGGATCCCGAGCCGACGGATCTCCGTAACCACCGCCTCCTGGCGTTTCGATCCGAAGTGTTTCGTCCGGGGGAATGTCCTGTTCGCCCTTGCCGTTGAGGTGGTGACCCGACGACAGGCGCACGGTGCCGCAGGCGCCGTTTCTGCCGCCGTCGCGGCCCCGTGCCGGGTAGATGACCCTGTCGAACGCCGCCGCGATCTGGAGTGTGGCGTTCTCCGATGACCCGACCTCGATGATCTGTCCGTGGCCGCCGCGATGGTGCCCGGCGCCTCCGGAATCGGGGCGCAGTTCACGGCGCCAGACGATCAGCGGGGCGACGGATTCAGCCAGTTCCACCTGGGTTCCGATGACGCCTGACGGAAAGGCCGTTGCATCGAGACCGTCACTCGACGGGCGCGCCCCGGTGCCTCCGTTGTGGACCATTTCCAGAGCGAAGCGTGTCTGTCCGCTGCTGTGATAGATGCCGAATCCGCCGCGCAGGGAAAGGTCCCAGAGCACCGACGTTCCTTCCGCCGGAACACTGCCGGGCCTCGCCTTGTGCAGACAGCCCAGCGCCGCATCGGGAAGCAGCTGCCCGACAATGTGGCGCATGACCACCGGAGCCGGCTTTGTGGCGTTCATGATCGACCCTTCAGGCGCGGTCACCCGGAAGGGCTCGAGGGCTCCGGCGTTGTTGGGAATGTCGGGAGCAATGACGCACTTGAGACCGAACACCGTGTAGGCTTCGGAATAGGTCAGCGGGCAGTTGATGCCGTACCGGGAAGCAGGCGAACTGCCGGTGAAATCGATCGTGAGGGCACCGTCGGAGTTGGTGAGGTGCGCCGCAATCCTGATCTCGAACTCGTAACCGTCAACCATCATCTCGTTCGACCAGGTTCCGGAAGGCCACGAACGCAAGCGTTCCCGCGTCGCTTCGCGCGAGGTGTTGATGATGTGGTCCGAAAGTCCTCCAAGAGAGGCAAGGCTGAATTCCCGCATCATGTCGGCAAGCCGTTCCTCTCCTACCTCACAGCAGGCAATGAGAGCGTATAGGTCGCCTTCGTTCTGCACCGGAACCCGGCTGTTCGCCCTGAGGAGCGACATCAGGGTGCTGTTGATTTCGCCACCCTCGATGAGCCTGAGGGGCGGGATGTACATGCCCTCCTCGTGGACGTCGGCGGCCTCGGGACCGAAACTCCGGCCGCCGATGTCGGCGAGGTGCGACGTGCAGGCATTGAGGCCGACCACCACGCCATCCAGGAAACAGGGTTTCACCAACACGAAATCATTGAGATGCCCGGCACCGATCCAGGGATCATTGGTCACCCACAGGTCACCGGGGCGGGCTTCGCCGGGAGGAAAGTGCCTGATGAGATGGCGGACCGAATTTGCCATGGTGTTGATGTGGCCGGGTGTCCCCGTCACCGCCTGGGCCATCATGCGGCCGTCGAGATCGAAGATGCCCGCCGAGATGTCGCCGCACTCGCGCACGATGGGACTGAAGGCAGCGCGCATCAGCGTCTGAGCCTGTTCCTCGACGACCGAGATGAGACGGTCCCACATGATCTGGAGGTGAATTCTCTCGAGCGCGTCGGTCATGACGGGGCTGCCTCCCTTGCTTCGAGGACGATGTATCCGTTGCAGTCGACCTTTCCGTGGAATGATGCGGTGACCACGGTGGTGGTCTGTCCTTCGGTGATGACACAGGGTCCCTCGAAGACAGCACCGGGGGCGAGCGACTCCCTGCCGAGAACCGGCACATCCACCATCTGTCCGGTGGCAGGGTCCACAAGGTGTCGCCGTGACGAACCTGCCCCTTCATCTCTTCTGGCGGCCATCACCGTTTCCGGATCGTCAGGTATTGCTGCCATCACCACGAGCTTCCAGCCGAGGATCTCGACGTCCATTCCCGGTACGCTGCGGGCATACTGCCTGGCATACTCTCGGTCGTAGGCCGCCTGCAGGAGATCCTTTTCGTCACCGCCGATGACTCCACCGCTGACGGGAACCTCGATCTCGTGCCCCTGTCCAAGGTAGCGCATGAAGCAGCTTCGGTGTTCGATCAGGGGAACGTCGCCGGCACCCTGACGAACGATGGTCGATGCCTCGTCAGCCATGGCGGAGAAAATGCTTGCAACCACGACGGCATCGAACGTCGCCAGGGTCATGTAGCGGCTACGCACGATCTCGAAGGCAACCGGTGCGCGCAGCATACCGACGGCTGATCCGACACCCGGATGATCCGGGATGACGACATGCCGGATGCCGAGCTTTTCGGCCATGCGACAGGCATGCAGGGGGCCGGCGCCTCCGAATGCAATCATCGTGCACTGCCGCAGGATCTTGCCTCTCTCGACAGCGTGGACCTGGGCGGCACTGGCCATGTTTTCGTCGACAACTTCCGATATGCCAAGCGCCCCGGCCATGACATCCATGGTCAGGGGATCGGCAATGGCCCGCCGGATGGCCTTCGCGGCAGCCCCGGTGTCGAGGGGCATGGTGCCGCCGGCGAATGAGGTTGCCTCGAGACGGCCGAGTACGAGGTCGGCGTCGGTAACGGTGGCATCGCTGCCACCCTTGGCGTAGCAGCTTGGTCCCGGCTCCGATCCCGCACTGCGGGGCCCGACCTCGATGCGCCCGAGGCTGTCGATTCCGGCAATGGACCCACCGCCGGCGCCAATCTCGATCATTTCGATCACGGGCAGGCGAACGGCCATGCCGCTTCCCTTCATGAAGCGCGCCGCACGGGCAATCTCGAAGATGCGGGCCGTTTGTGGCCTGGCATCGTCAATCAGGCAGACCTTGGCTGTGGTTCCGCCCATGTCATAGGAAAGCACGCGAGACTCGCCGCGTCTGGCGGCCACCCGGGCGGCCAGAACGGCACCGGCACTCGGCCCCGATTCGACGAGACGGATGGGAAAGCTGACAGCCGTCTCGAGCGAGCAGATGCTGCCGCCCGATGTCATCAGCAACAGGGGTCCGGAGATGCCGGCACGGGCGAGATCGTCGCCAAGCGCTCTCAGATAGCGGGCCATCAGCGGCCGCACATAGGCATTGCACACGGTGGTCGTGACCCGCTCGTACTCACGCACTTCAGGACAGACCTGCGACGAGAGCGTGATCGACACGCCGGGACATTCGCGAAGCAGAAGGTCCCGCACTCGTTCCTCGTGATGCGGATTGGCATAGGCATGCAGGAGACCGATGGCGACGGATTCGATCTTTTCGTCACGAATCCGCCCCGCGATTTCCAGCACACCCGCCTCGTCGAGCCTCTCGAGAGGGGTCCCGGTGACGTCCATGCGCTCCGCGACCGGCCAGGTGAGGTGGCGAGGGACAAGTGGTTCGGGCTTGTTCAGCCAGATGTCGTACTGATCGTATCGGTTCTCGTAGGCGAGACGCAGCGTATCGCGGAAACCCCGGGTGCAGACCAGGGCTGTTCTGGCACCCTTTCTTTCGATCAGCGCATTGGTGGCTAACGTGGTGCCGTGGATGACCGAGCGGACCTCATCGCTGCCGATGCCGGCCTGATTCACCGCCAGTCTGATACCGGTCATGACGCCCTGTTCCGGCGCCCGCGGGGTCGTGGGAACCTTCGATGTCTCGAGGCGGCCGTCACTGGTTTCGAGGGCAACGTCCGTGAACGTGCCGCCGACATCTATTCCTATGCGGACACGACCTTGGGATGTGGCGTTTTGAGACATCATGTTCAGTGTGCTGAGTGAGTGATGCGACCCGGAACGCGATGGACAGCATCCGGCTCGTCCAAGCATGCCACAAATGGCGAGGTCGCCGGGAGAATGCCACCCTTCGAAAGCCCGTCAACCCCGCCGCGATGCCTGGCGCTACTCTGGCGCGCCCGTCATTGGTCATGTCGAACCGCCACCACTCTGCCGCAATCGCTGCGGCGCACTGTCGGGGCGCCGAGGCACGCGAATCTCTCCGATGTGCTTCATCTTGGTGGCCCTGCAGGCGGTCACGATGCGGTTTGATTCCGCTGGCCGGCAAGAAGGCCGGCAGAGTTCGGAATCGGGCTCCTGCCGTTCGGAGTAGCAATGCAAAGAAGTCGGTCGCGATCATGCGCGCTTGTGTCGACTATCGGGAGTCAACCGGACCACCGGCAGGTGGGTCAACAACGTGGAAAACTGACCATGAAGGGGCCTACGCTCGCGGCAACTCCAAGGATGCACGGTTCCAACTCCGAGCACACAACACCCTGCCCCCAGAGTTCTCACTGCACCCACTGGATCGTTCGGTTCGGGGTCACTGCCGCAATCTGGATCGATGGAAATCGTCCGGCTACAAGCAGAGTTGTCCTTGCATGTACTTGACGGCCGAGCAGAGTAGCCACACCCGGTCGCCACGCAACTCGCAATCGATCGTAGCGCCGCGTGGAGAGAGCTGTTGTGCCGCGAGACACCTTTTTCCGAGGCGTTCGGCCCAATAGGGGACGAGCGAACAGTGGGCCGAGCCGGTGAAGCCGGTGTCCTCGACCTCACCCTGCTTCGGCGCGAACCAGCGCGAGACGAAGTCGACGTCGGCCCCAGGAGCGGTCACGATAACCGCGCGCAGCGGCAGTTCGACGAGGACCGCCGGGTCCGGCTCGAAGTCCGCGACGTCTTTCTCACTCGGAAAGACGGCGATCAGATCCGTCGCGCCGAGCACTTCCTGTGGCTCCAGGCCGAACACCTCACTCATGGCTGCGGGTAAATCGTGCCGCTTCGGCACGAGAGCCGGAAGGTCGAGTACGTAGCGATCGTCTTGCCGTCTCACGCAAAGCTCGCTGGCCTCGACATCAAAATGCAGTTCCTCCGATTGATCGCCCAATTCGTTGGCGATGACGAAAGCAGCAGCGAGCGTGCCGTGACCACAAATCCCATGGATCTCAGTTACTGGCGTGAACCATCGGAGCCGATAGCGACCGGCGCCGCCGACGAAGAATGCGCAGGTCAACTGGCTCTCGGCCGCGATCCGTTGCAACAGCGCGTCGTCGAGCCACTCGCTCAAAGGGCATACCGCGGCCGGATTTCCTGAGAAAGGACCCGATGCAAAGGCATTGATCTGAAAAATCGGCTGCATCGTGTAAGAGCATGCCCCTGAAGTCGCAGGTGGCCTCAAGTCACGGTACTCCATCGGGTATCAAGACCGATATGAAGGGTACCATGCCTTGGAGTGAGGCCACTCAGGCGAAGTATAGACGGACTGACGATCACCGGTAAAACCACCTGACTGACGAGGAGCGGTTCTTGATCGAACCGATGTTCCCGAAGCAGAGTCGCATGGGTCGGTCGCGCAAGAGAGGCCCCCGGCAGACCCTTGATGCGACCCAGTACTTTCTGGCGTCGGGGTGTCAGGGGCGTCTTGTACCTGGCTATTCTGTTTCGACGGCGCAACTGTTTCTACGCGTGGTCCAGCGGTGTCCTGGACGGCATGCTTGACAGGTTGCGGGTTCTTGTACCGCGCTGTGCGGGACGCTCCGCGGGCCCCACAGCCGCCATCGTCGACAGCCAGAGCGTGAAGACGACACAAGTTGGCGGTCCATCAGGTCGTGACGCGGCCAAGAGGATCAAGGGTCGCAAGCGCCCCACGGCAGTGGACACCGAAGGATCGCCGGTTGTTCTTCGGGCCCACAGGGCCGATGTCCAGGACCGAGACGGTGCGCCGGATGTCATTGTGGAGCTCTTGTGCAAGGCGCCGCAGGTTTCCAAGTTGTTTGCCGACGGTGGCTATCGTCGTGCCTGGCGCGAAGGCCCGGTTTCGAGAGCCGGCTTCACGGATATCGAAGGCGGAGGATCACGATCATCACTCTCTTGTGCCGGCGTCCATGACAGGGTGGTGCCGGTGCCACGAAGGCACCGGCACCGGATGACCAGGTATCAGGACGAGATCCCCTTCGATGGACGGGGACTGCCCAGAGGCTTGCCTATGTCCTCGAAGTAGTCCCGGGTGACCTTGAACACCATTGGCGCAAGCAACAGCAGCCCGATCAGGTTCGGCACCGCCATCAATCCGTTCAGTGTGTCCGACAGGTTCCAGACGAAATCGACCTTAACGTTGGCAAAGGCCAAGGCCGCCAGTACCCAGAGACCTCGGTAGAAGATCAGGGTCTTCTCCGTGAACAGGTACTGCCAGCAGCGTTCACCATAGTACGACCAGCCGAGAATGGTCGTGAAGGCGAACACCGCCAGGGCAATGGTGACGATGTACTGCCCACCGGTCAGCGATACCTCGAAACCGGTCGAGGTCAGCACCGCGCCTGTCAGGCCTGCGCCGTCCTCACCAACCATCGTCCAGGCGCCCGAGGTCAGGATCACCAGTGCCGTGATCGTGCACACGACGAGGGTGTCGATGAACGTTCCGAGCATGGCGATCACGCCCTGGCGAACCGGGCTGTTGGTCTGCGCCGCCGCATGGGCGATGGCGGCAGAGCCGAGACCGGACTCATTGGAGAATACGCCGCGGGCGACACCAAAGCGGATGGCTGCGGCCACCGCGGCTCCGGCAAATCCGCCCGTGGCGGCAGCCGGCGTGAAGGCGTAGGTGAAGATCATGCCGATGGCATCGGGAATTGCCGTGATGTTGATCGCCAGGATCACCAGCGCGGCGCCCAGGTAGAGCACGATCATCGCCGGAACCAGCTTGCCGGCCACGTCGCCGATGCGCCGGATACCGCCGAGCACGACGATGCCGACAAGCACGGCAACGACCACGCCCGTCACCCAGCTCGGCACGCCGAAGCTGTTGGTGAGAGCATTGGCCATGGAGTTGACCTGCACGGCGTTGCCGATGCCGAAGGCGGCCACCGCGCCGAAGACGGCAAAGGCGAGTCCGAGCCACTTGCCGAGTTCGGGGGCAAACTCACCGACTCCGTTGCGCAGGTAGTACATCGGGCCGCCGACGTACTTTCCGGTGGCGTCGACTTCCCGGTAGGTCACGGCGCATACGGCCTCGGCATACTTCGTCGCCATGCCGAAGAGGGCGATCAGCCACATGTAGAAAATGGCGCCCGGGCCACCAAGGGCAATGGCGGTGGCGACACCGGCGATGTTTCCGGTTCCCACTGTTGCCGAGAGTGCCGTCATCAGGGCGTTGAAGGGCTTGACTTCGCCTTCGCCGGCAGCGCTCCCCTTGTCGAACAGAAGCCGGAACCCGTACCCCACCTTGCGCCATGGCATGAACATCAGGCCGACGGTGAGCAGCACTCCGGTGACCCCCAGGGCACCCAGCATCGGTGGTCCCCAGGCAAAGGCATTGATGGAACTGATTACAGAGTTGATACCTTCCATCGCGTTCTCCCGCTCCTCTCCGGATGATCAGGGAAGGCAGACAGCCAGCCCTCCGGAGGGACTTGTTGTTTGTGTGACGATATCGGACACCGGCTTGAGCGTCACCGCGGTTCTTCGTGATCTGTCAACAACAGGGCGCATCGCCCAGAACCGATCGAGTGGCCGCGGTGAATCCCACAAGAACACGCCCGCCAACGACGAAGAGCGGCCTTTTCATGAGGGCGGGCCAGGCCCTGATGAGTGCCGCAGCGCGTTCGTTGTCAATCTCCAGCCTTGCGGACCCGGGCAGGTTGCGCCAGGTGGTGCCGCGCCGGTTGATCAGGGTTTCGTGGCCGCAGATGGCGATCCATGAATCAAGGTCTCCGAACCCGTCCTTGCGGACATCATGGAACCGGTGCGGCAGTTCCCGTTCGGCAAGCCAACGAAGGGTGCGCCGGCACGTGTCGCAGTTCTTCAGTCCGTAGACACGGATCATGGGAAGGCCGGATCCCCTTCGGGAACATGCAGGGTCAGGCATGGCAGCCAGCCGTCGGGCACCTCGATGCGGGCATCGTGTGTGCTGCCGTCGATGAGATCGGCGAGAAGGTGGGTATGCGGGCCCTCGGGCGTCACCGACGTGGCGATGGGAGCTGTGACGGTGATCCGCGCCAGGCGGGAACGAAAGAGGCGTGGCGGGCTTGCCTCGACGATGGCGGCCAGTGCCGGATGATGGGTGCCCACGAGCCGCTGGCCCTCCGCTTGCGTGAGCGTGCGGCAAAGCGCGGGATCGTCCACGACGACGAGGGCATCCACATTGCCGACGCCGGCGCCGATATCGAAGACGTCGGCCCCGACACGCCTGAGCACACGGTGACACGCCGTGGTCGCGTGCCGCCGCGCCAGGCAGAAGAGGTAGCCGCGGATGCGCCGGTTGCCCTTCCGGCCGGCAACGTCGAAGGGGAGACCAAGGACATTGTCGGCGAGCGTAATCTCAAGCAGTCCCCCCCGGCATGTGCCGGTCATGATCCCGTCAGTGTGGTTCCAGACGACGGGCTCATTGTCCGGGGCGCAAAATTCCGCAACGACGCCGGGGGCGCCGACGCTGAATGACACCCCCGGCCTTGACCGCCAGAAAGAGAGAAGGGCGCCCAGTTCCGACCGGTCCAGGGGAGCGGTCACGAGCGCTTCCTGTACTGCTCCGTGCCGAAGGATACCGACCAGCTCTCCGGTGAAAAACCGGTGACGACATCCGCCGAAGCGTCAATGTCCCGTTTCACGGCCGGGCGCTCGCCGATGACGCCATACCAGCGCTTCACATTGGGAAAGTCGGCAAGATCCTGTTCCTGGCGTTGGTGAAGCCTCGCCCAGGGAAAGATTGCCATGTCGGCAATCGAATAGCCGCCACCGGCGACGTGGTCCCTGTCACCGAGCTGCCGATCGAGCACGCCATAGAGCCGGGCAGCTTCGTTGCGGTAGCGGTTCTGGGCATAGGGTAGAACCTGGGGGCCCGAAGGATTCATCGGGGCATAGGCCAGAAAGTGGTGCGCCTGACCGAGCATGGGTCCGAAGCCGCCCATCTGCCAGAACAGCCACTGCAACACGTCCCATCGCTGTTGCGGGTCGGCGGGAAGGAAACGGCCGGTCTTCTCTGCGAGATAGAGCAGAATGGCGCCGGATTCGAAGAGGGCGACGGGTTCGCCTCCCGGACCCTCGTGGTCGACGATGGCCGGGACCTTGTTGTTCGGACTGATCTTCAGGAAGTCCGGATTGAACTGTTCGCCCTTGCCGATGTCGATGATGATCAGGTTGTAGGCGAGCCCGCACTCCTCAAGCATGATATGGACCTTCTGTCCGTTCGGAGTGTGGTCGAAATAGAGATCGATCATGGTCCTGGTTTCCCTGGCGCTGTGCCTGAAAACTGCCTTCCGTGGCACGCCGGCGCAAGTCCTTCACGCCTCATCCCCGGCTCTGGTAGGATCCACGCAGGACGAGAAGGACATGCAATGGCTGATGTCTACCTTCAACCTGTTCACCATCCTTCGGCGTGGACTGCTGCCGGTCTGGGTTCTCCTGATGCCATCAGGGTCAGCTGGGACCAGCGTCATATTGATGCTCTCGATGAGGCCTGGCGCGAAGTCGACCGTCAGGGACTGACGCTCGACGGGATCGCCCACCATCATTTCCCGTTGCCGGCCATTGCCGATGACCTGCGGGATATCTACGAGGAAGTCATGTGGGGCCGCGGCATTGTTCTGGTTGACCGTCTTCCGGTCGAGGAGTGGCCGCTCGCCAAGGCGGAGATCATCTACTGGGGGCTCGGCACCCACTTTGGCAAGGGCCAGTCCCAGTCGGTCATCGGCGACCGCCTTGGTCATGTCGTCAACGTCGGCGGAAAGGATCACAAGGAGCGCGCCTATCGCAACTCTCTGCCGTTGACCCTGCACACCGATGCCTGCGACATCCTGTGCATGCTCTCCATACGCGGAAGTATCGAGGGCGGAGAGTCGCAGTACGCCAGTGCGCTCGCCGTTCACAACACGATACTCGAGGAAAGGCCCGAATACCTTACTCCTCTCTATCGCGGTTTCCGCTACCACCGGTTTGGTGAGGAAGGACCCGGCGAATCGCCGGTCACCGAGCACTGCGTCCCGGTGCTGTCGGAACGCGAGGGATGTGTCAGTTGCCGTTATGTCGCCGGATACATCTACATGGCCTGCGAGGAACTCGGCGAGGAACTTCCGGCGTTCGACCGCGCCGCACTCTCCTACTTTGATGATGTGGCCCTGCGCCCCGACCACATGTTCGAGTTCCAGATGGAACCGGGCCAGCTGCTGGTCTGCAACAACCTGACGACCCTTCACGCCCGCCGGGGTTTTGACGATCCGCCGGGAGAAGACGAAGGGCGCCTTCTCCTGCGCCTGTGGCTGACCGCCCATGAGGGTGATCGCCGGCCCGTGGACGATTCCATCGAGATTTATCGCACGCACGGTATCCGGCCCCGGGAAGACCGCCATGACACCCGCTACCGTGGCGATGCCACGGAGGTTCTGGGCGAGGTCCTGAAGTACTGATCACGGCGCCGGAATCTAAAGGGAAGGGCGCCGATGAAGACGGTCGGAATCATTGCCAATCCGGTATCGGCCCGGGATATACGCAGGATTGTTTCCCATGCCGGGAACCTGCCGATCAATGATCGCGCCAACATCGTTCTCAGGTTGTTGACGGGCCTGGCGGCGGCGGAGGTGAGTGATGTGGTCATCATGCCGGAGAACGGTGGCATCCGCACCCAGCTCATGCGCACCATCGAGCGGGAACGGCGCATGGGGACGGTCCGTCTGCCCACCGTCACCTATCTCGACATGCCCGTGACCTCGACCTTCGTGGACAGCGCCGCCGCGGCCCGGCAGATGGCCGACATGGACGTCGGTGCCATCGTGGTTCTCGGCGGCGACGGCACCCATCGGGTTGTCGCCTCGTCGTGCGGCCAGACTCCGATCGCCGGTGTCTCCACCGGAACCAACAACGCCTTTCCGGAGTTTCGCGAACCGACCATCACCGGCCTCGCCGTCGGCCTTGCGACCGGCGGCCGCGTCCCGGCCAACATCGCTCTTGCCCTGAACAAGCGGCTTGTGGTGACCGTCAACGGGCGCCACGAGATTGCGCTTGTGGACGCAGCCGTGGTAGCTGAGCGTTATGTGGGAGCGCGCGCCATCTGGAAAACGGACAGTTTCCGTGACCTGTTCGCCACCTTCGGTGAGGCGGATGGCATAGGGATGTCGTCGCTTGTCGGACTCACCGAACCCCTCGACCGGACAACGCCCGAGGGGAAGCGGATCAGGCTGGCACCCGCCGGCACTGCGCCGCGCACACTTGCCTTCCCGGTTGCTCCCGGCCTGATCGGCACGGTCGGCATCCTGTCGGTCGAGGCGATGGCGCCGGGCGTCACCTGCCGGCCCTCGGTCGCCTCCGGTTCCATTGCGCTGGACGGCGAACGGGAACTGACCTTCGGCGAAGCCGACGACGTCAGCATCCACCTCGAGACCGATGCCTTCAGGACCGTGTGTGTCTCCGGTTGCATGGCTTACGCGGCCCGACACGGACTGCTGGTCCATCAATCGCGCCCCCCCTGCCACGAAGGAGAACTTCGATGAACAATCCGTTCCCGCTGTCCCGGGAAGGTCTGCTGACAGCCTACCGCCGCATGAAGACAATCCGCGAATTCGAGGAACGCCTGCATGTGGAGTTCGCCACGGGCGATATCCCGGGGTTCGTGCACCTCTATGCCGGCGAGGAGGCTGCCGGGGTCGGCATCATGATGCATCTCGAGGACCATGACCGCATTGCATCGACCCACCGTGGTCACGGCCACTGCATTGCCAAGGGTGTGGACGTCAGGGGCATGATGGCGGAAATCTATGGCAAGGCGACCGGTTCGTGCGCCGGCAAGGGCGGGTCGATGCACATCGCCGATCTCTCCCGGGGCATGATGGGCGCCAACGGCATTCTTGGAGCCGGAGCGCCCCTTATCTGCGGCGCCGGGCTGGCGGCGCAGAAGCTCGGCCATGACGGGGTCGGCATCACGTTCTTCGGTGACGGCGCCTCCAACCAGGGCACGGTCCTCGAATCCATGAACCTGGCGGCAATCTGGAATCTTCCGGTGATCTTCGTGGTCGAGAACAATGGCTATGCGGAATCGACCTCGGTGGACTATGCGGTGGCTTCGGATTCCTATGTCGACCGGGCTGCCGGCTTCGGCATGCCCGGCATCACCGTTGACGGCACCGACTTCTTTGCCGTCTACGAGGCCGCCGGAGAGGTCATCCGGAGGGCCCGGGAAGGCGGCGGACCCTCCCTTCTCGAGTGCAAGATGATCCGTTTCTACGGCCACTTCGAAGGGGATGCCCAGACCTACCGGGGACCGGGAGAAACCGAGGCGAACCGCGAACATCGCGATTGCCTGAAGATCTTCACCGCAAGGCTTCTCGAAGCCGGTGTCGTCGAGACCGGAGAACTCGCCCGCATCGATTCGCACGTGGCGGACCTCATCGACGACGCTGTCGACGCCGCGAAGTCAGCACCCCTGCCGTCGGCGGCCGAGCTGACGACCGACGTATACGTCACGTATTGAACGCGCCCCGACACCTGAGGAGCATGGACACATGGCACGCACACTGAGCATGAAGGCCGCCATCAACGAGGCACTTGATCAGGAGATGAGCCGGGACCCGACCGTTGTCGTGCTCGGAGAGGACATCGTCGGCGGAACCGGATCACCCGGCGAGGACGACGCCTGGGGCGGCGCCATGGGTGTCACCAAGGGCCTCATCCACAAGCACCCCGGGCAACTCATCGACACGCCGCTCTCGGAAAGCGCCTATATCGGAGCCGCCATCGGCGCCGCAACCTGTGGTTTGCGCCCCGTGGCCGAGCTGATGTTCATCGACTTCATGGGCGTGTGTCTGGACCAGATCTTCAACCAGGCCGCCAAGTTCCGCTACATGTTCGGCGGCAAGGCGGAAACCCCGGTCGTCATCCGCGCCACTTGCGGCGCGGGATTCAGGGCGGCAGCCCAGCACAGTCAGATGCTGACCCCGATCCTGACCCATATTCCGGGGCTCAAGGTCGTGTGCCCTTCCAATGCCTATGACACCAAGGGTCTCCTGATCCAGTCGATCCGCGACAACGACCCGGTGATCTTCCTGGAGCACAAGAATCTCTACGATCGCGAGGACGATGTGCCGGAGGAATCCTATGCCCTGCCCTTCGGTGAGGCGAACGTCGCCAGGGAGGGGACGGACGTCACCATCGTCACCTATGGCATGATGGTGTCCCATTCACTCGAGGCCGCGGAGACCCTCAGGCGCGAAGGCATTGACGTCGAGGTGATCGACCTGCGCACGCTCTCGCCCATTGACCTCGACACGGTGTTCGAGAGTGTCGAGATGACCGGACGTCTCGTCTGCGTGGATGAGGCCAATCCGCGTTGCTCCATTGCGTCGGATGTTGCCGCGGCCGTGGCCCAGGAGGCCTTCGGGTCTCTCAAGGGGCCCATCCGGATGGTGACCGCTCCCCACGCACCGGTCCCGTTCTCGTCGGCGCTCGAGGATCTCTACATTCCTTCCCCCGGGCGGATTGCCGATGGTGTGCGCCAGACGATGGGAGGCCGCTCCTCATGAGCGGGCGGATTGTTCCGATCCTCATGCCGAAATGGGGTCTTTCCATGAAGGAGGGAATCCTGTCTTCGTGGCTTGTCGAGGAGGGAAGCGAGATCTCGCCCGGCGACGAGATCATGGATGTCGAGACCGACAAGATCGCCAATGCCGTGGAGGCGCCTGACGGAGGTCTCCTGCGCAGGCGTGTCGGCATGGCCGGAGAAACCTATCCGGTCCGCGCACTGCTCGGCGTGCTGGCGCCACCATCGGTTCCGGAGTCGGAGATCGACGCCTATGTTGCATCCTTCACGGCGCCCGTGGTCGAGGAAGCAGACGACGGTGAACCTGTCCGGCTGTTTCTGGATCTGCCCGTGGGCCGCATCCGCTATGCCGAACGGCCCGGTGACGGGATACCGGTGCTGCTTGTGCACGGCTTCGGTGGTGATCTCGACAACTGGCTCTTCAACATCGATGCACTGGCCGAGGCAGGTTCCGTTGTCGCCCTGGACCTGCCGGGCCATGGCCAGTCGGTCAAGTTCGTTGCCGCGCCGTCGCTTGCGACGATGACGGATGCGGTGATCGGACTCATGGATTCCCTTGGTGTGGCCCGGGCTCATCTCGTCGGCCATTCCATGGGAGGCCTCGTTGCCGGACGCATCGCAATCGATCACCCGGACCGTGCTGCTTCGGTCACCCTCATCGCGGCCGCAGGGCTGGGAGAGGAGATCAATGGCGCCTATCTCGACGGTTTTGTCTCGGCGGCGTCGCGCCGCGACCTCAAGCCGGCACTGACGCACCTCTTTGCCGATCAGGGACTGGTCAGCCGTTCCATGGTCGAGGACGTGCTGAAGTACAAGCGTCTCGATGGCGTTGGCGCCTTCCTCGATGCCCTCAGGGAGACACTCTTTCCGGGAAGCCGTCAGGCCACGCTCATCGCCGATGAGCTTGCCGGAACCACATGTCCGTGCCACGTCATCTGGGGTGCTGAAGATGCCATCATCCCGGCCACCCACGCCGGGGCGGTGGAGGGCGCCACCGTGATCGACGGCGCCGGACACATGGTGCAGATGGAAAGGGCGGCGGAAGTCAACAGGCTCATCGTCTCCTGGACAAGAGATTGAGCAGGGGCGTGGCGATCCTGCCCGATACGGTACGCCTCTGCCCGGCGCTGTTGCCGCAAGCGGAGGAAACGGGGTCATGACGCAGCCGGTCAACGTCACATTGTATCGATGGGCGGGTGCGTGGGGTCCGTTCAGTGTGAAGATTCCCTGCGGTGAGTGCGCTCTCACCAGGGACGTGATTGCCGATGTCGTGGAGACCGAACTCGGCGGTGTGCCGGTCGAGGTGGATACCCGTGACTGGTTGACGCACTGGTGGAAGCCCTTGCCGAAGGGCGGCTGGCACGCTCCCATCGTTCTGGTGGAGGGGCGCCTTGTCAGCCAGGGGGCCGCGCTCAACCGGGGAGTGCTCACCCAGGCCATCATCGAGGCGCACGCCAGGCGCACGTCCCTCGCCGGGAACAGGCTGTTCGGCAAGGCATCCTGCCCGCACTGCGTGCGCGCGAAGGATTATCTCGACCAGTCAGGGATCACCTACACCTATCATGACGTGGTGCGTGAGCCGGCAGCGCTCTACGAGATGCTGGCACGGGTCAAGCCGATCGTCGGGCCCAAGACACCGATCACGGTGCCGCAGATCTGGATCAATAGCGACTATGTCGGTGGTGCTGATGCTCTGGGCGACATCCTCGGACGTGTGGTCGAGCCCAATCCGGACCGCGGTCAGTGTTCGATCTCGCCTGGCCGTCTGACGCCCGCCCGACGGCCCGCTTGAGATACCCACCGTTCGGCCGGGTGCCCCGGGGCATTGATCCCGGCCCATGAGCCACGACCCGGGCCGCCTGAGTGACAGCCGCTACGCGTGGATCGTGGTGGCGGCCTCCTTCCTGATGCTCGTGCTGGGGAACGGAGCCCTGTTCCTGCTCGTTGTGTCGATGAAGGATATTGCCGCCAGCTTTGGCTGGCCGCGATCGGTTCCCTCGCTTGCCTATTCCCTGCAGTTCATCGGCGGTGGAGTAGGCGGTATCGTCATGGGCTGGTGGCTTGACAGGGCAGGAATGGGGTGGCCGGCCCTGGTGGGCGCGATCATGATCGGAACCGGCGCCGTGCTGGTCAGCATGGTGGCGAGCGCGTGGGAGTTCTATCTGGTCTACGGGCTGGTGATCGGACTCCTTGGGCAGGCGGCGCTCTACGTGCCTCTCGTGGCCAATGCGACACGCTGGTTCGTCCGACGGCGCGGCATTGCCGTGGGACTCGTGACCAGCGGCCAGAGTGTCGCCGGAACGTTGTGGCCACCACTCTTCGAGTACGGACTGGCCACATGGGGCTGGCGCGACACCTACCTCCTCTACGGACTTGCCAGCATGGCCGTCATGGTGCCGCTGTCTTTCCTGCTGCGGCGTTCTCCCCGCCCCCTGGCGGCTTCCGGGACGTCCGCGAAAGCGATCATGCCAGGGCCCCAGCCGGCAGATCCCCGCACGGTGATGGTGCTGCTCTGCATCGCCATCGTCGGCTGTTGCGTCAGCATGTCCCTGCCCATTGCCCACATCAAGTCCCACGCCACCGACGTCGGGATTGCGCCGATGGAGGCGGCATCGATCCTCTCCACCCTCCTGGCGGCGAGTTTTGTCTCGCGGGCGGTCGTATGCGGCCTGATGATCGAGTGGATCGGCGCCCTGAAGACCCTCTTCGTGTTCTCGTTCATCCAGACGGCGACGCTGGGACTGCTTCCCTTCCTTGAAGGCTCCGCATCGCTGATGATCATGGCCGCACTCTTTGGTTTCGGGTTTGGCGGAATCGCGCCGACCTATCCCGTGATCATCCGCGAGACACTCCCGGAACAATGGACCGGGAGGTGTACCGGCATTGTCGTCCTGTTCGGAACCTTCGGCATGGCCATCGGCGGCTGGTTCGGAGGTATCGGCTTCGACGTCACCGGCAGCTACCACGCCCCCTTCCTCGCAGGGGTCGCCTTCAACGCCGCCAATCTTGTTGTCATCGGCTATCTCATCGCCACCTTGCGTCCGTCCCCGCCGGTCCTGGCTCCCGCCCACTGACTTGCGGACGCGCCCGACGAGCGGTGCGTGTTTCGCGGCAAGGCGACCGGAAGGGCCCAGGTCGCCTTCGGTCCTGAGCCCCTGCCGAAGAACGGGTCCTGACCGGGCCGGAGGCTGGTGCTCATGCGGGTCCCGATCGGTGTCAGCCGATGATGTCGAGATCCGCGGCGCCGCTGCCGGCCAGCATCGTGACGCCTTCTTCCAGCATCAGCCAGGTGCCGCCGACGACCACGCCGCATCCGGGAGGTGTGAGGCAGGCGTGCAGCACGAAGGTCATGCCCGGCTGCAGGCACTGGTCCATGTGGCGGCCGATCTCCAGGGTCTCGAGCCACAGCGGCGGGTAGGCGATACCGATGCCGTAACCGAACCGCATCATTGCGGCATCGCCGAGACCGGCATCACGAACCGCCACGAGAGACGCCTCCTCGACCTTCGCGACCTCGACGCCGGGTCTTATCGATGCGAGTCCGTCCTCGAGGGAACGCCGGGCCACTTCGTGGAGATCACGCTTTGCGGCTGAGGGTGTGCCGGCTGCCATGGTTGCGATGGCAACGGCGTGGTAGCGCTCGTGAACGCCTGCCAGTTCGACGTGAACGAGATCGCCCGATTCGATGATGCGATTGCGCGGTGTGGCATGGCCGCCTTCGCTTCTCGGGCCACTTGCCAGCTCAACGGGGATGGCCCAGTAATCGCATCCCCGCCGGCGCATGGCATATTCGATCTCGGCCGACAGCGCGATCTCGCTCATGCCTGGCCTGAGCGACCGGCGCATGGCGGCAAGACCGGCCTCGGCATGGCGGGCGGCCTGGCGCATGAAGACGATCTCTGCGGGAGACTTGATCCAGCGCAGGGCGCCAAGGACGGGCGTGATGTCGGTGAATCGTGATGCCGGAAGTGACGCCGCAAGCCTCTGGCCCCATCCCCAGGAAAGGCAATGGGACCGCAATTCGATGCCAATTCGGGCTCCGAATCCAGACTTGTCGTCGACCAGATCGGCCATCAGGGCCGCCACATCGTCTTGGTGCAGGCGGTAGGTGCGGATATCCCGGACCCATGTGGTTTCCTTTGCCAGAGGAAGATCGACATCGCGCACCACAAGGCTGGGCTCATCGTCGCCATCGGTGAAGACGAGGGCCTGGGGACTGTTGGCGGCGACCCAGGAATCATAGCCGGCGATCCAGTAGAGATGTTCCGGCGCCACGCAAAGACAGACATCGATCCCCTCCACTCTCATCGCCTCGCGGGTGCGTTCGAGCCGGCGACGGTGTTCAGCTTCGGGGAAGGAGGCATAGGCAGGCATGGTGTCTGATCTCAGATTTGCGGGCATCCTCATGGTATGCCGTGCCTGGGCTCCGTGGAACGGACTTGCTCCCTCACCGGCATCTGTGATGATCTTCTCCCCAACCAGCCGGGAGTTCCTCGCGTGTCGGATCAGTCCTCAGCCCCGTACGATGCCGTCATCGTGGGCGCAGGTTTTTCGGGCATGTACATGCTCTACCGCCTGCGACGTCTGGGGTTGCGTGCGGTCGTCATCGAGGCGGCCGACGATGTCGGCGGCACCTGGTACTGGAATCGCTATCCCGGCGCCCGCTGCGATGTCGAGAGCATGGAGTACTCCTATTCCTTCGACGAGGACCTGCAGCAGGAGTGGGAGTGGAGGGAACGCTACTCGGCCCAGCCGGAGATACTCGAGTACGCCGCTCACGTGGCGGACCGGTTTGATCTGCGCCGCGACATCAGGTTCCAGACCCGGGTGAGAAGTGCCTGGTGGGAAGAAGAGTCCGGTGTCTGGGTTCTCGAGACCGACACGGACGGAATGTTCCGCTGCCGCTGGTGCGTCATGGCCCTGGGGTGTCTCTCGGTGCCGCGGCGCCCCGACTTCCCGGGCCTCGAGTCCTTCGAGGGACAGTGGTATCACACCGGTCTGTGGCCCCATGAACCCGTTGACTTTTCCGGCCTTGATGTCGGCATCATCGGCACCGGATCATCGGCCATTCAGTCGATCCCGCAGATCGCTGCCCAGGCGCGTCACCTGACCGTCTTCCAGCGTACCCCGAACTTCGCCGTACCGGCCTGGAACGGCCCACTGGAGGCGGACAAGGTGCGGGACATCAAGAAGAACTACGCCGCGTTCCGGGAAGGAGCGCGCTGGTCGCACAGCGGCTACAACTGCGATGACCCGGTCGGTCCCGGACTGGAGGTCTCCGACAACCTGCGCAAGTCGGAAATGGAGAGACGCTGGCAGATCGGCGGCTTCACCATCCTTTCGGCCTTCGATGACGTCAACACCTGCCTCGAGGTCAACAGACTCTTCGTCGATTTCGCCCACGAGAACATACGCCAGAGGGTGCACGACCCCGAGACCGCCAGACTTCTTTCGCCCACCAACCATCCCTTCGGCACCAAGCGCCTCTGCATCGATATCGACTATTTCGAGACCTACAACCGCAGGAACGTCACGCTTGTCGACATCAGCGGCGATCCCGTCGACCGCATCACGCCTTCAGGGCCGGTGACGATGGCGGGGAGGGCATTCGACGTCGACGCCCTTGTCTTCGCCACCGGATTCGACGCCATGACCGGACCGCTTCTCGGCATCGACATCGTGGGACGCGAAGGCGTCAGCCTGCGCCGGAAGTGGGAAACGGGGCCGCGCACCTATCTTGGTCTCACCGTGGCCGGATTCCCCAACATGTTCACCATCACGGGCCCGCAGAGTCCGTCCGTTCTCACCAACATGATGAGCGCCATAGAACAGCACGTCGAATGGGTCACGGACTGCCTCGAATGGATGCGCCGCCATGATCTGGGACGCATCGAGGCAAGGCAGGAAGCCGAAGATGCCTGGGTCGACCACGCCATCGCCGTCGGTGACGAGACTCTCTATCCTCTGGCCGACTCCTGGTACGTCGGCGCCAACATTCCAGGCAAGCCCAGGGTGTTCACTCCCTATGTCGGTGGATTCGACGCCTACCGGCGGATCTGCGACGAGATTGCTGCAAGCGGCTACGGAACCTTCGACCTTGCCGTCAGCTGACCTGCCACTCCGGTCGGGGACCGCAGCTCTCGAGTTCGCCACGGTCGCATTGAATCTCGATGACTCTCTTGCCCACCCTGTCCATCCAGGGGGACGGCTCAGCGGTCCTCCACACACACAAAGGGGATCGTGTACTCGAGCACGACATCCATGCCGCTCGCCCCGGCCATGGGGCGGGGATGGGTGGATGTCGCCGTCAGGTGAATGGTGCCTCTGGAGGGACTCGAACCCCCACTCCCGTATGGAAAGCAGATTTTGAGTCTGCCGCGTCTACCAGTTCCGCCACAGAGGCTCCGAGGTCCCATCAATGGCGGCGTCGGCGTGACCGGTCAAGAAGAACCGTCAATGCCGGCTCGGCTCGCCCAGGACCGCGGTCTTGAAGACGGTCGAGTCCTCCACGAACTCGCCGCCTTCCGGTGAGGCCGGCATGACATCGGCGAATCTGTCCTCGAGCACGACATGGGGATCCTGTCCCTCGACCCAGCCCAGGAAGATGTCATGGAGGTGATAGCCGATGAGGTGCTGGACATCCTCACGCAGACCGCGGGCAACGGCCGGCGGAACGGCGAGATACTGATTCTCTTCCTGGCGCAGCCAGCCAAGGCTGTATCCGGTGATCGCGCCGGTGCGGTACTGGTCTCTCGTGACATTCTGCCCGCCTCCGTGGAACACTGAACCCAGATAGATGAGGCAGGAACCCTTCGGCATCACCGCCTGGGCCACCGGTGAATTCTCGTCCGGCCAGGTGTCGTCGTCCCACATGTGGCTGCCGGGAATGACATTGGTGGCGCCGTTGGCCTCCGTAAAGTCCGACAGCGCCCACATGGTATTGCACAGACACTGTGGCCCGGGATGGCGGAAGGGGATGAGACCGTCGTCACGATGCACGATCTGGCGTCCCTCGCCGGGAGCGATTCTCACCGCCTGGGTGACGTGGAGCTGATAGCGCTCGCAACGGGGTAGCAGCAGGCGATCCATGACCGCAAGGATCTTCGGCGCGGTTGCGAGTTCCTCGCCATAGGTCTTGGACTTGGCGATCAGTGAGCTGACACGCTTGGTCTTGCGGCCCCAGAACTCGCCTTCGCCGAAGTATGCCCTGCCAAGATAGGGCTCGAGTTCCTCATTGACCCGGTCCATCACGGCGTCATCGACGAGATTGCGGAAGATGACTGCCCCGTCCTCCTCGAGGATGGCCATGGCCTCATCGATGGATGCCGCAGGGCCGAGAGATCTCACGTGGACCATCGTCGCCTCCTTGTTTGTTGGAGCCAGTCTACTCCCCTGTCACGGAAACGTCTTGACGCCTGGCGTTCCGTGACGCGCTATCATGGGCGTATCGCCATGCTCGGTAAGCTCTACGCCAAAACCATGGACCTTGCCGCCAGCCCCCATGCGGTCTGGTGGCTGCTGGCGCTCGCCGTCGCCGAGGCTTCCTTCTTTCCGGTGCCCGTGGAGGCCCTGCTGCTGCCGATGATGTTCGCAGCACCCTCCAGAGCCTGGTTCCTTGCCGTCATGGCCACCGTCGGAACCGTTGCCGGTGGCCTTGCGGGCTACGCGGTCGGACTGTTTCTCCATGATGCCGTTGCCTGGCCCATTCTGGAGTTCTACGGCTACGGGGAGGTCTACGGCGAGTATGCCGCCCTCTACAACACGTGGGGCGCCTGGATTGTCTTCGCCGGCGGCTTCACGCCGATTCCCTACAAGGTGGTGACCATTGCCTCGGGGGCCATGCACCTTGACATCTGGGTGTTTGTCGCCGCCTCGGTCGTCTCGCGCGGCCTGCGGTTCGCCATCGAGGCCGCACTGCTGTCGTGGTTTGCGGTGCCGGTGCGCAGCCTCGTGGAACGTCATCTCACCCTGGCGGGTCTGGCCATGCTGGTTCTCCTGGTTGCCGGTTTCATCGCCATCAGGTGGATCTTGTAGGACGCCGGCGCGGGCCCCCATACTCAAGATCCGATGATCGTCCCTTCCTTCATGATGGCATGGCAACGTCCCAGACTGCTTGCCGGCCTGCTCGGCCTTGCCAGTGCCCTATGCCTCGCCATCGCCTTGTGGTTCCAGCATGTGGCGGGACTCGAGCCCTGTCCCTTGTGCCTCGATCAGCGCTGGGCCCACGGGGCAGCCATCGGCGTTGCGGCCGTGTCGGTTGTCTTCATGGCGCCGCGCCGCGCCGCGATCATGCTGGCGGCCCTGGCCCTGACCTTCCTTGCCGGAACCGCTATCGCTGCGTGGCACGTCATGGTTGAATGGCACTGGGTGGCATCGCCGGGGTGCAGCACACCGGAATTCGGGGACATGTCGGTCGATTCCTTTCTCTCCATGGACGTCGTGCGGTGCGACGAGATCGCATGGTCGATGGCAGGCGTGTCCATGGCCGGGTGGAACGCGATTGTTTCCCTCATGCTGGCAGCGGCCGCCATCACCGGCTCCTTGGTGTCATGGCGGAACTGGAGATGACGCAAGGGCGCCATACCCGCGATGGACTCCTGCCCGGTGACGGCACGGTGCGCGACACCGTCGATGCCATGATCCGGGTCGACCATGCCGGAGAATACGGTGCAAGACGGATCTACGACGGGCAATTGGCCGTGCTCGGCGACACCGAAACCGGCACGGTCATTCGCCGCATGGCGGAACAGGAACAGAAACACCTTGACCGCTTCGATGAACTGATCGTCGCGCGGCGGGTCCGGCCGACCGTGCTCTCACCGTTGTGGCATGTGGCGGGTTTTGCGCTTGGCGTGGGTTCCGCTCTTCTGGGACCACGGGCTGCCATGGCCTGCACCGAGGCCGTCGAGAGTGTCATCAGTGAACACTATGCGAGCCAGGCCCGTCGCCTTGGAGACGACGAGGCCGACCTCAGGGACACCATCGAGGAGTTCCGCCAGGACGAGATGGACCATCACGACACCGCCCTCGAACACGGCGCCCGGGAGGCGCCCGGGCACACCCTTCTTGCCGGCGCCATTCGCCGCGGCACTCGCCTTGCCATCCGCCTGTCAACCAGGCTGTGACATCAAGGTCCGTCCGGTTCGCCAGGGGTCCGGACCCTGAACGCGCGTGTGTCAGTCCGAGACGAGTTCGCTGTCCCAGTAGAGGTAGTCGCGCCAGTGCTCGTGAAGGAAGTTCGGCGGGAAGGACTGTCCGTTGCGGCGCAGCTGGAAGGTCGTCGGAGGAACCGGCCTGACGAGAGGGGGCATCCGCGCCTCGTCCGGCATTCTGTTGCCTTTCGTCATGTTGCAGGACCGGCAGGCCGTGACGACATTGCTCCACGAGGTCCGGCCGCCTCGCGAGCGGGGAATCACGTGGTCGAAGGTGAGGTCACGGGTCTCGAAGCGCAGGCCGCAGTACTGGCACGAGAACCGGTCGCGCAGGAACACGTTGAACCGGGTGAACGCCGGCCGCTTGTTGAGCGGAATGTAGCTGCGCAGGGCGATGACGCTGGGAAGCCGCATCTCGAACGAAGGCGAGCGGACCGTGTGCTCGTAGGCACTCACGGTCTCCACGCGATCGAGAAACACCGCCTTGACCGCCTCCTGCCACGGCCAGACCGAAAGCGGGAAGTAGCTCAGGGGCTTGTAGTCCGCATTGAGGACCAGAGCCGGGCATGTCTGGAGCGATACCACTGGGAGTGTTTCCGGAGATGAGAAATCCAAAATACTGACATGATTCGAGGGCATCATAGCGACTGATGGCAAGATGTTAACCCTCGGCATTTCGTTCCTTCGGGAGCAATGTCCCGCCGCAGGCCATGGACTCGGCCGTATCCATCGGTCATATCAGTCTCGCGATCCCGAATTCGGATCATGCAAGGAAAAGGGAAAAGGCTGATGGCCCTGGCGCTCGACGGCATTGTGGTTCTCGACCTTTCGCGCATTCTCGCCGGCCCCTGGTGCACCCAGATTCTCGCCGATCTGGGGGCCACGGTGATCAAGGTCGAGAGACCGGGAACCGGTGATGACACCCGTGCCTGGGGACCGCCCTACCTGAAGGATGGCGCCGGCAAGGACACGTCAGAAGCGGCCTATTACCTCGCGGCCAACCGCGGCAAGCAGTCACTGACGCTCAATATCGCGACCCCCCGGGGCAAGGCCATCGCCCGGGAACTGGCCGCAAGGGCCGATGTCCTGGTCGAGAACTACAAGGTCGGCGGCCTGGCGAAGTATGGTCTCGACTATCCCGCTCTGCGCTCCCTCAACCCCGGACTCATCTACTGTTCGATCACGGGCTTCGGGCAGACCGGCCCCTATGCGGCACGGGCCGGATATGACTTTGTCATCCAGGGTCTGTGCGGTTTCATGTCGGTCACCGGGGAACGCGATGACCTGCCGGGTGGAGGACCACAAAAGGCGGGGGTGGCCATCACCGACCTGACCACCGGACTCTACAGTGCCATCGCCATTCTGGCCGCTCTCAATCATCGTCACGCAACCGGCGAGGGACAGTACATCGACATGGCACTGTCCGACTGCGCCGTGGCGCTCATGGCCAACATGAACATGAACTACCTGACCACAGGGATCGTGCCGAAGCGCTACGGCAACGCCCACCAGAACCTGCTTCCCTACCAAGTGTTCGACACCGCCGACGATCCCATCATCATTGCCATCGGCAACGATACCCAGTTCCGCCGCTGGTGCGGTCTTGCCGAAGCGCCGGACCTGGCCGACGACGAACGCTTTGCCACCAATCCGGCACGCATCCGCCATCGCGAACTCCTGGTGGAAAAGGTCATCGAACTGATGAAGCGCCACCCCCGTTCCTGGTGGGTCGAGCACCTGGAGAGAGAGGGGATTCCCTATGGCGTGGTGAACAATTTCCGGCAGGTCTACGAGGACCCGCACATCCAGGCGCGCGGCATGAAGTTCGAGATGAATCACCCTGTCGCCGGCACGGTTCCCCTGGTGCGCAGCCCGGTCAATCTCGAGGGCTCCCCTCCGGGCTATCAGCGACCGCCGCCGCTTCTGGGCGAACACACCGACACCGTTCTCGGAACGCTGCTCGGCAAGTCGCCCGACGATATTGCGGATCTCAGGAAAGCGGGAATCGTGTAACCGGCGAATCCGGGACCGAGCTGACATGGGATCATACCGGGTCTTCGTTGTCGGCGGCCGGGTGAAGTCCGTGCCGTGCAGAACGGTTCGTTCGGCGGTACACGGACGCGCAACGCAGTTCGAATTGTCGGGCGCTGCCCTTCACGCAGCCTGGGCGGTCAACTCCAGGTTGTTGCCAGGAGTGCGAAGTCGCTGTCCGATGTCTCGAGAATGGCCCCGTGAAACCGGGCACAGGCAGCAATCAGGATGTCCGCAGCAGGGACTGTTACTCCGCGCGCCCCGGCTTGCCGCGCCATGTCGTAGGCCATGGTCCAGACCCGGTTGTCCACGTCGAGGTTGGGAAGCGTCCTTGCAAACTCCCGGAGTGCCTTCCGCTCCTGTTCTCCTCGGGCGCCATTCCACAGTTCGAGCTGACCAGCAGGCGCGACCGTTGGTGAGTGCATCATTGACGCGCTCCCGCACGGCCGGGTCTCCGTCCGTCCTTCGCCTGTGGCGCCAGCTGGATGTGTCGATCAGAAACACGGATCAGCGCCGACGGCGCCGGGCCTGAAGATCCTCCTGGGTCACCAGATTCTCGCACGTTCCTGCATAGTCGACCAGTTTGGCCATACGCATGCGGCGGTTGAAGTCCGCAATGGCGCTGACCACGGCCGCGCGCTTCGTCCGCGCGTTTGTGAAGCGGATTGCATCCTCAAGCTCGGAATCCGGAATATCAATTGTGGTTTTCATGATGCAAGTGTGAGCGTCTGGAGGGACTGCATCAAGGTCCAATGCGCACACTCTGATCGGGCCGAACGCCCGACGGTTCGTCATGGATGAACCGAAATGGAGTCGTGTGGCGAACCTGTCAGCTTCGCTTGAAGGCGTTTTTCAGGAAGATGGCGGCGAAGCCCAGGGAGTCGGGATCGATGCCGTGGCCGATGCCCCGGCAGACATGCCACTGGACGGGAACGTCGTGGCCGCCGAGCGTGTCGACGGCGCTGTGCAGCATGGCGAAGGGAACAACCTCGTCGGCATCACCGTGACACAGGAAGACCGGCGGTCGGCTGACGATCTCCCGGCCGAGACTCTCTTCCTCGATCAGCATGCCGGAAAAGCCCGCCACGCCAGCGACCGGTCGCCGTCGACGCAGCGCCACATGGAGCGCCATCATGCAACCCTGGCTGAATCCCAGAATGGCAAGCGCCCGGTCATCGAGATCGAGGCGGTCAAGTTCGGAATCAACCCAGGCGTTGATCATGTCGCTGGCCCGGTCGATTCCCTGTCGTGCGCGTTCGGGGCGGCGCTCCATCAGGGAGTACCATTGGCGACCGGCCGGGTTCTGATCACAAGGATCGGGAGCATCGGGACTGGCGATCCGGGCCTGGGGAAGAGTTGTCTGCAAGGGCCCGGCGAGACCGATCAGGTCATTGCCGTTCGCGCCCCAGCCATGCAGCAGCACGACAAGCTGGCATGTTTCCCCCCTCCGGGGCGGCACGGCCGGTCCTGGCAATGGCATGGCGGTCGACTCCCCGGGTGCTCGATCATCTCGCGCAGGATCGATCCTGTCCCTCCTCGTTGTCCAGACCTTCCATGCAGGCGCACAGGCTGTATCGTTGAAAAGAGGTTCCAACCATGTCCGCCATTGTCACGCGTTTCGCGCCCTCTCCCACCGGGTTGCTGCACATCGGCCACGTTTTCTCGGCTCTCGAGGGCTGGCGTCTGGCGCGCCACAGCGGGGGACGGTTTCTCCTGCGCATCGAGGATATCGACCGGGAACGCTGTCGCGACACCTTTGCACAGGCCATCCTGGAGGACCTCGCCTGGCTCGGAATTGACTGGGACGGCGAGGTCCGGCGCCAGTCGGACCATCTTGGCGCCTATGCCTCGGTCCTGGCCGAACTGCGGGCGCGTCGGCTCGTCTACCCGTGCTTTTGCACGCGACGCCAGATCCGCCGGGAGGTCGAACTGGCGCCAACAGCGCCCCATGGCCCGCTGGGCCTCGTCTATCCCGGAACCTGTCGCACACTCGACGCCGCCGAGGTCAGGACGAGGATGGAGGCCGGCGACCATCACGCCTGGCGGCTCGATGTCGCCCGGGCCATGGACGAGACGGGCCCATTGGCATGGCGCACGTTCGATGGCAGGACAGTCCCGGTTGACCCGGGAGCAGCTGGTGATGTGGTTCTGGCGCGCAAGGACATTCCCACCAGCTATCACCTTGCCGTTACCCATGACGACCATGTCCAGGGCGTGACGGTCGTCACGCGGGGGTGCGACCTTGCTCCCGCCACCCATGTCCATTGCCTGATCCGCCGGCTCATGGGCTGGAAGGAACCTCTCCATCATCACCACCGTCTGCTGGTTGGAAAGGACGGCCGGCGTCATGCCAAGCGCGACCGCTCGGTCGCGGTCCGGTCGATGCGCGAAGCGGGCCAGACACCCGAAGACGTGCTTGCCATGATCGTCCCGCCGGTCCGTTGAACGGCATTATCGGCCTCCGGCAATCCATTGTCCGATGGCGAAGCATTGGCATCCCCTGATGACGGCGGCGAAGGTGCGTCCTCCCTGTCCCGGAGGCCGGCGAACACGAAGGGTTCCACGATGGATACTGCCATGCGCGGAACCCGTCGGCCCCGGCGCGTGGGCGGCCCCGTGTCGGCGCAACATTGTATCGCGGCGCCAGGTCGGGAAGACTCTTCCAAGACCCGGCTGGTCATGCAAATGGCGCCACCGGGACTGATCAGCGAGTATCGGCCGCGACACGCAGGAGAAGGATCCGTCATGGTGATGTCGATTTTCGATTCCAGGGTCTATCGTCCCACCGCCGGTTTCATGGATGCGCCTGTCACCTGGAACCTTGCCGGCTGCCGTCTGGCGATCGTCGGCATGCCCTTTGACTGCGGCATTCATCCGACACGCATCGGATCCCGTCTGGGACCGGTGTCCATTCGCGAGCAGTCTGGACTTGTGCGTCCCTATCATCCGCCATTTGATGACACCAACCCGCTGAGCGAACTTGGTGTCATCGACTGCGGCGATGCCCTCGTGACGCCGGGCCGTCCCGAACCTTCCTTCGAGGTCATGGAGGAAGCGGTGTGGCGGATTGCCCGTGAGGGTGTGGCAACCCTGACGATGGGAGGCGACGGCCTCGTCACATTGCCACAGTTGCGCGCTTGGCGGCGGGTCCATGACGACCTCTGCGTCATCCATGTCGATGCCCACACCGATGCCTATCCCGCCACCGGCCAGGATCGCATCTCGCCTGCCACCACGTTCACCATTGCCGCCGAGGAAGGCCTGATCGACACCGCGTCCACATTCCACGTCGGCGCTCGCGGCCCGGTTTTCATGGGAGGCGTGTTCGAGCACACGAAAGGCATCGGCTACCACCTCATTCCCGATGTCGAGATGCGGCGAAAGGGCCTCGCCGCCACCGCTTCCCTGCTGCAGGAGCACCTTGCCGGCCGCAAGGTCTACCTGTGCTGGGACATGGATGTCTTCGATCCGTCCTGCGCTCCCGGCGTCGCCACACCGACCTGGGAAGGCCTCAGCGCCGCAGAGGGACTTGGTTTCCTGCGTTCACTGGCCGGTCTCGACATCGTCGCCGTCGATGTCAACACGGTCTCGCCACCCCACGACATCGGCGGCATGACCGCCTACCTCGCCGGCTGTGTCATGCTGGAGGGCATGCGTCTCGTCGCCGCATCCCCATCCCTCGAACGGCCATGATTCCGGGATCCGTACCGGAGCAGGCGCGTTCCCTTGCCATGTCTCCCGTTGTGGGTGATTCTGCCTTGCGCTTGCGTTCATGCCGGAACGGGAGGCTTGAAGAAGGAATGGACAGATCGATGGCAGAGTGGTCTTGCTGATGAACGCATTGCAGGTGCGAACTGACCAGGTGAGCCTGTCCGTAACCTTCAACTTGAATCCGTTTCTGTTCGACTGGGACGCTGCAAGGAGGGCGTTCTGCGCGGGTGCTGGCGAACACCTTCAGTGGCTCAATCCCCGGCCAGGGGATTTTTCTTCGGCTTCACCCGATGACCATGGCGAGGCATGGTGCAGGTATCGATTGCTTGGTGATCAGTCGAACATCATCACCCTCAAGCCGGATTGCCTCAACCTGTCATTCGAGAATGTCGCGGATGCCTACAGCATTGTTCTCGAAGTATTGCGGACAACGGTAGAGCGTCTTTTGCCCGTGCTCGGAGGTTACGAGCGACACAACTACTCGGTACTCAGGCGTCTTCACGCAAGCGTCCTGTCCGGGCGCTGCGATGCGTATCTCTCACTCCATGAAAGCGGGGTGTTTTCCGTCGAAGAATCAGATGGGTCGATGCTGCAATATCGCCCCGTCGTCGGGTTTTGTCTGAGATCGGGGGATGGACAAAGAGTTATGCAACGCACGATGGAACAATCGGTCGTTCTACAGAACGGACTGTTCATTTCAGACAGCATATATGTGGAGCTGCTGGAATTGACGGGATTTGATGAGGAGCAGAACTGGGTCGAAGATGCCATCGGGCGGGCGGATCGCACATCGGGAGTCGTGTGGCAGAGGGAGGGCGCAGTTGAACGCCATGGCGAATAGGCAAGGAGTAGATCGGGCTGCGACACGCGGTCTGGGACTCCAGGCATGGCGGGCTGCGAGTCCGTTCGTCCGCTATCAGGGAAGATACCAGGAACAAAGGAGTGATGAGGACCGGAGGGACGGGCAGCATCCCGCAGCAACCAGGCTCGGGAGTTGCTTTGCGGTAGCAGGTTGGATCGGAAATGCCATTCGACAGGTACGGGCAATTGATCGGGAAGCCCGGGAAGAAGGCTATCCTGCCATCAATGATCTCGCGAAAGAAAATGCAATCAATGTCCTGATGAATGTGGCGAGGCATCCTGTTGAGCCTGCCATCTATCCATCCATGATGGAGAAATCGCGATCTACTTCAAGTCAAGGTGTGCGGCGGCGGCCTTTCTCGTTCTCCTGAACAACGATGGTGGGGCAGGTACCTATTGGTCGGTGGATGGACGAAGTCAGCGCAAGCGCTTTGACGGGGACTCAGGAGTGCCGCGGACATTTCTTTCTCGCCGCCTGCAGGAACTGGAAGATCAGCAGGTTCTCCAGTCCCGATGAGACAACTTCCGGTACTCTCCGGTGAGGAGCATCTTGGCCGTAGCGTGTACTCCAGGAAAGCAGCCCGGAAGGCGCAACGTCCGGTCCCGATTCCTGAGGTGTTTCTCGTCGGTCATGGAGAAGACCGGATTTCCGTTGATCGTCTTGACCACGATGATCGAATAGTTATGGCTGAGATAGCAATCCGCAGGGGTGTTGAGAGAAGCGATGGACCGAAGAGCTTTCATGGGTGGGCCATTGTGACGGTCACGTGCGCGGAATTGAATGGACGCCAGGTGATGGAGAGCCCGCTGGAGGAGAATCCATACCACGCGGACATTTGTCTCTATCTGACCGCGGCCGATGATCGTCGGGAGCAGCAGAAGGAGCATGCGGTGCACCTTGCTGCACATGCAGAGTGGGAAAGTTCACCGTAATCGGCGGAGGCCTCTCTTTCAGTGATAGCTGATATGGGTGTCATCGGACGCCTGCATTACTACGGAAACTCCGGCAAACGACCACTTCCACGACCAGCACGTCACATTCCTTCCGGGAAGCGCTGTCGTCGCGGGAAGGTTCAAAGGTCAGCGTTCATCCGGCAGCCCTTTGCCGTGATGTTCTGGTCCCGTGGCAAGAGCCTGAAAGTGGCTCGTGTTGGCGGTGGTTCGCGTGAACGCATTTTCCTCCGCGGTGGCGTGGCTGATGATGGGAACTTCGCGGGTATCAACCCCGGTTCCGGTCGTTTGCCTGGGGGCTGCGAAGTCACGGGGCAACTTCCCGGAGGCCATGACGCAACCTCGGTGTGGGTCAGCACGGGCAGCAGGAAAGCCCGCAGATCATTGACGATCTGGACGATAGCGGTAGCCGTGGGCCCCGCAGCTAGGCGAGATTGGCCCGGGTGGCCATGCCGCGGTCCATGATGACCACACCGCCGGCAGGCGCGCCGAGGGAGTTCAGTATCGCGCCCAGTGTGTCGGCCTCGGTGACATTGCCGGCAAGGACGCTTGAACGCCGGACAGCAGGCGTGGTCGTGCCGGGTCGGGTTGAAGTGCTCTATCCTGAAGGCGTGGACATTCAGTCGGCATGAACCACGCGCGCGCTGTAGTTTCGGGCAGCTTCGAGCGCGCGCGGGGTTGGGCCGGGTGGGGCGTCGAGGGCCGCGGCGTATATCCCGGCGTCTTCGGACGTCAGTGTGTGCCGGAACTGCAGGTCGAGCACACGCGTGGCCTCGCGCTCGATTGCGGTACGCAGGAAGACGGACTTGCTTACAGCCAGCGCGAGCGCGGCACGCTCGATCAGGCTTGCCAGTCGATCATCATGGCGTATCCGGGTTGTCCTGGTCTGTCTTGCCGAAGCGGTTTCGAAGTCCGGCATGCGCGCCTCCTCGCGAGAGTGACCCATGTAGTGCTGACGACACCGCAGGACAAGAGCAAACCGGATCGGCGGGGTACCTGACGCTGCCCGTGGATCGGGCTGCCTGCCGGCGTCTCTCGCCCTCCCGGGCGTTGCCCTTGCGGCTCTTGACAGCCCGGTAAAGAACAAATAAAGAACACGTATGACTTCTGATGGCTCCCTGTTTCCTGGAAGAGCAGACACCTGTCCGGCCCGCTCCGGCGCGCCTGGCCTTGAGGTGCTGCGTCGACACATAGCGGCGATTGAGCGGCGCTCGCCTGGACCGGCGAATCCCGTTGACCTGGCGCGACCCTGGCGAACCGGGATCGAGGCGCTGGACGGGGCGCTGCCGTCGGCGGCATCCGGACTGATCCCGGGCGGGGTGCACGAGGCGGCCGGCGCATCCCCGGTCGACCGGCCGGCGGCACTGGCCTTTCTTGTCGCCCTGCTGGTCCGATTTGGCCGGCACGGTCCGGTGGCGGTCTGTCAGGGTTCTGCAAGCGTCGCCCGCCTGGGTCGGCTCTATGGACCGGGCTGGCGGGATCTCGGCGCCGACCCGGCGGACCTGGTGATCGTCGAGACCCGGCATGAACGGGATCTTCTGTGGGCAATGGAGGAGAGTTTGCGCAGTGGTGCGGCTGCGGTGGTCCTGGGCGAGACGGAACAGCTTGCCTTCGTCGCCAGTCGTCGTCTGGCGCTGGCCGCGCGCGAGGGCGCCACGCCCTTGCTGCTGCTACGCGGCGACGGGCTTGCCCCGGCAAGCGCCGCCTTCTCGCGCTGGCGCGTTGCGGCGTGCCCGGGTTCTGCCTCGCCGTTCGATGAGGCCGCTCCCGGCCTGTCTCGCTGGCGCCTGGAGCTGGCGCGCTGCCGGGGAGGGCGGCCCGTGACGTGCATTGTGGAGTGGAACCATGAGACGGGTCATTTCGGTATGGCTGCCGCGCTGGCCGATCGACAGGCTGCGCCGCGCCCGGCGGCTCGCCACCCTGTCCCCGAACGGGCCGTCGGCTGAGCCGGTGCCGTTCGCGCTCACCGCGCCGGGCCGGCACGGTGCGGTGCTGGCGGCAGTCAACCGGCAGGCCGAAGCAGGAGGGCTCGTGCCCGGCATGCGGCTTGCGGACGCCCGCGCCCTCCTGCCCCGCCTCACCACCGCCGGATCCAGCCCTGAAGAAGACCGGTGTGGTCTCGAACGCCTCGCACTGTGGTGCCGCCGCTTCACGCCTTCAAGCGCGGTCGACGGTGTGGATGGCCTGCTGCTCGACATCACGGGCTGTGCCCATCTCTTCGGCGGCGAAGCGGCGATGACGATGGAGGTGGAGACACGCCTTGCGGGGCTTGGTTTCGAGACGCGGGCCGGCCTTGCCGACACTCCCGCTGCCGCCTGGGCGCTCGCCCGTTTCGGCGACGAGGGGCGGCGCCTCGCCGAACCCGGCCGCGCCGCGGCCGCGCTGGCGCCATTGCCGGTCGAGGCGCTCAGGCTTGCATCCGAAGACACCCGCATGTTGCGCCGTCTCGGTCTTGCGAGCGTCGGTGCAGTGGAAACCTTGCCGCGCGTGGCGCTCGCCCGCCGCTTCGCCCGGCACAGCGGCGCCGTGCTGCACCGTCTCGACTGCGCACTCGGGCGTCGTAGCGATCCTGTGGCGCCCCTGCCGCCGCCACCTGTCTGCCTTGCGCGCCTTGCCTTTCCGGAACCGCTGACCGATCCAGCGGCGCTGGAGGCGGTGCTGGCCCGTCTGCTGGGCGACCTTTGTGCTTCGCTGGAGCAGAAGGGACTGGGTGTGCGGGATCTTGTACTCCTGCTCTTCCGGGTGGATGGCGGCACGGTGCGACACCGTGTCTCTACCGTGCGCGTCACCCGCGATGGCGCACATCTTGGAGGCCTCTTCGCCGGGAAAATCGGGACCGTGGACCCCGGCTTCGGGATTGACGTCGCGGTGCTCCACGTGGTCCGCACCGAACCGCTTGCGCCGGAGCAGTACCGGCTGACAGCTGACGAACTGGAGGAAAGGGGAGGCAGTGGCGCGCTGGCCCATCTGATCGATCGCCTGCAGGCCCGTCTCGGGAGAGGATCGGTCTTTCGCCTCGAACCGCTCGCAAGCCACCTGCCGGAGTGCGCCGAGCGGCGGATGGACCCCGGTCGGGAGGGCGTGATGCGGCCCGCGCAGCCGGGGGTGCCGCAACGACCCCTGCGCCTGTTCGACCGGCCCGAGCCGGTGGACGCCGTGGCGCAAGTGCCGGACGGGCCACCGGCGCTCTTCACCTGGCGCCGGCTCCGCCGCCGCATCGTCCGCGCCGAGGGGCCTGAGCGCATTGAGCCGGAATGGTGGGCCGGCGGCCCGCAGGAAAGGCCGCGCGACTATTACCGTGTCGAGGATCAGGACGGCCGCCGCTACTGGCTCTTCCGGGCCGGACTCTACCGGGACACCGGTGGCAAGGGGACGCCCCGCTGGTACATCCACGGGCTTTACGGATGAGCGCCGCCGTTTATGCAGAATTGCAGGTGTGCAGCAATTTCAGCTTCCTGCGCGGCGCCTCCCATGCTGAGGAACTGGTCGAAGAGGCCGCGCGTCTCGGACTCGCGGCGATCGGCATTGCCGATCGCAACACGCTTGCCGGTGCCGTGCGCGCCCATGTGGCGGCGAAGCGGGCCGGCATCCGTCTCCTGAACGGCGCGCGGCTCGACCTTGCCGACGGTGCCTCGCTGCTCTGCTATCCCCGTGACCGCGCCGCCTGGGGCCGCTTGTGCCGGCTGCTCACCCTCGGTCAGCGGCGTGCGCGCAAGGGCACATGCCTGCTGTACCGGGAGGATCTTCTGGCTCATGGGGAGGGGCAGCTGCTGATCGCGCTGCCCCCGGAAGACGATGTTGGCAGGGGTTTCGAAGCGGGACTCGCCGGACTCCGTCACGCCCACGACGGGCCGCTCTATCTCGCCGCACACATGCTCCATCGAGGTACCGACCGCGCCCGCCTCCATCGCCTGGCGGCGCTTGCGGAGCGCACCGGCACGCCCCTGCTGGCGACCAACGACGTCCACTACCACCGGCCTGGGCGACGGCCCCTGCAGGACGTGCTGACAGCCATCCGCGAGCACGTCACCGTAGCGCAGGCGGGCTGGCGCCTTGCCGCCAATGCCGAGCGCCATCTCAAGGACGGAACCGAGATCGCTCGCCTCTTTCGCGGTCATGAGGAGGCGGTGGCACGGAGCCTCGAAGCCGTCTCCCTTTGCAGCTTCAGCCTTGACGAGATCGCCTATGAATATCCCGATGAGCCGGTGCCGCCCGGCTTGTCACCGCAGCGTCATCTGGTCGCGCTCGTCCACAAGGGCGCGGCCTGGCGTTATCCGGACGGCATTCCGGAGAAGGTCTCCGACGCGCTCAGCCACGAGCTCGCCCTGATCGACGAACTGGACTATGCGCCCTACTTTCTCACCGTCCACGACATCGTGTGTTTTGCCAGAGAGAAGGACATCCTCTGCCAGGGACGGGGCTCGGCGGCCAACTCGGCCGTCTGCTACTGTCTCGGCATCACCGCCGTCGATCCGGTGCGGATCGACCTGCTGTTCGAGCGTTTCGTCTCCCGCGAGCGCCGCGAACCGCCCGACATCGATGTCGATTTCGAGCATGAACGGCGCGAGGAGGTGATCCAGTACATCTACGGACGCTATGGCCGCGAACGCGCCGGGATCGCCGCCACTGTCATTTCCTACCGCGCCCGCAGCGCCGTGCGTGATGTGGGCAAGGCGATGGGACTCTCCGAAGATACCGCCGCGGCACTGGCTGCCGCCGTCCGTGACATGCACCGCAAGGGCGTGCCCGGGCAGCGCCTCCGCGAGGCCGGGCTGGATCCTGCCGATCCGCTGTTGCGCCGCACCGTCGCACTCGCGACGGAACTGCAGGGCTTCCCCCGCCATCTCTCGCAGCATGTCGGCGGCTTCGTGCTGACGCGCGGCCGACTCGACGGGATCGTGCCCATCGGCAATGCGGGAATGAAGGACCGCACCTTCATCGAGTGGGACAAGGACGACCTTGAGGCGCTTGGCCTGATGAAGGTCGATGTGCTCGGCCTCGGCATGCTGACCTGCATCCGCAAGGCCTTTGAACTTCTGGCCACGCTCAAGGGCCTGGATCTCACGCTCGCCACCGTGCCGATGGAGGACGGGCACGTCTATGACATGCTCTGCCGGGCCGACACGATCGGCGTCTTCCAGGTTGAGAGTCGGGCGCAGATGAACATGCTGCCGCGGCTGAAGCCGCGCTGCTTCTACGATCTGGTGATCGAGGTGGCAATCGTGCGGCCGGGCCCGATCCAGGGTGACATGGTGCATCCCTATCTGCGCCGGCGGGACGGACTGGAGAACGTGGTCTATCCGGCGCCCGCGCCCGAGTACGGACCGCCGGACGAGTTGCGCAAGGTGCTGGAGAAGACACTTGGCGTGCCGCTCTTCCAGGAACAGGCGATGCGCATCGCCATGGAGGCCGCCCGGTTCACGCCGGATGAGGCCAATATGCTGCGTCATGCCATGGCGACCTTCCGCAAGCGCGGCACACTCGGTCGTCTGCGGGACCGGATGGTGGACCGGATGACCGCACGCGGCTACGACCCTGAACTCGCGGCGCGCTGCTTTCGCCAGATCGAGGGCTTCGGGGATTACGGCTTTCCCGAGTCCCATGCCGCGAGCTTTGCGCTGCTGGCCTGGGTCTCCTCCTGGCTCAAGTGCCACCATCCGGAGGTCTTCGCCTGTGCGTTGCTCAATTCCCAGCCGATGGGCTTCTACGCTCCTGCCCAGATTGTGCGCGACGCCCGCGAACACGGGGTCGTGGTGCTCCCGGTCGATGTCCATGCGAGCAGATGGGACAACAGTCTGGAGCGCATGGCAGATGGACGCCGGGCGCTCAGGCTTGGCTTCCGCCAGATCACCGGCTTCCGCGAGGAGGATGCGAACCGCATTCTGGACGCACGCGGTGACAGGCCCTGGGGGGATATCGCCACGGTGCAGCGCAAGACCGGGATTGGTGCGGCTGCCATCGGGACGCTGGCTGCCGCTGATGCCTTCGGCTCCATGGGGCTCGGCCGGCGCCAGGCTCTCTGGCAGGCCCGCGCCTTGCCGAAAGAACCGCCGCTGCCGCTGTTTGAGGCCGCAGACAAGCCGGCCGAAGGTGCAGAGCCGCCGGCCGCGCTACCTGTCATGGCGCCCGGCGAACAGGTCGTCGAGGACTACCGCACGCTCAGGCTTTCGCTCCGGGCGCATCCTGTCGCCTTCCTGCGCGGGCGTCTGGCGAAGAAAGGCGTGTTTGCGGCCGAGGCGGTGGCCGGCGCCCGGGACGGCGGGCGCGTATCCACGGCCGGCCTCGTCCTGGTCCGTCAGCGCCCGGGCAGCGCCAGCGGCGTCGTTTTCATGACACTGGAAGATGAAACCGGTGTTGTGAACATCGTGGTCTGGCCCAGGGTGCTGGAGAGTTTCCGCAGGGCGGTGCTGGGCGCGCGCCTCATCCTGGTCCGGGGGCGTATCCAGCGCACCGACGACATCGTCCACCTCGTCGCCGACCGGCTGGAGGATTTGACCGGCTGGCTCGACCTGCTGACGCCGCAAGAAGGGGCCGCGCCGCCGCCCGGCCCCGTCGCCTTCCCGTCGCGCCATCCGCGCAACCTGAGCACCATTCCGAAATCACGTGACTTCCGGTGACACACCGTCTTCACGGGAAAGGCGGGTCTCCTGCTGTTCCGGCGGCGATGTCGGCGATGTCGCGGATGATGGCCGTGATGTCGTAGTCCCGCGGTGAGTAGGTTCTGGCCACGCCGGCATCCCTGAGAAGCGGGATGTCGGCATCGGGAATGATGCCGCCGACGACGATGGGAACGGCGTCGCAGCCCTCCTCGTCCATGAGACGCCGGATCTCCGTCACGAGGCGGATGTGGGCGCCCGAGAGAATGGAGAGTCCGACCACGTGCACGCTCTCCTCGAGAGCGGATGAGGCAATCTGCTCGGGCGACAGCCTGATTCCCTGGTAGACGACCTCGATGCCGCAGTCGCGGGCGCGCAGGGCAATCTGCTCGGCGCCATTCGAGTGACCGTCGAGCCCCGGCTTGCCGACAAGGAGTTTCAGCCTGCGCCCCAGAGCCCGCGATGCACGTTCCACGTGGTGGCGGGCCGTGGCGAGGTCACCGCTGGACACCGCCGGCGCTGCCGACAGTCCGGTGGGCGCCCGGTAGCCGCCAAAGACCTCGCGCAGGGCCGCGCCCCACTCTCCGGTGGTCACTCCCGCCCCGGCACAGGCGATGGAGGGTTCCATGATGTTGCACCCCTCGCGGGCGGCCGACTTCAGGTCATCGAGGGCTGCGCCTGCAGCCTGGTCGTCACGGCTGGCGCGCCACGCCGCCAGGCTGGCGATCTGCGACTCCTCGGCGTCGTGCGAAACGGTCATGAATCCGTCGCCGGTGAGCGGCGAGGGCGCCGAATCGGTGAACACATTGACGCCGACGACCGGTGTTTCGCCCGATTCGATGGCGGCGAGCCTCCTTGCGTTCGATTCGACCAGGCGCTGTTTCATGTAGCCCGATTCGACCGCGGCGAGGGCGCCACCGGCCCGGGTGATGACATCGAGTTCCCTGAGGGCGGCCTGCTTCAGGTCCTCGACCTTCGATTCGATGGCGGCGTTGCCGTCGAAGATATCGTCGAACTCCAGGAGGTCGGTCTCCATGGCGACGATCTGCTGCAGGCGCAGGCTCCACTGCTGGTCCCATGGCCGTGGCAGACCGAGGGCCTCGTTCCATGCCGGCAACTGGACGGCGCGGGCCCGGGCGTTCCTCGACAGGGTCACCGCCAGCATCTCGAGGAGTATGCGGTAGACATTGTTCTCCGGTTGCTGTTCGGTCAGTCCCAGGGAGTTGACCTGGACGCCGTAGCGGAAGCGGCGGAACCGCGCATCCGCAATGCCGTAACGCCGCAGCGTGATGTCGTCCCACAGCTCGGTGAAGGCCCGCATCTTGCACATTTCCGTGATGAACCGGATGCCGGCGTTGACGAAAAAGCTGATGCGCCCCACGACCCGGGCAAAGTCCTCGTCCGTCACCTCGCCCGATTCCCTGATCTCGTCGAGGATGGTGATGGCATTGGCCAGCGAGAAAGCGATCTCCTGGACCGGTGTCGCACCGGCTTCCTGCAGGTGATAGGGACAGACGTTGACGGGATTCCAGGCGGGTGTTTCACGGACCGAGAAGAGGATCGTGTCGGTCGTCAGTCTGAGAGAGGGGCCGGGCGGGAAAATGTAGGTGCCGCGCGACAGGTACTCCTTGACGATATCGTTCTGGATGGTCCCCTGGAGCGCCTCTCGGGCCACACCGCGCCTGTCGGCAAGCGCGATGTAGAGGGCGAAGAGCCACGGCGCGGTGGCGTTGATCGTCATCGACGTGTTCATGCGCTCGAGAGGGATGCCGTCGAACAGCGCCTCCATGTCGCCGAGATGGGACACCGGTACGCCCACCCGTCCGACTTCGCCGCGGGCGATGGCCTCGTCGGCGTCGTGGCCCGTCTGGGTCGGCAGGTCAAAGGCCACCGACAGTCCCGTCTGTCCGCGATCCAGGTTCGTGCGGTAGAGCCGGTTGGAGTCCCGCGCCGTACTGTGGCCGGAATAGGTCCGCATGAGCCACGGACGATCCCTGTTGCGGCCGGGACTGGGGGGAGACGAGCCTGTCATGACATCCATCCACGCACGATCACCAGCCAATCATGCTGCGATGCAATAATCGTTGCAATCATCCGACTGGCCAAAAACAATGGGATTGCAGCCGGTTCCCCGTTGACATGTTGCAACGCAACATGAAATTGACTGTGTCGAAACCGACAGGAGCATGTGATGGTCATGGCAGCCGATGCGCCTTCCGGAGAGTACGAGGCGCCGATCAAGGATCTCTACGAACTCGGCGAGATGCCGCCCCTGGGACATGTGCCGGCCAACATGTACGCGTGGGCCATCCGTCGTGAACGTCACGGCGAACCCTCGACGGCGATGCAGGTGGAGGTGCTGCCGACGCACGAGATCGACAGCAACGAGGTCCTGGTTCTCGTCATGGCGGCAGGCGTCAACTACAACGGTGTGTGGGCCTCTCTCGGCATTCCCATCAGTCCCTTCGATGTTCACAAGAGCGATGTCCATATCGCTGGATCCGATGCCTCGGGAATCGTCTGGGCCGTCGGCTCCAGGGTGAAGCGCTGGAAGGTCGGTGACGAGGTCGTCATCCACTGCAACCAGGACGATGGTGACGACGAGGAGTGCAACGGCGGCGATCCGATGTACTCCACCAGCCAGCGCATCTGGGGCTACGAGACCGGTGATGGCAGCTTCGCCCAGTTCACCCGTGTCCAGGCCCAGCAGCTCATGGCCCGGCCGCGCCACCTCACCTGGGAGGAGTCGGCCTGCTACACCCTGACCCTGGCCACGGCCTACCGCATGCTCTTCGGTCACCGGCCGCATATCCTCAGACCTGGTCACAACGTGCTGGTGTGGGGCGCTTCGGGAGGCCTGGGGTCCATGGCGGTGCAGCTGATCGCCACCGCCGGCGCCAATGCCATCGGCGTCATCAGTGACGGGGAGAAGGCCGACTTCGTGCTGTCGTTGGGCGCCCGCGGCGTCATCAACCGCAAGGACTTCGATTGCTGGGGGCGCCTGCCGGAGGTCTCGGATACCGCTGGCTATGGCGCCTACATGAAGAAGTGCCGGGAGTTCGGCAAGGCCATCTGGTCCTTCACCGGCAAGGGCAACGATGTCGATTTTGTCTTCGAGCACCCCGGCGAAGCGACGTTCCCGGTCTCGTGCTTTGTCGTCAAGCGCGGTGGCATGGTGGTGTTCTGTGCCGGGACCACGGGCTACAACATCACCTTCGATGCGCGCTTTGTGTGGATGCGCCAGAAGCGCATCCAGGGCAGCCATTTCGCCAATCTCATGCAGGCGGCACAGGCCAACCGGCTGATGATGGAACGTCGTCTCGATCCCTGCATGTCGGAAGTCTTCTCATGGGATGACATTCCCCGCGCCCACATGAAGATGCGGGCCAACCAGCACAAGCCGGGCAACATGGCGGTTCTCGTACAGTCCCCGCGCCCGGGCCTGCGTACCCTCGAGGACGTTCTCGAAGGCTGAAGATGCGGATGGAGACCAGCACCCTTCTCGCACGCTGCCGCGGCGCCCAGGACGCCGCCGACCGGATTCTCGGTGCGGCCCGCGAGGGGGTCAGGGGCATGGTGGTCGACGGCGCCGGCTCCATCGATCCCGGGCGTCTCGATTCATGTCAGCACGCGGTCCACGGCCTTGCCTGGGTGGCAACCTGCGTCGAGAGCCTGCGCCAGATGCTCCGTTGGGCCGAATTCCTGGAGCCGGAGGGGCGGTTCGGTGAAACGGAACAGCTTGTCCTCGACTGCGCCTTCCAGGAATCCCTGGCCCAGCTGACCGGGGGCATTGCCATGAGCCAGGGAGAAATCGTGCGCCTGCGTGACCTTTCGGTCGGCGGTGACGATCTCCATGCCCTGTGGACCGACGACGTGGCGGACCTGATCCATCGCGGATCGACGAAGGAGAGTCTCTCCCGGCTGGCCCTCCTGCTCGGCGAGGGGCGCGTCGCCGACACCGGACTCGAGGATGACCTTGTCATGGTCCGCGACCAGTTCCGTCGCTATGCCGACGAGCGCATCAGGCCGAAGGCCCATGCCTGGCATCTCGGTGATGAACTGATTCCACTCGAGATTCTCCGGGAACTCGCCGATCTTGGCGTCTTCGGACTGTCTGTGCCTGCGGAGCATGGCGGTCTGGGTCTCTCCAAGGTGGCGATGTGCGTGGTCACCGAAGAGCTCTCGCGCGGGTACATCGGCGTCGGCTCACTTGGCACGCGCACCGAGATTGCTGCCGAACTCATCATCACCAGCGGCACGCCCGAACAGCAGCGGCGATGGCTCCCGGGGATCGTCTCCGGGGACATCATTCCGACCGCGGTGTTCACGGAACCCGGCACAGGCTCGGATCTCGGCAGCCTCGCGACCCGCGCGGTGCGCGACGGCGACCGCTACCATGTCACCGGCAACAAGACCTGGATCACCCATGCTGCCCGTGCCGATCTCATGACCCTCCTCGCGCGCACCGACGGTGATGAACCGGGTTACCGGGGCCTGAGCATGCTTCTGGCTGAAAAGCCCCGCGGCACCGACGAGGATCCCTTCCCCGCCCCCGGCATGTCGGGTGGCGAGATCGGCGTTCTCGGCTACCGTGGCATGAAGGAGTACGAGATCGGCTTCGACCGCTTCGAGGTTCCGGCCGGGAACCTGCTTGGCGGCGAAGAGGGCAGGGGGTTCAAGCAGCTCATGGCGACCTTCGAATCGGCGCGCATCCAGACCGCGGCCCGTTCCACCGGGGTGGCCCAGGCCGCTCTTGAAGCGGGCCTCGCCTATGCCCTGGATCGCCACCAGTTCGGCCGCGCCATCGCCGGGTTCCCGCGCGTTGCCAACAAGCTCGCATGGATGGCCGTCGAGACAATGATGTCACGCCAGATGTGCTGGTATGCGGCGCGGCGCAAGGACTCCGGCCGGCGCTGCGATCTCGAGGCGGGCATGGCCAAGCTGCTGGGCGCCCGGGTGGCCTGGTCGGCCGCCGACAACACCCTGCAGATCCATGGCGGTAACGGCTACGCCCTCGAGTATGAGGCTAGCCGGCTGCTGTGCGATGCGCGTATCCTCAACATCTTCGAGGGTGCGGCGGAAATCCAGGCACAGGTGATCGCCAGGCGCCTGCTCGCCGTGGCAAACTGAGCCATGCCGGGACTCCTCACACCATGAGCTGGCTGGGCTACGTAGTTGCGGGCTTTGTCGTGCTGACGCTCATCGTCCTCTTCATCGGCATCGGCGGATTTGCCCGCGGCGGTGAGTTCAACAGGCGTCACGGCAACCGCATGATGCGCTTTCGCGTCGGGTTCCAGCTGGCGGCGCTCATTCTTCTCGCCGTCATGTTCTTCGTCATGCAGGGAGGGTAGGACCATCGTCAGGCTGGACAGGATCTATACCCGTGGCGGCGACAGGGGCGAGACGTCTCTCGGCGATGGCAGCCGGGTGGCCAAGCACGCTCTCAGGATCGAGGCATTCGGCACCGTGGACGAGGCGAATTCCGTGATCGGTCTTGCCAGGGTTCATGCCGACGGGGACTGCGATGCCATGCTGGCGCGGATCCAGAACGATCTCTTCGATCTTGGCGCCGATCTTGCGGTTCCCCCTGAAGGGCGTCGCGGTGCCGGGGCGTTGCGCGTCACGCCGGAGCAGGTGGCGCGCCTGGAGAGTGAAATCGACGCCATGAACGCACGCCTCGAGGCCCTGACGTCGTTCATTCTGCCGGGGGGATCGGCTGTTTCCGCGTGGCTTCACCTGGCGCGCACCGTGGTGCGCCGGGCGGAACGACTGATTGCCGCAACGATGGTCGACGAGACCGTCAATCCGGCAGCTCTGGAGTACATCAACCGGCTCTCCGATCACCTCTTCGTGATGGCGCGCCATCTCAACGACGACGGTCGCGCCGATCACCTGTGGGTGCCCGGCGCCACCCGTCAGGCATGAGCCGGTCCGTTGACTCCGGCAATCGAGCGGTCATAGTGTGCGCCTGCGAAATGGTGCCGCGGATCCCGAGAATTTCTGTCACAACGAACGCCTGGAGAGGCACGCCATGAAAGTGCTCGTTCCGGTCAAGCGGGTCATTGATTACAACGTCAAGGTGCGCGTCAAGGCGGACCGTTCGGGCGTCGACCTTGCCAATGTCAAGATGTCGATGAATCCCTTCGACGAGATTGCTGTCGAGGAGGCGATCCGCATGAAGGAGGCGGGAACTGCCTCCGAGGTCATTGCCCTTTCCCTGGGGCCGACCCAGAGCCAGGAAACCCTGCGCACGGCTCTTGCCATGGGCGCCGACCGGGCCATTCATGTAGTGCATGATGGCGACCTCGAGCCCCTGGCCGTGGCCAGGATGATCGCCCGCATCGTCGCCGAGGAAGATCCCGACATCGTCATCCTCGGCAAGCAGGCGATCGATGACGATGCCAACCAGACCGGACAGATGCTCGCCGGGTTGCTGGGCTGGGCCCAGGGTACGTTCGTCTCGAAGGTCGAGGCGGCGGACGGTGCGCTCAAGGTCGTGCGCGAGGTCGACGGCGGCCTCGAGTCGGTGACCCTGACGCTGCCGGCGATCATCACCGTGGATCTGCGCCTCAACGATCCGCGCTATGCATCGCTTCCCAACATCATGAAGGCGCGCAAGAAGGAAATCGCCAAACGCACACCCGACGAACTTGGCGTCGACGTCACACCCCGACTGAAGGTGGTCAGCGTCGAGGAACCGCCGCGGCGCAAGAGCGGCATCAAGGTCGGTTCGGTTGGCGAACTGGTGGACAAGTTGCAGAACGACGCCGGAGCGATCTGACATGGCGATACTGGTCTACGCGGAGCACGACAATCAGGAACTTGCGGCAGCCACCGCAAGTGCGGTGACGGCGGCTTGCGCCATGGGCGACGACATCGTCCTCCTGGTGGCAGGCAGCGGCTGTGAAGCCGTGGCAGAGGCCGCGTCCCGGACGGCGGGTGTGGCCCGGGTCCTCCTTGCCGACGAACCCCCTCTCGAGGCGCAACTCGCCGAGAACGTTGCGCCGCTCATCGCGCGTCTGGCGCCGGACTACAGCCATGTCGTGGCGCCGGCGACCACCACGGGCAAGAATATCATGCCGCGGGCTGCCGCGTTGCTCGACAAGCAGCAGGTCTCGGACATCACCGAAGTGGTTGCCCCGGATATCTTCGTGCGCCCGATCTATGCGGGCAACGCCATGGCCACGGTCCAGTCCACAGACGACATCGTGTTTGTCACGGTTCGCACGACGGCCTTCGATGCCGCTGAAGAGAGCGACACAGCGGTTCCCGTCGAGACGGTCGAGGGCGCGGCCGATGCCGGCCTCTCCAGCTTCGAGGGGGCGGCGCTTTCGGGCAACGAGCGCCCGGAACTCACCACGGCCCGCGTCGTCATTTCCGGCGGCCGCGGCATGAAGTCGGGCGACAACTTCGCCATGCTCGAAGAGGTGGCGGACATTCTCGGGGCGGCCGTCGGCGCCAGCCGTGCCGCTGTTGATGCCGGGTATGTGCCCAACGACTACCAGGTCGGACAGACCGGCAAGGTGGTGGCGCCGGAACTCTATCTGGCGGTCGGCATTTCCGGCGCCATCCAGCATCTGGCCGGGATGAAGGACAGCAAGGTCATTGCCTGCATCAACAAGGACGAGGAGGCGCCCATCTTCCAGGTGGCCGACTTCGGTCTGGTGGCGGACCTCTTCGATGCCGTTCCCGAACTGAAGGCCGAGCTGGAAAAGAGGGACGTCGGGCCACGGTAACCGGGAGGGCACGTTCGTGGCGATGGAGATCAGGAGCATTGGCGTGATCGGTGCCGGCCAGATGGGGTCGGGAATTGCCCACGTCTGCGCTCTGGCAGGATATGACATCCTGATTGTCGACACGTCGCGGGCCCTCGCGGAAGCCGGCGTCGAGGTGGTGCGCGCCAACATGGAGCGTCAGCGGCGGCGCGAGATCATCACCGCAGACGAGATGGAGGCCGCACTCGGGCGCATTGCCGTGGTCGACACCTATGCCGGACTGGCCGACTGCGACTGCGTCATCGAGGCCGCCTCCGAGAACGAGCAGGTCAAGAAGACCATTCTTGCCGAGCTGACGGCGACCCTGAAGGCGGATGCCGTCATCTGCACCAACACCTCGTCGATCCCCATCACACGTCTTGCGGCGGCCACCGACAGGCCGGAAAAGTTCATGGGCATGCACTTCATGAACCCGGTGCCGCTGATGAACCTGGTGGAGCTGATCCGCGGCCTTGCCACCGATGGCGAGACCTTCGATGCGATCCGCGCCCTGACCCTCAGGCTCGGCAAGGTGCCGGCCAACGCCGAGGATTTCCCGGCCTTCATCGTCAATCGCGTCCTGCTTCCGATGATCAACGAGGCGGTCTATGCCCTCTACGAGGGTGTCGGCACCGTCGACTCGATCGATACGGCGATGCGGCTCGGCGCCAACCATCCCATGGGGCCGCTCGAACTCGCCGACTTCATCGGCCTCGATGTCTGCTATTCGGTCATGCAGGTGCTCTATGACGGTCTTGCCGACACCAAGTACCGCCCGTGCCCCCTGCTCGCCAAGTATGTCGAGGCGGGCTGGCTCGGCCGCAAGTCAGGCCGCGGCTTCTACGACTACGCCGGCGAAACTCCCGTCCCGACACGCTGATTGGTCTCTCGGTGCGCAAGGACGCTGCATCGCGCCATCGCTTGATATACCCATGTTTCTCTGGCCGGTGTGGTGACAGGCAGGTTCGATGTGCGTGAGGCGGCAGCATCACTGCCGGATGAGTCAGGAATGCAAGGGGTTGCCTCGAAGACTGTTGTGCCTCGTAGTGTGCCCTGAATGGGGGAGACGATGATAAACTGGGAAAGCTGCCCGGCAGTGGAACGAACACCGGGGAGGGTCAGTGGTGCCTGGGTCTTCGCTGGTACGAGAATTCCACTGTACGCTCTCTACGACAACCTCGCCGGTGGGGCCACCGTGAATGAGTTCGTGGAGTGGTTCCCTGGAGTCGACAAGGAACAGGTGCGCATGGTCCTTGAGCACGAAGCCCGGACACTGCGAGCAGCGCTAGTCCTTTGAAACTGTTGTTCGACCAAGGAACGCCGGCACCCTTGAGGAAACACCTTCCGGCGTAAGCGTTCGGTGACGCGGTGATGGGTGAAGTGTGTGTCACCGGTTGAGGATGCGTTTCCAGTCCTTGCGCAGGGGTCTCAGCCAGATGTCTTTTTTCGGTTTGTCGCGTTTCGTGTGGGTATCGTAGCGCCCGCGTCCTTGAGTGGCACCGACATGGATCCATCCTGAGGCCTTGTAGACGGCGCCGGTGAAGCGCGGTGTCTGGACGAAGGTTTCGATGAGGACCGGCGTGGTGTTGTAGCGCCTGGTCCAGTCACCGGGCAGGCGACGTCGCATGATGGCGAGGATGTGGGAGCCGAGATTGTCGATTCGGATCCAGGGCAATATCAAGAAGCGAGGATTGTCGATGACCAGCGGCAGGTTCTTCTGGCGCACCTCGGGCGTCCATCCGATGAGGGTGTCTCGGGGCGCGAGTTTCCATGCGGCGGTGGAGAAGCCGAGCATGGCGACGGGCCATCCGTTGCGGTCGTGGACGGCGTAGCGCATCTGGGCTCCGACCAGGGTTGTGTATCCCAGATAGTGGTAGCGGGCGACGAACTCGTTCCACAGCTTCCCCTCCCGTGCCCCGCTTGTGACGATGGAGACAGTGAGGGGTCGTGCCTCGTCGAGGGTGGTTGGAGGGGCAAACAGCGGCGGTTCTGTGTCCGGCCCGAAGACGATGGCCTTGCGCGGACCCGGTCGCCATCGTGGTGGCGGCAGGGTGATGAGGCCATCCCTGTGCATGGCCAGCATGGTGACCTTGGCCATCATGTGCTTGAGGCCGCCGTCGGGCTTGCGCCAGTCGGTACGTTCACAGAAGGCCCGGGCGATGGCCGCCCGGCTCGTCTCGGTGGTGATCAACTTGCGTATCAGCGCCATCTCGGCGGTGGTGAAGTCACGACCGTGGTAGCGACACGCGACCTCGCCGGTTACCCCGGTTCCATGAGGTCCCGCCGGCGTTCCGGACTCATCGACCATGGCAGCCACGGGGCAAGGTCATCGGGCGCCTTGCCGCCGTTCCTGGCACAGGCTTCAAGCCATTCATGGAGCCAGCGCCGGATTGAGATGCCGTTCATGGCAAGAGTGCCGATGACGGAGTACATGATGGCCGTGAAGGCGGCGCCACCCTCGCTGTCGGAACCGAAGCTCAGCCGACGCCCGATCACCGCTTTCCGGAAGGTTCTCTCGGCCTCTGAGTTGTCCATGGGAATCAGAGGATGGTGGACGAAGACGCTCAGTCCCTCGCGATGGCGGATCAGGGAACGCAGGGGCTTCGCTTCGCGTGCGTCTTCCGGCAAGGCGTCGAGTTCCGTCTGCGCCTGGGCAAACAGTGCCTCGACAGTCTCTTCCAATGCCGCCTGCAGCGCGTCGAACGTCGTTGTCTGATGGTCCAGTGCGGGGTCGTAGTGCTTCAATCGCGCCTTGTTCAGATTGAAGATCGCCCCGTACCTGGCCAGCCATGTGTTCTTCCAGTCTTCCAGTCCTTCCTGGCCGGCCGCGGCCTCGATGGCGTCGCGTCTGCTATGGGTCCAACAGAGACACAGGATGATCTTGCCGTCGAGTTCGCGGGCCAGCTTTCTGTAGGCGCTGTAGCGGTCGCAGACAAGGAAGACGGTGACCTGGGTGGAGCCGAAGAGCTTCCTGGCCACCTCGGCGCTGCGTGACGGGTCGATGAGGAAGAAGACGGCGTCGGCGCTGACCGAGTTCCACATCCAGGCCCGCTGCGAGCGCCCGGAGAGCTTGAGGGACCCGATGCGCCAGCTGGTCTCGTCGCCGTGACGCACCGTCATCGTGTTCTGATGTGCGAGGATGGCGCAAGCCAGGGGGGCGAACATCGGCGCCAGACGCGTCATGCCGTCGGCCATCGTCCCCGGCGCCATCTCCAGGCCCTGATCCGCCATCCATCGCGAGACCCCGCGCAGGGGCCGCAAGCAGGCGTAGCGCTCATAGAGCACACACGCCCAGACACTGATGCCGTAGGGTGTCCGGGGGAACAGCCGCAAGGCAGGCGGCGCCGTCACTTCCCGGGGCGCCGACGGACACTGACAACCCCGGCGCCAGCGGCCACGCCTGATCGTACGGGTATGGGCCTTGACCTGGATCTCGATGAGAGAGGACTCGTGGTCGCCGTTGGCGACATAGGCCTCGCCGCAACACGGGCACACCCGCTCCTCTGGAGCCGGGTCATGCCTTTCCTCCTTCTCCGGGAGTGAGGGACGTTCGGTGCGGCCATGGCCCGGCGCTCCGCGTTGCTGGCCCCGCTTCTTGCCGGTCCCCTTCTTCTTCTGCTTCTCGCTCCTGGAACCGAATGCCACCTTCGACAGCGTGGCCCGCGTCCCGCGCAGCCTGGCAAGCTCGGCTTCCTGTTGCGTGCAACGGATCTGCAACGCCTCGATCGTCTCGCCCTGCCGGACAATCTCGCGATCCCGGGAGGCAACCTCCCTCTTCGAGGCCTTCGCTTCCTTCAGGGCCTTCTTCAGCGAGACGACCTCCTGGCGCAGCGAGGCAATCGTCGAACGCTTGCGCGCATCAATCCCCATCTCGCCAACAAGGCGGGTCAGACGATCCACCTCAGCCTGCGAGGCCAGCGCATCCTTCGCCGCCCGGCGAAGCGACGCCGAAAGCTCACGCTCCTCAGCAAGCTTGTCCCTCGCAATCTTCTGCAATGCCGAACACGAGCCTGCCCTCTTGCGCTCCGCTATCACGTCCAGGCGAAGCTCTTTCTTCTCCGCTTCCAGCTCGTCAATCCGAAGCAAGGCTGCCGAAAGAGCCGACGCGCAGGCCTCGAATCCACACGGCGCACCAGCACCGCTCGCCGCAATATCCGGGAGAATGAACCCATCCATGCAACGTCATGTGGTGATGCCAAAAAAAGTTACCAGTGCCCGGGAGGAAAAAGTTCTCAGGCCCGGAATATCGCCGCCATCACCGCGTCACCGAACGCTTACCTTCCGGCGCACACTGTGGATACTCTGGCTGAGAAGGGCTGGTCCGCCAGGGAGAATGGCGAGTTGCTCGACCTCGCGTAGAGGGAGGGGTATGACGCTTTCGTTACGACTGACCAGAGTATCCGTTACCAACAAGGCATGGCAGGAAGGCAAATCGACGTGGTGGTTCTGCTCTCGGCGAACTGGCGGGAGGTGCGTCTTTGCACAAACGAGATTGGAGAAGCAATATTGGCGGTGCAGCCCGGTGTGATCATCGAGGTTGCAATTGGGACTGCGTGACATGGCGACGGACACCCGGGAGGCCTCGAGTGCCTGCCCTGTACAGCTCTTGCCGGAAACCCTTGTGAACCGCCCGCGGCGAGGACTGCGTTGATCTGGTTCAGTTGACGCGTTCCTGCAGACGACCCAACCGAATACCACCTGAGGTCCTCGCTCTGGATGAGGACGGTCCGACCCGACGCAGGTTCCTCTCGCGTCTGCAAGGGGAAGTCTTGAAACGGGGTATCATGGACGTGCTGCGCAACGGAGTTCGGCACGGCGCCCATGACCTTGCGGTACTCCCTCCACGGGGAACGAACAGGCAAAGGAATGCTTCAAGCTGAACTGCTAACAACCGTGACCCGGCAGCTTCGCTACAGCCGCGACGAATCCCGGCGGGCATCGGATATCGGGCTCTTCATCGACGGTCTTCCTGTCATCCACCCGTGTGTCGCGGGCCTCGATGTCCACAAGATACAGATCATGGCAACCGTCCACATCGCACAGCAAGGCGGCAGGGCCAAGACCGTAACCCAGGCCTTCAGCGCCCTGCCTTCGGGACTCGCCGATCTTGCTGCCTGGCCCGCAAGCCACCAGGTGAGCGCCAATGCGGAAGTCCATCGTGCCGATGCCCTTTGAGGAGGACGTGCGCATGCTGCCTCCTTCGGAGGGTTCAGCTGGAGCGGGCCGTACTCAGGACAAGTGTCTTCAGCGATGCCAGCAAGGTGTCGAGGTGGTCCCGGTCGCGTGCCTTGTGTCGGATGCCGTACCACGTTCTCAAGATCACGTCGCAGAGCTGGGGCACGGTGACCCCGGCCTCCGACAGGTTGTCGGCACACGGGGCGAGCATCCCTTCCAGCATGGCTGCGTAGCGGGAGTCGGCCAGATCCACCTCCTGGCGGGCGACATCACGGACGCCCGAGAGAATCTCATCACCGTGGGGTGTTGCGTGGACCCGCACCCATGGCACGACGACGAGGCGGTCGAAGACGACATCAAGCTTGTCGCCGAGATCGCGGACTCCGGCGCATCTGACTTCGATGGCGGCGATGGAACGGTCGGCATGGAGCCGGATCACAGCACGCAGCAATTCATCCTTGTTGGCGAAGATGTTGTAGAGGGTCTGGCGTGTGACGCCGGCCTCCTCGGCAATATCATTCATCGTCGCGCGCTTCAGGCCATAGCGTGAAAAGACCTGGAAGGCTGACTCGACGATGGCCTCTCTTCGCGGCGACATGATCCGTCACGATTGCCCGGATGTACGGGTTGACAATACGACACCAAATGACTAAATGTCAAATCCCCGATGGGTGTTCACCATGCAACGCCTGACCGGGTTTCCATGCGAATGACGAAGGAGTCGAACATGCGGACGACGTTGAAGGTCAACGGCCGCTCTGTCGAGGTTGACGTGGCGGAGGGCATGCCGTTGCTGTGGGTGCTGCGCGACACACTCAAGCTGACAGGCACCAGGTACGGCTGCGGTGTCGCCTCCTGCGGCGCCTGCACGGTGCACGTCGACGGCGTGCCTCAGCGCTCCTGCGTGACCTTCCCGGAGGATGTCGAGGGCGCCGAGATCACCACCATCGAGGCACTTGCCACGCAGGCGGGACGCGCCGTGCAGCAGGCCTGGGCAGAACTCGACGTTGTACAGTGTGGCTACTGCCAGTCGGGACAGATCATGTCGGCGGCAGGACTTCTCGAGGAGAACAGTCGACCTGATACGAACGAGATCGACGGGTACATGGCAGGAAATGTGTGCCGTTGCGCCACCTATCAGAGAATCCGGGCGGCCGTTGCGCGTGCCGCCGCAATCCTGGAGGACGACAGCTGATGACCGTGTCCCTGTCACGCCGGACCTTTCTCGGAACGGCTTCCGCCGCTGCACTCGTGGTCGGATTCTCGTCACGCGGTGTGCTGGCGACGGCGTCTGGCGATGCCGGCCACTTCAACCCCTTTGTGAAGATCGATGCGGACGGTCGTGTCACGGCCATCGTCAAGCATTTCGAGATGGGCCAGGGCACGACCACCGGCCTTCCCACCCTGATTGCCGAGGAACTCGGTGTCGATCTGGGCGAGGTGGCGGTGGAGTTCGCGCCTTCGGATGCCTCTCGCTACGGCAACCTTCTGTTTGGCGGCGCTCAGGGGACCGGCGGGTCGACCTCGATGGCGAATTCCTACATGCAGTATCGCCAGGCGGGCGCGGCGGCGCGACACATGCTCCTTGCCGCCGCTGGCGAAGATTGGGGTGTCGATCCGTCGACACTCGATCTTTCCGGCGGCATGATCACGGGCGCCGGACGCAGCGAGCCCATCGCCCGATTCGTCGTCGCGGCCGCGGCCATGGAAGTGCCGGGCGAGCCGAAGCTGAAGAGCCCGGAAGACTTCACGCTGATCGGTAGCCCGCGGACATCGCGGCGGGACACCGGATCCAAGATCGACGGGTCGGCCCGGTTCGCGATGGACATGCAGCTGGAGAACCAGCTTGTGGCCGTCATCAGGCGCAGCCCCCGCTTTGGCGGGACCGTGGTGTCCATGGATGCCTCGGCGGCCGGTGATGTCCCGGGTTTCTCCCATGCCGTCATCCTGCCGGACAAGTCCGGAGTCCTGGTATACGCCCGCGATACCTGGGCGGCGTTCCAGGCCCGCGAAGCCGTCACTGTTGACTGGGACTTCTCTGCTGCGGAGAACCGCGGTTCCGCCGAGATCAGATCGGTGCTTCTGGATGCCGTGGCGGCAGCGCCCGAGTTTGTCGCCAGGAAGGGTCCGGGGATGGCCGGGGTCGAAGCGCTTCTCGATGGTGCTCACCAGGTCATCGAGGCCGACTTCTTCCTGCCATGGCTATGCCATGCGCCCATGGAGCCCCTGACATGCACCATCGAGCCGACGGCAGACGGGGTCACGCTCCATGACGGATGTCAGTTCCCCTCCGGTGCGCATCAGGCACTCGCGGCCGTTCTCGGGTTGCCGTTGCAGAGCATCAGGATCAACACACTCTATGCGGGAGGGTCGTTCGGGCGCCGTTCCACCACCACCGCCGACTACATCGTCGAGGCAGGTCTGGCCTTTGCCATGACCGACCGTGCGCGACCGGTCAAGCTGGTCTGGTCGCGCGAGGACGACCTTGCCGGCGGCGCCTACCGGCCGGCGTTTGCCCACAAGGTGCGCGTTGGTCTCGATGGTCACGGAAACATCGTCGCCTGGGATCATCGCCTTGCCGGCAAGCCTGTGTTCAAGGGAACCCCGTTCGAGACGTGGCTTGTCAGGGACGGCGTCGACCGTTCGTCCGTCGAGGGCGTGGCGGACACGGTCTACGACATACCGGGTCAGTTTGTCGGTCTGAGCGACCTGGAGTCGCCCGTCACCGTCAACTGGTGGCGCTCGGTCGGTCACAGCCACACCGCCTTCGTCATGGAGTCGATGATGGACATGGCGGCAAGGGCCGCGGGTCGTGATCCGGTGGCGTGGCGGCTTGACCATCTTCGCGGCGGTACGGCGGACCAGCGGCGCCTCGCCGGCGTCCTGCGGTTGGCCGCAGAGGAGTCCGGCTGGGAGGAACCTCCGCGGCCGGGCCGGACACGCGGCGTTGCCGCGCACAAGTCCTTCGGCACCTATGTCGCCCAGGTGGTCGAGGTGTCGCGTGCTGCCGAAGGGATCACGAAGATCGAGAAGGTCACCTGCGCCGTCGACTGTGGCGTGGCCGTCAACCCGGACATTGTCAGGGCACAGATGGAAGGCGGCATCGGTTACGGCATCGGTCATGTGATGCGCAACGAGATCACCTTCGAAGAGGGCGAGGTCGTGCAGTGGAACTTCCCCGACTACGAACCCTTGCGGATATCGGACATCGGCCACATCGCCGTGCATATCGTGAAGTCATCGGAGCCGCCGACAGGGGTGGGAGAGCCGGGCGTGCCTCCGGCAGGTCCCGCGCTCGCCAATGCCATCGCCGTCGATGGCCCGCGGGTGACCATGCTGCCCATGGCCGGGAACGGCGTCCGCTTTGCCTGAGGTGCCCGGGTGGGCTTCGTGCGTCAACCCGCTGATGGCCATGCGCCACAAGGCGACTCTTGCACTGGGGCGAGAGCCGCTGCAGCCCGGCCAGGGACGGCTCCGGCGATCCACCTTGTCCCATCCCCGAGGATCGCGACTTCCCGGTGCGGTCGGTCAGGATCGGTGTTGTCGAAGAGCAGGGTCAGGTCTGCCCGCACCATCGCCGTCGGGAGATTGACGTGCGAACGCAAGGAACCGCCGCCTTGCGTCGGCTTCCGGAACATCGTGGCCGCCGAGGGCGACGCGGTTGCGGATGCGGTCGAGAGATTGGTCGGGCGAACCAACGGACACATAGTGCAGAACGATCCGCCAGCCAGCCCGACGCGCGGCCGCCATGTGGTGGAGAATGCCGGAACCGGCAAGCGTGGTCTCCACCAGATGCGACCGGTTGGCAGCAAGCGCATCCCGTCTCCGGCGAAGCGCCTCGCGCGCCGCGTGCGCGGGGCTGCCGGACGTCAGGCTGTGCAAGATGGCATCGGGGTCGATGATTTCGAGCCCCCTGAAGCCGCTCATGCGTGTCAAGGTGGACTTGCCGCATCCATTCGGACCGGCCGGCAAGGAGGGTCGGCATGGCCGCGGATGCGGGCGGGTCAGGCGGTCTTCCGGTCGGGGGCACCAAGCACCCGGTCCCCGTCCCTGGTCCGTGCGATATAGACACCGTCTGAACGGACGCCGTAGAGCGTGCCACCGGCCTCAACCTGGGCCGCCAGGTCTGCCCTGATCTCGTCGCGCCAGCCCTTCGGGAACCCCGGTATGTCGGGCGGCGGCGCAGGTGTATGCCTGTTCTCGCTCATGCCAGCGACCCTACATTCAACCGCCGCTCCCGTTCAATCCGTTTCCGCCACCGCACGAACCGCGATACCGCTCAGCCGCTGCCACCGCCCCGCGCGACAGTTTCGCCGAGCGTCGCGTCATCGAGGTGGATGTAGGGTGGTCCGACGGCGTCCTGGCCCGCGCTGGACATCGTCGACGGACCAGGGCGTCCCTCCGGTCCATTCTCTATGTCCGGGTCTACCAGGCGGAGACAACCTGGTGGGCTGTGCGGCGAACGGCGTCCTCGAAACGGCGGGCGGCGGGCGAGAGCGAAACGTGGGAACGGCGAAGAACATCGATGCGCCGCCGTGCCGCCGGGTCGGCGACCGGCAGGAACCTGACCTCGCGTTCCATCCGGTCGACGACCAGACGAGGCAGGACCGTGATCCCCACGCTCGCCCGAACCATCGCCAGCAGCGAGGTCGTGTTGCGCACCATCAGCTGCGATGCGGCGAAAATGCGCTGGAAACTCGGGTCGGCGATGTGACTGCAAAGGCCGTTGGCGATGAATGGCCAGGCCTCCAGCGCCTGCCAGTCCAGTGGATCCTCGACAGTCGTGAGAGGATGATCGGCCCGGCACACCACACCGAAGGCGTCGGAAAACAGGCTGGTCCTGTCGATGCCGCCGCGCGCCCCGATACCGGTGGCAAATCCGAGATCCACACGTTCGCGCTCGAGTTCCCGCAGGATCGCGGCGGAATCCATGTCGGATATGTCGATCCACACACCAGGTTGCGCCAGCAGGAAATCCGGCACCACCCGGGGCAGGATCGCTTCGGCGACCGAAGGCACGGCAGCGACGCGCACAATGCCCGCTTCGGAGCGCGCAAATCCTTCGATGGCGGCAACGGTCCGTTCGAAATGGTCAATCCCGCGCATCGACTCCTCAAGGGCAAACGCTCCGAGCGCGGTCAGTTTGCTCTTGCGCTCCGATTCAAAGAGCGGAGCGCCCAGATGCTGTTCGAACTGTTTCAACATCATCGAGACGGCCGAAGGTGTCCGGCCGAGGTTTTCTGCGGCATCCGCGAGGTTGCCGCAGCGCGCGACCGTCGTGAAACAGCGCAATGCCTCGATCTTGATCATGCGCTTCAGTTTCCCTGAACCACTGTTCAACAGTTTCAGAGTGACTGATCTCTTCGGGTGTGTCCATGATCCTGCGTGATCGACGCAGGCTAGGCGAAGGCGTGGCTTCTGGGAGATGACATGGCCGGAGTGAAACGGGATCGCACCGCTTGCACATCGTCGCCGACGCGCGACGGGCTGTTGGCGTGAGCGCCGTGTCCCGATCCTGCCGCATCGACTGCCTGCAGTACGCCAACTGGTCGGAGAAGATCTTCCGGGAAATGCGGCAAGGCCGCGTGGATGCGGTTCATGTGACCATTGCCTACCATGAGACCTTCCGGGAGGCGGTTCACAACATCGGGATGTGGAACCGGCTGTTCGAACGCCATCGCGACCTGATTTTCCCCGGTCGCACCGGTGAGGACGTCCGGCGGGCCAGGGACAATGGGCGCACGGCGATCTTCTTCGGATTCCAGAACTGCTCGCCCATCGAAGGGGACATCGCACTGGTCGAGGTCGTTCACGCCCTGGGCGTGAGATTCATGCAACTCAGCTACAACAACCAGTCGCTTCTGGCGACCGGATGCTACGAAGCGGAGGACCCCGGCATCTCCCGGATGGGCCGGGAGGTCATCAGGGAGATGAACCGCGTGGGTCTCGTGATCGACATGAGTCACTCGGCCAGGCGTTCAACCCTGGAGGCGATCGAGATCTCCGAGCGCCCGATCGCCATTACCCACGCCAATCCGGCTTTCTGGCATCCGGCGCTGCGCAACAAGTCCACCGACGTGCTGCAGGCTCTCGGGCAATCAGGAGGGATGCTGGGGTTCTCGTTGTATCCGCATCATCTCAAGGACAAGTCCGCATGCTCGCTGGAGAGTTTCTGCGAGATGATTGCAAGAACGGCGGACCTCATGGGCGCCGAACAGATCGGCATCGGAAGCGATCTCTGCCAGGACCAGCCTGACAGCGTCGTCGAATGGATGCGGGTCGGACGCTGGACCAGGCAAACGGACTATGGTGAGGGTTCGCGCGATGACGCGGGCTTTCCGCCCATGCCGGGCTGGTTCCGCAACAACGGGGATTTCGATAACATAGAGGACGGATTGCGCACCTGTGGTTTCGGCGAGGGAGAAATCGCGGGGATCATGGGCGAAAACTGGCTGCGCTTCTTTGACAAGAGCTTTGGGCCGCCTGCCGAGAGCAGTGTGACCTGAATGCGCTGATGACCGACAACAAGGGAGGGAGGAACATGGCGAAGGACACGATGGCAAGCCGCTCCGGCTTCGACCACATCAACAAGCCGCTTTTCATGATAACTGGCGGCTTTATCACATTGTTCTGCGTAACGGCGATCATCGATCTGGGCGCATTGTCCGGCTGGGTCGACGCCGGTTTTGCATGGTCGGCGAAGTGGTTCGGCCTCTACTGGCAACTTCTTCTCATCGCGACCTTCTTCATCGGTCTTGCCATCTGCCTCCTGCCCGGCGGCAAGGCGAAGATGGGTGGCATGGCCGCACCCGAGTTCACCCACTTCCAGTGGGGCTCGATGATCATGTGCACCTTGCTCGCCGGCGGTGGCGTGTTCTGGGCTGCTGGTGAGCCGATGGCGCATTTCATCTACCCGCCGCCCCTCTTTGGGGTCGAAGGGCTGACGCCCGAGGCTGCGGGGCCGGCACTGGCGCAGGCCTATCTCCACTGGGGCTTTCTCGCCTGGGCGGTCCTCGGATCGCTCACCACCGTGATGCTGATGCACTACCACTACGACAAGGGTCTCCCGCTGGCTCCGCGCACGCTGCTCTACCCGGTGTTCGGCGACAGGGCCATCAACGGCCCGATCGGCCTGATCACCGATGCCAGCTGCATCATTGCCGTGGTGGCCGGTACCGTCGGCCCGATCGGCTTCCTGGGATTGCAGGTATCCTACGGGCTCGACACGCTGTTCGGCATCCCGGACGGCTTCGTCACCCAGGCCCTGATGATCGCAGCCCTGGTCGCGATCTACACGGTTTCCGCCATCACGGGCATCAACAAGGGCATCCAGATCCTGAGCCGGATCAACATCGTTCTCGGTTTCGGACTCCTGGTCTACATCGTGGTGCTGGGTCCGACGGCCTTCATCTTCACGGGTTTCTTCGACGGCATGAGCGTCTATATCACCCACTTCTTCGATCTCTCGCTCTATCGCGGCGAATCGGGATGGTTCGGCGATCCGGGCTGGCTCGGTTGGTGGACCGTGTTCTTCTGGGGCTGGTTCCTGGGATACGGCCCGTTGATGGCGATGTTCATCGCCCGCATCAGCCGTGGGCGCTCGATTCGGGCGATCGTCATCATGCTGTCGATCATCGCGCCGATCGTGACGAATTTCTGGTTCACGATCATCGGCGGGACCGGCATTGCCCTGGAACTCGAGACGCCCAACTCGGTTGCGGCGGCCTTCGAGGGCTTCAACCTGCCGGCGGCGCTCCTGGCGATAACCCAGAACCTGCCGCTCGGTTTTGTCGTCTCCCTGCTGTTTGTGGTGCTGACCTTCATCTTCGTGGCGACGACCGGCGATTCGATGACCTATGTCATCTCGGTCGCCATGTCGAAGGAGGACCGGCCGGCGATACCGGTGCGTGTGTTCTGGGCCCTGGCGATGGGTGCGATGGCAATCATTCTGGTTGCGACCGGATCCGGCGGTATCGGCAAGCTGCAGAGCTTTATCGTCGTGACCGCGGTGCCGGTGTCGCTGATACTGCTGCCTTCCCTCTGGGATGCGGTCAGGATCACGCTCCTGAAGGGCAAGGCCGACAAGAAGGCCTGAAGGCGGCGCAGACGACCGCGTTGCTGAGCGGAACCCGGATGTAATCCCGAACTCGGGATTACATCCGCCGCTGCACGACTGACGGGCGTCACTGTCGGGCTGTCCTGGCTGGCTCTCGAGATTGCCGTCAACGCACGGAGTCTCCATATCGAGGGCTTCGCAAGGGACCTCACGGCATGGAACGTGGACTCTGTCTGTCGCCGGCGGAACCGGGCGCGGAAGGCGGAGTTGTTGACCCCGGTACGTGGAGTCGGCTGGCTGCTTCCAAGCGTCGCATCCAGGCTCCCGCCTCCGAGTCGTCACGCCTCGCCGGGGGCAGGTGCCGGTCCGGCGGACCGGAACTGACTGGAGAACACATCCCATGAGTCAAGTGCATGTCATGACTCTCGCTGAGATCGAGGAACTCGCCTGGCGGGCCCTGACTGCGGCAGGGACGTCCGACGCCAATGCCCGGGCGCTCGCCCGTGCCACTGCGGCAACCGAGGGCGACGGCGTCTCGAGCCATGGCCTCGCCTACATTCCGATCTATTGCGAACACGTTCGCTGCGGCAAGGTCGACGGTCATGCCAGGCCCGAACTGTCGTGTCCGTACCCGTCGGTGGTCGCGGTCGATGCCGCGAGCGGTTTTGCCCACCCGGCCATCGATCTCGGTTTCGAGGCGTTGATTTCGGCCGCACACGCGCAAGGCACTGCGGCGCTGGCCGTGCGGAACTCTTACAATTGCGGCGTACTTGGCTACCACACACGCCGGCTCGCCGAAGCGGGATTGCTGGCGATCGGCTTCACCAACGCACCGGCATCGATCGCACCGGTCGGCGGCTCACGGGCGATCGTCGGCACCAATCCGTTCTCCCTGGCCGCTCCGGATGGCGCGGGTGGTACGGCGATCCTGATCGATCAGAGCGCCAGTGTCGTCGCCAAGAGCGAGATCATGAAGCGTGCCCGCACCGGCACACCGATCCCACAGGGATGGGCGCTTGACCCAGATGGCAGGCCGACGACAGATCCCGACGTCGCGCTCACCGGATCGATGGCGCCTGTCGGTGGCTACAAGGGGGTCGGCATGGCCCTGATGGTTGAAATCATGGCCGCGGCGATGACGGGCGCCACGCTGGGCGTGAACGCGAGCCCCTTCTCGGGCCCGCAGGGTGGTCCGCCGAACACCGGGCAGTTCTTCCTCGCGATCGACCCCGATGCGACCTCCCATGGCCTCTTCAACGAACGGCTCGGCGTTCTCGTCGACGGACTGCGTGCTCAACCTGGCGCACGGATCCCCGGCGATGGCCGGGCTGCGGCCAACCGGCGTGCTTCCGCCTGCGGCGTCAAGGTCGACCCGACCGTCCTGGAGAGAATCAATTCCTGGATAGAGTGTGATCCGGGCGATGAGCCCCGCCCCTGCTGAGCCGACGTCTGTGGCACGTGCAGTCGGTCACTGCCGACAAGCGTGATGAACTGGTCTGCATCTGTCGACGCGCGTGATGTGGAATTCCTTGTCGCATTCAACCGTGACGGCGCACTGCGACCTTGCGGAGGTGCCCGGCGCTGGTCGTGGGGTTTGAGGGAGCCACTGCCCGGCTTTCCCTGATCAGCATTGCTCCGCAACCATCCGTGCGTTGACCACGCCGATGATCTTCGCGTCGGCGCGTCCGGTCCGGGAAAGGTGAGGTTCGTCTCCTTGCCACCTGATCGTGCTTCAACGGTCACAAGAACTCGTCCACGCGCCGCCTGCTCATACGGGTTCAGGAGCGCCGCCGCGCGAGGTACCAGACAAAGCAGACGGACTGGGCCACGACCCAGCCACCAAAGGCGGCGAGGTAGCCTTCGGGGGTGTAGCCGCCCCCCGGGGCCGGGAAGAGGTCGAGAACGAGGCCGACGGCGATCTGGAGAATGCCACCCAGAGCAAAGGTGAAGAGGGCCAGCGTGGTGTTGACCCTGCCGGCCATGGCCGGTGGGAACCTCTGGGTCATGTCCGCATAGAAGATGATGACTGCACCCCCGGTCGCCGAGAAGGCGGCTGTCAGCACCCAGGCGGGCCATCCGGCGCCCAGCGCCAGCATCGCCTGCACGGCGATGAAGACCAGCGTGACCGGGGCAGCGACGGCAGCGATGGGGACTCCGATGCGGCTCAGCCGCTCTGCGAGCCAGCCAAGAAGAGCGTAGCCGGCGACCATGGCGAGGCCGCCGATGAAGAGAGCCTCGGCGGCACGGGCGGCATCGAGGCCAGCCATGTCACGCAGCCATGGTCCGAACCACAGCGCCTGGGTGGAAAGCCACGCCGCCTGTGTCGTCATCACAAGGGGCGCTGCGGCCCGGAACGCCGGAGACCGCAGGATAAGCCGCAGTCCCTTCAACTGATCGGCGAGCGTCACTGGTGCGCCGGGGGCCCGGCGTTCCGGCACCACGACGTGGATGAGCAGCGCCACCAGCAGGGTCACCGCAGCCAGCACGAGGAACATGGACCGCCAGCCGATGAGCGAGATCATGGCGTGAACCGGAAGGGACGCCGCCATGGCCCCCGCTCCGCCGGCAGCCAGAACCAGGCCGTTGACCAGAGGCAGCTTCTGTCCCGGAAACCACAGCGCGAACATCTTCATGGCGGCCAGAAGGCCACCGGCCATGCCAATGCCGATGACGGCGCGTGCCAGGGTGAGGACGACTGTGCCGTCACCCTGGCTGAACAGGACCGCACCCGCTGCCGCGATGACAAGGAGCACCGCGTGTGTGCGCCTGGGTCCGAATCTGTCGAGCGCCATGCCGAGAGGGATCTGGACACCGGCAAAGGCAAGGAAGAAGGCACTGGTCATCAGGCCGACAGCAGCGGCATCCAGGGCCAGTTCCTCGCCCAGAACCGGTCCGAGAACGGCGTTCACGGTCCGCAGGAGATAGGAGAGGAAGTAACCCGCTGCGAAGGGAAGGAAGACGCGGCCAGCCAGGAACAGAAAACCGTGGCCCGGCGCCTCAGGGACAGTCATGACAAGGGGAATCCTGAGGAGATGCGGAGCATACCCGGTTGAAGCGGAAACGCCACGCCGGCAACCGTCTTGGACACGGTTGCCGGCACCCGCTACACTCCACGTCATGTTCCGGCCTGTGGGCATGCGTCGGCGGGCAGGTACCAGCATCGATAATCCGCTCCGGCGCCTGATCGGCATGTCAGCAACGAACAACCCCAATCCTGTCCGGGGCGGGCGCTTCCGCGAGGAGCCGTCCGCCATCATGGAGCGGATCAACGCCTCGGTGGACTTCGACCGCCAGTTGGCGCCCTGCGACATCGCCGGCTCCAGGGCCCATGCGGCCATGCTGGCGGCCACGGGCATCCTTTCGGCTGCCGACAATGATGCCATCCAGGGGGGCCTCGATCGCATTGCCCGCGAGATCGAGGAGGGGACGATGACCTGGGATCCGGCTCTCGAAGATGTCCACATGAACATCGAGGCGCGCCTTGGTGAGCTCATCGGTGAGCCGGCCCGGCGTCTGCACACGGCGCGTTCGCGCAACGACCAGGTGGCGACTGACCTGCGCCTCTGGTTGCGCGATCACATCGATCATCTCGATGACGCACTCGCCGGTCTCCAGGAGTCGCTGATAGACCAGGCGGGGCGCCATGCCGCGTCGGTCATGCCGGGAATGACCCACCTGCAACCGGCCCAGCCCGTCACCTTCGGCCATCACATGTTGGCCTATGTCGAGATGTTTGGCCGGGACCGCGGCAGGCTGCGGGACTGTCGATGCAGATTGAACGAATCGCCCCTCGGGGCGGCCGCCCTGGCCGGGACATCGTTTCCGGTGGACCGGGAGGCGACGGCCGCCTCGCTGGGTTTCGACAGGCCGGCCGCCAATTCCATGGATGCGGTGTCGGACCGGGACTTCTGCCTGGAGTATCTCGCTGCCGGCGCCATCATCGGTGTACACCTGTCGCGTCTGGCGGAAGAACTCGTCCTGTGGACCAGTCCGATGTTCGGGTTTGTGCGTCTGCCCGACAGTCTGACCACGGGCTCGTCGATCATGCCCCAGAAACGCAATGCCGATGCCGCCGAACTGGTGCGCGGCAAGGCCGGGCGTCTGGTGGGCGCACTGGTGTCGCTCCTGACCATGCTCAAGGGTCTGCCGATGGCTTACGGCAAGGACATGCAGGAAGACAAGGAACCTCTCTTCGATGCCGCCGCGACGCTGATGTTGGTGGTCCCGGCAACGGCGGCCATGATACGCGGCATGACAGTCGACACCCGGGCCATGCGGGCGCGCACGGATGACGGTTTCGTGACCGCAACCGATCTTGCGGACTGGCTGGTGCGCGAGAAGGGACTTGCGTTCCGCGAAGCCCATCACACCACCGGCCGACTCGTGGCGCTTGCCGAGGAGAAGGGATGTGATCTGGCGTCGTTGCCCCTTGACGCGATGCGTCGGGTGGACGACCGTCTCGACGCCTCGGTGCGCCAGGTTCTCACGGTCGACGCTTCGGTCGCCAGCCGCGCCAGCCCGGGCGGCACGGCGCCACAACGGGTGGCCGAAGCGGTGGAAGAAGCCCGCAGGAGGTATCTTGGATGACCAGACGCAGCGCCCTGATGCTGGTTCTTGCAGCCCTCGCAGCCGCATGCGGGCGCAAGGGGGATCTGACACGTCCCGGTAGCGACGGGGAGTCGGACGACAGTTGACCGTCTTCACGTACCGCACCGGGCGGCTGCATGTGGAGGACGTGGACCTCGCGACCCTTGCCCGCGAGGTCGGCACACCCTTCTACTGCTACAGCGCAACGGCGCTGCGCGAGCGCTTCCTTCACCTCCGGGACGCGGTGGCGGAAAGTGGTACATCGGTCCTCTATGCGGTCAAGGCCAACAGCAATCTCGCGGTCCTCCATCTCCTTGGCGGCCTGGGTGCGGGAGCGGATGTCGTTTCAGCAGGTGAAATACACCGCTGCCTTGCCGCGGGACTTGACCGGAGGAGAATTGTCTTTTCGGGAGTGGGCAAGTCACGCGAGGAACTCGCTTTTGCCCTGGAGAACGGCATCAGGCAGATCAACGTCGAGAGCGAAGGCGAATTCGAGCGTATCGCGGAGATCTGCACGGGGCTCATCAGGGAAGCGCCGGTTGCCTTCCGGTTCAATCCGGACGTCGATGCGGGTGGGCACGACAAGATCTCCACCGGGCGCCAGACCGACAAGTTCGGCCTTCCCGCGGCAACCATCGCCCGCTTGTGGTCACGGGCCCGGGATCACCCCCTCATCAGGCCTGTCGGACTCGCGGTTCACATCGGCTCCCAGATCCACGATACCGGACTTTATCGTACCGCCTTCGGCAGACTGCTGGATCTCGCCGGCACCCTGGATGGCGTCGCTTCACTCGATCTCGGCGGCGGATTGGGCATCGCCTACCACGAAAGCGAAGAGGCGATCGACCTCGACGGCTATGCCCGTCTGCTGGCGGAAGTCCGCCGCCGGACGGACGCGGAACTCGCCATTGAACCCGGACGCTGGCTGGTCGCTTCGGCCGGTGTCCTTGTGACCGCCGTCAATACGGTCAAGCAGGCCGGATCGAAGCGCATCGTCATCGTCGATGCCGCCATGAACGATCTCGTGCGGCCGACACTCTATGATGCCCGCCACCCGGTCTGGCCGCACCGCGAGGCCGGAGTGCCTCTCCTCGAATCCGTGGTGGCAGGTCCGGTCTGCGAGTCAGGTGACGTGCTGGCCCGCGACGTGCTGCTACCTGGTCTCGAAGACGGTGATCTGCTGGCCATCGGCCATGCCGGAGCCTATGGCGCCGTCATGGCCTCAGGCTACAATGGTCGATTGCTGGTGCCGGAGGTGATGGTGGACAAGGATCGCCATGCCGTGATCCGCAGACGGCCGGGGCATGATGAAATGATGGCGCTGGAGACAGTTCCGGACCTGCTGGCGCCATGACGCGGCCCTCTGACAACCCGGCCGGATTCGCCTCCATTGCGCGGCGACTGCTCCTGGCTCGCCTGGTGCTGGTCTGGGAGGACCTCGTCATCCGGTCCTGGCGTGCGGCCTCCCTCGTCGTTCTTTTCCTGGGGTGCGTCCTGCTTGGAGTCGTGTCGTCGCTTCCAGGGATCCTTCATATCGCCTTCCTGGCCTTCTTTGGCGTTGCCGTACCTCTTCTTGTGTGGCGGGACTTCCGGGGATTCGCCTGGCCTGCGCAAGGGCATGTGCGTCGCCGTCTCGAAACCGGCAGTGGCGTATCGCACAGACCGTTGATGGCGCTCGACGACGCTTTTGCTGGCGATCTCGAAGACGGAGCGAGTCAGGCGCTGTTCGAGATGCACCGGGCACGGGAATCCGGGCGTGCCCGCCGTCTGCGGGTCGGTTGGCCACTGAGCGCGGTCGCCTCGCGTGATCGCTTCGCTCTCAGGTATCTGGCCCTGCTGGTTCTGGCCTGGGGGGTGATTGCCGGCTGGTCGCAGGCCAGAGCCAACTTCACGGCACTTCTGCAGCCGGGATATTCCCTGAGTGGCGCCGGCGGCGCTGCCGGCGAGGCGACATTCTGGATCACACCTCCGGCCTATACCGACGTCGCTCCCATCTGGTTCGGGCAGGGCGCGGGGGACCACCCGGTGCCGGTTCCCGTCGGCAGTGAACTGGTGGTGCAGGTCCGCGGCGGCTCCCGGGCCCCGGTTCTGACGGTCGATGACGTCTCCTTCGACTTCGCGAGCGCCGGAGGCGAGAACTGGCAGATCGCCCATGTTCTGGACAGCGGCACGCGGTTCTCGATCATCCAGTCCGGCGCCGTGCTGGATGGGCGCACGATCACCCTCATTGCCGATGACGCACCCGATGTCGCCCTCACGGCAGAGCCCGCCGAGACACTGCGCACCGGGCTGCGCCTCGATGTCGCGGCGAGCGACGACTACGGCCTCGTTTCCATCACCGGTGAAATACGTCACCCGGACGGCGCCGCCGATGATGTGTTGCGGATATCCGTGCCACTGGCGCAGCCGGGAATCCGCACTGTGTCGGGCCCCGCCTTCTACAATCTGATGGCGCACCCTTGGGCCGGTCACGAGGTGGAACTGGTGCTTCTCGCCACGGACGAGGTCGGCCAGACGAGTGCAAGTGCCCTTCATGCCTTCGAGTTGCCGGAGCGGTTCTTCCATCACCCTGTGGCACGCGAGATCGCGAAACAGCGCAAGGCCTTCGCGGTCGACAGGGACCTTGCAGGCGAAACCGCCTCGGTGCTTCACCGCCTTTCCAGGGAACCGGAAACCTATCTCTCGGAAATCGATGTTCACCTGGCTCTGGTGACGGGCGCCCTGCGCCTCGATTACAGCGCCGGGCGGGACCGGACAGCCGACGACGTGATCGGACTGATGTGGGAAACGGCGCTGGCCATCGAAGAGGGCCCGCTGGCCTTCGCCGAGCAGCGGGTGCGCGATCTGCAGCAACAGATTCTCGAGGCCCTTGGTGACGGGGCCTCTGATGCGGAGATCGAACGCCTGCTCGCACAACTGCGCAACGCCATGGACGACTACATGCGGGCCCTGTCGAACAGGCTGCGTTCGGATCCGGGAGAGCTGTTTGACCCGACCGAGGCGCTGAAGGCGGTCGGCAGCCGCGAGCTGACCGATCTTGTCGACAGGATATCGGAACTGGTGCGCACCGGCTCGCGCCAGCAGGCCCGGACTCTCCTGACCCGTCTCCAGGAGATCATGGAGAGCATCTCCGTTGGCAATCTCAGCGATCTTTCGGGAAGTTCCTCTGCCGAAGCCGTGGAAATGATCCAGACCATCCGCCAGATCATCAGCGAACAACAGCAGCTGCTCGACGAGAGTTTCAGGATCCTGCGGGAAGTCGGGGAAGAAGAGGTTGACACGACGTCACAGGCCGGCCGCCAGGCTGATGTGAGGGACGTTCTCGAGGGGTTCATGGAGCGCATGGAGGAGTTCGGCTACGACGTGCCCCGCCACTACAGCCGGGCCCACCGCTCGATGCGCCGCGCCGTCCGCCAGCTCGAGGCCAATCGCCCGGGGCATGCGGTCGACCACCAGACAGAGGCCGTTGATTTTCTAAAAGAAGGCGCCGGCGACATGATGGCGCAGATTCTTGATCTCCTCGGGGAGAGTGTGGCAGGTGACTCCCAGGGATTCTTCTCGGCGCCCAGGGATCCGATCGGCCGCAGCCTCGGCAACGCCATCGGTTCCGCCACCGACGATATCAACATCCCCGACAAGGGATCCCTCATCCGCGTTCGCCAGATACTCGATGAACTGAAGCGGCGCGCCGCCGAGCAGCACCGGCCCCAGGAGGAGCAGGAGTATCTCCGCCGCCTGCTCAGGCGGTTCTGACACACCTGCCTGTCAGGGCGTGCCGTTGGCTCCGGTACTGTGCTAGTGTCCAGGGGACCCTTGCCTCCTCATCGGGCATGAAGCAGGGAAAGTTGACGTGATTCGGTTTGAAAACGTCGGTCTGCGCTATGGCAGTGGACCGGAAGTCCTTCACGATATCGATCTCATCCTGGAATCGGGATCCGGCCACTATCTTGTCGGACCCACAGGCGCCGGCAAGACCTCGCTGCTGAGTCTGCTCTATCTCGGCCGGCGACCCACCCGGGGGCTGCTGACCATGTTCGGACAGGACGTGGCGACGGCAACACGGAGCGCCCTCACGGGCTTTCGCCGACGCATCGGGGTCGTTTTCCAGGACTACAACCTGCTCGATCATCTCTCGGCATTCGACAACGTCGCGCTGCCATTGCGTCTTGTCGGCACGGATCCGGACATGGTGCGCGATCATGTGCACCAGCTGCTGGAGTGGGTGGGTCTTGATACCATGGCCGACGTCAAGCCGCCCTTCATGTCGGGTGGCGAAAAACAGCGCGTGGCCGTGGCGCGGGCGGTGATCGGCCAGCCCGATGTGCTGCTTGCCGATGAGCCGACCGGCAATCTCGACGAGCCGATGGCGGATCGTCTGATGATGCTCTTCATGGAACTCAACCGCCATGGCACAACCCTGGTCATCGCCACCCACAACACCAGACTTCCGCAGCGGTTTCCCCATCCGGTCCTCCACCTCAAGGAGGGACTCCTGAAAACGGGCCGTCCATGGTGAGGTGGAGACAGCGACCGCAGGAGGTACCGCTCGCTTCGGATCCTTCGTCGAGCTTCGTTCCGACGATCATCGGCGCCATGGTGTTCCTGTCGACCCTGGTGCTCGGCGCATCGCTGGCCATGGAAGGAGTCGCTGACGGGTGGCAGATCACGGGTCAGCAGTATCGTGCCACCATCGAGATCTCCCGGGAGAGCGCCAGCGAGGAGACCGTGGCCGCCTCCATCGACGTGCTGGCGCAGTTGCCGGGAATCAGCCGGGTTCGCCAGGTCGGGGATGACGAAATTCTCGAAACCATCGAGGCATGGACGGGTGGCAGACCCGACCTCGAACTGTTGCCGTTGCCGGTTCTGATCGATGTCGAGGCTCTCTCCCCCGACGCCCTGAGAAGCGACATCATCGAGCAGATTGTCGAGGAGACCGCCGGGCCCGTCACGGTCTATGTTGAACCGCAGTGGCTCCTCGCCGTACGCAGCACCGTTGGTACCATTCAGCTGGTGACGGCCCTGATGCTGGCCATCATTGCGCTGATCTCGGTCGTCTCGATCGTCTATGTCACGCGCACGGCGCTCTCTATACATCAGGTTACCATCGAGATCCTGCACCAGGTCGGAGCCCAGGACAGCTACATCGCGATCCAGTTCCAGAACCAGTCCCTCGTCCTGGCGTTGATGGGAGGCATCCCCGGGAATGTCCTGGCCATCATCATGATGGTCTTGATGCGCGAGCTGTCCGGCAATGTCGAGGCTCCCCTGTTGCCGGCGGTCTCCCTCGGGGTCCGCGAGTGGCTCCTTCTCGGAACCCTTCCCTTCATTGCGGCGCTGGTCGCGATGGTAGCCGCGCGGGTGACGGTGATCACCTCTCTGGGCCGCATGCCGTGAGACGCAGGAATGCATCGAAGGCGCGGCTTGTCTTTGTCCTGGCGGTGATTCTGGCGGCGGTCTGGGTCGGCGGCCTGATGCGTTTTGTCACGCAGATCACCCCGGACACCCCGGCGGCGGGTCAGGAGGCGGATGCCATCGTCGTGCTCACCGGAGGCAGGGAACGACTGCCCGCCGGGATCGACCTCCTGCACAAGGGACTGGCGGATCGCCTGTTTGTCAGCGGTGTTCACACGGGCGTCGATGTCGCCGAGATCCTTGATCTCAACAGTCAAGCGCCGACAACCCTGGCCTGCTGCATCGATCTTGGACACGATGCCCGCCATACCGTGGGCAATGTGCGCGAAACAGCAAGCTGGATGGCGGCTGGAGGTCGCACGTCCATGATCCTTGTGACCGCCAACTACCACATGCCGCGCAGCCTGGTTCTCTTCCACAGGATCATGCCGGCAATCGATGTCATCCCCTACCCGGTCGATTCCGGAGCAGTGCATCTCGATATCTGGTGGCGCCACCCGCGGACCCTGCTTCTTCTCGCCGGAGAGTACTCCAAGTATCTCGTCAGCCTGTTCTGGCCTCCGGCGTGACCATCATCCGGTCATGGGCGTTTGTCGTGGCCTCGCTTGGCGCCATGGTGTGCCTGTCCGTCACGATGCTGCCGGCTCTGCTCCTTGAGCGCCGCCTGGCCGCCCGGGTTCCCGTCTGGGCCGCCGGTGTGCAGATCTTTCTCCTCGACGTTGTGGCCGGACTCAGGCTCGAGGTGAGGGGCGCGAACAACCTGCCGGACGGTCCGGCGCTGATCGCGGTCAAGCACCAGTCGGCCCTGGAAACCTATGCCCTTGTGCGGCTGTTTCCGGAGGCCTGCTTCGTGATCAAGCAGGAAATCGTCCGTCTTCCGGTTGTCGGCTGGTTCGTTTCGGCCATGGACTGCCTGGCCATTGATCGCGCTGCCGGCCTCGCCTCCCTGCGCCGGATCCTGGGTCACGCGGCACGGGTCACCGGCGAGGGCCGGTGCCTGGTGATCTTCCCCGAAGGGACACGCACGGCGCCAGGTGAACGGGTTGCCTACCAGCGTGGCATCGCCGGACTCTACGCCGCACTGGGCGTGCCCGTGGTTCCGGTGGCGCTCAATTGCGGGGTCTTCTGGCCGCGCCGGCAGATCCGCAAGAGGCCGGGGTGCGCCGTGATGGCGTTCCTCGAAGCGATCCCGCCCGCTCTGCCGCGGGCACGTTTCATGGAAGAGCTTGAATCAAGAATCGAAACCGCAACCAGCGAGCTCGTCGCCGAAGCCAGTGTTGAGAGTACATTTCAGGAACGTTAGAGTGTCACGAGAGTCGGAAGAGATGGCCTGATGAGCGACGCACAATCCCCCATTGCCCTGCAGATCTGGGACATGAAGTACCGGCTCAAGGAGCCCGGTGGCACGCCGCTGGACGACACTGTCGAAGCGACCTGGCGCCGGGTGGCCGAGGCCTGCGCGTCGGTGGAGGACGCCGCGGACCGGCAGCGGATCGGGGATGAGTTCCTTGAAGCCATGTCGGGCTATCGTTTTCTGCCTGCCGGCAGGATTCTGGCCGGTGCCGGCACCGAGAGGAATGTCACGCTCTTCAACTGTTTTGTCATGGGCACCATCCCCGACGACATGGGCGGGATCTTCGATCACCTGAAGGAAGCGGCGCTCACCATGCAGGCCGGAGGCGGGATCGGCTACGACTTCTCGACACTGAGGCCGAAGGGTGCCGCCGTGCACGGGGTGGGCGCTGACGCCTCCGGGCCCCTGACCTTCATGGATGTCTGGGACTCCATGTGCCGCACCATCATGAGCGCCGGCCATCGCCGGGGCGCGATGATGGCAACCATGCGCTGCGATCATCCCGACATCGAGGCGTTCATCGACGCCAAGCAGGAAGCCGGGCGGCTCAGCATGTTCAACCTGTCGGTGCTGGTGAGCGATGCCTTCATGACCGCGGTCCGGCAGGACGATGCATGGAAGCTGACCTTTGACGGAGTCGTCCATGACACGGTCTCGGCCCGCCACCTGTGGGACCGGATCATGCGTGGCACCTATGCCTGTGCCGAGCCTGGCGTCATCTTCATCGATCGCATCAACCAACGGAACAATCTCCACTACTGCGAGACCATCTCCGCCACCAACCCGTGCGGAGAACAACCCCTGCCGCCCTACGGCGCCTGCCTTCTGGGCTCCGTCAACCTGACGCGTTTCATCACAGATCCCTTCGGCGACGAGGCCCGTTTCGATCGCGAGGCGTTCTCCCGCACGGTCGCGGCGGCAGTGAGGCTGATGGACAACGTCGTCGACGTCTCCCGTTTTCCTCTGGAGCAACAGCGCCAGGAGGCGGTGGCCAAACGACGCATCGGCCTGGGTGTCACCGGCCTTGCCGACGCGCTCATCATGATGAAGGCGCATTACGGCAGCGAACAGGCGGTTACTCTGGCCCGCACCTGGCTCGCATGCCTGCGCCGCGAAGCCTATCTGGCCTCGACACGACTGGCCCAGGAGAAGGGGCCTTTCCCGCTCTTCGATGCCGAGGCCTATCTGGCGGGTGACACCGTCGCCGGACTCGACCCGGATGTGTGCGAGACGATTGCCGCCAACGGCATCCGCAATGCGCTGCTGACATCGATTGCCCCGACCGGCACCATCTCGCTCTTTGCCGACAACATCTCGTCAGGTCTCGAGCCGGTCTTTGCCTTCTCCTACACGCGCAATGTGCTGATGCCCGACGGCACCAGGAGAAGCGAGGAGGTCACCGATCATGCGCTCCGCCTGTGGCGCCGGCTGCGCGGCGAGGCGGCGCCACTGCCCGACTACTTCGTGGATGCCCAGGGCTTGAGGCCGGCCGACCACATCCGCATGCAGGCGGCGGTCCAGGAGTACATCGACAGTTCGATCTCCAAGACCATCAACGTACCCGAGGACATTCCCTTCGAGGACTTCAAGGATGTCTATCTCGAGGCCTACCGGCTGGGATGCAAGGGGTGTACGACCTACAGGCCGAACGACGTCACCGGCGCTGTCCTCGAAGCGCCACCGGCAACGGATGCCGAGCCCCTTCTTCCCCTTGACGAGCCTGGATCCCAGACCCCGGGCGGCACATTCGAGACGGCCGGCGTCATTCACCTGACCCGGCCCCTCGACCGCCCCGAAGTTCTCCCGGGGAGGACTTACAAGTTGCGCTGGCCGGAAAGCGACCATGCGATCTACCTGACCGTGAACGATGTGGTCAGGAATGGCCGGAGGCGGCCGTTCGAGGTCTTCATCAACTCGAAGAACATGGACCACTACGCCTGGACACTGGGGCTCACCCGGATGATCTCGGCGGTGTTTCGCCGTGGCGGTGATGTGAGCTTCGTGGTCGAGGAGCTGAAGGCGGTGTTCGATCCACGTGGCGGCTCATGGATGAACGGTCGCTATGTGCCTTCGCTGCTGGCCGCCATCGGCGACGTTCTCGAGACCCACATGATCAGCATCGGCTTCATCAGCGACACCGCAGAGGCCATCGGCTCCGTCGGCGACGCAGATCGCCGCTCCGCCGGTTGTCCGCGATGCGGTCTTCCCGGTCTCATTCATCAGGAGGGCTGCCACCTCTGCACCTCCTGCGGATTCTCCAAGTGCGCCTGACCGCTGATCTCAGGGCTTGCGGGCCGAAAAGATCGCGTGTCCGGCCAGGAGCCAGTGGAGATCGATGTTCACCAGACCGGCTTCCTTCAGCCACCTGAGCTGTTCGAACAGCCCGGACGGCATGTCAACCGGATCGGCTTCGGGGTCGCTGTAGTAGTTCCAGCCATCGTCGCGAAAGAAGTGCAACATGTCCTCGTTGCCATCGAGTCGTACGGCCCTCTCCCTGACACCGTCGTCCCAGTGCCGCTCCCACAGCGTCAGGCCCTCCCGGCTCTGTGCCTCGACGAGATCGCAGATGACGATCACGCCTCCCGGTGCAAGGGCAGCGGCGAGATCCCTGAAGAGGGAGGCCTTTCCCGGTCCGTCGAGGTGATGGACGGCGAGCGATGACACGAAGGCATGGACCGGACGATCGAAGTGCCGCCAGTCGGATCCGGCAATGTCCATGAGAGATGTTGACCAGGATGCTCCGCTGGTGCCGAGGCGCCTGCCCGCCGCCTCGAGCATGGCCGACGAGCCATCAAGCGCCAGGATATGACATTGGTTGAATCTGCGGGCGAGGGCCGAAGCGAGAAGACCTTCGCCGCAACAGATATCGACAATCAGGGAGTTTTCATGAGGTGGGGGAATGACACGGCAAATTGTGTCAATCTGGGTTTCCCGTTGAGGCACAAAGTAGGCGCCGTAATCGATGAAGTGGCGTGAATCATCTTCGCTCCAGCCTTCGCCTGCGTCGCCGTTTGCCATCTGTCGCACTCCGGTATCAATTGAATGCAGAACCTACCACACTTTCGCGTATCATTTTTCGGTTGCCGCACAAACATCCGTGAGGATTTACGGTGCATGAAACGCCGGAATCGGGAAGACGCTTCAGAGAAAAGGGATTGACGTTCACCGCCCTCCGCTCTAGTGACTGTTGAAACACACCGGAATCTCGCAATGAACCGGGAAAGGGACTCCATCGTGAGCAACGCCAAGATTGCAGAAGCCCTGGCGATGATTAACAGGGAAATTGCATCCGAAGAAGAACGACACCAGACATTGCTGGCTGAAGCTGCAACAGTCGGGAAGTCGATTGAGGAAATGCAAAAGGCGGTCAAGAGCCTGGAGGCGCTGATCGGCGATTCGGGCGCGAAACGCCAGCCGGCAGGGAAGGCCAGGAAATCCGGCAAGCCCCGGTCCGCAAAGGGGCGTACCCGCAAGACCGTCGGAGGATATGACAAGGTTGCACCGACGGCAGTGCTCGCCGCGATTACCGGTTCCGGAGAATACGGTGTCAAGCGTTCGGCCTTGAGCGGATTGCTGGCCAATCGCAAGGGTGAGGAGCCGACAAAGAAGGCGCTTGACGAAGCGCTTCAGTCGCTGTTTTCCGAAATGAGCATTCGCCGCGACGGTTACCGTTTCGTGGCTGTCGGCGAGGCGCCCGAGGCCGCTCAGGAAGACACCGCAACACTCTTCGATGACGGCGTTATGGAGAATTCGGGTGATGACCGGGAACCTGCGGTGACGCAGCCCGCCGGCGACCCGATTGCGTTCGAGGAAGATCCCGCGACAGGTGAAACCGAAGAACCCGAATTGACCGCATCAGGTGGCGGCAGGCGGGGAGGGCGTCCCCGCAAGCCCGTTTCCGACGAAGTGGCGCAGGCGATGGCCGAAGTGGCCGGCGTCATCACCCGTGCCGGAAAGGAAGGGTGCAAAATGTCCGTCATTCGCGCTGGCGTTCAGGAGGTGACCGGTGTGGCACTTTCCACGGCCGAAGCGAAACGGGCTGTCATGGATCTTCTGCGCGACGGCCGAATCCAACGCGACAAGTATCGCTACGTCGCCACCTGAAAACAGGAATTCAGGACCTGGCCTGGCGACGGCGCACCTGCCGTCGCCCGTCACGATTCAAGGAGGCGTATTCAGGCCGAAGGCACCGGCACCCCCCTCTCGCGGGCGGCATCGACGAGGCCTTGCCAGACTTCCTGGTGAAGTGCGATTCCGGATTTCCGTTTCCGGCACTCGCTTTCCCTTTCGGGATCGCCTGGAACCCGTACCCGGTCGACATCGGGTGCGGGTGGCGAGGCCCGCAGGTTTTCGACAATGATCCGCGCATTCTCTTCATAGTGTTCGGCTGAACTGAACACATCGGTGGCGATGGCGACAACGAGCCAGTTGAATTCGAATGCCGGTCCGAGCATGGCACTGCCGACAATTTCGCCAATAACGGCGAGGCCGTAACCCTTGTGGCCGCCGGCGGGGAGCAGGGCCCCGCCGTTGTCATAATCATCGATGTTCGTGGTGGGACGACCGTCGCGGTCGATCAGCCAGCCTTCAGGCACCTCCTCACCCGTTCGCCGGCGCAGGCGAACCTTGCCGTTGGCCACGACGCATGTGGCAAAGTCCGCCGACACGGGCCCTGTGTCGCCTGCCGGCATCGCGAGTGCCCAGGGATTGGTCGACAGTGTGCCACCGCGACCGCCATGGGCCGCCACCATGCGCCAGCGCTCCCGCCCGCCACCGCCGCAGATCATGGCCAGCAGGCCATGGCGGGCCAGGCGTTCGGCATAGGCGCCCATGCGCCCGGTGTGGGCGACATTGACGATGCCGGCCGTCATCACCGGTTGGTGATGTCTCATGTCGATCAGTTCATCGACCGCCCGTTCCATGGCGAGAATGCCAAGGCCTCTGCCGCCGTCGACACGTGCCACCGCAGGACCGGGTCGCGTCACGGTAATGTCGGCGACGGGTTCGGCGCTGCGGCTTTCGAAGAACGAGAGGTAGTAGGGAACCCTGTTGACGCCATGTGAGACGACATCCTTGAGTTCGGCGTCGACGAGATGGGCGGCAATCTTGGCGGCGTCGGCGTCACGCATGCCGGCGGCGCCGAGGATGTCCCGGCAGAAGCCCCCCAGGACATCCGCATCAAGCGTCGGCATGCTACCTGTTCTGCCGGTTCTCGATGAGATCGTCCACGACACCGGGTTCGGCGAGGGTCGATGTGTCGCCGAGGTTGCCGAAATCGTTTTCGGCAATCTTCCGGAGAATGCGTCGCATGATCTTGCCCGACCGGGTCTTCGGCAGACCCGGGGCCCATTGCAGCCAGTCGGGACTGGCGATGGGACCGATCACCTTGCGCACCCACAAGACGAGTTCCCGTGCCAGCGCGTCACCGGGCTCCTCGCCCGCGTTGAGCGTCACATAGGCATAGATACCCTGCCCCTTGATGTCGTGCGGAGCGCCGACCACGGCAGCCTCGGCAACCCTGGGATGGGCGACCAGCGCGCTTTCGATCTCGGCGGTTCCCATGCGGTGGCCGGAGACATTGAGGACGTCATCCACCCGGCCAGTGATCCAGTAGTAGCCGTCATTGTCCCGTCTGGCGCCGTCGCCGGTGAAGTACTTGCCGGGATAGGTGGCGAAGTAGGTCTGGATGAAGCGTTCGTGATCGCCATAGACCGTACGCATCTGGCCCGGCCAGGAGTCCAGCAGGCAGAGATTTCCGCCGGCCGCTCCTTCCAGGACCCGGCCGTCATTGTCGACGATGGCCGGCCTGATGCCGAAGAACGGCCTGGTGGCCGACCCCGGCTTGAGATCCGTGGCGCCGGGCAGGGGAGTGATCAGGATGCCCCCGGTTTCCGTCTGCCACCACGTGTCGACGACCGGACAACGGCTGTCGCCGACAACCCGCCAGTACCAGTCCCAGGCCTCGGGATTGATGGGCTCCCCGACCGAGCCGAGCAAGCGCAGGCTGGCGCGCGATGTGGATGTGACCGGCTCGTCACCCTCCCTCATGAGGGCGCGGATGGCGGTCGGCGCCGTGTAGTAGATGTTGACCGAATGCTTGTCGACGACCTGCCAGTGCCGGCTGGCGTCGGGCCAGTTCGGCACACCTTCGAACATCAGTGTGGTAGCGCCGTTGGCCAGCGGCCCGTAGACGATGTAGCTGTGACCGGTGACCCAGCCGACATCGGCCGTGCACCAGTAGATATCGCCATCGTGATAGTCGAAGACATAACTGTGGGTCATGGAGGCATAGACAAGATAGCCTCCGGAGGTGTGCAGGACTCCCTTCGGCTTGCCTGTCGAACCGGATGTGTAGAGGATGAAGAGCGGATCCTCCGCGTTCATGGTCGCCGGCGGGCAGTCGGCGGCGGCCGACGCCCTCATGTCATGCCACCAGTGGTCGCGTCCTGCCTTCATGGCCACATCGGCGCCGGTGCGTCGCACCACCAGGACGGCGCCGACTTCCGGACAATGTCGAAGCGCCTGATCCGCGTTGTTCTTGAGTGGAACTGTCCTGCCGCCGCGCAAACCCTCGTCGGCCGTGATGAGGAAGCGCGAGTCGCAATCGTGGATGCGACTGGCAAGTGCATCCGGAGAAAACCCCCCGAACACGACGGAATGCACGGCGCCGATGCGGGCGCAGGCGAGCATGGCCGAGGCCGCCTCGGGGATCATCGGCATGTAGATGGTGACCCGGTCGCCACGGCCGACACCCATCCCGAGGAGGGCGTTGGCCATCCGGCAGACGTCTTCGTGGAGTTCCCGGTAGGTCAGCGTGCGCGACTCCTCGGCGGGGTCGTCAGGCTCCCAGATGATTGCCGTCTGATCGCCGCGTGCCGCAAGGTGCCGGTCGAGGCAGTTGGCCGCCACGTTGAGGGTGCCATCCTCGAACCACCTGATGTCCACTCCGTCGTCCCAGTTCGTGTTCTTGACCTTCGAATAGGGCGTGATCCAGTCGATCCGTAGCCCGTGCCGTGCCCAGAATTCCTCTGGGTCACGGATCGATTCCGCGTACATGGCAAGGTAGGCATCATTGTCGACATGGGCCCGTGAAGCCCATCCGGATGGAACGCGATGGACAACGTCGTCGGTCATGGGAACCTCGTCTGTGAGCGCCCGCAAGTGTGGCCCGACACGGCGTCTGGAATCAAGAATCCACCCGCCCCCAGGCCATTGTCCCCGGATGGCGCGGCGGGATAGTCTTGGCACAGGCGCGGCGGGGGACATCATGCAGCTCAGTCTTTCCACATGGCAGGAAGTGGAACACTATCTGGAGTCGCGTTCCGGCATCATCATGCCGGTGGGCTCCACCGAACAGCACGGCCCCGGCGGCCTGATCGGAACCGATGCCATCTGCCCTGAGATTGTCGCCCGCCGTCTCGGGGAGGAAACCGGCGTCCTCGTGGCGCCCACCCTCGGCATCGGGGTGGCCCAGCACCATCTCGGGTTTTCCGGGTCCATGTGTTTGCGTCCCTCGACGCTCATGAACGTCATCCGGGACTGTGTCGTCTCCCTCGCCCGTCACGGATTCGACCGCTTCTTCTTTCTCAACGGGCATGGCGGGAACATTGCCACCATCCATGCGGCGATCGCCGAAATCCACTCCGAGGTCTCGATGCGCACCCGGCCCGTGGAAGGGCCCCTGCGCTGCACACTGTCGAACTGGTGGGATTCGGCGGGCGTGCGGTCGATCTCGAGGGAACTCTACGGGGCCGACGAGGGCGAGCACGCGACGTGCAGCGAGGTCTCGGTCACCTGGTTTGCCTTTCCCGACCACATCAAGAAGGTCAACCTTGCCGGCAGGGCGCCTGCCTGGTCCGGGATCCACGACGCGGACGACTACCGCAGGCGCTATCCCGACGGCCGGATCGGCAGCCTGCCGTCGCTCTCCACACCGGATGCCGGGCGTCGCCTGGTGGACGCATCGGTGAAGGACCTTGCCGGCAAGCTCAACCGCTTTCTCGACGAACCCTGATCTGCAACAGGCGGAAGATCCAATGGTAGGCAATGTCATGAACGGGGCCGAGAGCCTCGTGCGCACTCTTGTCCAGGGTGGGGTGGACACCTGTTTCACCAATCCCGGCACCTCGGAAATGCACTTTTGCGCCGCCCTCGACAAGGTCGATGGAATGCGGTGCATCCTGGGTCTCTTCGAGGGCGTGGTGACGGGCGCCGCAGACGGCTACGGACGCATGAAGGACGACCCCGCGGCAACGCTCCTCCACACCGGCCCCGGACTGGGAAACGGTCTGGCCAACCTGCACAATGCCAGAAAGGCGCGCACGCCCATCGTCAACATCGTAGGCGAGCACGCGACCTACCACATTGCCCATGACGCGCCGCTGACAGCCGATATCGAGGGCATCGCCCGTCCGGTCTCCGATTGGGTGAGGACCAGCGCCGACGCAGGCTCGGTCGCCGCCGACGGGGCGGCGGCGATTGCTGCGGCGCGGATGCCGCCGGGGCAGATTGCCACACTTGTCTTGCCTGCGGACACGGCGTGGAACGATGCCGAGGGCCCGTCTCCCGTTCCGGATGTGCCGGCGCCACAGGCTGTGGACGAGGCCCAGGTCAGGGCATGCCGGGATGCGCTCACGTCCGGCGAACCGGCGCTGATCCTGCTTGGCGGCCGGGCTCTGCGCGCCGATGCGACCGACCTGGCCGGGCGTATCGCCGAACGGACCGGCGCTCTCATCATGAGCGAGTTTGCCGGTGCCCGCACGGAGCGCGGCGCCGGCCGGGTCAATCCGGAACGCATGCCCTATGTGGTCGATGTCGCCCTTGCCGCCACCGCCGGAATACGCCATGTCGTTCTCGTCGGTGCGAAGATGCCCGTTGCCTTCTTCGCCTATCCCGGCAAGCCGAGTCTGCTCGTTCCCGAGACGGCCCGTCCGGTTGAACTGGCAGGCGTGGCGGACGATGTCATGGACGGACTCGAACGCCTCGCGGACAATCTCGGCGCCATGGGGTGCGAACCGCGCCGCGAGGCGCCGGCAAGGCCCGAGCCGGGATCAGGAGACCTCGATATCCACAAGATCGCCGCGGCGATCGGCCACCTGATGCCCGAGGGATGCATCGTCTCCGACGAGGCGATCACGTCTGGACGCATGCTCCACCCCTACACCGCGGGATGTCCCCACCATGACTGGCTCTTTGGCACCGGAGGGTCCATCGGTCGCGCCCTCCCCGAGGCGACGGGCGCCGCGGTGGCCTGCCCCGACCGCAAGGTGCTCTGCCTCACCGGTGACGGCAGTGCGCTCTACACGGTTCAGGCCCTGTGGACCCAGGCCCGTGAACAGCTCGACGTCGTCACGGTTGTCTATGCCAACCGGACCTATGCCATTCTCCACACCGAACTTCTGAATGTCGGCGCCACTCCGGGGCCGAAGGCCCACGACATGTTCGATCTCGACCGACCCGAGATCGACTGGGTCGCGATGTCGCATTCCATGGGCGTCGAGGCCCGGAGGACGGACACCGCCGAGGAATTCAACGAGGCCCTGGCCGCCGGATTTGCCACACCGGGACCCTTCCTCATTGAAGCCAGGATCTGACGGGCAACGCCCGGCGTCATCACCCTCCGGCATGTGGTACCGCCGCACAGGTCCGGAATGGCCGGGTGGCCATCCCCTGCTGATTGCCTGGTAGCGGCGAGACCGATGTCAGCCGCCGTTACCTGCGGGGCTCGCCGCCGCCGCCGCCAATCACCGGCCTCCATTGATGGGCTTGAACATGCGAAGCCCCGTGCCGCGCCAATCGAGAACGGCGTGCTTGACAGCTCCCAGAACATGCAGAGCAACGAGCGGAATGAAGAGATGGCCTGAGACGTCGTGTACCCGTTCCACGAACTCGTGAACGTCCCCGTTCGCTCCCATCGGTGACGGAATGCCAAACACGTCCAGCTCTTGACCAAGCGACCAGGGCAGGAGGTAACCCGAAACCACGACGACGACGATCGCGACGAGCAATGCCCAGTGCACGAGCCGCGCCGCAAGATTGAATGCGGCTGCCTGCTTCGGTGGACGGGTGCTGCCCTGTCGGAGGCGATGCCACACACGCCACAGCAGGAACAGTCCCACGACCGCCCCGCCGCTCACGTGAATGAGGTGGGCGGTGCTCCCGCGCTCGCCCTCATGGGTAAAGAACAGAGCAACGATCAGGATCGCGGCGAGCCAGTGAACCACGATGGAGAGGATGGAATAGCCGTCGGTGCGAGTCATGTGGACTGTGCTCCTCATCGAGCCCGATTTATCTGCCATACCACCGGTGCTGTGGGTGGGTAAATCGACGGCGATGGGCTCGATCCCGGATAAGGAACCCCACGATGCCGTATGGGGTAACGTGCCATGTTCGGGGTGAGCAAGCATGCTTCGCGCTGACCTGAGAGGCAGGTCGAACGGTCTCCCGCGCCGCGATGACGCCCTCGGCGGTACGCAATCCGTTCATGTGGTCGATCCCGACCCTCGCTTCTCGCAAGGGAGGCGAGGATTGAAACCGTTCGGCTTCGGTGGCAAGGGGTGACCCATCGAGTCGCTCTCCATAAGGGGAGGCGCGGACAGAGACCAGAGGCGACAGAACGTGGAACCCTTGAGAATCGCCACCAGGGGAAGCCAGTTGGCGCGGTTCCAGGCCAACCTCGTCCGCGAGGCCCTGATGGCGCGACATCCCGGTCTTGCACCGCCGGAACTGGTGATCGTGCGGACCACCGGCGATCGGGTCCGCGACCGTCCTCTTGCCGAGGTGGGGGGCAAGGGTGTCTTTACCGCGGAAATCGACCGGGTGGTGGCCCGGGGCGAGGCCGACCTTGCCGTCCATTCCATGAAGGACGTGGAAACCAGCATCGCCCCGGAGGTGGTGCTGGGTTGCGTCCTGCCACGGGCCGACCCCCGCGACGCCTTCGTCTCGACCGTTGCCTCCTCGATCGGCGATCTTCCCCGGGGCGCCCGGGTGGGTACGTCGTCGATACGCCGCCGCGCGCAGATCCTGAGCCTGCGGCCCGATCTCGAGATCGTGGCCTGGCGCGGCAATGTCGACACGCGCCTTGCCCGGCTGAAGGAAGGAAAGGCCGCGGCGACGCTGCTGGCGGCGGCAGGTCTGGAACGTCTGGGCCTTCTCCATGAGGCGACGGCACTCATCGATCCAGACGACATGCTTCCTGCCGCCGGGCAGGGCGCTATCGGCGTGACATGCCGCACCGGGGACTCTGAAGTTCTGGCCCTGTTGGAGACCATCGATGACGCGCCCACCAGACGCTGTGTCGAGGCAGAACGCGCCGTCCTTGGGATCCTCGACGGATCGTGCCGAACACCCGTCGCGGCCCTCGCCACAGAGTTCGGCATCATGACGCGTGTCCGTGGCCAGGTGCTGTCGCACGATGGCCGCCAGCGGGTGAGGTGTGAAGATATGGGGCTAGAGGCCGAGACCGTGGGCAGGAAAGTCGGCGCCTCGTTGTTGAGCTATGCCGGCCGGGATCTCTACGGAAGCCGGCTGCCGTGAGTGTCCTCGTGACAAGGCCAATGGGGGACTCCCTTGCCTTTGCAGCCATTCTTCGGCGGCACGGGATCGAGGCTGTTGTGGCTCCACTGCTGACCATCGTCGAGATCACCATCACCCTTGGCGACCTCGATGGTGTCCAGGGATGTGTGGTGACAAGCGCCAATGGCGCCGACGCCCTGGCACGGGCCACGAAAGTCCGCTCGGTTCCGGTCCTTGCCGTTGGCACGGTCTCGGCGGCCCGGGCCCGGGACCATGGCTTCACCGGCGTCCATGCTGCAGGCGGCAACCTGGAGAGTCTGGCCTTTCTCATTCGTCGCCGCCTTGACCCCGCAGTCGGGCGACTGATTCATGTGTCGGGCTCGCGAACTGCCGGCGATCTCGCGGGTCTCCTGGCGCGGGACGGATTCGTCGTCGATCGTGTTGTCGGCTATCATGCCGACGCTGCCAGTGACCTTCCGCCGGCAGCCCTGACTGCGCTTCGGGGAGGCCGTCTTCTGGGTGTGGCGCACTTTTCGCCGCGAACGGCCGCAGTCTTCGTGAGGCTGGTTCGTGAGGCGGGTGCCGAACCGTTCCTGAAGTCGCTCATCGGGTTCTGTCTGAGCGATGCCGTCGCCCGCACCCTCGAGGGATCGGGCTGGAAGGAAGTTGTCGTGGCTCCTCGCGGTGATGCGGAGAGTCTTGCGGGGTGCATTGCCCGTGCCGGAGAACAGTCATGACGTCTGAAGACAGCATCAAGCCGGCGGAAGATGGCACCTCTGACGGCCCCTGGATCAGGAGACCGACGCAGTCCGTGAGGCGGTTCCTGGGAAGGAGTTTCGGATGGTGGGCGTCGGCCATTCTCGTTCTGGCGATAGTGGCGCTTGTCGCCGGTCTGGCCTGGTTGTGGTCCGGGATGCGGGATGCGACGGCGCGTCTTGCCGATCTGGAAGAACAGGTGGTTCGTCTCGCTGCGGAAGATGGCGAGACAGACATGGACGTCACCGTGGCGAGTCTCGTGGAACGTCTTGATGCCGCGGAGGCCGCACTCGCCGATGGAGGCGCTGTGCGCGCCGGTCTGGAAACGAACCTCGCGGACCTTGCCGGACGCATGGATCGCATCGACGAGGGCCTGAAGGAGGCGGCCCCACCGGTTGTTCCCGACAGGGCTCTTGACCGTCCCGATGTGGCGGGCCGGGAACAGGCCCGTGTGATTGCCATGCTTCGTCGGGACGTGGCGAGTCTGCGCGAGATGCTGGACACCCTTGCCGGCCGGTCCGGTAATCACGCAGCAGCATTTGTCGTTGCCGTCGGCCAGTTGCGGGATGCTGTCGACAGCGGCCGGCCGTTCGCTGCGGAACACGAAGCTGTTGCCGCCCTTGAATCGAATGACCCCGGTATCGAGGCAGACCTCGAAGCCCTGGCCCGTCATGCCGGCACCGGCATTGCCACATATCACGCACTCGCGGCATCTCTCGGGGACGTGCTCACGGCCGCCGGCAACGTGGCGAGAGTGGCGGCGGCCAGCGGGTGGATCGATGAGACCCTGGCCCATATCGAAAGCCTCGTCACCATCAGGCGGATCGACGGTGAACCTGCCGGGTCCGGCAATCAGGCAACGGTTCACAGGATCGAGGCGGCGGTGGCCTCAGGGAACCTTGACAAGGCGCTGCAGGAGATCGACTCCCTCGCCCCTGAGTTTGCCGGAGCCATGGCGCAATGGGTCGGGAAGGCGAGGGCCCGCATCGAGGCCGATGGCGCTCTCGAGCGCCTCCATGCGCGGGCTATTTTCAGCGTCATGCAGCCATGATCGCTCTCCTCATCTGTGTCCTGGTCATGGCCGCGATGATCGGCGGCATCGTCTGGATCGCCGATCGCGGGGGCCATGTCACCTTCGTCTGGGATGCCTGGGAAGTGACGACCGAGACGTCGATGCTGATTCTCGGCATCGTTGTCCTCATCGTCGCATCGGTGGTGGCGGTACTTCTTTTCCAGTGGATCTGGCGCGTTCCGCGCCGCATCCGACTCGCCCTGGGCGCCCGCCGCAGGGAGAGGGGCTGGCAGGCGTTGACGTCGGGACTCGTGGCGGTCGCAGCCGGAGACGCTCCAGGCGCGCGGGCCCATGCGATGAGAGCCGACAGGCTGCTCGACCGTCCGCCACTCACCATGCTTCTGACGGCCCAGGCCGCCCAGCTCGACGGGGATGACAAGGAGGCGGACAGGCGCTTTCGCGCCATGCTGGAGCGACCGGAGACGGAGTTTCTGGGTCTTCGCGGCCTCATGGCCGCGGCCCTGAGGAAGGGCGATCACGAGGCTGCGGCAGACTACGCGCGCAAGGCCCATGGCCTCAGGCCTGACGCCGCATGGGCCGCCGAGGCTGTCTTCGAGTTGCAGACGAGGGCCGGGGACTGGGCGGCTGCCCGCCAGACCCTGAAGTCCGCACGCGACCGCAAGGTGATCGAGGCCGAACCGGGACGGCGGCGACATGCCGTCCTGCTGGTCGAGGAAGCGGCACGGGCCCGCGAGGAAGGGCATCGCGACGAGGCCCTCAAGCTTGCCCGCACGGCCCATGGCGAAGCGCCGGACCTGGTGCCGGCGGGCTGCATCCTCACCCGGCTTCTCATCGATTCCGGCAAGGAAACCCAGGCCGCCCGTGTCGTCGAGAAGACCTGGAAGAGGGCGCCGCATCCTGATCTGGCCGATCTCTACATGGAGATCTGGAGTGGCGAGGGGGCCAACCGCTACCGTCGCATGGAGCGCCTTGTCGACCTCAACGAGGATGACCGGGAGGCGCATGTGGCTGCGGCCCGGGTGGCGCTGGACTCGAGGTTGACAGGTGAGATGCGACGCCATCTCAATGCCATTGGCTCGACGGGCCTGGCGCCCCGCGAGATCCGTCTGTGGGTCGACCTCGAGACCAGCGAGAAGAACGCCGAAGAGGCTGCGCAGTGGCAGTCCAGGATGATCGAGGCGAGCCCGGACAGGACCTGGCAATGCAGTGGCTGCGGCCACATCACCCGACGATGGCGGGCTGTCTGTGACGGTTGCGGACGTTTCGATTCCATGGTCTGGCGCAGTCCGGGCGCCGTGGAGGAGACCAGGCCTGCGGCCCTGGCGTCACCGGGACCGACCGAACCCGTCACGTTGTCTGTGAACATGCGGCATTGACCCTGGCGCCGGCTTGCGACTAGGTTCCCCGCCCTGAACGGGTATCCCAGCCGAAGTAGCTCAGTGGCAGAGCAACTGATTCGTAATCAGTAGGTCGGGAGTTCGAATCTCCCCTTCGGCACCATTGCGCCGGACCCTGGAACCATGGCCGCATTCGATGTCATCATCATTGGCGCAGGCGTGGTGGGAGCATCGCTTGCCTGGCGCCTTGCGCCATCTTGCAGGGTGATGATTGTCGAGGCGGAAGACCAGCCAGGCTATCACAGTACCGGACGATCGGCGGCCCACTACACCGATGCGATCGGTGGCGCGGTGGTCCAGGCCCTGAGCGCCGCAACCAGGCCCTTTCTCGAGAGCCCGCCGCCGGGGTTCACCGATGTACCCCTGATCAGAAGGCGTCCGGTTCTCCTTCTTCTCGGAGCCGGAACCCGTGATGCGGCATTCACCCTGGATGGACTGAGCCATGTGATCGGACATCAGCTCCTTGAACTCGATCGCGACGCGTGCCTCGAACGGTGCCCGGTCCTCAGGCCCGGAAAGATTGAATCGGGACTCTGGGAACCAGCCGCCGGGGACATCGACGTCCACGCCATCCACGGAGCCTATCTTGCCGCTGCGCGAGCGTCAGGCGCCGCCATGCTCCTCGATGCGCCGGTCTCGGGAATGGAACGCCGGAGCGGCGTCTGGCACGTGACAGTGCCCGGCAGGACGCTCGAGGCGCCCGTTGTGGTCAATTGTGCCGGCGCCTGGGGCGATGTGGTCGGCCGCATGGCCGGAGCGGCGCCGATCGGTCTCGTGCCCATGCGCCGCACCGCCTTCACCTTCCGCGGCCCGGACGACATGGATCATGGCACCTGGCCTCTGGTGGCCGATGATGGCGAGAGCTTCTACTTCAAGCCGGAAGCCGGGTTGATTCTCGGTTCCCTGGCCGACGAACAGCCGAGCGAACCCTGTGATGCCGCGCCCGAGGAGATGGATCTCGCCCTCGCCGCGCACCGGATCATGGAATGGACCACTCTCGACATCCGGCGCATGGAAAGCCGGTGGGCGGGATTGCGAAGCTTCGTCCCGGACAGGCTGCCGGTGACGGGTTTCGATTCCGAGTGTGAGGGATTCTTCTGGAACGTTGGCCAGGGAGGCGCCGGAATCCAGACGTCCACGGGTCTTTCCGCCTATGCCGCCTCCATCATCCTCGGCGACAACCTGCCACAGGATCTCGCCGCCGCAGGTCTCGATGCCGGGACCCTGTCGCCGTCAAGGCTGGGTGACGCCCGCTGATCGGCGGGCGCCCCTGTCAGGCTGCGTCGAGCAGACTCTCCTGGCGGACGTACTCCAGAGTGTCGTCGAGTGCCGCTTTCAGGCGATCGAAGATCTGGTGAATCTGCTCCTCCTCGATGATGAGGGGCGGACAGACCGCGATGGAGTTTCCCCCGGCCGCCCGCACGATCAGGCGATGCGCGAGGCAGCGTTCGCCACAATAGTTGGCTATGGACGGAGGGAAATTCTCCCGGGACTCCTTGTCCCTGACGAGTTCCACCGCGCCGATGAGGCCGACTCCCCTTGCTTCGCCGACGATCGGGTGATCGGCCAGCGCCATGAGTCGCTCCTGCATCACCGGCGCTATCTTCGCCACATGGTCGGCAATGTTGATCTCGTCGTAGATCTTGAGGGTCTCCACGGCGACGGCTGCCGGAACGGGATGGCCCGAATAGGTGAAGCCCGTCGCAAACACGCCGTTCTCGTCGGAAAAGTCGCGGATCGGCCCATAGACCTTCTCGTTCACGATCACCGCACTGATCGGCAGGTAGGCCGAAGAGAGCTGCTTGGCCACGACCATGATGTCTGGCTTGATGCCGTAGGTGTTGCAACCGAACAGCTGGCCGGTGCGGTGGAAACCGCAGATCACCTCGTCGGCGATCATCAGCACATCGTATTTCGCCAGGACGGCCTGGATCTTCTCGAAGTAGCCGGCGGGCGGCACGATGACGCCACCGGCCCCCATGACAGGCTCGGCGATGAAGGCAGCCACGGTCTCGGGGCCCTCGGCGAGGATCATCTGCTCGAGTTCCCCGGCCCTGCGGGTCGCGAAGTCCTCCTCCGATTCACCCTCGAGCCCCTCGTGGTACCAGTGTGGTGACCCGGTGTGCATGATGTTGGCGATCGGCAGATCGAACCCCTTGTGCATCAGCGGAATGCCGGTGAGGCTTCCAGACGACACGCAGATCCCGTGATAACCGCCGAGGCGGGCGATGATCTTCTTCTTCTCGGGCTTGCCGCGGGCGTTGTTGTAGTACCAGACGAACTTCACGACATGGTCGTTGGCCTCGGAGCCGGAATTGGCGAACCAGACACGTGCCATCGGCGTCGGCGCCATGTCGATCAGGCGTTCGGCCAGGTCGATGGCGGGCATCGAGGAGCGGTGAAAGAAGGCGTGGTAGTAGGGGAGCTTGCGCATCTGCGCGGCGGCTGCCTCCACCAGGCGTTCGTTGTTGAAACCCAGTGACGTGCACCACAGCCCGGCGAGACCCTCGATGTAGGTGTTGCCCTCGAGATCCTCGACATGGACACCGTTGCCCTTCTCGATGATGAGCGGACCTTCCTTCTCGTGTGCCACCAGGTTGGAATAGGGGTGGATGAGGGTTGCGGCATCGCGCGCGTGGGGAGAGTTGGGAATGACGGTCACGACGGATTGCTCCCTGGCAGGTCTGGTCTGATCCTCTTTAGTCCACTTTCCCGCGGAAGGCCACACTCTCAGGGAGGGATTCGCAACTGGCCGTCAGGGACCATGATCGCTATGGTGACCGGCGTTCGTCCCTCCACGCACGGTCCCCCACTCATGCCGGAAGGCGAGGTCAGCCTCGATGACAAGTACGTCCTTGAAGAAGGGCGTGTCTACCTGACGGGCATCCAGGCCCTGGTCCGCCTGCCCCTGGAACAGCGCCGGCGCGACGCCAGAGCGGGGCTCGACACGGCAGGGTTCATATCCGGATACCGTGGCTCCCCCCTCGGCGGCTATGACCAGCAGCTCTGGCTTGCCGCCGGCCATCTGGAGTCGCACTGCATCCACTTCCAGCCGGGCATCAACGAGGATCTCGCGGCGACTGCCATCTGGGGCAGTCAGCAGGCCCAGCTCTTCGATGACGCGCGCCATGACGGGGTATTCGCCTACTGGTATGGCAAGGGTCCGGGAGTCGACCGTTCCGGGGATGTCTTCAGACATGGCAATCTCGCCGGATCGGCAAGGCATGGTGGCGTGCTGGCGATCGCCGGCGATGATCACGGCTGCCGGTCCTCGACACTGCCGCACCAGAGCGAACAGGCCTTCGTGGCGGCCGGCATTCCGGTTCTCAACCCGGCGGGCGTGGCGGAGATTCTCGACTTCGGCATCATCGGCATGGAAATGTCCCGCCACTCGGGATGCTGGATTGGTTTCAAGACGACGGCGGACAATCTCGATGCATCGGCATCGATCGAACTCGTGCTGGACCGGTCCATCATCACACCTTCCTGCACCGATCCGCTGGCCGGGGCTCTCAACATCCGCTGGCCCGACGACCCGATGCTCCAGGAGGAGCGCCTCTACAGGCACAAGCTTGACGCCGCCAGGGCCTTTGCCCGGGCGAACCGTCTCGACCGTCTTGTGGGCGGCGGCCACCGGGCACGTCTTGGCATCGTGGCGGCCGGGAAGTCCTGGCTTGATCTGACCCAGGCCCTGGATGATCTCGGAGTTGATGGCGCCGTCATGGAGGCTGCCGGTCTGCGTCTCTACAAGGTGGGCATGACGTGGCCCCTGGAGACGGAGGGCCTCGGGGAGTTCGCCATGGGCCTCGAGGACATTCTCGTCATCGAGGAAAAGCGCGCGCTCATCGAAACCCAGATCAAGGAGGCCCTCTATCATCTGCCTGCGGCGCACCGGCCACGGGTGAGCGGCAAGCGCGACCCGCAAGGCGCACCTCTCGTGGCGTCGGATGGCGAACTGGACCCGTCAACGATCGCCCGTATCATCGCGTCCCGCCTCGATGCGCTCACCGGTTCCACGACCTTTGCCGGACGGCTCCCTTCAGGTCCTCCTGCAAGGGGGGCGCCGCCCCTCGAACGTACACCCTATTTCTGTGCCGGATGCCCGCACAACACGTCGACCAGGGTGCCCCCGGAAAGCCGGGCCCTGGCCGGAATCGGCTGCCACTACCTGGCACTCGGCATGAAGAGGAACACCGCGACCTTCACCCACATGGGTGCGGAGGGCGCCTCATGGATCGGACAGGCGCCGTTCGTTGCCACGGACCATGTCTTTGTCAATCTCGGTGACGGCACCTACAGCCACTCGGGTCTGCTGGCGATCCGCGCCGCCGCGGCAGCCAACGTCAACATCACCTACAAGATCCTGTGCAACGATGCCGTTGCGATGACCGGCGGGCAGAGTGCCGACATCGATGTCAGCCCGCCCAGGATCGCCCGTCAGGTGGCATCGGAAGGGGCACAGGCGATCCGTGTGGTCACCGACGATCCGGCGAAGTACCCGGCGACAACACGCTGGCCCGAGGGCTGTACGGTGCATCATCGCGACGAGATGGAGATGGTCCAGCGTGCCCTGGCGAGGGTTCCCGGTCTGACTGTACTCATCTACGACCAGACCTGTGCCGCGGAGAAGCGTCGGCGTCGCAAGCGAGGCGCCCTGCCGGTTCCCGCAGAGCGTGTCATCATCAATGAGGAGGTCTGCGAAGGGTGCGGCGACTGCGGTCTGCAGTCGAACTGCGTGGCGATCGTTCCTGTGGAGACAACGTCGGGTCGCAAGCGGCAGATCGACCAGTCTTCCTGCAACATGGATCTGTCCTGCATCAGGGGATTCTGTCCGGCTCTCGTGACCGTCACCGGTGTCGGGCCGCGCCGCAGCGACGAGGGGGCATTTGATTCCCTGGTGTCGAAACATCTGCCACAACCGGCGATGGCGTCTCTGGACAGGCCATGGGACATCGTGGTGGCGGGCATTGGCGGTACCGGAGTGGTCACCGTCGGCGCGCTCCTTGGCATGGCGGCGCATGTTGCAGGAAAGGGTGTCACGGTGCTCGACATGATCGGCATGGCCCAGAAAGGGGGTGCCGTGGTCAGTCACATCCGGATCGCCGGATTACCCGGCGACCTCCATGCACCGCGGATCACCGACGGCGGGGCCCGTCTGTTGCTGGCCTGCGACATGGTGACGGCGGCGGCGGGCGATACCCTTCGCAAGCTGGCGCCAGGCACGACCACGGCCATCGTCAACACCGAGAAGACGATGACCGGCGCCTTTGCCCTCGAGCCCGATCTCGAGTATCCGCTTGGCGCCCTCGGGAAGGCCCTCGAGGATGCGGTCGGCAGCCGGGCGATTCATGTCGTCGAGGCCACGTACCTCGCCAGAAATCTGCTTGGCGACGGCATTGCCGCCAATCTCTTCATGCTCGGCTATGCCCTGCAAAAGGGCCTTCTGCCGCTCCCGGGCGACGCCATCGACAGAGCCATCGAACTCAATGGCGTGGCGGTCCGGACCAACAGGAAGGCCGTGCTCCTGGGACGGCATGCGGCCCACGACATGTCGGCGGTCCAGAGCCTGGTGCCGGCCAGGGAAGAACCGGACACCGGTGATGAGGAGGCCCTCGTGGAGCGCCACGCCGCCTTCCTCGCATCCTGGCAGGACCGTGCCTGGGCCGGACGGTATCTCGATCTTGTAAGGCGGATTTCGGATGTCGAACGCAGGCTGACACCGGGCAGGCACGGACTGGCCGACGCCGTCGCCCGCCAGGCCTTCAGGCTGATGTCCTACAAGGACGAATACGAGGTGGCGCGGCTCTATGTCGACGGCACATTCAAGAAGAGGCTGCACGACACCTTCGAAGGCGAGCCGGGGTTGCGGTTCCACCTGGCGCCGCCGCTGATCTCGCGCCGCGATCCGGCGACAGGCCACCGGATGAAACGGACCTTCGGTAGCTGGATCCTCGTGGTGTTCCGCGGTCTTGCGGCCATGCGCCGGCTGCGTGGCACCGTTCTCGATCCCTTCGGCTGGCAGCGGGACCGGCGCGAGGAGCGCCAACTGATCGCCAGCTACTTCGAGCGGATGAATGAGGTCGCCGGCGCACTCAACCCGGCAAACCATGGCGCCGCCGTGGACCTGGCACGCGTGCCTGCAGGCATTCGCGGCTTTGGCCATGTCAAGGCCGAGGCCATCGCCAGGGCCCGCACGCAAGAGGCCGAGGCTCTCGCCGCATTCCGCCGTGCAAGCTGACCAGGCGCGCGGGGAGAACGCGGCACATCGACGGGCGGAATCTCCTAGTTTGGGTCGTCCGGATTACAGATCGTCCATGTTGTCAATCGACCGGCTTTCCAGCAGGCTTTCGAGCGTATGAATCTGCATGTCGCACAGCACCGGATAGCTGATTGTGCCGTCAGGATAATCCCGCCCTGGTTCGAAACATGTCACCCGATAGGGCCCGTCCGCCCATAGCAGATGCGGATTGACAGCGGGAGAGTTCCGGTCCGTTCCCCTCGCCAGTTCCAAGTGTAGGTGTTTGCTCCGGCCGCACCTGCGATCTGGCGGCGGTCCTTCGAGCCACGCAACCAGATCACCCCGCTTGACGTGATCGCCACGTTCTACCAGCGCGCCTCCGATGTGGAGATACAAGGCAAAGAGCGGCTTTCCCTCGATGTCGCGACCATGATGAATGCGGAGGCCAAGCCCGGAGCAACGGTCATACTTGGTTCCAATGGCAATCCCGTCGGCAATGGCGACTATTGGTTGACGATGATTGCCGTGGAGGTCAATTCCCCGGTGCGGACGATCCCGGATTCTGCCCGCTCCCCATATGTCGCCGAAGTCGGAAATGATCTTCCCCTGAAAGCTGATCCCTGGCGGATAGTGGATAGGGATATACGGTTCCGGTTCGACTGGGGTCGTCTTGCATCCTGCCAGCAACAGTGCTGTACAGAACATCGCAGATAAGATGTAACGCATGTCAATCGTCCCCCAGGTTCATCTCGTACTGGTCATTCAGCACAGGGAAGGACCGTTTGAGACTGCGCCGGAACTGATCCCAGTTCGCCGCCGCTCGCATCAGAGCCGTCACTGCTGCACGGTGCTCTTTGAGCCGTGGCTGCCCCAAGTGTGGCGTGAACCGCGGGAATGTCCTGTGATCAATCCAGTAACTGGCGTCGTCAAATGCCGTTCTGAGTTCGACGGGAATCCTCATCGGCTCGATACCGATGTGCCGTTCGGTTCTGCGAAACGAGCCGGCCCAGACCCAGCCGTCACCGAAGAGACGCTCGTGAAGCTGCCGGAGGAAAGTTGGCGTGAGCCGATCGCGTCGGCGAACGCGGGGCCCATACCGTGCCCGCAGTGACATTCTTTTGCTCCGCTTCGTTCAGGTCCCGGCGGTAGGTAATCCAGGTCTGAAGCAGACCCTCGCGTTCGTCCGGCTCGAGAGGCGTGGCATCGGCCGGTTCGTCAAGGAGATCGCTCAAGCGTCCTCCCACAGATCACGTTCCCGAAGGTGATCGCGGATGAAGGTTTCAATTTGCTCTTCGCGCTCTTCCCGGGACAGGCCCTGGGCCTCAAGGTCCATCGTATGCGCAATTCGGGCGAGCTCCTTGCGGGCGATTTCGCGGGCCCGTCCCTGAAACGCGTCTTCCAGGGAAGAACGGGGCAGGAGGGCGTAAACGACAACGCAGTCCAGCGCCTCCGCCGCCCGGCGAAGCGTCTTCAGCTGGATGGTTCCGCAGCCCTCGGACTTCTCGATGTCGGCCACGCTTTGGGCCGTCACGCCCATACGTCGGCCGAGTTGTGCGCCGGATATGCCCAATGCATCGCGCACAGCCCTGATCCAGCCTTTCGCCGGAGGACGGAAGCGAGTTTCCGGTTTCATGGACGAGAAGCGTTGATCCAGGCGTTGGCGCGAAGTCGTTCTCTTGCTGGTCATCATGAGGCGACAGCCTGTTTTCTAGCATTGAGAAATCAAGCTATAGCCTGATAAGACGGTACACGCAATAAAGGCATGACCTGATTTCATGGTGTGGTGCGAACCTGCAACTCATGCCGATGAATGTGAGGCGCGTGATCGGGGTTCGAAACCGGAATTCCATCCCAGGCCGTCATCGAGACGCGACCAGCCCCTTAGAGTCTGCCTTGCCAAGGGGATGGCCGGGGTTGCGGAGTCACCTGGAGCCTTCCCTCAAGCCAGAGTGCGACGCAAGACCGCGCCTTCTCTGCTCCACAAGGAATTCGCAAGACTGCGTACAGGAAGAACGCAGGAGAATGATGCCCATGATCGTGCATTCAGCCATGCATATGTTGCTGCCGGTCACGCCGGTCCGGGCGCCATGACCGACCGTCACAGCCGCTGGATGTGGAGTGGGAGCGGATCAGCCGAACCGTGCAGGAGGTGCTCGACCTGGTGCGTCTGACCGATCCGGGAACAGCCAAACGCTGGAAGGCAGCACAGGGCGACGGATGACACGCCAGTTCAAACGGCCGCGCTCCGTCCAGGATGGTGTCGGGCTACTTCCTCGGCCTTGTCCGCAAGGCCGAACTGGCACGGGTCGTCGGGGGAGTGCAGGCCGCCCACCGTCAGGAGATTGGTGACGAAGCGCCCGTGGGCCGCGGACGCGGTCCAGCCGGACCTCGTCCCCTGACGGCATCCGCCATGGCGTTCAGCAAGGAAATCGGGCATGTGAGCGCTGACTTGCCTTCCCACTTTCTTCCGCCTACGGTTAAGCACCATACGGAACAGGCGATGCTCGGCGTGAGCGTGCGTTTCGTGCGCCGGCCGGGCTTCAGGCTCGGAGACGATGCGATGACCATCTTCAACGAAACACGCTCTGCAATCCGCGCGCTGGGCGCGGCCATCACCTTGCGCACGCAGCCCTTGACAAGTGCTGAGGCCCTTCAGCACGCTATAATCGCCGGATCGCCGGATCGCCGGATCGCCGGATCGCCGGATCGCCGGATCGCCGGATCGCCGGATCGCCGGATCGCCGGATCGCCGGATCGCCGGATCGCCGGATCGCCGGATCGCCGGATCGCCGGATCGCCCTTCCTGCATCTTCATGGCGTTGTCTCCTAAGGCGCTCCGCCTCCCGGCCTGAGCTTTCTTCCTCCGACGGTTCCCGTCCTAATCCCGCCCGCAATCTGCGGCGCCTCGTCGCCGCACTGCTCGCCCTTTCGCTCCTTGCCCCGGTTGCCGGGGCGCAGGCGCAGGTGCTTGCCAGCAGTATCGGTCAGGCGGACGGTGGCACGGTGACGTTCCAGCGCGACCACGCCATGCCATTCACACCCGGGTTCAATCCCGGTGGCTACCGGCTGGAGAGCGTTGACATCGAGTTCGCATCGGCGACCTCGAGCGCCTTCGACAGCAATGTCCTTGCGGTCGAAATCCGGCGCGGTGATGCCCACCTCCGGGTTGGCGAGCTTGTTGGCCGCCTGACCAACCCACAGGGCACGTCATTTGCCGCTGACCGGCGCATCAGGTTCACGGCGCCGGGTGGCGGTATTGACCTTGAGCCGAGGGACGGAAAGAACGACGGACGCGGATACTTTCTCGTGCTTGATGTGGCCGGCCAGCGCGACGCGGATTTCGCAAAGATCCGGATCACGACCTCAATCGCCGATGATGCGGGCGGTGCCGACGATTTCGGCATCGGCAATGGCTTTAATTGGCGGACGGCTGGCGACAATACCTCCGCCGGCTGGGCATGGGCAGGAGCTCAGGCCCTGAAGATCCGCCTCAACGGCACGGTAAAGGCCCCGCCGGCCCCGCCCGGCCTGGAGTTCGACAAGACGCACCTGACCTGGGACGAGAGCGATGGCTGCGGCCAACTCGAATACTACGATCCATCCGGCAACAAGATCGAAAAGAGGGAAGGAGAATCTGCCCAACAACTCCGGGAGCGCGCCCGGAAAGTCACCGCGCCCTGGCAGACGGGCATGCATTCAACCCCTGGGGCAAGCATGGAGCTTCCCGCCACCGCCCCCGGGCCGAAGTACAAGGTCAGGCTGACGACGAAGCCGTCGGAGACGGTGAAGGTCAATATCCATGACCCCAACGACCTCATCTGGTGGGGCAACAACACCCACCGGACGCTGAGCCGCGTCTTTGTCGGCCCCGACAGGGGGGCGAGCCGGCACAACCGTCGGGACAGCCAACTCGGGCCGACGCTGACCTTCACGCCGTCCAACTGGAACCAGTGGCAAACGGTCAAGGCCAAGGTGGCCTGCACCGATCATTTCCCGGATGCGGTGCCCCTCAAGCACGTCATCCAGGGGGAGCAGGGCGATTTCGACGGCGCCAAGCGCCGCGTCAACTACGGCGAACTCGACCAGAGCTGGACGGTCTGGGTCCGCGTCAAAGAGGCAGCGCCGCCGGTGGAGATCGAGGCGGAGAGCAAGGTGTCGGGCCTGCCCCCGGCGGGCGAGACGATCACCCTGGCCGAGGGAGCGACCAGGGATTTCAAGATCACGATCGGCGAGGCGATGCTGCCCATTGGCAGCAGCGGGAGAGTCGATGTCCATCTCTTTGCCGAGCCGGTCGGCAATGTGATCAGGGCGACGAGACGGGACGGGCAACCTCTCGTTGACGGCGTCCTCATGGACACCATGACCTTCACGAATTCCAGCCGCGAACAGTGGGTGCGTCTGGAAGCGGTCGGCGGCGGCGATACCAGGCTTGTGGTCTCGGCGGAGCGTGACTTCACCTGGGCCCATGAAACCCGTCGTCACTGGTCGCCGGAATGGCCGGTCACGGTCACGGTCGAGCACGCCGACATCTGCGGGCGCACGAAGGCGGTGCGCGACGCCATTCTCGGCATGATTCCAGGCGTCAGCAACTGCGCCGACGTGACCGACGAACACCTGGCGGGCATCAGCGGCGACTTCCAAAACAACTTCCTGAATTTGATCAGTAAGGGGTTGAGCAGCCTGAAGGCGGGCGATTTCGACGGGCTCACCAATCTGAAGCGCCTGCGGCTGACCCGAAACAGCCTTTCAACGCTGCCGGCGGGCATCTTCGACGACCTCACGGGATTGCTGGCTCTGGACCTGAATTTCAACCAGCTGACGACGCTGCGGCCAGGCGTCTTTGACCGTCTTACAAAGCTCAAGTATCTGTATCTGAATAATAACCGCCTCGCTGTGCTGCCGGATGGCGTGTTCAGGAACAATCTGGAGTTGGCGACACATCGGTTGGACGGCAACCTCGGCGCAAACTTCACCCCGACGGCGAATGCCGGCACCGATCAGACGGTGGCCACCGACGCTGAGGTCACCCTCTCGGGCTCGGGCACCGCCACCGGGCCCTGGGCCGAAAACGACATTGCCTGGCACTGGCGGCAGGTGGACGGCCCGTACTCGGACGGGGTCGTCCAGGGAGGCGTGCAGAGGGACGGTCAAACTGCCACCTTCACCGCCCCGGCCACAGCCACGGTCATGCATTTCAGGCTGGCCGCGATACCAAAGGTGCTGGTCGAATCACGTTCAGAAGTGAGCGGCGTCATCACGCCACCGCCACCGCCGATCAGGGAGCGCGGCATCCTCGACGGCTTTGCCTGGGTCACCATCACCGTCGAAGGCGGCCAGGGCTCGCCCCAGCAGGCTGAGCGCGCGCAAGCCGTCTCGGCCGAGGAACCTTCCTGCGTCTCCGACGCCCTGCTGGTCGACGCCCAGCTGGCTGCGAGCGAGACCTGGCGGACGTCGCCGGGCCATGTCGAGCGCTGGAGCCGGGTGCTTGCCGCCTTCGGGGTGAGCAACGGCTACAGCCCGATGACCGTCGCCGAGGCGCGGGCGCAGGCGGATCGCGGCCTCAAGCGCTGGGCGCCGGTGGCGCCGGCGCTGGAATGCCTGGCGGCGGCACCGGAGGAACAGCCGGAACAGGCTGAGGTCCAGCCGGTCACACCCGCCACGCCCGAACTCAGCCTCTCGGCGGGGTCCGCCGTGGACGAGGGCGGCCATGCCACCTTCACCGTCACGGCCGACCCGGCGCCGCAGTCCGACCTGACGATTGCCTGGACCGTCGCCCAGAGCGGCGAGTATCTGGCCGCGCCGGGCGCCGGCAGCCGGACGGTGACACTGGCAGCAGGGGCGACCAGCACTGCACTCTCGGTGGCGACGGTGGACGATGCGGCGGACGAGGCCGACGGCTCGGTGAGCGTCACCCTCGGCACGGGCACGGGATACACCGTGGCCACGGGCAAGGGCAGCGCCGCGGTGGCGGTGCGCGACAATGACGAGCCGGTGGTGAGCATCGCCGCCGGCAGCGGGGTGACGGAAGGCACGGCGGCCTCCTTCACGGTCTCGGCGAGCCCGGTGCCGGCGGCGCCGCTCGACGTGACGCTGACCGTCGGCCAGAGCGGCGACTTCGCCGCCTCGGGCGAGACCGGATCGAGGACGGTCACCGTCCCGGTCACGGGCAGTGCAACCTTCGAGGTCGCCACCGACGACGACGGCGCGGACGAGCCGGACGGCTCGGTCACGGCAAGCGTGGATGCCGGCACGGGCTACACGGTGGCGGCATCGCCGGACAATGCGGCCACGGTGGCGGTGTCCGACAATGACGCGGCGGCGTCGGGTCCGACGCTGTCGATTGCCGACGCAACGTTCAATGAGAATGCGGGCAGCGTGCACTTCACCGTGACGCTGAGCGAGCCCGCGGACCGGACGGTCACCGTCCGCTTCGCGACGCGGGATTCGTCGCCGGTGTCGGCCGTGGCGGACCAGGACTACCTGGCGTGGAAGCGGTCGTGGCAGGTGTGGGCCCGGTTCAGGCCGGGCGAGACGACGGCTCGGATTCCCGTCTACATCTACAATGACAGCCATGACGAGGACCCGGAGACCTTCGAGCTGGTGCTTTTCGACGCAAGTGACGGGGTGTCGATTGCCGACGGCGTTGCTGTGGGCACCATTACCAACTCGGATCCGATGCCGGCGGCGTGGCTGGCGCGGTTCGGGCGCACGGTGGCGGAACAGGCCCTGGACGGCATTGCCGGGCGCATTGCGGCGCCGCGCACTGCGGGTGTCGAGGGCACCTTTGCCGGACAGGCGCTCAACCTCGATCCCGGATCGCAGGCTGACGGGCCCGCGGTGCAGGACGCTCCGGGGAGCCTTGCCGGCACGGACATGCTGGCCGAGAACGATGTCTCCTTCGGCGGCACGGGCGGCACAGCCGAGTTCGGTGATGACGCGCTCGGATTCGACAGCAGCAGTGGACAGTCCTACGCGATGACGACTGCTGAAGTGTTGCTGGGGAGCAGCTTCACGGCGACCGGGGAGGAGGACTCCCATGGCGGCAGCCTGGCCCTGTGGGGCCGGGCGGCGCAGTCGCACTTCGACGGGAGGGAGGGGACGTTCTCGCTCGACGGCGAGGCGACCACGGCGATGCTGGGGGCGGACTATGCCCGCGGCACGTGGCTTCTCGGCATGGCGCTGATGCAGAGCACCGGCGAGGGCGACTATACCGATACGGATGTCATGCCCCGTCCGGATTCCCAGACCTGTCCGGATAGTGTCCCGAAGACGGTGCTGTGCGATGACGCCGTGCGCGCGGGCGACGGCACGGTGGAGGCGACGCTGACGGCGGTGCTTCCCTATGCCGCGGTCCAGGCCTCGGAGCGGTTGAAGCTGTGGGGCGCTGCAGGCTATGGCACGGGCGACGTGACGCTGAAGACGGAGATGGGGGAGGTGCTCACCTCGGACATCACCTGGACCATGGGCGCGGCGGGGATGCGCGGCGACGTCATCACCGCGCAGGAGGGTCCCGCCCTGGCGGTGACCTCGGACGCCCTGTGGGCGCGCACCTCGTCCGAGAAGACCCATGAACTGGCGGCGTCGGACTCCGACGTGACGCGTCTGCGGCTTGGCCTGGAGGGGAGCTGGCGCATGGCGCTTGCGGGTGGCGGTTCGGTGACGCCGAAGCTGGAGACGGGAGCGCGCCATGACGGTGGCGATGCGGAGACCGGGTTCGGGGTGGAGATGGGCGGCGGTCTTGTGTGGAACGATCCGGGGCTGGGTCTTGTTCTCGACCTTTCGGGCCGCACGCTGGTGGCCCATGGCTCGGACGATCTGGAGGACCGGGGCTTTGCGGCGTCGCTGGCCTTCGATCCCGATCCGGCGAGTGCCCTGGGACCCTCGCTGACGCTGCGTCAGGACTGGGGCGGCGAGGCGACAGGGGGTCTTGATCGCCTGTTCACGCCGGAGACCCTGGAGGACCGCACCGGAGGGGCTGAGGACGAGATCCGCTGGCAGGCTCAGGCGGCTTACGGGTTCCCTCTCTTCTCCGGTGACTTCACCGGCAGCCCGCAGGCCGGACTGGGACTGGCCACCGGGGTGCGTGAGTACAGTCTCGGGTGGCAGTTGACGCCTGGAGAGGGGGTGCGGGATCTCTCGTTTGGGCTGCAGGCGACGCGCCGGGAGAGCGACTGGGCGCCGGTGGTGCATGGCGCGGGGGTGGAGGCGACCGTGCGGTGGTGAGGCACGCCTGATGGCGCGGCGGACGCGATGACAGGTCTGTGGTTACATATGGACATGATCGCATCACCGATACGGTCCGCTGCGGCCTCCACATACCGGTCGGCACCATGCGCATAGTGAAGCGTCATGGAAACCTGGTGGTGTTTCGTTGTCTGGCGGCCAACAACCGGATGAACGAGGTTGTCAGCGCACTGAAGCGGGCAAGCCATGGACCCTGCCGATGTGCACTCGGGCTTGGAGACTTCAAGGCCCTTGCTGCATTCCGCAGCGCCGGTTGACCAAGCCCACGGGTCATGTTGATGCGGCCTGCGGGCGGAACGCATCAAGGGCCGGATGACAGGGATCGACCGCTGAGCGGCCCCATCGTTCATAGCCTGATCGGCACAGGCGCGTGTCGAACTGTGGTCGACGGGAGGCGACTCTGGTGGAGTCCTGTCGCAAGGCAGCAGGTTGACAGGGGGATATGTGCGCGAGGTATCGCCGGAACAGAGTTCCTTCCATGTCTCTCGGCTGGAACCTCAGAGGATTTCCATCGGAGCCTGGGGCACCTCCTTCCAGAACTCAGGATCGTGACCGTAGAATATGCGGGCCCCCCTGGCTCGCATTCGGCGCAAGAGCAGCAGTGAGTCCAGCATCTGCGAGCGGTCGTGGACCAGCTTTGGCAGATGAAGTTCCTCGAGAGTCTGACGGAAGTAGCAGGCGTCGGCCGCAAGCACGATATCACCCGCTTCCAGACGAACCAGGAGCGACTGGTGGCCGGGAGTGTGCCCGAAGGTCGGAATCGTCATCACAGTTCCGTCGCCGAACACGTCATGTTCGCCATGGACCTGGTGAACCAGATGACCATGGTCGTAGTCCTGCAGGTTGTAGGCGTTGGCTTCCATGAGTTCAGGCGTGTGACCCGCCTCCCATTCCTTCTGCTGGATGATGACCCTGGCGTTGGGGATGAGTTCGTTGCCGCCGGAATGGTCGAAATGGAGGTGGCTGTTGACGACGTATGCAATCTTCTCGGGGTCGATCTCGAGCTGCCTCAGACGCGAGGCGATGTCCTCGCCGGGGCGGAAGTGGACGTCGAAGAAACTCGCCAGAGCACCGATGCGGCCATGCGGGTCGTGCCCGCTCTCGGGATGCAGACCGGTGTCGAACAGAACACAGCCCCTGGGGTGCTGGATCAGGTAGGTCGGGATCGGAAAGTGAATCCGACCCGACTCGCGCGCGAGCATCAGCGAGATGTCCGCGCTGAGCCAGCCGCAGGTCATGGCATAGAGTTTGACAGAGGACGAACGACCCGACGACCGTGCGATTGCGGTCGAGCGGGCCCCCTTCAGCCTCTCCCACCAGGCCTGGTTGCGCTCCAGGGCGACTTTGCTCTCACGCGGGTCCATGGCGCCCTCCGCTGGTTGCCACAGTGTCCGTCCCCTCCGGGGCGCGGGAAATCCCGCCGATTGCCGCAATGTCCTCGGTGAGCGCGACAACCTTACCGGACGTCGAGGTCGCAAGTTCCATCTTGTAGGCGAGAAGCCATAACAGGAGAACGCCCAGACCCCACCACAGGAACTGCCAGGCCCAGATCGAGGGCATCCTGAAATCCCAGCCCTCGTAGCCTGTATCCGGTGCACCAAAGAGATAGTTGCCAAGAACGATGCATGGTCCGACAGCGAAGAACAACCAGGTCATTGCCGCGACCCAGGCGAAGCTGGCGAATCGCCGCTTGCGCGCAGTAAGACCGGCGTGCTCGGCCAGGAAGCGGTGAAAGCGATAGCGACCCTCTGCTCCGTCGTCATCGCGTGCCAGGGCCGAGCCAAGAATGCAGACAAGAAAGTTGGCGACAAGGCCCCAGGCCGCCGCATGGATGGTCCAGGGCCACTGCCCCCAGGGAAGCGTGCCGCGGGTGAGCGCCTGGCCCAGTGGATCGGTCAGCACCACAACAATGGAGCCCGCCACAATGCCGGCCGCAACACCTTGCCGGGTGAACCAGCGCACCCACGCAACGCCCAGCAGTGCGGGCCACAGCTGGACGGCCAGCGCCAGCGCCAGACTGCCGAGCACGACCATGCCGTCGCGCTCGAGCGTTGCCATGAGCAGCGCGGCGACGGTGGCCAGCAACGTTGCCACCCGGGCGAAACGTTTCTGCAGCCGGTCGTCGGCATGGGGATTGAAGAAGCGCATGTAGAGATCACGGGTGACGAGCGCGCCGGCGCTCGTCATGTAGGCGCCGCCCGCAGCCTTGATCGCGGCGATCATGCAAACGGTCACGATGCCGACAAGCCAGGGGGCCGAGGCGCCGACAAGGTCGACAAGGTTCGCGACCAGGCGACCCTCCTCGCCGTTGCCAAGCGGCGGAAGAACCCGCTTGAGTGCCAGGCCTGCGGCGTTGACCTCCGGACTCGCGCCCAGCAACAGTCCGCCGAGGCCCTGCAGGGTGACGAAAACGAAGAGAAGCACACCCGCGGCGCAGGCCGACGCCCAGACCTGCTGTGGCGCGAAGGCACCGGGGTCCCGACTCGCGAAAGCCCACATGGAGAACGCCGGCGATGCCTGGATACCCATCAGGGCGACCATGAAGCTCATCACCATGAGACCGGTCCAGGGACCACCCTGGGGCACTTCCTTGTTGAGTCCCTCGGTCCACTGCACCACGCCGGGTGTGGCGAACAACCCGTTGAAGTCGCCACCACCATGGCCCAGCGTTGTTCCCCAGGTTCCCGTCGGTGTCCCTGCGATCACAGCCAAGGCCCTGTTGAGCGGGTCGAATCCACCCACGAGATCGAGTGTCACGAGCCCCAGGACGGTGACACCGACTGCGATCAGCAGGCCTTGCAGCGTCGTGACGTATGCCACGGCCTTCAGTCCGCCCAGGGTCACGTAGATGATCAGGACCACGGCCAGGGCCCACATGGCCAGGTCGCGCGACAGCAGACCACCGGTGACGAGGTTGACGAGGTCCCCTGCGAAACCAAACAGCATTCCGAGAAACGGGACGGCAAACACCAGGGCGACGATGACTGTGAACACACGGATGATGTCGGACCCGTAGTATGCTGCGAACATCTCGCCCGGTGTGACGAAACCAAAACGTTTGCCGAGTATCCACTGACGCTTGAGGAAGACCACCCCCGTCAATGGCACGACAACAGCGGCGAAGGCGATGTAGCTTGCCTGAAGGCCATCGCGCAAGACCAGAGCGGGACCACCGATGAAGAGCCACCCGGCGAATGAGGTGGCGGTGGCCGCCATGACGAAACTCCAGGTGTCGAGATTGCGTCCGGCAATAAAATAGGCGCTGGCAGTCGTGGCCTCACGCGCCCCCCTGATCCCCCAGAAGATGCAGTAACCCCAATAGAGCGCCGCGAAGAAGCCCAGCCAGAGTACCTTCGACTCGTGGAGGCCACCGTCAGTCACGATCGCTCCGGGCGCCGGTCGCGATGAGTGTTGCGCGGGACCATCTCGCCCGCAATCGAACGGTGGACGGGCGCCATGTCGGGATTGTCATCGATCTCGCGGATCAGTCTTACGGTCTCGGCCGCCATTCGTCGCATGGGATGACGATAGGTGGTCAGGGCATGGGAAGGCCAGTCTGCCATGGCAACGTCATCGAAACCGACGACGGAGATGTCGCGGGGTACATCGCGCTTCAACCCGTGTCGCAGTGCATCCACTGCGCCGAAGGCGACAATGTCGTTGGCGCAGAAGATGGCGTCCAGATCGGGAACGGCGCGGATCAGGCGGCGGGCTGCGGCATATCCGTCCTCGTAGGAGAACACTTCGGGGAGGTTGTCCCTGACGGTCGTGAGGCCCACCTCCGCGCAGCGCTCTACAAAGCCGCTGCCGCGGTCGATCGAGGTCGTCGCGTCGGGCGTGCCGGCGACGTACGCCATGTTGCGGTGGCCGGTCTCGATCAGGAACTCGGCAATGTCGCGGCCACCCCGCCTGTTGTCGCAGGTCACCGCGAAGGTCCTGGTTCCGGGAACATAACGGTTGAAGAAGATCAGGTGCGTTCCGGTATCGATTGCCGCCATGGTGCGCTGGAACGAGACCGTCGCGGTCATGAGGATGATGTACTCGGGCTGATACAGCATGCCCTGTGGCAGCACCTCGTCGGTGGTCTTTCCCTCGGGGACATGAAACAGCATGACGCGCAGACCGTGCTTTTGCAGTTCGCCGGTCAGGATTGCCATGACCTCCGGAAAGAACGGATTGAAGACGTCCGAGATGAAGATGCTGACGATGCGGGTCTTCTGGGTGATCAGGCTTCGGGCGAAGGGGTTGGGTTGGTACCCCATTGCCCTGGCGCGTGTGAGAATTCGGTCACGAGTGTCCGGTGCGACCTGCGAGTCGGGCGAGAACGCCCGCGAGACCGTCGAGATCGACACACCGAGTTCCTCGGCGATGTGGCGTGCCGCTACCGTCCGGCCTGCTGACTTCGGTCTTTCGGTGTTGTCCATCGCCCCCTGGCCCGATCAGCGCCCCTCGGTCACTCTTCTCATTGTGCCAACACTCCCCCACCCTTCGTGTCCGTGGAAAACGACGTGCCGAAACGGATCAGGCTTGTTGGAGCCTATGCTGCGCTGCAAACCTTTGCAAGGCGTTTGATGCTGCGATGCAAAGGTTTGCATTGCCATTCTATCCGATCTAGGCTCACTTCGGGCGCAAGAGGGCCGATGGCTTGTCTACTGGCGATTGTGAGGGATTGAAGCCTCATGCCGGACGGGCAGGCGCGATCTGGATGGCCCAGGTTCATGCCCATACACATTGGGAGACAAGAGGTCATGAAACTACTAACGAGAGCCACGGCCACAATGGTCGTCAGTCTGTGTGTCGGGACGGGTGCCGCGCTGGCGGACGGTCTCGATGAGTTGGCGGAAGAGATCGTTGCCAGGACCTACAGCGCGGAGATGATCGATCCGGCCCAGCCGGTTGAGGCCAGTATCTATCGTGACTGGAAATCGCCGAGCGAGCCGCCCTGGACGATCGGCTATGCCAGTTCCTATGCCGGCAACACCTGGCGTGCGGCCGTGATGGATCGGCTGATCCAGAGCATTCTGCCCAAGTGGCAGGAGTTGGGTCTGGTGGACGACGTCATTGTGACCCAGTCCAACCTGAACGATTCGGTGCAGATCCAGCAGATGCGTCAGCTTGTTGATCAGGGCGTGGACGCGATCATCGTCTGCTGCTCGAATCCGACAGCACTCAATCCCACGGTAAAATATGCCTATGAACGAGGCGTGCCGACCTTCTCGTTTACCGGCTACCTGACGTCGCCCTATGCCGTGAACTCGTCAGTGAATTACCAGCTGGCTGGTTTCGAGATCGGCAAGTGGATGGCCGAAGAGGTTGGTGGTGAAGGAAACATCCTCGTGGTTGAGGGCATTCCCGGCACATCCGGTTCGGACTCGCAGCACCGCGGTGTCCTTCTCGGTCTCGAGGCATTCCCGGACATCAACATTGTCGGCGAGATCGCGGGCATGTGGACGGACCAGGTTGCCCAGGGTGAGGTTCAGAAGTGGCTTTCCACCAATCCCGGCCAGCTCGACGGCATCGTCGTGCAGTCGGCTGCGGAGATGGGCGTGTTGCGGGCCTTGCAACAGTCGGGCCGGGAGATGGCTCCTGTGGCGATTGGCGGCGAACTCGGCGCCTTGTGCTACTGGCGCAAGAATCCCGACTACATCTCCACGACCTTCCAGGTCTGGCCCCCCGGTGACGATTTCGAGCTGATCTGGAACATCATGATGCGGACGCTTCAGGGCCAGGGTCCGAGGATCCAGTCAATTCTCGTGGATCCATTTGAGTTCACCTATGCGGATCTTGAGGGTGTTCTCGACGAGAACTGCGACGAAAACTCCCAGTTGTGGCTCGAGGTCGGGCCCGCAGCCTGGGGTGCCGAGGACTATCTCGACCAGTTTTTCCTGCGTCCCGCAGATCCCACCCGGTACCAACCCTGACGGACCGGTTTCGACTGAAGCCGTTTGACTCCGGATCGCTGATGCCTTCCGAAGAAACCGTCAGTTCCCAACAGGGTCTTTCGGGCGCCGCCGACCATGTGTCGGCGGCGCCGGCTTTCGTAGGCGCGGACATCGTCATGACCAATGTCCACAAGACGTTCGGTGTCACGCGCGCGCTCGACGGTGTTTCCTTCAGTGCGCGATGCGGCGAGATTCATGCCATCGTGGGCGGCAACGGCTGCGGCAAGTCGACTCTGGCCAAGGTCATATCGGGCGTTCTTCCCATAGACAGCGGCCAGGTATCGATTCTGGGGCACGCGCCCGGCAACCCGCGCGAGGCCCGTCTGGCAGGCATCGCAACGGTCTTCCAGGAGATTCTCGTTGCTGACCACCTCACGGTGCTCGACAATTTGTTTGTCGGTGCCGACGGCCTCTGGTTCAAGTCACTGTCATTCCGTGAAAAATACGCGCGATGCGAGGCTCTGATGCGTGATCTCAGCGGGGTCGATGTCGACCCTGACGAGATCGTTGGTGGCCTGCCTCTGTCGATCAAGCAGTGGATCACCATCGGCCGCGCATTGATTCAGGAGCCACAGGTCCTGATTCTCGACGAATCCTCAGCGGCCCTCGATTTCGATTCGACCGAGAAGTTGTTCGAGAAGATGCGCGAGTTGCGCAACAAGGGCACCGCCGTGCTCATCGTGACCCATCGCATTGCCGAGCTGATTCGCATTTCCGATCGCGCCACGGTTCTGCGCGACGGCCGCGATGTCGGTGTGCTCGCCAAGGAAGACGTGACCGAACAGAATCTTCTGGGGCTGATGACCGGAAGGGGCCAGTCCACCGAGAGCGAGGCCACCTTGTCGGTGCTGCCGGCCCGCGACGACACCGTGATGAGTGTACGTGGACTCAAGGTTTGGGAGGGCAGCAAGGGAATCGACTTCGATCTCCACCGTGGCGAGGTGGTGGGAGTCGCCGGCCTCGACGGGCAGGGCCAGGATGAGTTCGTGCGTGTGCTGGCAGGCGTCCAGCCGGCACTCGAAGGCGTACCCCTGGTGCGCCGGAGCAACGACCGTCTGGCCGAGCTTCACGGGCTTGATGACGCCGATCGGTTCCGTGTCGCCTATGTCTCGGGCGACCGCAAGCGGGAGGGGATCTTTCCCAACCTCTCGATTTTCGAGAACCTCACGATCGCGCTCTATCCCAGGGAACTCAAGACGCGCCTCGGCAATGTCATCGACTGGTCCTCTCTCGCCAGCGCATTCGAGAACTGGCGCCAGAAGCTGTCCATCAAGATCGGTCTGGCGTCCGACAAGGTCACCTCGCTGTCGGGAGGCAATCAGCAGAAGGTGCTGATCGCTCGTGCGATGGCCCTCAACCCGAGAATTCTTGTGCTCAATGATCCGGCGCGTGGCATCGATGTCGAGGCCAAACGCGAGCTCTACGATCACCTGCGTGACTTTGCCGCGCGAGGCCAGTCCGTCATCTTCATGTCGAGTGAGCTCGAGGAGTTCATCGGCCTTTGCGCGCGCGTGATCGTGTTCCGTCATGGCGAGATCTTCGACGCATTCGCTGGCGACGACATTGAGCCGGCACGGCTCCTGGAGGCCATGTTCGGCCAGACCTCCGGTCGTGGCGCCCGGCTCGCTGCGGGCGCGGAGTCGGGGCCAGCCGACGTACATGGAAGTCCTGCACGGGAATCGGAACCTGAGGCGCCGCGCAGGCAGGAGCGACCTCATCGGCGTGCAATCCGGATCATCGACTTCGACGCCGAACTGAGGGGACGCCACAGCCGGGGTTCCGCGGATACCGGACAGCGTTTGGAAAAACCCATGAAGATCGTCTATTCGGACGGCTGAGGCGGGGGAGCGATGGAGACAGGACGCATGAAGATCGTCGAGTTTGATGATGAGGGCAGGCCGGTCGAACGGCAGGGCCCGACCGCTTCTCCACACGTGACGGTGGAGAACAGGGGGCCGGTCAGAGTCGTCGCATTCGGTGATGAACCCGCGGACAGACCCGGCGGGGCGAAGGCGTCTGGCGGACCGAAAATCAGGATCAGGGAATTCGATGGCGCGGACGCGCCGAGGCCTACAGGGGAGTCCATGCGCTTTCGTATCCCGTCGGGAAAGAGCATCAAGGTCGTCGAGTTCGATGGCGACGGCAAGACGAGGCGGCGCGGGACGAGGTCGAGTCCGTCGGGCATCAAGATTGTCGAGTTTGACTGAGCATCGATCTTTCGGACCAGGGGAAAGAGATGGGCAGCAGGAACGGGCGGTCATGAGCGAAACCGACGTCAGGCGTCCGTCCTCGTCGGCCCATTCGTTTCTCATGGTGCCGATCATTCTTCTGTTCGTGCTGATCGTGGTTGCCGTCATCAGAAGTCCCAACCTGGTGACAGGTCCGGGTCTGGGCAGCGCTGTCATTGTCGCTGCGCCGCTGATCCTGGCAACCTATGCGCTGACCGTCATCGTGATGGCGGGCCGTGGCGGCGTCGACCTCTCTATCGGTCCGCTCATCGGTTTCATCAACGTCACCATGATCCAGCTTCATGCAATCGGGGTTGTGACCTCGGTGGTCGATGTCTTCCTGTACGCGATTGCCGTGGGCATGGCCTATCAGCTGATCATGGGGCTGATTATCTGTTTCGTTCGGATCCAGCCTATCATCGTGGCTCTGGCGGGTTTTCTGACACTGGCCGGACTCAATCTCGTCATCCTGCCGCGGCCGGGCGGAGTAGCGCCGCAGTGGATGGGTTCCTGGGCTCTGGGCGAGTCGATCTGGACACCCGTCCTGGCGATTCTGGTCGTCGCGACGGCCGCCTGGTTCCTGTTCACGCGCACCGCCTTCTTCAACCACCTGCGCATCATGGGCGCGGACGAGAGAACCGCCTACACGGCGGGCGTCAACATTGTCGTCGTGCGGCTGGGCGCCCATGTTGTCGCGGGAGTCTATGCCGGCCTTGCGGCTATCTGCTTCACGTCGTTGATCAGTTCCGGAGATCCGACCCAAGGCAGCACCTACACGCTGATGGCGGTCACGGCTCTCGTTCTGGGCGGGACGAGTCTGGCCGGCGGACGCGGCAGCATCGTCGGCTCGTTGCTGGGGGCGCTGAACATCTATCTCATCACCTATGTGCTGGCGACGTTCAACTTTGGCATGGTGCAGAGCTTTGTCACGCAGCTTGCCTATGGCGTGATCCTCGTTGTTGCCTTGCTGCTCACAATTCTCCTCCCGCAGATCCAGCGCGCCATGCGCTACGTGTCGCCCTATGTCGTGTTCGCTTTCCTCGGCCTCACCGCTGCCGGAGTGATGCTCTATGCCCAGGACGTCGTGCTTGAGACCGTCGGGACGTCGCTGGCCGGGACTTCGCTGAGTGGCCAGTCTCTCAGCGGAACCTCACTGAGCGGTACGTCCCTGACGAACCAGGTCGAAGCACCCACCGATCCAACCGGCACGCCCATCGTCATTGCGGCGGTGGTGGTCGCGGCAGCGATCTACCTCATCTGGCTGCTCTACAGGCATCTGAATGTCGCAACCGTCGCCCTGATTGCCGTCGTCTCATTGATCGTGCTGGGCTATGCGGTCCATGAGGGAGGCGCGCCGGAGCAGCGCTCCCTGGCGATGGCCGGCAACTGGGCGATGGAAAAGGCGCAGACACCATTCGTGCTGGGTGCCGAGGGACCACCTGACACGCCGGTGCATGGGCTGTCCTTCGAGGAGTCGCCGCTGTTCGGTGCGGTACTGGCGGCCGCCGGAACCCTGGTTCTCGGCACGATCCTGATCTTTGCGACGGTGCCACAGATTCAGCGTCAGAAGGTCGGCGAAAAGTCGCTGCTCTTCATGGCTGTCGTCGGCTTGATCATGGCTGCGGGACTGATCTACTGGCTGCAGGATGGCGCTGGAGCAGGCAAGCTGTTTGCAGGCGCACTCGGTGCGATGGTCGTGGGCGCCATGCTCTTCGTTGTGACGCTGCCGCGTTTCCAGGAGCGCATCCGTGATATCACCATGGTGATGGTGACGTTGATTGCGCTTGTGGCGCTGATCAGCACGTTCCTCGCCAATGTCCCGTCCCAGGGTACGCCGCCCGTGCCGCTGGTGACCGAGGTGCTGCCTGAACCCCTGGAGCGTGCCGCCCTGTCGAACGGCTTTCTCCTTGCTGTCGGATTGCTTCTTGTCGCCGGCGTGATCCTCTACCTCCTGGTGATACCGGGCGTGCGTCGTCACGTCATGTCGAATGTGCCCCTTGGCGCAGGCATCCGCTCCTACTCCTACACCACGTTGTTTGTTTCGGTCAGCGCAACGGCCTTTGCGGGCGCAGTGCTGATGGTCGCCGGCGTGCCGTTGTGGAAGGTCGTGGTCGTTGCGTTGGCCGTGTTGATCGCCACCAAGTTCGGGTATCACTTCCTGCGTGATTACCGTCGCGGGCACGCAACCGTGCCGCGTCTCAAGACACCGCGAGCCTTTCGGATGTCGAGGAGGGTTGGATGAGGCCGACTCAGCATCGCTTCTACAAGTGGCTCGGGTTCCTGTTCGCGCTTCTGGTTGCCGGTGGCAGCGTGATTGTCGGAATCCTTGAAGAGATCGAGGCCCAGTACATTCTGTTCTCGGCAATCGCCACCTTTGCCATCGTGCTGTGGGCCTGGCATCACTTCTCGGTGCGCTGGGTCTACGACCTCGACGGCATGGCGCTCGACAGCATGAGCCGGGAGACCGAAGGATCCTCCGAAGAGCCGTTCGACGCACCACATCACGAGCAAAGCACCGCTCGCTACGTGCGGTTTCTTGCGGTCGAATACAAGCACGTCATCATCGGTTTCCTGATCCTGCTCGGGTTGTTCCTGATTGTCGCCTTCTCGGTAGAGGACTTCTGGACCTGGAACAACATCATGGCATCTGTCGTTGTCGCGGTGTTCATCGGCATTGCCTTCCTGCTCAATCGAACGGTCTCCGAGAACTCGTCTGCCTTTATCGGCATCACGGTCCTGCTTGGACTCTTCATCGTTGGCTCGCTGGTCGTCGATGGCTTTTTCTCGGCGATCAACATCAAGTCGATGCTGGTCTTTGCATCCTTCCTCGGGCTTGCATGCGTTGGCCAGACGCTGGTTGTTCTGCTGGGCGGACTGGATCTCTCGATTCCCTTCGTCATCGGATCAGCCAATGTGGCTCTGCTCTATCTCCTGGGGCTCGGCCTGCCTTCCTGGTTCGCGGTGATTGCGATCCTGATCCTGGGTGCCGTTGTCGGCGTCATCAACGGCATCCTCAGTTTCCGGCTGCAGGGACAGGCACTCATCGTCACGCTCGGTGTGGGCTTTGCAGTCGCAGGTGGTACACAGATTCTGACAAGTATCGGCACGCGCTATTCGGGCAACGTCTTCGGTGTGGTGCCCGAGTGGCTGACCAATATCGCCGCGATGAACGGACGCACCTTCGGGCTCGATTTTCCTCCGGTGATCGTGATCTGGATTGCAGCGGCGATCCTCCTCACCATTGCCATGCGCAACACGGTCTTTGGGCGCAATCTCTATGCCCTGGGTGGCAGCCGTACAGCTGCCAGGCGCCTTTCGATCTCCGAGAGGAACTACTGGACTGCGGTCTACGGCGCATCGGGGTGTATCGCGGCCATGACCGGAGCCCTGCTGCTGGGCTGGTCGGGTGGCGGCTTCATCGGTGTTGGCGATCCCTATCTCTTCATGACACTTGCGGCTGTGGTGATCGGTGGCACCTCGCTCTTGGGCGGCTGGGGCGGTTATGGTTTCACCGTGATCGGCGTACTCGTGCTGCAGGTGCTGTCGTCCTTCCTGGTTGGTATCGGTTTGTCCTTCGAGGGCCAGCAGTTCGTTTTCGGCCTGCTGATCCTGCCGATGGTCGCCATGTACGCACGCTCGCCGCACATCCGAACGCAGATCTGAACGAGGCAGATATGACATCAGGACGTTCGATCAAGGAATGGCGCCATGAGTGAGATGCTGCAACCCGATGACATCGTCGGCATGTCATTCTGGCTCCTGACTCTTGCCATGGCCGGGGCGGCAGCATTTTTCCTGCTTGAGCGACGCCGGGTTGAGCGCCGCTGGCAGGCCGCACTGACGACCCTCGGCGTCGCCATGCTGGTCTCGGCGCTGAGCTACGTGAATCTCGCCGGTGTGTGGGCAGGCAAGGGTGACGTGCCGACGGTTTACCGATTCGCCGAGTGGCAGCTCACGGTGCCGCTTCTTGTGGTGACTTTCTATCTCGTGCTGTGTGCGGTGACGAAGGTACCCGTGGCGCTGTTCTGGCGCCTTCTCGTGGCATCGGCTGTGCTCACGGCTGCGGGGTACCTCGGTTCGGCGGGGTTCGTCAGCCCGACCCTGGGCTTTCTTGTTGCGCTCGCCGGCGGTCTCTACATCCTGGGTGAAATCTACCTAGGCGAGGCAGGAAGGCTCAATGCCAACAGCGGCCACCAGAAGGCCCAGACCGCGTTCAGCGCCATGCGTCTCATTGCCACAATCAGCTGGGCGATCTATCCACTGGGCTACTTCATGGAGTATCTCGGCGGGGGCGTCGACAATGAAGCGATCAACCTGATCTACAACCTCGCCGATTTTCTCAACAAGATCGCCTTTGGCCTCATCGTCTGGCAGGTCGCGGCGAACGACAGGGAAGCGGACGGGCATCGCTCGCCGCTGTCAGGTGCATGAGCGGACAACAAGACAGAAGACCCGGGACCCGCGAATGGGGACGCAGAAGGGGAGTTGAGCCATGACCGGAGCTGACATCATCACTGTGATCCTGCTTGCGGGCATCCTGATCGCGGTCGTCGTCTACCTGCTGTACTGGCTGTACCGGCGCTCGTCCAAGGAGATCGCCTTCGTGCGTACGGGTCTGGGTGGCGAGAGGGTCGTCATAACCGGGGGTGCGCTTGTCTTGCCAATCGTCCACAACGTGACGCTGGTCGGCATGAACACGTTGCGCCTGGAGGTCAGGCGGGACGGAAATCAGGCGCTCATGACCAGAAACCGGATGCGGATCGACGTGGTGGCCGAATTCACTGTGCGCGTGCAGTCGGACGCGCAGTCCGTGTCTCTGGCGGCCCAGACGCTGGGACGGCGTTCAATGAACGCTGATGAGGTCAGGGAAGTTGTCCAGGGCCGCTTTGTTGACGCCCTTGCGAGTGTCGCCGCCCGGATGACCATGGATGACATCCAGGAAAACCGTGACGTTTACATGAGGGATGTCCGCGCGATCATCGAGGAAAGCATGGCGCGCAACGGGCTGGAGATCGAGGCCGTGTCGCTCACCGGACTCGACCAGACCAGCATCGAGCAGTTCAATCCGTCAAACGCCTTTGACGCGGAAGGTCTGACCCGCCTGACCGAACAGATCGAAACCCGCAAGAAGGCCAGAAACGACATTGAACAGGACACGATGGTTGCGATTAGCTCGAAGAACCTCGAGGCCGAAATCGAGGCACTCGAGATCAACCGCAGGAGTGAGTTTGCAAGGCTCGAACAGGAACGCGAGGTCGCAAAGCAGCGGGCCCTGGAGAAGGCCCAGATCACGATGGAACGCGCTACCCGTGACCGCGAGGCGCAAGAGGCGGAGATTCGCGCCGAGGAGGAGGTCGAAATTGCCCGTATTCAGCGCGAGAAGGCGCTGGAGGCCGAGCGCTCCTTGCGTGAAACGACGCTGACGGAGGAGATCGAGACCCGGCGCAAGCACCGCAACGACGTGGAGCGCGACACCCAGATCGCGATTCGCGCCAAGGACCGCCAGGCTGAGGTGGAGATCCTGGAGATCGAGAAGGAGATCGAGTTTGCAAGGCTCGATCAGCAGGAGTCCATTGCCGGACAGCGCGCGGCCCAGATGGCGGAGATTGCCAGGCGCCAGTCCAGTGGCGAGCAGGAAGCGGAGACCGCCCGCATTGCCGCACTGGAGGCCATTGAACGAGCTCGCATTCTTCAGGAGAGGGCGGTGGAGTCGGAGCGCATTGCGCGCAATCAGGAAGTCGACCGCCTTGAGGTGTTGCGCCGCAAGGTTCTGCAACTCGAGGAACAGGAGCGCGCCATTGCCATCACACGCAAGGAGAAGGACAAGGCCGAGGCGCAGGCCGAGACCGAGCAGGCCCGTGCCCGAGCCGTCGAGGCCGAGGAGAAGGTCGCATCGGCCCGTGAGCGGGAGGTGGCCGAAAGGCGCAAGCTCGTCGAGCTCATTGAGGCTGCCCGTACGGTCGAGAGCGAAGCGCTCCAGCTCACGACCATCGCCGCCGCGCAGACCAACGCAGCCGAGCAGAAGGCGGCGGCCGATCGTTTCGCGACGCTGTCGGAGAAACTGCGCTACGAGATCGATGCCGAGGGCAAGCGGGCGCTCAACCAGGCGGAGAACATCCGAACCGGGGACAACCGTGAGCATGCCTTGCGCATGAAGCTGCTCGAGCACATAGAGGGCATCGTGCGCGAGAGCGTCAAGCCGCTGGAGAACATCGAGTCGATCAAGATCCTGCAGGTCGACGGTGTGCCCGGCGTCAACAGTCCGTCGGACATCGGCCCCGGCGGAGTCGGTTCTGGCGGTCCCGCCGTTGGCGGGGGCAGCATGACCGACCGTATCGTGAATTCTGCCATGAAGTATCGCACTCAGGCGGCATTCGTTGACGGACTGATGAAGGACCTGGGATTGCCTGTGGAGCACCTCGGCAGCGCGGGTGGTCTTTCCTTCCGCAACTTCGCTGAGGCATCCCCCGAGGACATCGCGGACGACAAGCCGGATGGAGTTGACAGCGACGAAGGTGACGCCGGGGACAGCATGCCATCAGACGACGACACCTAGACGACCGGCGTATGCGGAACGTCACTGACTTCAAGGGGATTGCGACATGAGCATCGATGTCAACAGCTGGGCAGCCAAATACAAGCAGCTCACCAATGCCGACGAGACCATCGGGTGCATGGGAAAGTACTACACCTGCACCTTCATGTTCGACATGGGCACTCGCAAGGTCATCGTCGAAATGCACGATGGCAAGGTGAAGGCCATCAACACGAATCCGTCGCCAATGGATCCGTACGATTTTGCCTTGCGTGCCAGTGCCGAGACCTGGCGCGAGTTTGCCCAGCCAATGCCCAAGCCTATGTATCACGGCATCTTTTCGGCGAGTTTCCAGCGTGATCTCAGACTCGAGGGCAATCTGCTGGTGCTGATGCAGAACCTGAGGAATTTCACCGTGCAGTTCGAGTTACTGCGCCAGTCCGGTGTTCCGGTCTAGGCCGGTCACCGCGACGCAACGAAACACGAACGCCAAGTCGAGGGCAACAACCATGATCAAGCATTCTCCGGTCACCGGCCGCTACGTCACGATCGAAGTCGACGGCAACGAGTACAAGGTTTTCTACCTCCACAACGGCACCGGACAACCGTTGATCTGCCAGCACACGGCAGGTGCGCACAATCATCAATGGCGCGGCCTTCTGGAAGATGAAGAGATCACCAGGGACTACAACGTGATTGCCTACGACCTGCCGCGTCACGGCAAGTCGGATCCACCGCACAACAAGGAATGGTGGAAGGACGAGTATCGCCTGACTGCCGACCACTACGTCAACTTCATTGTCACGCTATGCGACGCCCTCGAACTCAAGGATCCGATCTTCATGGGTTCGTCTTTCGGTGGCAACGTGGCCCTGCAGCTTGCACTCAGGAGGCCGGACCGTTTCAAGGCGGTGATCCCCGTTGAGGCAGCCGACTACGCGCCGGGTTTCTTCCTTGACTGGTGGCGCCATCCACACGCCAACGCCGCACAGGTTTGCGCTTCAGGAGTGTGGGACCTGATGGCCCCGCAGTCCCCTGACATGGACCGATGGCTCACCTGGCACTACTACACGCAGGGCTCTGAGGCCTTCAAAGGCGATCTCTATTTCTACTCGGTCGACCATGACCTGCGTGATGAGCTTGTGAATATCGACGGGCGACGGTGTCCCGTCATCATGATGACGGGGACATACGACTACCTGACGCCACCCGAGGCGACCGAGAACACCGCGCGCCAGATCAAGGGAGGAGTCTACATTGAAATGGAGGACATCGGGCACTTCCCCATGAGCGAGAATCATGAATTGTTCCGCGTCTATCTCAAGGAGGCGCTGCGCATCATCCGGGAACGCACGGGCTGACGGTGACCGATCATGGATCATGCCAGCGGTTTCCGGTGACGTTGAAGGCGAGACGGTCCTTGCTTCGTCGGGTTCGTCTTTCAGGTCTGGCAAGGGTGCGGTGGAGGAATCTGGCGATGAAGCAGGGTGCCTGATCGGGGCGATGAACGAGGCCGGGTGACATCGAGGAGAGCTTTCCAGGCCCTCGCCTTTCTTCGCAGGGTCTCCATGCAATGCTGACAATTCGGCATCCGGCATTGTTCCCTCTGGCGTCTGGCTTGCTCCGCCGCGACCAGGGAGACCACATCGAGGCACCATCATGAACGCGAACGAGGGAACTGCACCGCTCTGCCAGGGAGCTGATCCGTCGCCACGCTCTTCGTGGGTCGAGATGCCGGAGGGGGCATGCGACACGCACATGCACATCTTCGGGTCCCGCGTACGCTATCCCATGGTGCCGTACCGGGACTACACTCCGCCGCAAGCAACGGTCGAAGCCTACGAGACACTGGCCCGTGTGCTTCACATTCGACGAACGGTGATCGTCCAGCCCAGCGTCTACGGTGTTGACAACGCTTGCACACTCGATGCTCTGCTGACCCTGTCACTCGAAGCCCGTGCCATCGTGGCGATCAATGGTGACGTGAGCGACGCGGAGCTCCAACGCCTGCATGCCCGCGGTGCCCGCGGCATTCGCTTCAACATGCTCATGAGGGGCGGCATCGGGGTCGCGGACGCTGAACGTCTTGCGGATCGCATCAGGGGCATGGGCTGGCACATCGAGGTGATGACCGACGTTTCCCGCGACCCCGAACTGACCGAGCGTCTCGGGCGTCTCGGTGTGCCGGTCGTGTTCGATCACATCGGCCATCTTCGACCGGGCACAGGCACGGACGATCCGGGATTCCGGGCGATGGTCCGACTCGTGGGGGAAGGGTGTGCGTGGGTCAAGCTCTCGGGTGCCTACCGCATCACGATTGAGGATCGGCCCCCTTATGCGGATGTCGGTGCCCTGGTCCGCACCCTGCTTGAAGTCAACCCGCAACGGTGCCTCTGGGCCACTGACTGGCCGCACCCCGGGATCAGGGTCCAGATGCCAAACGACGGCGCTCTGCTTGACATGCTGGGCTACTGGGCCCGCGACGCAGCGCTGCGCCGACGCATACTGGTCGACAACCCGGCTGAACTCTATGGCTTCGCAGCGCTCTAGACACGCGTGTCAATCGGCAGAAAGAGGCCGTCCCCGGACTCGAAACGAAAGTCTGATATCACGCAGGAAGGATATCGCAAGCGATGCCGTCAATGAGCGCGAAGTGGTCTCCCTGCACCGGTCACGTTCTCACCGGCTCGCCAGGGCTGGCCCGCGGGCCGCTCCGTGGTGTTCCTGGCGGTCTGGCTGGTTCCGAAGGCTGTCGGTGACGTCGGTGGCCTGTGATTCATCGGTTGGGCGTTCGTCCTTGACCTGATCGACTCAATCGTGGTCGCGGCGGCGGTCGCCTTCGCGTTCAGTGTGCCATCCTGGTTTCGAGCATGCTCTGCACGGTTTGTCGTCACATCGGCCTTCATCAGCGCCGCCGGTTTCGACATGATCCGGGGCCACATCATCAGGCTGACGGGCGCGCAGCAGGCCGCCATCGCGCTTCCCAGCAAGGCGAACGAGCCTACGATTCGGCCTGGTTATGGCGTGAACTGGTGATCGCCGTCAGGGCCGTATCATGGACCGATGGCGGCAAGTGCGGCGTCGAGTTCGGCGATGAGATCGGTCTCGTCCTCGATGCCCACCGAGAGGCGCACCAGGCTGTCGGAGATGCCGAGGTCCTCGCGTACGTCGGTCGGGACGGAGGCATGGGTCATGATGGCGGGATGCTCGATCAGGCTCTCGACACCGCCCAGGCTCTCGGCAAGGGCAAAGAGGCGGCACGCCTTGAGGAACCTGACGGTGCCGGCAAGGTCGGTGTCGAGAACGGCCGACACCATGCCCCCGAAGGCATTCATCTGGGTCGATGCGAGGCGGTGCTGCGGATGGCTGGCCAGACCGGGATAGTGGACGCGCCTGATTCGCGGGTGCCCCTCGAGGTGCCGGGCGATGGCGAGCGCGTTGGCCGAGTGGCGCTCCATCCTCACATGCAGGGTCTTCAGCCCCCTCAGGGCGAGGAAGGCATCGAAGGGCCCCTGGATACCGCCGACGGCGTTCTGCAGATATCCAAGCCGGTCGACGAGGTTGCTGTCGTCCGCAGCCACCACGAGACCTCCGACCATGTCCGAATGGCCGTTGAGATACTTGGTGACGGAGTGAACAACGAGATCGAAGCCGTGATCGAGCGGCCGCTGGATCCACGGCGTGGCGAAGGTGTTGTCGCAGACCGCAATACACTCCGCTTCTCGGGCAACGCGGCTGACCATGGAGAGATCGACCACGGACAGCAAGGGATTGGTCGGTGTTTCCACCCAGATCATCCGGGTATCAGGAGTCATGGCGGCGCGAAGTGCCGCCTCGCACGTCATGTCGACAAAACTGAACGACAGTCCGGCGCTCGCCTGGCGGACACCGGTAAAGAGCCGGCGGGTGCCGCCGTAAAGGTCATCGCCCGCAACCACATGGCTCCCCGAGTCCAGAAGTTCCAGAATGGTCGATGTGGCGGCGAGTCCCGATGCGAAGGCGAATCCCCGGCTACCGTTCTCGAGATCGGCTACGCAGGCCTCGAGGGCCCCACGTGTCGGATTCTGGGATCTTGAGTACTCATATCCCTTGTGGACGCCCGGGCTCTCCTGAACATAGGTCGACGTGGCATAGATCGGTGTCATGATGGCGCCGGTCGAAGGATCGGGCGATTGGCCAGCGTGGATGGCGCGGGAGGCGAATCCGGGGCGGTTGGGACGTGTCATGGCGTGAACTCTTCTGTGACGTCCCTTCCTTGCAGCCTTGGTACGGTCAGCGTCAAGCGGTGGCTGACGGGAGAGCAGTGATGAACGACGATGATCTCAACTACATGTCTGCTTCGCAGGCGGCACGGTGTTTCAGGGAACGGACACTGTCACCGGTGGAGTTGCTGGAGGCCCTGATCAATCGGGCCGAGGCCGTATCCGACAGCATCAATCCCTTTGGCGACTGTTACTTCGACGAGGCGCGGCGCAAGGCACGGGATGCCGAGCAGGCCTTCATGGGCGGAGGAGCGGACCCCGGACCGCTCGCCGGTATCGCCCTGGCGGTCAAGGACTCCGCGCGTATCGCCGGCAGGAGGTCTGCAAGGGGATCGATGATCTACCGGGATCATGTCGACGAGGTGACCGATCCCGACATCGAGAGGCTTCTGGATGCCGGCGCCATCCTCCTTGCCCGCACGACAATGCCCGAGTTCGGGTGGCTCTATACCACCCAATCACGCCTGTGGGGCGTCACCCACAACCCCTGGCGCCATGGTATCTCGCCTGGCGGCTCCTCGGGCGGTTCGGCTGCGGCGCTGGCGGCCGGTGCCACCACCATCGCCACCGGCGGTGACAGCACGGGGTCGATCCGGCAGCCGGCAAGCCAGTGCGGTATCGTCGGCTGGCAGGCGCCTTTCGGGCGCATTCCCATGCCCGGAAGGAACAGTTTTGCCATGTACTTGCATCATGGTCCCATGACCCGCTCGGTCAGGGATGCGGCGTGGATGGCGAATCTCATGTCGGGTCCCCATCCCCTCGATCACAACAGTCTGACCGACAGGGTCACGGTGCCGGAGGATCCCGACGGTGTCGCCGGCATGAAGATCGCCTTCTCGATCGATCTGGGCTGCTACGAGGTCACCGCCGACGTCGAGCGCGAGACGCGCCTGGCCCTGGCGGCCCTCGAGGATGCCGGGGCGGTCGTCACCGAGGTGCCGGTGGATTGGGCTGAGGAGGCAATTCGCCTCGGTCACGGCGGCCAGGAGTTCCTTGCGGCCGATGAATTCGCGGAAACCCTCGAGAAACATGGCGACATTGTCAGTGACTACATGCCCGAGCTCGTGGCAACCACCAGGCGCTTTACCGCCGCCGACTACCGTCGCTCGCTGGATGTCGCCGGCGAGGTCTGGAACGACCATCTCGGACCCCTCTTCGAGCGCCATGACGCTCTCATCACACCCACGGTGTCCTGTCCGCATCTGCCGGCGACGGCATGGCAGCAGGACACCATCAAGGTCAACGGCAGGGAGGTCACCGACACCCAGACCGCCATGACCGTTCTGTGGAACATGTTCGGCCATTCACCGGTGCTTGCGGTGCCGTCAGGACTGACCGCCGACGGCCTTCCGACCGGTATCCAGATCGTCGGCCGGCCCTTCACCGACGGTTCGGTGTTCCGCATAGGCCATGTGCTGGAGGAACGCCGCCCCTGGCTCGACTGCCCGGAACGCCGGCCTGTGCTTGCGCTGTGAGAGGGAGAGCGCTCTTGGTTTCGCCCCGGGATCGATTGGAATGATGGTCCTTGCGGTCTAGCATCACCCCATGACGGTTCGCACGGAGTTTCCGCGAGAGGTTCGCGAGGAACGCATCCTTCGTATTCCGGTATCGCGGGGGCGGCGCCTTGCCGGACGCATGTGGCTCCCTGTGGACAGCGGCCAGGATCCGGTGCCGGCCATCGTGGAGGCGATTCCCTACAGGCGACTCGATGGAACCATCATTCAGGATGCGCTGACGCATCCCTGGTGGGCGGGCCACGGCTACGCCGCCATCCGTCTCGACCTCGCCGGCTCCGGCGATTCCGGTGGTGTCCTCCTCGATGAGTATCTCGAGTGCGAGCAGGACGATCTCTGCGAAGCGCTGGCATGGATTGCCGCGCAGCCGTGGTGCAGCGGGGCGACCGGCATGGTGGGCATCTCCTGGGGCGGCTTTGCGGCTCTCCAGGTCGCTGCCCTACGCCCACCTTCGCTCAAGGCGATCGTGACCTGCTGTTCCACTGACGACAGGTACCGTGACGATGTCCACTACATGGGTGGCTGCCTGCTCAATGACAACATCAGCTGGGGCAGTGGTCTGTTCTCGTGCCTGTCGCGCTGGCCGGATCCTCTCATCGTAGGCGATGCATGGCGGGACATGTGGCGCGAGCGCCTCGAGACAACAGGGTGTCCGATCATCGACTGGTTTCGCCACCAGCGCCGTGACGCCTTCTGGAAACACGGTTCGATCGGCGAGGATCCGGGCGCCATCGAGGCCGCGGTCTTCATTGCCGGCGGCTGGACAGACGGCTACACCAACGCGGCGCTGCGCATGATGGAGCGACTCGAGGCGCCGCGGCGCGCCCTCATCGGGCCCTGGACCCACGTCTACCCCCACTTCGGATTTCCAGGCGAGCCAGTCGGATTCCTCCAGGAGACCTTGCGATGGTGGGACCGGTGGCTGAAGGGCAAGGAGAACGGAATCGACCGGGAACCGGCGCTCACCTTGTGGATGCAGGAAGACTCGAGGCCCCACCCGATGCACCCGGTGATCGGTGGTCACTGGATAAGTGTGGACGGATGGCCGCCTCGGACATCATCGCGATCCTACTTTCCCGGCGACGGGACACTCGACCGGGAACCGGCCCGCGACCTCGTGCATCGCGTCGCGACACCGCTTTCGGGTGGTCTGGCCGGGGGAGAGTGGTGCCCCCGGGATGGTGGCGGCCTCGGTCCGGAATTCGCATCCGACCAGGCGGTGGACGACATGCTGTCGCTCGTGTTCGACAGTGCAGTGCTCAGCGAGCCGCTCACCGTCCTTGGCGCCCCGGAAGTGACACTCGATCTCGCCAGCGACCGTGCCCAGGCCCAGGTGGCCGTCCGGCTCTGCGAGGTCACGCCGCAAGGCCGGTCGGCCCGTGTGAGCTTCGGTCTTCTCAATCTTGCGCACCGCCATTCCCATGAATGGCCAGAACCGATGAGACCCGGAGAAAGCGAGCGTGTTGTCGTGAGACTGAACGACACGGCATGGCGCTTTCGTGCGGGCAACAGGATCCGACTCGCCATCCAGACCGGCTACTGGCCCATGGTCTGGCCGTCGCCCGAAATGGCGACGCTGACGGTCAACGTCGCCGGGTCCTTGCTTCAGTTGCCGGTGTTTGAGGAGACGGTCATCGCGCCTGCCCCCGCCGGGCCCGAGTTTGCAGCCGATCACCCGGTGACCGTGCTCGAGGAGGCAGAGGCGCGCCTGACAGTCACGAGAGACCTGGGCGCGGACCAGGTGCGACTTCACCGTATCGACGACAGCGGTCGGGTTCGTCTCGATGACATCGATCTCGTGGTGTCGAGGCGGGCCGAAGAGATCTTCGGCATCCGCGAGGGCGCCCCCTCGAGTGCCCGCACCGACATGGTCCGCATCGTCAAGGCCGAACGAGGCGACTGGCAGCCCGCAACAGATACACGGATTACCGTCACCTGTGATCGCGAGAGCTTTCACGTCGCCGCCACCCTCGAGGCGTTCGACAACGACAGGCGTTTCCTGATGCGCCAGTGGAACGAGTCCGTTCCACGCGATCACATGTGATGGAAGGCCGTTCGGTCGCGGTGCCGGAGACTGCCGCCCGCCGATTCGGAAAAGTCTCATGAGGCGGCGGGACGCGAAGAGACGGGCGCGTCGCCCTGCGGGCGAGACCGTTCAGCAGACGCCATGGCGGCGTCTCGTCAATCCCTATCCGCCCGTTCCGATCCTCTCCGCCGACCAGCTTGAATCCATTCACGTCACGTCGTTGCGGGTCCTCGAGGAACTCGGAGTCGAGTTTCTGCTCGACGAGGCGCGTGAACACCTCAAGGCAGTCGGCGCCGAGGTGAGGGGCCAGTGCGTGCGTTTCGACCGGACCCTGGTCATGGAACTGGTGTCGCGGGCGCCGGCGGAGTTCACGATCCATCCGCGCAATCCCGAGCGCGCCGTCACCTTTGGCGGCAACCACATCGCCTTCAATTCAGTGGGAGGTCCGGCGAATGCCAGCGATCTCGATGGTGGTCGCCGGCAGGGAAGTTTCGCGGATTTCCGCAACTACATCCGGCTCATGCAGAGTCTCGATGTCCTGCATCTGTGTGGCGGGGTTCCCGTGGCGCCCATCGATCTCGATGCCGAAACACGCCACCTCGACTGCATTCAGGCGATCCTGACACTCTCCGACAAGGTCTGGCATGCCTCGGGCCTGGGCCGCAAGCGGGTGAGCGATGCCGTCGACATGCTGGCCATCGTGCGGGGCGTTACAAGGGAGGAGGTTCGACAGAAACCCGGATTCTTCACCACGATCAATGTCAATTCGCCCCGGCGCATCGACGGTCCCATGCTCGAGGGGCTGATCGAGGCGGCGACCAACGGCCAGGCGGTTTCGCTGACACCGTTCACGCTCGCCGGCGCCATGAGTCCGGCAACCCTGCCGGGTTCACTGGTCCAGCAGAACGCCGAGGCGCTCGCGGGAATCGCCTTCACCCAGGCCGTGGCTCCCGGAGCACCGGTCTTCTACGGCAGCTTCACCAGCAATGTTGACATGAGGACAGGCGCACCGGCCTTCGGGACACCGGAATACACCAGGGCCACGCTGGCGAGCGGCCAGCTGGCCCGCTACTACAACCTTCCCTACCGGTCCAGCAACACCAACGCCTCGAACACCGTTGATGCCCAGGCGGCCTATGAATCCCAGATGTCGATCTGGGGCGCGGTGCTTGGCCACGCCAATCTCCTTCACCATGGCGCCGGCTGGCTCGAGGGCGGCCTGACGGCCAGCTTCGAGAAGGCTGTACTCGATGCCGAGATGCTGCAGATGATCGGCGAGTTTCTCCAGCCCCTTGTCGTGGATGACGAAACACTTGCCTTCGAAGCCATTGCCGAGGTTCAGCCCGGCGGGCACTTCTTCGGCGCCCGCCATACCCTGCGCCACTATGACACCGCGTTCTACCAGCCCATGCTGTCCGACTGGCGCAATTTCGAGACCTGGCACGAGGACGGCGCCAGGGATGCGACAAGCCGGGCCAACCGGATCTGGAAGGAGCTGTTGCGGCGATTCGAACCGCCGCCGCTCGATCCTGCGCGCGCCGAGGAACTCGAGGCATTCGTCCGTCGACGCAAGGAGGAGGAGTCACCATGAAAGAGAATCTGTTCGACCCGCATCGCTACGCGGCCACCAGGCGGCCACTGCTGGAGGCCCGGACGCTTCCCGGTGAGTGCTACACCTCGGAGGAGTTCTTCCGCCGCGAGGTGGACACCATCTTCATGAAGTGCTGGAACTTCATTGGCCGGGAGGACCGTGTGCCGGAACCGGGTTGCTACTTTTCCCTCGATTTCGTCGGCGTTCCCGTCGTCATCGTCCGGGGCCGGGATTCACGGGTCCACGCCTTCGCCAACACCTGCCGTCACCGCGGTGCCCGGGTGGTGTCAGGCGAGGGCCGCTGCCACACCTTTTCCTGTCCCTACCATGCCTGGACCTATGCCATCGACGACGGGCGCCTCATTGGCGCCATGGACATGGAGGAAACGACCGGCTTCGACCGCAAGCACTTCGGCCTCGTCGAACTCAGGCTGGAGACCTGGGCCGGGTTCATGTTCCTGAATTTCGATTCCGGGGCCGAATCCCTGGAGTCCTGGCTCGGCGATCTTCCCCGGGTCCTCGCCCCTTACGATCTCGACGCCATGGTGACGACCAGGCGCGTCACATACGACCTCGACTGCAACTGGAAGGTCTATGTCGAGAACGCGATGGAAAGCTACCATGTTCCCACCGTTCACCAGCAGACCATCCAGAGGCAGAAACGCGATCACAATCCGCCGATTCCGGCCCATGGTCAGTACTGCGGCCTGTTCACACGCCACAAGGGGAGCCGTGCCCTGCTCGAGGGCATGAAGGGCTTTCCCCACATCCCCACCCTCGAGGGCCTTTCGGCCGAGGGCACCTACTACATCCTTCTCTATCCCTCGACCATGTTCGGCCTGACCTACGACTGTATGTGGTGGCTTGAACTCCATCCACTCTCTGCCGGCAAGACACGGCTGATCGTCGGGTCCTGCTTTCCCGAATCGACCGCACAACGCAACGATTTCGCCGAACTGGCGCCCAACTACTACGAACGCTGGAACAAGTCGATCGTCGAGGACAACGACGTCTCCGATCTCCAGCAGATCGGACTTGGCTCGCCCTTCCTCGTGCCAGGCAGGTTCAGCCACCTCGAGCCCCTGGTCCATGCCATCGACAACTGGGTCCTCGACCGTGTGCTCGATCCATGACCCTGAAGGTTCACATCAGCACCCTTTCCTCGCAGGCGCGCGTCTTTCACGTGACCGAGGAGCTGGTGGCAGGCGCGATGGCGCGTCATCCACACCTCGCCCGCCATGTCCGCTTTGACTGGAGTGTGGACCACGACCGTTTCGCTGAAGGCGTGGCTGATGCCGACATCCTGATTGGCTGGCGGTTTCCCATGCGTGAGCTCAGGTCCATGGCGCCAAGGCTGTCGTGGATCACGCTCACCGGAGCCGGAACCGAACACCTGCAGCCCTTCGACTGGGCCTGGAGGGGTCTTGCCATCACCAACAACAGCGGTGTCCACGGTGCCAAGGCTGCCGAGTTTGCCGCAGCGTCCCTTCTTGCCATGGCCCATGGCCTGCCTCATTTCGCGCATGCCAAGGCACAGCATCGCTGGTCCCGCCGGTTCACCACGCGCCTTGAGGGAGGCACGGCCGTCATCATCGGTCTGGGCGGCATGGGCGGGCCGACGGCGCGCTGGCTGCGGCAGCGTCTCGCCATGACGGTCATCGGCGTCACGCGCAGTGGCCGGCCGTTCCGCTGGGCCGACCGGGTGGTCGCCGTGGATGCCATTGACACGGTGCTGGGCGAGGCGGACAGCGTCGTCGTGATGGCGCCGCTAACGCCTGAAACCTGCAACCTTCTGGACCGCCGCCGTCTCTCGTTGATGAAGCCGGGGGCGACGCTCCTCAACATGGGGCGTGCCGCGATCGTCGATGTCGACGCTCTGGCCGATCTCCTTGAGAGCGGCCACCTGGCGGGCGCCCATCTTGATGTCTTCGACCCCGAGCCGCTGCCTGCCGATTCGCGCCTGTGGTCGGTCCCCGATCTCTTCATGTCGCCCCACTGCTCGTCGGACGATGTCAGGACCTACATTCCCGATACCCTTGATCTCTTTTTCGACAACCTCTCCCGCCGGCTTCGCGGTGCCCGGTTGCGCAACCGGGTCGGCACCCGTCGCCGGTATTGACGAGCATGTCGTCGCACGAACGATTTCGGGTCTTCGATACCGACGAGTGGTATCGCGGTCAGCAGAGACTGGGATCGCGTCTCGCCATGGTGGTGCGGGCCGGCCGCTGGCTGGCCATACGCGGCCAGACCGGGCACGACCTTGACGGCACCTTCCATGGTCCAGGCGACGTCGCCTGCCAGACCGGACAGGCGATGACGAATCTCCGCACACTGCTCGCGGAAGCCGGTGGTGGCCTCGAGGATGTCTGCAAGGTGCGGCTCTGGGTCAGGGATCGCGCCTTCATCGAACCGGCCTCGAGGGTGCTCGGCCAGCACTTCCGCGGCACTCCCATCATCCTCGATACGGCGGTCATCAGCGCCTTTGCCCGCCCCTGGCTCGACATGGAAATCGACGTCTGGGCCGTGCTGCAGGACCAGGAACAGTGAGGAGATCGCTCACGCTTGTGGAAACTGTGTCTTGTTCCGGCCGGACTTGGGTGCTGTCGTGACGGGTACGGGGATCGTGGTGCCATGCAGACGCATTCGCCCTTGACCCCATAACGGTTGAGGCCGTTCCGGCAATCGGCTCCAACGGGCATCTGTCAAGGCCCCGGATGGGAGCCGGCTCAAATGGAGAGACGAGACAGTTGAAGCTATTCTCAGAATAGCCTATATTATATGAGATAGTCAACAAGAAATTGTCAGGACACCCATATGTTGCACTGGATTGGTGTCAGCAACTTCCAGTCAATACGAGATCATGTCACACTGGATCTTCGCGTTCCGCTCACCACACCGGAACGACCTTGGTTGCGTCATCCCCTACCGGGATCCGCGGTTCGGGTTCCGACGGTCGCGGTGCTGATTGGTCCCAACGGTTCGGGAAAGACGGCGTGGTTGCGGGCACTGGCGAATACGATCCGGTTTGCGACACAATCCTACGCCCTTCCACTGGGCCCGGTGTCGCTGTTTCCCGCCTTTGCTTGCCTGGACGCCCTGAAAGAGCCGACACGCATCGAGATCGGGTTCGACGCACCGGCACTGCCATCATCTAATTCACAAGAGACAAACTGCCTCTACCGGTACACCCTCGAAATGCACCGTGCGGAGTCGAGTTTCTTCCCTCAAGCGGTGAGCTATGAAGCGCTTCACGTCTTCCCGCGGGGGCGACCACGCCGCTTGTTCGAGCGTCTTGACAACCGGCCGGTCTATGTGGCGAAGGAGATGGCGATGAGATCAGGCGATGATCGCCTGGTCTCCGTTCCGGCCAATTCCTCGGTGTTGTCGACTCTTGCGAGAATGGGTGTCGAGACGTTCTCGACAATCGTCACGTTCCTGGCCCAGATACAGATGAACGTTTCCTTTCCCGACACCACACGCCTTCCGACCGAAACAGTGGCAGACTACTTCTACGCCAATCCCCTGGTCAGGGATCGTATCTCGGACAGACTCGGGCAGTTCGATCTCGGCATCGAAGGGATGGATGTCCAGCGTGGGGATGATGGAAAGTGGCACCTGGTGTTCTCCCACAGAGAACTCGGCTGGGGCATCCCCTATGAATCGGAGTCCGCCGGGACGCGCCAGATCGTGGATTCCTTCCCGCGCCTCGACTTTGTCCTGCAAGCAGGGAGGTTGGCGGTGCTGGATGCTCTGGACAATGATTTGCACGCCAGCCTCGTGGACGAGATCCTTAACTGGTTTCGGCGGCGCGATACCAACCTTTGCGATGCACAGCTGATCTGTTCCCTTCACGGTCTGTCGGCGCTGGAAGAACTCGAGAAGGAAGAGATCTTTATCGTCGAGAAGGATACCGAAGGCGTCACGGGCGCCTATTCAGTGCGTGACGTGGAAGGGGTGCGGCGAAACGCTGACCTCCGGAAACTCTACCGCGGTGGCGCGCTCGGCGGCTTGCCTGCCATCGGCTGAACTGTGGCACGGCGACCCCGGATTCCTCGCCGCAAGCGTATCCTTGTGGTGGCGGAAGGCGAGAGCGAGCGCGCCTTTTCCGTCTGGTTGAGCGGGCTATGTGACAACGAAGGCCTCCACGTTCATTTCGATATTGCTGTTGCCGGTGGTGGCGACACACGCTGGATCGTTGACTATGCAGTCGACCAGCGCCGCCGCCGCAATGCCGAGCGCACGCGGGACAGTGGAGCGTTCGTTCTCCTCGATGCCGACCGGGTTCCGGCAGACCAGGGGGCTGGCCGCGACCCGGAAGGGGTGAAGGGGCGCGCAGACCTGCAGCTGGTCTATCTCAGACCGAATATCGAAGGATTGCTGGTCCGGCTCCATCCCGGTCACGAACAGCGAGTTCTTGCGCCAAGTGATGCAAGGAGGCGTCTGCAACAGCTTTGGAAGGAGTACGACAAACCGGCTTCGGCCGCCGAGTTGCGCCGTCGTTTCGATCTGGCGGATTTTCAACGCGCTGCCCGACATGATGCTGACCTGAAGAACATTCTTGTCTTCCTGGGTCTCAATTGATTGATCGCGCGCGACGTTACTGAGTCCAGGGGCCTCTTGGTGCTGGAGTGACGTTCTTGATCCCGGATCGCGGAAAGTCGCCGTTATCGCGATGTTGATCCGTGCGCCGGGCGTCGGCGGACAAGCAGGAAGAAGACGTAGCCAAGCAGCGCCATCGATCCCATCGCCATGAACGCAAGGCCCCACGCCGTTGTCCCGCCCAGCGGCGTGGCGACGTCAAGCACCATGCCCACCAGCGCCGGCGCGAACAGCGATCCGCCGAAGCCCAGCGTCGAGTGCACCGCCAGCGTCGCGCCACGGTGACCCACCGGCGAGGTGGCAACGGCGCCCGCGGTGAGCGCCGCCGAATCGGCCTGGATTGCGGCAGAATAGATCAGGCAAAGCACCACCACCGCGGCGAAGGGGAGCGGCGAGGAAAAGCCGACCGCGATGCTGATTGCGAAGGTCGCCAGCATCACCCGGGTAAGCAGACGCACACGGCCGATGCGCAGGGCCAACTCCGCTCCGCCCATGCTTGACACCACTGCGACCAAGGCGATCGCGGTGGCAAGAAGCGTGGCATCGAGTTCGTGCCCGCCGCCGCTGCCGAGGCAGAACACCAGGAAGGGTACGATCCAGGAGCGCATGGCAAAGAGCTCCGCCCCATGGCCGGCGTAGGCCATGATGTAGGCCATCGTCTCCCGTGAGCGCAGCACCGGGCGGAAGTCGAGCACGTGACCGCGTTCCTCGGCGGCCGCTTCCGGCTTCCTCGGTGCGACCGCCGTCGCAAGCGCGATCATGGCAAGGACCGGGCCGACGGCGGCGACCAGCAGGGCGCCGCGCCACCCGAACCACTGCAGCGCGCCGCCCGCGAGGGAATAGGACACCGCCGTGCCGATGCTGAAGGAGGACGTGTAGAAGGCGACCGCGCGCACGTGTCGCGCTTCGGGCAGGCGGTCGGTGAGTACCTTGAGACCCGGCATGTAGGTGCCTGCGAGGCCGGCGCCGGCGAGTATGCGCCAGAGCAACGCCGACCAGAATCCCGTTGCCAGGAACGCCAGTCCGACCAGACCCGCTGCGGAGAGCGCCGCACCCAGAATGAAGACGTACCGGGCATCGACCCGATCGGTCATTGCCGTCAGAAATGCGACCACGAGCACGTAGCCGCCGAAGAACACGCCTGAAAGCCAGCCGGCCTGGGTGTTGGTCAAGTGCCACTCTGTCTGAAGCACCGGCAGCAGCGACCAGTAGGCCGCGAAGCCGGTCATCGCGAGCACTTCGGCGACGCACATCACGGCGATCAGCACCGGCGGTCGACGCAGCAAAGCCTGATTGGTCACGCCATCCGGGCCATCGGCGACGATCCTTCGAGTGCGTGGTGCGCCGTTCAAGTCATGTCATCCTGGAGAGTGCGGACTGTTCCCGGAAGATCGGGGGATCCCGTGGCGCCGCAACACGTCGGCGGGACCGACGCCGGAGAGCATCAGGGATCGGGGGATCCCGCAACGAACGCTGCCGGGAGGGCCGGCTGTCGTCAAGCCCGGGTTGACTTCGTGCGGAATGAGGTAGAGTTCCTTGATCGGTGGCCGCCGCGACCGTGTTCAAGGTGAGATGGCAACATGCGGAGGTGTCGGACCAGCCTCCTTGTCATCTGCGTTGTTTCCACCAGCAAGGGCATGAACCACGATGCACGCTCTCCCGCCATCGAAGGCTCGATCCGTGAACTGTCTCGCCCGTCGCTCGTTCCTGGCCGGCCTTGGTGTGACACTGGTCACACCTCGCCTTGTACGCGCCCAGGTTCCATCCAGTCCCGACGTGATCGTGATCGGTGCAGGCGCCGCGGGACTGGCAGCAACCCGGGTGCTCATGGCACGAGGCCTTGAGGTTGCCCTGATCGAGGCGTCCGGCAGGATTGGCGGGCGTGCCCATACCGAGACGACGACCTTCGGAGTGCCCTACGACCACGGTGCACACTGGCTCCACGTTGGCGCAAGCAACCCCTTCGTGGCCTACGGTCGCAAGCATGGCTTTGACATCTACCGGGCGCCGGCCAACTACCGGGTTTTCGACGGTGATCGTGAACTGGCTGCCTCGGAGAAAGACGCGTTGTGGAGTGCCTGGGATGAGCTCTACGGAGCCATCGGTGCCCAGGGCCAGAGAGGCAACGACATCTCCGCCGCCGAGGCTGTGGCCGGAATCGAGGGCCCCTGGTCGGCGACGGCGGCCTTTGGTATCGGACCCTGGAGCATGGCCAAGGATCTGGAAGACTTCTCGGTCGTCGACTGGTGGAGTGGTGCGGACGGCGAGGACTGGTTCTGCCGCGAGGGTTTCGGCGCCCTGATAGCCCACTGGGCCGGTGATGTACCGGTGTCGCTCGGCACCACGGCCAGTCGCATCGACTGGAGCGGAGAGGGGGTCGTCGTCGAGACGGACCAGGGCTCGATTCGCGCCCGCGCCGTCATCGTCACGGTATCAACCGGTGTCTTGGCGTCCGGAGCCATCGACTTTTCGCCGGTGCTTCCGGCGCGCAAGCTGGAGTCCTTCGAGAAGGTCTCCATGGGCCTGTACAACCATATCGCGCTGCAGTTTTCCGAAGATGTCTTCGGTATGGGCCCCGACGGTTATCTGATGTTCCGCGTGAGCCACGACCGCAAGGGCTTCGGCGTGCTCACGAACGCCGGCGGGCACGGGCTTGCCTATTGCGATGTCGGTGGCAGCTGGGCTCGTGACCTTGAGAGGGAGTCGGCCGAATCCCGCATCGACTACGCCATGGGCGAACTGCGCGGAATGCTGGGAAGCGGCATTGACAGCCGCTTCGTGAAGGGTGCGGTCACCTCATGGGGCCAGAACCCGCTCACCCTGGGCTCCTACGCCTCGGCTGAGCCGGGCGCTCATGCCCTGCGGTCCGTGCTGCGGCAACCGGTCGGCGACCGGATCTTCTTCGCAGGTGAGGCCTGCCACCGGTCCCTGTGGGCAACGGCCGCCGGCGCGCGACTCTCGGGCGAGGAGGTTGCCCTCGACGTGGTCCGCAACCTCTAGCCCTGCCGAGTCGTCACATGGTGACTTGCCAACAGATTACATTGTCTGCCTCCTTCCTCGCACCTGTTGTTGGAAGCTGACCTGGTGTTCCGGCAACGGTGAGCCCAGGCCACATGACCTGATGGCTGGAATCGGGATGGTCCTTGCGGCCGCCGTCGACATGGGCGACCAGGTTTGCGGCATAGTCCCGCAGGAAGGCGAGTTCGTGATCGGCGAACATCAGCTGCGCCAGGCAATGACGGCGTTGATGGCGATGACCCGCTGCAGGCGGGTTGCGGCGCGGTACAGCAAATGTTCCACCCTGCATCCGGACTTGAGAATCTGGAATGATTTGTGTTGTCCTGTTTTGCATGGTTATAAGCCATGTAAATGTACCTCTAGCAATATAGGTTCCTTGCGTATATTTTGAAGGTGTGCCATATTGATGGTTATGAACCCTCAAAGAACGCCGCGCCTGAAACCACTCCTGGATACCGTCCCGCCAGGTTTCATGGTGGATACGCCATGGATCAAGGCTCGGGGGCTCGACTCCAAGTCCATCCACGACTATGTCGCTCGCGGGTGGCTTGAACGCGTCGTTCGCGGCGTGTACCGCCGTCCACTTCCCGCAGGCGCGCTGGGCGATGACGAGGAGCCCTGGGCGATACCCCTTCTCTCCCTGCAATGGCTCATGAAATACGCCGTGCATCTCGGTGGAGAGAGCGCCCTCGACATGGCCGGCTACGCACATGACCTGAGGCTCGGGGGAAGACCGCGCGTTCACTTCCATGGTGAAGTGCCGTCCTGGTTGAAGCGTCTGCCCATGCAGACCGAAATCGTCGTGCACCGGCACACGCTCTTCGGCGACGATCCCCTCGGCATCGACGGCGCCAGTCTTGGCGCTGCGGGAAGCCGACCAAGGGTGGACGTGTGGGGTTGGCACCTCAAGACATCGTCGCCGGAACGCGCCATCCTCGAAGCCCTGGACGAGCTGCCGCGAAACACGACCTTCGAGAGCCTCGACAAGGTCTTCGAGGGGTTGGTCTCGCTCCGGCCCCGCCGGCTCATGGCACTCCTGAAGGCGTGCCGCAGCGTGAAGGTGCGAAGGCTGTTCTTTGTGTTTGCCGACAAGCACCAACACGCATGGCGCAAGCACCTGGATGCGTCGCGGATCGACTTCGGATCCGGACCGCGCGCCCTGGCACACGGTGGCAGACTTCACCCCGCCTACCGCATTTACGTGCCCGAAGCATTCCTGCCTGCGGCATCGCATGCGGCAGATGCAGATGCTTGACCGATACGTGGCGCAGGTTCGCCTGCGCTGCAGGACATTGCCAGCGAGACCGTGTTCGCGCTCAAGGGCGGCACCGCCATCAACCTGTTCTGTCGGGACATGCCAAGGTTGTCTGTCGATATCGACCTGGCCTACCTACCAGTGGCGGACCGCCAATCGTCGCTCACGGGAATCGACGATGCCCTCGGCCGCGTCATGGTGTCCATCAACCGCCACAACCCACGGATCGCGCCGCGTCGCGGGTGGCGGAAACGTCGACACGCGCATCATGGTGGGCGACGGTCAGACACAGATCAAGACCTCTCCGGTGACGCGCGGGGCGGTGTATCCGGCCCGGAAGATGATCACTTCAGAGGCAGTGACTGAGCAATTCGGCTTCGTCGAGACGACCGTTCTGGCGTTCGAGGATCTCTATGCCGGGAAGCTTCATGCGGCACTCGATCGCCAGCATCCTCGCGATCTCTTCGACGTCATGCTCCTCTTCGAGAACGAAGGTCTGACAACAGATCTCTTCCGAACATTCTTGGTCTATGTGGCGAGTTCAGGCCGTCCGATGCACGAACTGTTGGCGCCCGCCGCCCCTCCAAGGGAGCAGCTGTATGGGGCAGAGTTCGAGGGGATGACGCGCCACCCGGTATCCTGGGACGCTCTGACCGGCACGCGCTGCCGTCTGCAGGCAGACATTGGTTCTCGATTGAGCGGCGATATCGCAGCCTTCCTGCTCTCCCTTCACGACGCGGAGCCGGATTTCCGCCTGATCGGCTTGCCTCAAGCCGCTAACCTGCCGGCAGTGCGCTGGAAGCTGATCAACCTGGAGAACCTCAAGCAGGCGAATCCCCAAAAAGCACAAGGCCCAGCGCGACTCGCTGGAAAGGCTCTTTCGGTTACCAGATTGAACCTCCCGGTCCGTGTCACGCACGAGCGGGTCTTGTAGAGGGCCATCGAAGTTCTTTGCCGCCATGAGCGGTGGTGAGTGCAATGGCCTGATCGATGTCGAGGTCGACGGACTTGTGGCCCGCGGCACTGCGGAGATTGCCTTGCGGGGCATGGCACAGTAATCATTCCTGCCATGGGTGGATGGATCGAAACGCACCGTTCGATGGTGACGGCCTGGGACTGCGATCACCAGGGCCACATGAATGCCGTCCAGTACTATGCGAAGTTCGACATGGCGGGCTGGCACATGATCCAGCGCTCGGGCGTCACGCGGGAAAGGCTGGAGGCGGACAACCTGGGATTTGTCGACGTCCGCGTGGAAATCGACTTCGTCGACGAATTGGTGGTCAACGATCCCCTGGTCATCGAGTCGGGTGTCGAGAAACTGGGCAACTCCTCGGTCACCTTCCGTTCGACAATGCGCCATGGAACCAGCGGTGCAGTGACGGCGCGCCTGCGCTGCACCACGCTGTGTTTCGACCTTGCCGAACGGGTCAAGAAGACCATTCCCGCCGACATACGCGCCCATCTCGAACCTCTCCTGATCGAGGATGACTGAGACCGGACGCTTCGCCGCGGCACTGGCGTCCGCTTTCTTGCTGGCGACAGCGGGGTGTACGAACAATCCCGCGACCGGCGGATCGATGTTCTCGCTCGTCAGCGATCGCGAGGAACGGGCGATCGGCGCCCAGTACCACCCGGAGATCCTCAACGAATACGGTCTCTACGAGGAGTTTCCCCGGGTCAATGCCTACGTGGCGACTGTGTCCGCCCGGATGCTGGCCGCATCGGACATCTCGTCTGAAGTGCTGACGGTGACGGTTCTCGACACGGACGTGGTCAATGCCTTCGCCTTGCCGGGTGGTTATGTCTACGTGACACGCGGGCTGCTGGCGCTTGCCAACAACGAGGCCGAACTCGCCGGAGTGGTCGGCCACGAGATCGGCCACGTGGCCGCCCGCCATACGGCGCAGCGTCTCACCTGGGCCCGGGTTGCCGAAGTGGCCATCACGGTGGTCGATGCATCGACGTCCCACCTCGACTACGGCGGGCTCATCAGCAACGCGTCCGGGTTGACGGCCCATGCGTTCATCGCCGGCTTCAGCCGCGAGCAGGAGATTGAGTCCGACACTCTCGGGGTCCGATACCTGGCCCGTGCCGGTTACGATCCATACGCCATGGCAACTTTTCTCAGGCAGCTCGAACGGCACTCGGACCTGCTTGATGCGTTGTCGCCTCTCGATCACGACCCGTCGATTCTGGCACGCTGGTTTGCAACGCATCCCCGGGCGGCAGACCGTGTTGTCCTTGCCGCACGTGAGGCCCGGTCCGAGGTCGACATCAGTACCCTCAACCGGGACTCCTATCTGCGGATGATTGACGGCATTGCCTATGGCGCGCGCACGGACCAGGGGCGCATCCTCGAACGGCGGTTCGTGCATCCCGCCTGGCGATTTGCCTTCGATGTTCCGGAGGGCCTGGCGATGTTCCGGGTCAACGGCGAGGTGCGTGCCTACGACGATTCCGGTTCCCTGATCACTTTCGACGGTGTCGAGGACATCCACGGTGGCATTGCATCCCACCTCGAGCGCTGGGCGGATGAACTGCGTGTGAGGGTTGACGGCCGGGACGTCTTCGAGGTTGCGGGATTCCAGGCAGCCGAAGGACGTTTCCGCGCTTCCCCTGATGGTGCCGACAGGCTCTACCGGATGGTGGCGATTGCCCTCAACCCGGGCCGCGTGGCACGGTTCCTGTTCTCCATGCCGGCAGGCGAGGAGGAGGCCCTCGACACTCTGGCAGAGCAGACGCTGGCGGGTTTCAGGCGGCTGTCGGTGGACGAGGCTGAAGCAGCCGGACGCTTGCGTGTCAGGGTCGTTGAGGTCGCTGCGGGCGATACCATCGATTCGCTGAGCCGGATGATGGCGTTCGAGACGCACCGCCGGGAACGGTTCATGGTTCTCAACGGTTTCGACGAGGAAACCGTGCTTGTCCCCGGCATGCTGGTCAAGGTGATCCGTCTCGCGTGACGGGGCCGGCACGATCGAGCATGGCATGGAGCAGAACGTTGCACCCTGCCGCAAGATCACCGGGTGTGGCATGTTCGGTTTCGTTGTGACTGATGCCCCCCTCGCAGGGAACAAAGATCATGGCCGTCGGCGCCACCCGACTGACGTAGACGGAGTCGTGGCCGGCGCCCGATACCATATCCATGTATGCGCAGCCCGCCATCGAGGCGGAGCGGCGTACCGCATCGATACACGCGGCATCGAATGCGACGGGGGGTGACGACCAGATCTTCTCCACCTCGATGGAGACGCCGGTGGCCGATGCCGTGCGCGCCGCGATGTCCGGGAGGGATGTGGCCATGCGCTCGTAGGCTGCCTTGTCTGGATGCCTGAGATCGACGGTCAGGGTGACCTCTCCGGCGATGGTGTTCCGGGTGCCGGATGGCATGCAACTGTCGATCTTGCATGTGGCGCGGCCGTGAGGCGCTTCCTCAAGGGCAAGGCCGTTGATCTCCCCGATCAATGCGGCTGCGGCGACGACGGCGTCGCGGCGCATCTCCATCGGCGTCGGCCCTGCATGGGCTTCCATGCCGGAAAGGCGCACGTCGAACCAGTGTGTTCCCTGAACGCCTGTCACGACGCCGACGGTCTTGCCTGTTGCCTCGAGGATGGGCCCCTGCTCGATGTGGGCCTCGAAATGGGCACCGAGCTGATGACCGCCAGGCTCCTCGTCCCCGAGGTAGCCGATGCGTTCGAGTTCACCGCCGAGGGTCTTGCCCTCGGCGTCGGTACGCGAATGGCCGTACTCGAGACTGAAGTCCCCGGAGAACACGGCTGAGCCGATCATTGCGGGAGCAAACCGCGCCCCTTCCTCGTTGGTCCAGCAGATCACCTCGATGGGCGCCTGCGTCTCGATACCGGCATCGTTGAGCGTGCGCACGACCTCGAGTCCGGCGAGGACGCCATAGATGCCGTCAAACTTGCCGCCGGTGGGCTGGGTATCGAGATGGCTGCCAGTGGAGACGGGAAGGGCTTGCGGGTTCGTGCCCGGGCGCCGGGCAAAGATGTTGCCCATGCGGTCGACGGTACATGTCATGCCGGCCGACTCGCACCAGCGAACGAAGAGATCGCGTCCCTCCCGGTCGTCGTCGGTCAGCGCAAGGCGACAGTTGCCGCCCTTTTCCGTGGCCGCGATGCGGGCCATGGCCATGATGGCATCCCACAGGCGGTCACCATCGATCTTCAGATTGCGGGTCATATTGCCTTGCCTCCGCCGGTTACATGATGATGCGGTCAACGAGACGCGCTTCGTTGTCGAAACAGCCTGCCACCAGGCTGCGCTGCGTTCCGCCATCGAGCGATGCCCGGTAGTCGCCGATGTCCATGCCGCACCGGTCGGGATCAAAGCCACGAACCACATAGCGGATGTTGCGGTAGGGTTTGCCCAGCGCCCGGAATCCTCCCGGGTTCCACCAGAAGGCATCGGACTGGATTTCGAGCGGTCGCCCGGGGTCGAGACCGGCGTGGACGAACAGCAACGTGCGATCGGCTGTCAGGCAGGCTCGCTTGATCTGACTCATCAGCGTCGTGTGTCCTGGACGGCGATGCATGGCTTCCCTCAGTCCGGCGGTCCAGGACATCAGGGCATGTGTTCCGTGCCCGGCAGCCTGCAGCCCCTGCTCGGCCGAGTGACCGTAGGATTGGATGGCGCGCGATATGCCATGGTCCAGCATCCAGGCAAGAACGCCGGCAGCGTCAACCGCCAGGTGAAGTTGCTGGAGTTTGTGCCACATCTCCTCCTGGCTGCCGCGCAGAAACACGATATCCCCCGGCGCCATGCCGGGCATGGCGAGAATGTCCCGGCGAAAGGCAATCAGTTCATCAAGCGTCCCGGCGGGGTCCTCGCCATCTCCGAGATAGTTGCCAAGATAGACAAGACGGTCACCGAACCGGAAGCGGTCGGCGAGAGCCTCATGCAGTGCGACGAGGCTTGCGCGCTGGCCGTTGATCGATGCGACGGCCCAGATGCGTCGCCAGTTTGCGAAGACAGCGAACCGGTCGGGATCGAGTGTCTGGGTTGCCATCCTCTCCGGTTGCGTGATCACCGGATGCTCCGGTCACGACCGAAGGCGCACCCGGAGGGTAGGGGCTCAGGCCGCCGCCCGCAGGGACTTCTCGATCTTGCCTTCCGCCTGATCCTGCTTGACCCCCTCGACAGCCGCGAGTTCGCGCGACAGTCGATCGAGTGCGGCTTCGTAGAGTTGCCGTTCGCTGTAGGATTGCTCGGGCTCGCCAACCCTGACATGGAGGTCGCGCACGACCTCTGCGATGGAGACGGGGTCACCTGAATTGATCTTGGCCTCGTATTCCTGGGCACGTCTGCTCCACATGGATCGCTGTTTGCGGGCCCGCCCTTTCAGGGTGGTGAGCGCACTCTTCATGATATCCTTTGAAGAGAGTTTGCGCATGCCCGAAGAGGAGAGCTTGGCGAGAGGAACGTGCAGGACCATCTTGTCCTGTTCGAAGTTGACGACCACCATTTCGAGGTTGGCTCCGCCGATCGTCTGGGTTTCCACCTTCTCGACCTTGCCAAGACCATGTGTCGGGTACACGACGTGATCACCGGGTTTGAGATTGAGCTGTTCACTTGTCATTGTCGGGTAGCCTGCTGACCCTTTCTTCTTCCTTGGTCATGGCCCCGGGGACCGTGCACGACATCACGGCACCAACACCGCACTCTGTCATCAGTGATCCCGTATGCCGGGAAGGCACCAAGGCCTTGCCAACCGGTCCCGGGGTGAGGGAGCCGGGAATCTAGCAGAATGGCGCCCCGAAAGGAAGCCCGCATGAGACGTTTGCGCGACCGCGGCCGTGTTCCCGGACGCGCATGCCGGCGCCAGGCGTCTTCCTGATCCCGGTTCGCCTGCGCGGCGCCCGGACCCTCAACCGTCACCCGGCATGGGACTGAAGTACTTCTTCTTGTCCTTCACGTCGCGCCATTCGTCGGAATCGGCAGGGTGATCCTTCTGGCGGGTGATGTTGGGCCAGGTTTCCGCGTACTCCCTGTTGATTTCCAGCCACTCCTCGAGGCCGGGATCGGTGTCGGGCTTGATTGCGTCCACGGGGCACTCGGGCTCGCACACACCGCAGTCGATGCACTCGTCCGGGTGAATCACCAGCATGTTCTCACCCTCGTAGAAGCAGTCCACGGGACAGACCTCGACGCAGTCGGTCAGTTTGCACCGTATGCAGGACTCAACAACGATGTAGGTCATGAATGTCTCCACGCCCTGGGCTGATATGAAGGGAGGGGCCGGGTCCTCTTGGTTATCTGGGACTTCCACGGCGATGGTCAAGTGGGCGGAAACGACTCCAGTCGCGCCTGGGCGCGCCGCCGTGCCAGCGCCCGGTCGCCATCATCGACATGCAGCAGGCCGGCGATTCTGCGCACCAGCGAATCCTCGTATGCATGGAGTTCACCGTCGGCGAGAACCACCTGCCAGAGCTGTTGCATCATGGTCAACCGTTCCGCGGCATCGAATTCCGACTTGAGAACCCGGGTGAAGCGGTGCCAGCAGACCGCATCGCCGGCAATCCGCGTGGCCTCGTCAACAAGGATCTGCACCTCCCCGGTTCCGAGATCAAAGTGCTCACCGAGCACATCGTGGATGTGCTGCATTTCGCGGTCGTCGACATGGCCGTCGACCAGTGCGGCCTCGACAAGGATACAGGCGGATGCCATGCGCAGCTCGTGATCGGGTGATGGAGCCGGGGAATCGTCGGACGCTTCCAGGTCGAGGAGTTTTCTGATCCGGGCGAACATCACAGGATATGTCATGGCAGAAAGACTCCGCCGAGGTCAAGCCGGACCATCGACGGGCGCCAGGTCCTCGTAGAGTCCCGCCGCCTCCCGGGCGGGTCCGCGCCGCGCCGAGACGGCAATCACCCGGATGATACGCACGTGGCGATTCTGCGGGAAGGTGAGGATGTCGCTAGGACGAAGCATGCCGTGGGACTTGGTGACCCGCCGCCTGTTGAGCCGCAGACGGCCGCTTGCCACGAGTCGTGTCGCCATGGACCTGGTCTTGAAGAACCGGGCATGCCACAGCCACCTGTCGATGCGCATGGCCACAGCGTTCATCGGGCGACTTCCATGTTCGCGAGGCCGGCGAACGGGGAAGAGGGGTCGTGCCGGCCCGGCCGGGCCGGCCGTCGCCGGGCCTGGGCGAGGAGCACGTCTGTGTCAGCGATGCGCACGCGAAATCCCAGGGCCTCGGCAATACCGGCAAACGCTTCGCGGCTCGATCCTGAAAGCGAGATGAGATCGCCGGGCGCCGGGGCCCATCCGCGGCGTGTCAGCTTGCGCATCCCGGCGGCCAGCCTCTCCGCCATGTCGACGCGAAGGGCACGGGTGGCAAGTGGCGTGTATCCGATGGCGTGCCAGAAGGACTCGGGCAGGGATGGATCGGCAGCAAGAGAGACCTCGCCCTTCAACGGCACGCGCGGCACCGTGTCGTGGTTGTGGGAGAGGGCCCACAGGATGGACCGCAAGACCAGATCCGATGATGACATCATCGTCTTGACGAAGACCGCTCGGGTGCCGAAGCGGACCCCGAACGCGGTCAGCCGTCGCCGGTCGGCGGGCTCGAGGTCACGGACGAGGTCATGGCAGATGTGTTCCGTCGACACCCCGAGCCCCTCGACAAGCTGGAAGGCGACGCCTCGTGCGGCCCCTTGGAACCCGGCGCCTGCGAGGGCAAGAAGCGGCTCCAGGCTCACGGAGAGACGTCCGCCAAGCCATTGTTCGATCGCTGCCTTCACCCTGCGGGCGTTCTCGTCGGTCAGGACATCCGAGGCAAGGACGGTGACTCCCGGTTCGACAACGGAGCGGCCTGCGGCAAGGCGGGCCACCGGACAGCCGCGCCAGCGCACCATCAGGGCACTGTCCACGTCAAGGTCCCGTCCGGCATTCGCCACCAGCTCCTCCACGCGGCCATGCACTTCGCGGGCGGCAACGCGGCGTGTCCGGGCGGCCAGTCCCCGATCGAGCGCATGGCCCGTGCGGGATCGGCGCATCAGGCGCAATCCCTGAAGCCTGTCCGTCGTCTCTCCCTCGACAATGATGCGGCCGTCGTCATCAACATGGATGTCGAGGGACTCACCTTGTCTCAGCCGCACGGCAACCAGGGCCATGCGGCGATCGACAAAGCGCTGGATGAGCCGTTGGTGAAGGGCATCGGACAGGCGGTCCTCGATGGCGCGGGCTTCCTCCCGCAGGCTGGCGTGGTCCTCCACCCAGTCCGAACGATGGGAGATGTAGGTCCAGGTACGGATGTGGGCGATACGGCTCATCAGCAGATCGATATCTCCGCCGGTCCTGTCGAGCCGGGCGATGCTGCGATGCACCCAGTCCTCGGGCAGCCGCATTGTCGGCCCGGCCAGATGGCGATAGATGTGGGCGAGAAGCCGTACGTGGTGGTCGTGCATGACCTTGCGGTAGTCGGGAACCCGGCAAACCTCCCACAGCAGGCGCACTGCCTCGGGATGGCAGGCGAGTCGCATGATGTCGGCATCGCGCACGAGACTGGCCAGTGCCCGGTGATCATCCGCGTCACCTGCCCGCACGAGAAAGGCCTTTCGGGGGCGTTCCTCCAGGCTCTTGAGGAGCGCCAGACAACTGCGGAAGTCGAGATCCGGGTTGCGCCACATGAGGGAGCCGACGTCGTCGAACCTGTGGTTTTCGATGGCCTGGACGAGCGACGGTTCCATGCCCGTCAGTGTGGCGGTCACGCCGAAGGTGCCGTCGTTGGTATGGCGTCCGGCGCGCCCGGCGATCTGTGCCAGCTCGTGTGCCGCCAGGGTCTTGACCCTTCTGCCGTCGAACTTGCGCAGTGCGGCGAAGGCGACATGGTTGACATCCATGTTGAGGCCCATGCCGATGGCGTCGGTGGCCACAATGTGCTCGACGTCGCCGGCCTGGTACATGGCGATCTGTGCATTGCGTGCCCTGGGTGACAGGGCGCCGAGAACCACCGCACAGCCGCCACGCTGGCGGCGCAGGATATCAGCGATTTCGTAGACATCCGCAATCGAGAAGGCGACCACGGCGCTGCGCGGCGGCAGACGTGCCAGGCGGGTGGACCCCGCGTAGGAGAGGTCGGAGAACCGCGGCCGGACCGTCGGCCGCACATCGGGCAGGAGTTCCCGGATGGCGGGACGCATGGTGGCGGCTCCCATCAGGATGGTCTCCTCGCGCCCTCTGGCCCGGAGAAGACGGTCGGTGAACACGTGACCGCGTTCCGCATCTGCGGCGAGCTGGATCTCGTCGACCGCAAGAAATTCGACATCCATGTCGAGCGGCATGGATTCGGTGGTGCAGACGAAGTAGCGGGCTCGTTCGGGCACAATGCGTTCCTCGCCGGTGACGAGAGCCGTCGCGCCCCTGCCCTTGCTGGCTACGACGCGATCATAGATTTCCCGGGCCAGCAGCCGCAGCGGCAGGCCGATCATGCCGCTGCGGTATGCCAGCATGCGCTCGACGGCGAGGTGTGTCTTGCCCGTGTTCGTGGGACCGAGAACGGCGGAAAGGCGCATTTCGGAACGAGGCATGGCGGCACATTCACCATGAAGCGGACTGGTTGCAAGGAGTCTCTCTCACCCCTTGCCGCACCATGCCGCCTGCGTCTATGTCATCGGTGCTGACTCGTCATGAGGGAACGGGACCATGATTCTCAGGAGGGACATCACCGGTGGAGGCCGGCCGGCACAGGACGCAACGGTGACCCGCTCTCACCGGCAGGGTGCTGTGTGCGGGTGCACCGGACCCTGTCGGGTGCTATCGTGAGGCTGGCAGGCAAAGGGATGTGCATGGCTGCGACAAGGAGGATTCTGGCTCTCGCACTCGTGGCGACTCTGGCCGCCTGCGGTACGGATGATCCGGATACGTATGTGGAGCGGCCGGTCGAGGAGATCTACAACAATGCGGTCAACCTGCTCGAGGCGGGAGAACGCAGCCTCGCGGTGGCCGAATTCGAGGAGGTCGAGCGACAGCATCCCTATTCGCAGTGGGCCAAGCACGCTCAGGTCATGTCCGCGTATGCCAGCTATCTGCAGGGCGACTTCGACGCGGCGGTCGCCTCCGCCTCCCGTTTCATCGAGTCCCATCCGGGCAACGAGAACGCGGTCTACGCCTACTATCTCATTGCCCAGAGCTACTACGAACGCATCTCGGACGTGGAACGCGATCAGCGCATGGCCGAAAGGTCGCGGGATGCCTTTCTCGAACTGCTGCGACTCTTCCCGGAATCGCCCTACAGCCGCGATGCCACCCTCAAGTTGGAGCTGTCCCTCGACCACCTTGCGGGCAAGGAGATGGACATCGGCCGCTGGTATCAGGATCGCGGCGCCTACATCGCGTCGGTCAACCGGTTCCGTACGGTCATCGACCACTACGAGACGACATCCCATGTTCCCGAGGCGCTGTTCCGCCTTGTGGAGACATACCTGGCGCTCGGTCTCCTTGGCCAGGCGCGCGATTCGGCAGCGGTCCTCGCACACAACTATCCTGGCAGCATCTGGTACGCGGATGCCTGGTCATTGCTGGCCCAGCACCGGTTGCTTCCCTGAGGCGGCTCCCTCACAGCCGCGTGAGGTGAGCCGGTCGCCGTCATGCTGATCTCGCTCAGTGTCCGCAACCTGGCGGTCATCGAACGCATCGAACTCGAGTTTGGCGACGGACTGACGGTTCTCACCGGTGAAACCGGCGCCGGCAAGTCCATTCTTCTCGACGCACTGGGGCTGGTTATCGGCCGCCGTGCGGACATCTCCATGATCCGGCCCGGCGCGGAGCGGGCGTCGGTCACGGCCACCTTCCGCATCGGCCCGGAGAGTCCCGTCACCGACATGCTCGGACAACGGGGCATCGAATGTGACGGGGACCTTGTCGTCCGCCGGCAGGTCAGGACGGACGGCCGCAGTCTGGCCCATGCCAATGACGAGGCCATCGGCGTGAACCTTCTCCGGGAGATCGGCGATCACATCGTCGAGTGCCATGGTCAGCAGGACCAGCGTGGACTGTTGCGGCCTGCGACACACCGGATGCTGCTCGATGCCTATGCCGACAACCGGGAGGCTGTTGACGGGGTTGGCCGGGCCTTTGTCGCATGGCGTCAGGCGAAGCAGAAACTTGAGCGTCTCGAGGCCGACCAGGCCGGACGAAGGGAGACCGCCGACACCCTTGCCAGCGACCTCCGCGATCTCGAGTTGCTCGATCCCGGCGAAGACGAGGAGGACATCCTCGCGGCCACGCGAACCCGGCTCGCCAACAGTCGCAAGGTCGCCGAGGCAATGGACATCGCCGCCGCGGCGCTCGCCGGAGAGCACAGCGTCGATGACGGCCTCGCCACGGCCAGCGCCGCACTGGTGAAGGTCAGGGATGTCGCCGGTGGCCTTGTCGATGAGGTCCTTGGCGCTGTCGACCGCGCCCTTGTCGAGACCGCCGAGGCGTCGTCCGCCCTGGCCCGTGCGGCGACGGGACTCGAGGATGAAGCCGGCCGGCTCGACGAGATCGAGGATCGCCTGTTTGCCCTGAAGAGCGCGGCGCGGCGGCACCGGACAACGGTGGCCGGACTCCTTGAGGTGCGGGAGAATCTCGCCCGTGATCTTGCGGCCGTGGAGGGCCTTGAGGAGGAGGTGGTTGCGGCGAGGCAGGATGAGGCCCGCCTCCTGGGTGCTTTCCGGGGCACCTGTGAAGATCTCGGACAGCGCCGCCGCAAGGCAGCGCATTCCCTTGATGCCGCGGTGACGGCGGAACTGACGCCGCTCAGAATGGGTCACGCGATCTTTGCCACCCGCCTCGAGACGCGAGAGATTGACGAATGGGGGGCCGATGGCGCCGAGACCGTGCAGTTCACGGTAGTGACGACACCCGGAGCTGCACCCGGCTCGCTCGGCAGGATCGCCTCGGGCGGCGAGTTGTCGCGTTTCATGCTCGCCCTCAGGGTCGCCGGGCAGGGTGACGAGCCGGCCGGCACCCTCATCTTCGACGAGATCGACAGCGGTGTGGGTGGTGCGGTCTCGGATGCGATCGGCGAACGACTGCGCCGCCTCGGTCAGCGCACCCAGGTTCTCGTCGTTACCCATGCTCCCCAGGTGGCGGCCCATGCAGACCACCACATCCTGCTTTCCAGGGACGACACTTCGGTTGCGCAGGCGCGCACGCTTTCCGACAACGACCGCCGGGAAGAACTGGCACGCATGCTGGCCGGGGCCCACGTGACCGAGGAGTCCCGCGCCGCCGCAGAGAGCCTCCTCAAACCATGAGCCAACAACCTGCAAGGGCCTGAGCCCTTCAGCGAGTCCAGCGTCCGTTGCACCCTGGTGGTACGATCTCTGATACTGCAGTTGCGGGAAGTGCTTCGGGTTTCCCGTCTTCGATTGGGAGCGAACGGTCGTTTCGCGGAGATGCGGGTCAGGGTGGTGCTGGGCAACGTTGCGAATCGTTCACGATCCGTTGGATGACAGCGACGGTGTTGATCCTTGACATTCAAGAAATCACGGGATTGCCTCCGGGCGATTGCGATCAGGCCTTGCGGGTGGGTGATTTCATGGCCGAGTGCGTCATTGACATGCATCCGGCGGCCGGTGGCAATGAGCACTGATGTTCCCAGGCGGGGGTGAATCTGAAGCGGAGATCGTGACTGGTCCTCGTTGCGAGTGGGAACGCGCTGATCGCTGGTGCGATTCGGGGAGGATGACCGGCGGCGCTGGTTTGTGGAGAGAGGCTGGCCGGTATCTTGGATGGAGATGGCATGACGCGAGAAGAGGCGAAGAGGGAGATCGATGACCTGATACGGGACATCGCCCGCCATGACCGGCTCTACCACGGCACTGATGAGCCGGAGATCGACGATGCCGCCTATGATGCGCTGAGGCGCCGTCTCGAGGATCTTGAAACCCGGTTCCCGGATCTTCTCCGTGAGGACAGTCCGTCGCGCCGTGTCGGCGCTGCCCCCGCGGGCGGCTTTGCGACCGTGGCGCACGGAGTGCCGATGCTGTCGCTGGGCAACGCCTTCGATGAGTCCGACGTGGCGGATTTCCTCGCCAGGGTGAGACGCTTTCTTGGCCTTGGTGAAGACCAGGATGTGGATGTCGTGGCCGAACCGAAGGTCGATGGACTGGCGGTGTCCCTGCGCTATGAGGGTGGCCGTTTTGTTCGTGCGGCCACCAGGGGCGATGGTCACACGGGCGAGGACATCACCGCCAATGTGGCGACGATCGGCGAGGTGCCGCAGCACCTGAAGGGCGGGGCGATTCCGGACATCATCGAACTGCGAGGCGAGGTCTATCTGTGCCGCGAGGACTTTCTCCGGCTCAATAGGGACCGGGAGGCGCAGGATGAACGTCCCTTTGCCAATCCGCGCAACGCCGCCGCGGGGTCGTTGAGGCAACTCGACGTCGAGGTGACGCGCTCGCGGCCCCTGCGCCTCTTCATCTATGCCTGGGGCGAGGCGAGCGCGCTGCCGGCGGCCACGCACAGCGGCATGCTGGAGGCCATCGCCGCCTGGGGATTGCCGGTGTCGCCGGACGTGCGTGTCGCCCGCGGTCTCGATGACGTTCTTGCCTGTCACCGTCGTATCGGCGACAGGCGCGCGGAACTTCCCTTCGACATCGACGGTGTGGTCTACAAGGTCGACCGGCTCGACTGGCAGTCGAGGCTGGGGTTTGTCAGCCGTGCGCCACGTTGGGCCCTGGCCCACAAGTTCCCGGCGGAGAAGGCCACCACGGTACTCCGCGACATCCAGATCCAGGTGGGCCGGACCGGCAGTCTGACGCCGGTGGCCGTCCTCGACCCGGTGAATGTCGGCGGGGTCGTTGTCGAACGGGCGACACTCCACAACGAGGAGGAGATCCGGCGCAAGGATGTGCGTATCGGCGACACCGTGACCATCCAGCGCGCCGGCGATGTCATCCCGCAGGTCCTGGGTCCGGTGCCGGCCCGGCGTCCGGTCGGTGCCCGGCCCTTCGACTTTCCGCAAGCCTGTCCCGTCTGCGGCAGCCAGGCCGTGCGCGACACCAATGCGCGGACCGGCCAGGTGGATGTGGTGCGGCGCTGCAGCGGGGGGTTGCGCTGCGCCGCCCAGATCGTCGAGCGACTGAGGCACTTCGTGTCCCGCCAGGCCTTTGACATCGAGGGACTCGGCGACAGGCAGATCGCCGAACTGCGGGAGAAGGGATGGATCAACAGCCCCGTCGACATCTTCGATCTCGAGGAGACGGTGGGCGAGGCCCTTGCCGGCGAGGAGGGCTGGGGTGACACCTCGTCCGGCAATCTCTATGCCGCCATTGCCGCCCGCCGGACCATCGCCTTCGACCGGTTCATCAATGCGCTAGGTGTGCGCCACGTCGGGGAGACCACGGCACGACTGCTGGCCCGCCACTGGGGTGAGCCCGCTGCCATGCGTCAGGCCGTCCTGTCGTCCTCGGGTATGGAGGACCTGCAGGACATCGACAGTATCGGACCGGCGGTTGTCGAGTCCCTTGTCGCCTTCTTCTGCAACGCCGGCAATCGGGCCGTGCTTGACGGTCTCCTGGAGCGTCTCACGATCGAGCCGGTAGCCCGGGTGGCCGATGAATCGCCGGTCGCCGGCAAGAGCGTCGTCTTTACCGGCTCCCTGAAGACCATGACCCGTCTGGAAGCCAAGGCGCGTGCCGAGGTGCTGGGGGCCAGGGTAGCCGGTTCGGTCTCGGCGAAGACCGACATCGTCGTTGCCGGAGAGGCCGCGGGTTCGAAACTGAAGAAGGCCCGCGAACTCTCGCTCACCGTCATGACCGAGGAGGAATGGCTGGCCCTAGCCGGCGGGTCATGAGGCGTCAGTCGAACCGCGAGAAATCAGGACGGCGTTTCTCGAGGAAGGCGTTGAATGCTTCGCGCGCTTCCGGTGATTGGACGGCACGGGCAAACAGCGGGGTTTCCTCGGCGATGACGGCGCCAAGGTCACCGTAGCCGGCCTTGACGCGCGCCTTGGTCAGGCGCAGCGATGCAGCGGGCTTTGCGGCGAGGCGGCGAGTGATGCGGAGGCTTTCGCCTTCGAGATCGTGCGCCTCGAAGACATCGTTGATCATGCCGATGTCACGCGCTGTCGCGACATCGAAGGAATCGGCGAGCAGCATCAGTTCCATGGCGCGCTGGTGGCCGGCAAGGCGCGGCAACAGGACCGTGGATGCCGCTTCGGGAAAGACACCGAGATCGACGAAGGGGAAGCGGAATGTGGCGCCGGGCGCGGCGTGCACGAGGTCACAGTGAAGCAACATCGTTGCACCGACACCCACCGCCAGTCCGTTGACGGCAGCGACAAGGGGCACCTCGAGTGCGGCCAGGGCGTGAAGGAAGCCGCCGGCGCCGGGCAGGCGGTCGCCCGACGATTCCTCGAGAAAGGACCCGACGTCGTTGCCGCTTGAGAAGGAATCGCCGCTGCCTGTGATCCAGATGACCTTGACCTCGCGGTCGTCACGGGCGCGGTTGAACGCAGCTTCAAGGGTCGCGTACATCCCGCGGGTCAGTGCATTCTTCTTTTGCGGCCGGTTGAGACGGATCTGCAGGATGCCATCGGCCGTCGCCGTCACGATGTCTTCACTCATGAGTGCTGTCTTTCTTCAAGGGGTCGATTGGCCGGCGGCAACCGCGGTTGCTGCAGGTGAATGAAGGTTACCGAGACCATGACAAGCAGACCACCGGCCATGATCCAGGGTGAGAGGGTTTCGCCGAGAAAGACAACCCCGCCGACGATGCTTGTCACCGGCACCAGCAGGAGGAAGGGCACGATCTGGTTCATCCGGTAGCGACCGATCAGGCGGAACCACAGGGCGTATCCCGTGGCTGTCATGAATAGGGCAAGATAGACGACAGCCAGCCAGCCGGACCACGATGCCTGGCGCACGGCCTGCCACTGGCCGCTTTCCACGACAAGGGATGCGACCAGCATCTGCGGACCGGCGAAGGCGGCGAACCAGGCGACCAGCCGCAATCCGCCGACCGGTCCCAGGGTCTTCACCATGGTCTGCCCGGCGGCCCATGCAAAGCCCCCGGCCACCACCATGAGGAAGGGCAGGGGTGCCGTGTGCACCCGGGGCTCTCCGGCAATCAGCGCCACTCCGGCGAAGGCCAGCACCATGGCGCACCACTGCCGACGCGACAGGTGATCCTGAAAGAAGATGCTCGCCATGATGGCGGCGAAAACGACCTCGATCTGCACCACGAGGACGGCTGTGGAGGCATCGAGGTCAAGAAGGCCCGTAAACTGCAGTCCATAGGCAAGGGTGCCGCCAAAGAAGGTGACCAGAGCAAGGCGTCCAGCCATGTTCCACAGCGGCCTGACGAACCACACGAGGATGAGGGCAGCGAGGGTGAAGCGCATGCCCATGAGGAGGAGCGGCGGGAATTCGTCGAGTGATCCCTTGGCCACGGCGAAGCCTGCGCCCCACAGGACCGGTACGGTGACCGCGATGACGAGGTCGACAGGTTTCATCAGTGGAAGGCGATGCCCGATTGACGGACATTCGTCGCCGGTCTTCGATGCGGATGCAAGCTATAGTGATCACGGCTGACCATGCACCGGGGGGAGCCAGGCATGCTGAGACTGACAGGGATCGTGGGCATGGCGTCCGACGCCGGTCTCGGTGCGGCACTCCATGACCTTGCCCACGAGGACCGGGTCGAGACCATCGTCCTCGATCGACGCGACATGCTGCGCAAGAGGCTGCGTACCGTCACCGACAAGGGCACCGACTGCGCCATTGCTCTGCCGCGCACCACCGCCCTCGATGACGGCGCCGTGCTGTTGCTCGAGAGCGATCGCGCGATTGTCGTCAGGGCATGTATCGAGTCATGGCTGCTTCTCAAGCCTGCGGATGCAGCGGCCGCTCTCGAACTGGGTTACCATGCAGGCAATCTTCACTGGCGCGTCGCCTTCCACGGTCCTCTCCTCGCCGTGGCCCTCGAAGGCCCCCGCAAGGACTATCTCGCCCGCCTCGACGCCTTCCTTGCCGAGGGCCGGATTGCCCTGGCCGATGACTGACATCCCCATCCTTCTCGCCACCCTCCGGATGGGCGACAGCGCCTTCCCCTCGGGCGGATTCGCCTTCTCGTGGGGTCTCGAAACCCTGGTGGAGGATGGCAAGGTGCGCGACGGCGCCGGAGTCCTGGAGTTTGCCAGGAACCAGCTCCGGAACCGCTGGGCGACCACCGACCGGGTCATGGCAAGGCGGGCCGCCGGAACCGGCTGCGACGAGGAGTGGAGCGATCTCGACCGGATGCTCGATGCCATGACCCTTGCCAGCGAACTGCGTGCCGGATCGTGCCAGGCGGGACGCGCCCTGTTGCGCGCCCATGCGGGTCTCGGCAACCAGGCCGCCCGGCGATGGCGCCGCCTTGTCGCCGATGGCCGGGCCCGTGGCCATCTTCCGGTGGTTCAGGGCGCGGTGTGGGCCGCCTCGGGCCTCAGGGTCGAGGTTCTCGAAACCCTGTCGGCCTGGACCCTGGTCTCCGGTATTGCCCAGGCTGCTGTCCGGCTGTCCCTGATGGGACCGCTGGAGGCCCAGGAGATTCTGGGTGAGGTGACGGACGATATCACCGGCATCCTTGCCGCTCCGCCTCCCGACGAACCCCATGCCTTTACTCCCCTGGCCGACATTGCGGTGATGCGCCACGAAAGGGGAGAGTTGAGACTCTTCGCCAACTGACAGGGATGACCTCACGGTGACTGAACCACTTTCTGCAGCACGTGTCGGGATAGGCGGACCGGTGGGTTCGGGAAAGACGGCGCTGCTTGAACGCCTGATACCCTGCTTCGCCGGCCGCGGCACCAGCCTTGCCGTCATCACCAACGACCTTGTCACCAGGGAAGATGCCGAACGGCTGCAGCGCAGCGGTCTGATCGAGCCCCGTCGCGTGGTCGCCGTCGAGGCGGGCGCCTGCCCGCACACGGTCATCCGCGAGGATCCGACTCTCAATCTCGATGCAGCGGAACGCCTCGAGATGCGCTTTCACCCCCTTGACCTCGTGCTGCTCGAATCGGGAGGTGACAATCTCGCATCGACCTTTTCTCCCGAACTTGTCGACTACTGGATCTTCGTTATCGACGTCTCGGGCGGCGGCGACATTCCGCGCAAGCGGGGTCCCGGTGTCGTGCAGGCGGACCTCCTTGTGATCAACAAGGCGGACCTCGCACCCCACGTCGGTGTCGATCTCGAAGCGATGACGAGGGAAGCCCGCGACGTGCGCCGCGGCCGGCCTGTCGTTGTCACCAATTGCCGGACCGGCGAAGCGATCGGGGATGTCGTCGATCACATCGTCCGTAACGTGCTGTTCGACAGCTGATGAATCGGTGTGCGACGGAACATGACAGGCAGCTGGCACTGGAATTCGCGCGGGCGCCGTCCGGCGGAACCTTTCTGAAACGCCAGTACGTCGCCTTTCCCTTTCATCTCACCCGTCCGTTTGACGACGGCGCCGGACAGCTCGTGATCCTCCAGTCCCTGGGAGCCGGTCTTCTCCAGGGCGACCGATTTGCCGCCAGGATCGTCGCCGGCGAAGGGACCACGGTGACGATCCGGACCCAGGGGGCGACCGTCGCCCATGCCATGCCGGCGGACGACGCCCTTCAGCATGTCCGTCTCGATGCCCACCCAGGCAGCCGGCTCTTCTGGCAACCGCGTCCGCTGGTGCTGTTCCCCGGCGCCCGAGTTCGTACATTGCTGGAGGTGGTGGTTCATGACGGCGCGGACGTCATGTGGTGCGACGCGTTCCTGCCTCACGATGCAGGCGCCCCCGGGGAGCATTTTGCCACCCTTCAGACGGAAACCGCGGTGCGGGCCGATGACGGGACCCTCCTGGTGCTCGACCGCATGCGCACGTCCGGAAAGGACCTCGCCCGGACGGGTGTGGCGGTTCACGGCACGATTGGCCTGGTGGGTGGCAGTGCTGCTGCGCCCGGTCTCGCGGAAGTCCTCAGCGAGGTGGTAGCGCATTCGGGAGCCTATGCCGGCGTGTCATCGCTTCCGGGCGACTGCGGCCTCTTCGTGCGCGTTCTGGCGGACGACGGTGCCATGATGGCGCGCACGGTTGATGACGTCGTGGCCGTGGTCGCGCAACATCACCGGTCGGTGCTATAGGGAGGCCCGCTTGCAGACTTGGGGTGAAAAGGCATGACACGCACGATCAACTCGGTGGCCGTGATTGGCGCCGGAACCATGGGAACCGGGATCGCCGGCAAGTGTGCTGACGCGGGATGCAGGGTGCTGCTCCTCGATGTGGACCGCGACACCGTGGATGTGGCGAAACGCCGCATCACCGACGGGCGTCCACCGGCCATCGACAATCCCGACAGCGCCAGCCTGATCGAGACCGGCACCTTCGACGATCTGGCGAAGATCACGGACTACGACTGGATCTGCGAGGCTGTCATCGAGGACCTCGCAACCAAGCGCGACATGTTCACGAAGCTCGAGCACTGGCGCAGCGACGGATCGGTGATCTCCACCAACACCTCGGGCATCCCGCTGCGTTCGATCACCGAAGGCATGCCCGCAAGGTTGCGGCGGGATGTTGTGGTGACCCACTTCTTCAATCCCGTGAAGGTGATGAAGCTGCTGGAAATCGTTCCCGGTGAGGAGACGGCGCCGGAGGTGGTCGAAGCGATGGCGGCGTTCTGCTCGACCAGGCTTGGCAAGGGTGTCGTCCATGCCAAGGACACCGTGAACTTCATCGGCAACCGTATCGGCTGTTTCTGGATGCTGTCGGGACTCCACAAGGCCAGAAGGGCGCGCCGCGACGGTGGCCTGCAGATGGAGGAGATCGATGCGCTCATGTCGGCCCCTGTGGGTCTGCCGCCAACGGGACTCTACGGACTGATCGATCTCATCGGCCTTGACGTGATGGACCTTGTCGCCAGAAATCTGGCGGCGAATCTCCCCGAAGGCGACACCGGCCACCTCTACACGACATTCCCCGAAGAGGAGCGGGCAATGCTTGCGAGGGGCCAGCTCGGCCGCAAGACGCGGGGCGGATTCTACCGGGTCACCAGGACCGGGGACGGCGACAGACTGCGCGAGACCTTCGATCTCGAGGGCGGACAGTGGCGTCCGTCGACAACGCCGGACGTTGCCGGGACTGCGGCGAGCCCACGGGAACTCATGACCGCTCCGGGTGCTGCGGGAGACTTCGCCCGGGATCTCATGGGCGGTGTTCTCGCCTATGCGGCCGGTCTGGCAGGCGAGATATCGGACGACATCGTCAACATCGACCGCGCGATGCGCTGGGGGTTTGCCTGGAAGAGAGGGCCCTTCGAACTCATCGACGACATCGGACACGACACGCTGGCCGCCATCCTCGAGGCGTCGGGAGAGCCGCTGCCGGCCATGCTCCGCGTTGCCGGGGACGCCGGCGTGTCCACCTTTCATGACGGCGAGCGGTTCCTTGGCCTGGACGGTCAATGGCACGACATCGTTGACTAGCAGGGCCTCCCGGGCGGCCTCGGATGGCACGCAACTCAAGGTCCGATGAGGGCGATGGCGACATCCACATGTCCCTTCGTGGCCGGGCTGATCGTGATCAGGGCTTCCTCGAGGACGCAGATCCGCGCTTCGCCGATACAGGCGCCGAAGGTGACGGCGATGGCGGCCGACTGGTGAAGCTGGCTGCGGTCGAAGGGGAATGTCTCCAGAACCGGGCCATCGAAGTAGTCGGCCTCCACCGTCACCACCCGTGGCAGGTCACCCGTCCAGGGCCGGTTGTCGTCCGCCGGGGCGAAGGCGACACCGAGGGTGCCGGAGAGCGTCACCTCGGGCGGCGGGAGAAGGGCGATGGCAAGAGTCCTTCCCTGGTTCACGTAGGCCTCGATCCGCACGGCCGTGGAGGAAAGGACGCCCGTGACGCTGGTTGCCAACGCCGGCGCCATGAAGATCAGAACCACAAGGAGTGGAAGGACGCGCTTCATGGACCGAGAATAGGGCATCATCCGGAAGCATCAACTGGACAAAACGCCGTGATGGCGGCACACATCGGACCTGATTGCGGTTCCGGGCCATCATGATGTCTCACGAGCACGAGGTCGCCAGGCGGCGCACGTTTGCCATCATCTCCCACCCCGATGCCGGCAAGACGACGCTCACCGAAAAGCTGCTGCTGTTCGGCGGCGCCATTCAGCTTGCCGGGGCGGTCAAGGCACGTGGAGAACGCCGCCGGGCCCGTTCCGACTGGATGAAGGTGGAACAGGAGCGCGGTATTTCGGTGACCGCATCGGTGATGAGCTTCACCTACCAGGGGTGTGCCTTCAATCTTCTCGATACCCCCGGTCACGAGGACTTCAGCGAGGACACCTACAGGGTGCTGACAGCGGTCGACAGCGCGGTCATGGTGATCGATGCCGCCCGTGGCATCGAGGCCCAGACCCGCAAGCTGTTCGAAGTGTGCCGCCTCAGGGACATGCCGGTGACGACCTTCATCAACAAGATGGACCGCGACGCGCGTGATCCCTTCGATCTGATTGACGAGGTCGAGCAGACGCTGCAGATCGAGATGGCGCCGGCGAGCTGGCCCATCGGCATGGGACGCGATTTTCAGGGATGCTGGGACCTTGTGCTCGACCGCCTCGTTCTCATGAAGCGTGGCAAGGGAGAGACAATCGCGGACGGCATTGCCTGCGAAGGCATCGATTCACCCGGGCTCGATACCCTGCTTTCCGGTCACGCCGTCTCCCGGCTGCGAGACGAGGTCGAGATGACCCGGGAACTGATGGCCCCCTTCAACCGCGAGGACTACCTCGCAGGCAACCTTTCTCCCCTCTACTTTGGCAGTGCCCTCAACAACTTCGGTGTACGGGAGCTTATCAGCGGCCTGGTGGGGAACGCCCCGCCGCCCGGTCCGCGGCCAGCACTTGAACGCACGGTTGGACCGACCACCGACGAGGTCACCGGATTTGTCTTCAAGATTCAGGCCAATACCGACCCGCGCCATCGCGACAGGATTGCCTTTGTTCGCCTGGTATCGGGGCATTTCCGGCGAGGCATGAAACTGAAGCACTCGCGAACGGGCAAGCACATCGTCATGCATAATCCGCAGGTCTTCATGGCGCAGGACCGTGAGCTGGCCGAAGAGGCCCATGCAGGCGATATCGTTGGTGTCCCCAATCACGGAAACCTCCATATCGGCGACACGCTGTCCGAGGAAGGGGATCTCACGTTTACCGGCATCCCGAGCTTTGCGCCGGAGCACCTGCGGAACGTGCGCGCGACGGACCCACTCAAGTCCAAGCATCTCGGGCGCGCCCTGCAGCAGCTGGCGCAGGAGGGCGCAGCCCATGTCTTCCGTCCGGTGATGGACTCCGACTGGGTGGTGGGGGTCATGGGCCCCCTGCAGTTCGACGTGCTGGCCGACCGAATTCGCAGCGAATACGAGGTTCCGGTACGATTCGAACCCTCCGGCATCCATACGGCACGCTGGCTCGATGCACCGTCGGAACGGATGATCCGCACCTTTGCGGACCGTAACCGCGGGGCGATGGCCACCGACCATGTCGGCCGACCGGTGTTTCTGGCGCGCAATGCCTGGCATCTCGACAGGGCCATCAGCGATGCGCCGGACCTCGCCTTCCGGGATGTCCAGGAACACGTTCATGGCGTCTGACGCGGCACTCTTCGGGCTCAGGGGATTCAGTCATGGCGCCTCGCGCCTGATCACCGTCATGAGCCCGTCGGGCATCGCGGCGGTCACCGCCCGCCTGACCTTCGATCCAGACGAGATTCGCGCCGAGATCTATCCCGGCATTCTGCCTCAGTATCACGAGAAGGTGCGGGGCGGCATCGAGCGTTTCGTCGAGCGCCATGGCATTGTGATCCTCGATCTACCCGCCTGGACGGAGAAGAAGGCCCGGTTCGGGGCCGCCATCTACTGCTGAGACCACGAAGGAGCGAGGGACATGATCGACATCCACAGGGCCGAACCGGAGGAGGCAGGTCTTTCATCCATGAGACTTGAACGCATCGGTGACTGGATGAAGCGCCATGTCGACGAGGGCAAGCTTCCCTGGGCCATGACCGCCATCGTGCGCGAAGGCGCCCTCGTCTACCGGGAGGCTGCCGGTTTCGCCGATGTGGAAGCCGGGCAGCCCATCTTTCCCGATGCCATCTGCCGCATCTACTCGATGTCCAAGCCGGTGACCGCGGTGGCCGCACTGACGCTCTATGAACGGGGGCTTTTCGGACTCGACGATCCGGTCGAGGCCTACATCCCGCAACTCGCCGACATGGCCGTGCGGGCGGGCGACACCCCCTATGGCATGAATCTCGAGTCCGCCAGCCGGCCGATGACCGTGCGCGATCTGTTCTGTCACACGTCCGGGTTCACCTACAGTTTCAACGCGAACGACGGCTTGGCGGAACTCTACCGGGAACACAGGGTCGATTTCGGGCCCCGCTCGGGGACGCTGGGCGAGGTCGTCACCCGCCTTGGCGCCCTGCCGCTCGACCATCACCCGGGCGCGCGCTGGACCTATGGTGTCTCCATCGATGTCCTCGGCTACCTTGTGGAGGTCATCTCGGGCAAGCCGTTCGATCGTTACCTTGCCGAGGAGATCCTCGAACCCCTGGGTATGACCGACACCTTCTTCGAGCTTCCGAAGGACCGTGTCGAACGCTTCGTGCCGTGCTACGAGCGGACCGGCGATGACCGCTTCAGGCGTGTCGACGGCACGGCGGACAGCCGTTTTGCGTCCGCGGTCAGGTGTTGTTCGGGGGGCGGTGGCCTGCTTTCCACCATGGACGACTACCTGAGATTCGCCGACATGCTCCGCGCCGGAGGGCGCGGTATCCTGGGGCGGCGCACGGTCGAGTTCATGGCGACCAATCATCTTCCAGACGACAGCGATCTTGCAGCCATGGGGCAGGAGGTCTTTGCCGAAACGAGCTACACGGGAGTCGGTTTCGGACTGGGCGTGTCGGTGATGCTCGATCCGGCTGCCGCAGGCGTCATGGCATCGCCAGGTGAATTCGCCTGGGGCGGCATGGCGTCGACCGCATTCTGGGTCGATCCGCTCGAGGACATGACCGTGGTGTTCATGACCCAGCTCATCCCCTCGGGATGCTATCCCCTGCGCAAGCAGCTTCGGGTTCTGGTCAATCAGGCGCTGACAGCCTAAGGGCCTGACTGATATGATCGCGACGCCACGGAGGACCGCCGCATGACCGCAACAGCCTTCTTTCCTTCGGCACGGGACTTCAGCCCACAGGCGCTCGAGGGCGTTGCCCTCGACTATGGACATGCCAGGCCGCTTCCGGCCGAGGCCTACGTGTCGCAGTCGTGGTTCGAGAGCGAGAGAGTCCGCCTGTGGTCGCGCAACTGGGTGTGTCTGGTCGCCGCTTCCTATGTGCCCGAGCCCGGCGATGTCATGCCGCTGGATCTCGTCGGAGTGCCGCTGTTTGTGGTGCGGGGCCACGATCACAAGGTCCGTGTCTTCCACAACGTCTGCCCGCACCGGGGCATGCGGCTCGTTGGCCAGTCCGGCAAGACGGGCGTGGTGCTCACCTGCCCCTACCACAACTGGACCTACGGTCTCGAGGGAAGCCTGCGCCTGACACCCCACATCGGTGGGTCGGGCCGACACGAGTGCGAAGGGTTCGACAGGCAGCGCTTCCGCCTCAACGAGGTGTCGAGCGCGGTGTGGTTCGACCAGGTCTTCGTCAATCTCTCCGGCGATGCCGCTCCCTTTTCCGATTTCATCCGCCCGCTCGCCGAACGCTGGTCCTGCTTCGATGAGTCGCTGCTGTGCCATGGCGGCGAGGACTCGATCATGACCTTCGATCTCAAGGCCAACTGGAAACTGGCCATCGAGAACTTCTGCGAAGCCTACCATCTGCCCATGGTGCACCCCGGACTCAATTCCTATTCACGCCTCGAGGATCACCTCAATATCGAGGAAGAGACCTTTTCAGGACAGGTCAGTCTCGTGTACCAGCCGGACCGCAACGGTCATCAGTTGTCCCGCTTTCCCGGTCTGCCGGAACCCTGGCAGACCCGTGCCGAGTACGTGGCGCTCTATCCCAACGTCATGCTCGGCATCCACTACGACCACTTCAAGGCGATCCGCGTGCTGCCCGACGGTCCGGGGCGCTGCCGCGAGATCTTCGATATCTACTACGTCGGCAAGGACGCCACCGGCCCCGCTTACGCCGACTTGAGGGCAACGGTCCGCGAATCCTGGCGCGAGGTGTTCCAGGAAGATGTGGATGCCGTCCAGGGCATGCAGGAGGGCCGCGCCTCGCCGGGATTTGCAGGCGGCGTCTTCACCCCTGTCCTCGAGGGCCCCTCCCACTGTTTCCACCGCTGGGTCGCACGCTCCATGCTGTGAGACGGTGGCACCGCACCCCGGTGCTGCACGAAGGACTGTCGACATGTTGCCGTGCGTCCCGATATCGCCTGCGCCGCCGCGGAAGTCCGGTTCTCCACAGCCGAAGTTGCTGCTGTCACCGAAACAACCGGAAAGGTCACCGATCCGTTGCTGTCTGATGAACCCGGCATCTTTGAGGGTATCGGCGCCGTCGTCCGCGAAGCCGGAGCGTGCTCGTCGTCGAACAGAACAGTGACCTCATCCAGACCGCGGCGCAGCGCACCCATGTTCTGGACAAGGGCAGGGTGGCGGCTGATTGCGAGCGCCTCTTGAATACGGAGCATGCGGCGGTCTGCAGGCGACAATAACTCATGAACTGACAAGGGGGACCGACGGCTATGGAAATGTTCATGCGAACCTACCCGAACGACTGGGTGACGGAGTCCATCATGTACCGGCGCGGCGTCGGATACGGATCAACGGGGGTCACCCACCATCTCACGGAAGAGATCCAGGGGGTCTACCACTACACGATCGGCCCCTATTCCGAACCGGTTCTCCACATCAATCCGGGTGACCGGGTGGTCGTCGAGACATGCGATGCCTTCGAAGGCAAGATCAAGAGCGAGTCTGACGTCCCCTCCGAAATCCTGGAGATGCCCTGGCTCAATCCCCAGTGCGGCCCGATCATGGTCGAGGGAGCGGAAAAGGGTGATGTCCTGTGCGTCCATATCGAGAGCATGGCGCCACGGGGTCCACAGCCTCGCGGCACCTGCTGCATGATCCCGGAATTCGGCGGATTGACGGGTACGTCCCTGACGGCAACGCTCAACCAACCGCTTCCCGAGATCGTTCGCAAGATCGACGTCGATGAAGAGAAGGTCTACTGGAGCGACAGGGTGACACTCCCCTACAAGCCCCATATCGGCACGCTCAGCTGTTCACCCGAGATCGATTCGATCAATTCGCTGACGCCAGACAGCCATGGCGGCAACATGGACCTCCCCGACATGGGCCCGGGTACGATCACCTACCTGCCGGTCCGCGCCAGGGGTGGGCGTCTCTTCATCGGCGATGCCCATGCCTGTCAGGGCGACGGCGAGGTGTGCGGCGTTGCCGTCGAATTCGCGACCACCACCACCATGACGATCGATCTGATCAAGAACTGGCCGATCGACTGGCCGCGCCTGGAGGCTGACGATTTCATCATGGGAATCGGCAGCACGCGTCCTCTCGAGGATAGCGCGCGCATTGCCTACCGTGAACTTGTCCGATGGATGGCGGCGGACTACGGGTTCGACCAGTGGGACGCCTACATGATGCTCAGTCAGTGCGGCAAGGTGCGCCTGGGCAACTTCGTGGATCCCAAGTACACGATCGGCGCCGCCGTTCCGAAGAAGTACATCCAGGACTGACCGGCGACGTTGATTCGCGGTGGGGTGGCGCATAGGGTTCCAGACGACGGGACAAGGGGAGGGTCGTCATGGCTGAATCGCTCCCGGTGGCGGGGATGACCGGTGACCACCGGACGTCGTTCACCCTGCCCTCGCCGTGGTACCACCGCGCGGACGTCCTGGAGCGCGAGAAGGAGGCGATCTTCTTTCGCTCATGGCGTGCCGTCTGTCACAGGAGCGCGCTCGCCACTCCCGGAAGCTATGTCACCGTCGACATTCACGGCCAGGGCATCGTTGCCATCAGGGGCCGGGACAGTCGTCTGCGTGCCTTCTACAACGTCTGTCAGCATCGCGCCCACGAACTGCTGCAGGGCCGCGGCACCGTCAAGGCCGCCATCACCTGTCCCTATCATGGCTGGGCCTATGGCACCGACGGGTCACTGAGGAGCGCCCGGTTGTGTGACCGGGTGCCGGACTTCGACAAGGCCGATTTCGGTCTCGTGGCGGTGCGGATTCAAGAGTTTGCCGGCTTCATCTTCGTCAACCTCGACGACGACGCGCCGCCGATGAACGAGTGGGCGCCGGGCTTCGAGGAGGAGTGCCGGCGCTGGTTTCCCGATCTCGAGACGGTCACGTTTGGCGGCCAGAAGGACTTCACCATTGCCTCCAACTGGAAGGTGACCGTCGAGAACGCCATCGAGGGTTATCACTTTCCCAATTCCGGTCCGGCCCACCGCGAACTCACCGACATCATCGACATGGAGACCACCAGGCTCCATGTCCACGATCACTGGCTGGCCATCATCGCCCCGCCGGGCAAGAACCGGCCGGAGGTCTATCCCTTCCCGGAGTCCGGTTCCGGGGGCCAGACGGACCATTTCATCACGCTCTACCTGTGGCCGGACTGGATCATCTATTCCTGGCCTCATGCCGACATGATCTCGACCTACCTGACGCGGGCCACGAGCGCACAGTCATCGGTTGTGGAAAATGCCTACTTCCGCGTTTCCGGCCGCGGTGACGACGAGACCACGCGCGCTTCGGAAGCCTGGTTCAACGAAGCGCTTGGACCTGAAGATGCGGCCCTGAACGAGGGAGTCCAGCGAGGGATCGTGTCGCGAGGCTATCACCAGGGCCGCTTCATCTCCCGGGACGGCGAACCCGGAGACAGCGAACACTGTGTCCATGTATTCCAGACCTGGGTGAAAGAGGCATTGGAAGGAGACATGACCTCATGAGCGACGCACGCATGTTCCGAGGCTATGACCTCGATCTATCCGTAGCTGACGGCAGCGGCGGCAACGTGGTGGCAACCGTCAATTCGGCGATCAGCACCACGCTGGGAGGCGGCATGGGAGTGTTCGAGAATTGCAGCATTCCCTGGACCGTGACCTACGACGAGATCATCTACGGCATCGACGGCGAACTGGAAATCCACACTGACGAGGGACGGCACCGTATCGGCCCAGGGGACATCATGTGGCTGCCTGCCGGAACCAGGCTCACCTATGTGGCGCGCGAGCCGGCGAGATTCTTCTTTGCCGTGGCTCCAGTGACCGAGTCGAAGGCGGGAAGCAGCACCCATCACCACGTCCCCGTACCTCCGGTTCCCCTGGACTGACAACAGTGCCCTGCGGGTGACCGGCTTCCCACAGAACGGTCATTCGAACGGCTGGCGTAACATCTGTCTGGAAGGGTGAGGGCACGGCCGACCGGGTGCTTTCCCATGGTGCAGCGCGTCACCTTCGAACGTGCCTGGGAGCGGTGCCATGTGCATGTCGCGCAATGGCGTGCCGAAGTGCGGCACACTGGCGGGCGGCATCTGGGTCTCCGTGTGCCAGAACGGTGTGGGCGCCGTCAGGGGCACCACTTCCGGACAGGCCGTCGCCGAGATGGCCGCGGGCGAGGACTCCGGCATGGCGGCATTCGAGGATCTGCACCGCTTCCCGCCGTCCTTCGTGACGATGCCGGTCATGCAGGCCCGCATCCTCGCCGTGGTGCAAGAGCGGTTACCGGTCAGGAGGTTCAACACGTTCTCTTGATCAAGCGTCAGGCCTGAAGGCCAGCTTGAATCGTGCAATGCAACGCTGGTCGTGTGATGCAACTATCGGTGGCGGCAAGCACACAAGCTGCCGACGGTTTCGCTCAATGCGTTTTCCAGGGATCGACTATCTTCACTCCAATGTCCTCAAAATCCCGAACGTTGCGCGTGACCATCGTCATACCCCGGGAACGGGCGATTGCGGCGATCTGACAGTCGGCGTGGGCGACAGGACGGCCGGCGGAACGACGCGCTGCCGCGATGTCCGCATACTCGCGCGCAGCCTCCCGGTCGAATGGCAACACCCGTTGTCCGAAAGCTTCCCGCAGAAAATCTTCGATGTCCGTCAACAACGTCTGTCGGCGGCGACCCTCCGGCAGGAGTGCGGCACCATAACGCAACTCTGCTTCGGCAACTGTCGAGAAGTACAGTTCTTCGAGAGGAAAGCCGGCCACCCATCCTGCGACGACAGGATTGCGTATCCTGCGGATCAACTCGGACACAACGTTGGTATCCAGCAGAAGGGACATGACCGGACACTCAATCGAATGACGGAGGTTCCCGCCCCGGCCCGCGCGCCGGCAATTCAATGTCAACGCCGTTGTCTGGCCCAAAATGGGCATGAGCGATTTCTGCCAGATTGCGGGAACTCGGCCCGGGCCCAACAACCTGACGCAAGATCACCCGTACCTCCTCTTCCATGGAGCGATGATGCTCGGCCGCCCGCACCCGCAGTCGCGCCTTCACCTGGTCATCCAGATTGCGGATGGTGATGCTTGCCATGGTCGTGCCCTCCAAAGGTCGGGGAATCCTGCCTTGTCGATTGCGATGCAATCACATTGCTTCAAGCACACACGAAGGTCAATGCCGCCCCGGCTTCGCAGGCCCCCAGTCTGAACCGAATTCGGCCATCAGGTAACCGGAACCCGTCCCGAATTTCGCCGAGTTGGCGGCAAACGCAGTTCGCCAGGAATCCGATGGCAATGGTGCGAGCTTCAAGGGACCGGGATGGCCCGGATCGGGTATGCGCGATCAGCAGGGACGATGCCGCGCTGGCTGCGCTCGTCGATATTCTGCGTCGCAACCGGTCGCGCAATGGGAATTCCTCGCCGCCAGGAGTACCACTTCGGGACGGGCCGTCGCCAGACTGATCGCAGGCCTCGAGACCCGAGCCATGGCTGAAAACTCAACACCCGTTCACAATGGCCAGTGTCTGTTGGTGAAGGTGTGGGCTGCAGGAGGCGACAAAACGGTCGCCTGAATCGAGGGTGAGCGATTCACCCGCCCAGTCGCTGATGGTTCCTCCGGCGCCCTCGATGACAGGAACGAGCGCCAGGTAGTCGTGGGGGTCGAAGTCAACATCGATTCCGATGTCGATTCTGCCTGATGCCACCTGGGCGTATGCCATGCAGCTTCCGCCATAGACGGTCCAGGAAGTGGCAATCCTGAGACGCTCCAGCGCCGGCAGGTCCGTGGGGCTGAAGAAGTCCGGATTGCTGGTCGACAGGAGAGCGCCAGACAGGTCTTCGCATTCCCGGACGCGGACAGGCTCGCCATTGCGGGTCGTCGCATGACCACGACAGCCGATCCAGCGCTCGCCGGTGGCCGGCATGTCGATGATGCCGAGGACCGGTGTCCGGTCTTGCAGGAGGGCGATCAGGGTGCCGTAGACCGGTATACCGGCCATGAAGGCAAGGGTGCCGTCGATCGGGTCGAGAACCCAGACCAGCTCCCGGTCGGATGAGGATTCTCCGTGTTCCTCTCCGACGACGCCGTGATCGGGATACCTCTTTTCGATCGCTTCACGAAGCCGGGTTTCGACGGCCCGATCGGTGGCGGTCACAGGACTGCCATCGCTCTTGGCCCAGCGATGAATCGGATCGCGGCCGGCCTGGCGAAGCATGGCGCGGCTCGTGTCGGCAAGGCTCCGGGCAAACTCGATCACGTCGTGGTTCACGATGGTGGCGCTCATGGCTGGTCTCCGGGTGAACGGGGTTCGTTGCCGACGTCTAGTGCGACAGGATCTGGCTGAGGAAGAGCCTGGTCCGTTCGTTTCTCGGGTTCTGGAAGAACTCGGCGGGAGGATTGCTTTCGACGATCTCGCCGGCGTCCATGAAGACGACTGCATCGGCGACGGACCGGGCGAATCCCATTTCATGGGTGACGACAACCATCGTCATGCCTTCCTCAGCCAGATCGATCATGACGTCGAGAACTTCCGATATCATTTCGGGATCCAGCGCGGAGGTGGGTTCGTCGAAGAGCATGATGGCAGGATCCATGCACAGTGCGCGCGCAATGGCGACCCGCTGCTGCTGACCGCCGGAGAGTTGGCTCGGCCATTTCTCCGCCTGCTCGGGAATCCGGACCCGCTCGAGGAGATGCATGGCGCGTTCGCGTGCTTGCGCCTTGCTCCGTTTGCGAACAAGCTTTTGCGCGAGCATCAGGTTGTCGACAACCCGAAGGTGCGGAAAGAGATTGAAGCTCTGAAACACCATGCCCACCTCGCGGCGGACTGCATTGACGTCCTTCAGGTCCCCTGTCAGCTCGTGACCGTTGACAACGATGTGGCCGCTGTTGTGCTCTTCGAGTCGGTTGATGCAACGGATCATGGTCGACTTGCCCGACCCGGACGGGCCGCACACCACCACGCGTTCGCCCCGGTTCACGACCAGGTCGATATCCTTGAGAGCCTGAAACTGCCCGAAGAACTTGCAGACCTTCTCAAGAGCGATGACTGGCACCCGCGTTTCTTCATCCATCTCACGCATCCTTCCTGACGTAGCGGCCCATGTAGCGTTCCAGCAGTCCGAATCCGCGCTGGAAGGTCCAGGTGAAGCAGAGGTAGACGATCGCCGCCGCGATGAAGATCTCGTAAGGAGCGAAGGTCTTTGCCACGATGGTTCGCGCTACCCCGGTCATGTCCATCAGCGTCACCGTGCTGGCAAGGGCCGTTGCCTTGAGCATGGAGATGAAGTCATTGCTGTAGGCCGGAATTGCCAGGCGAATGGCAATCGGTGTGGTGATGTGGATGAACCTCTGCGGTGTCGAGAGACCCAAGGCCTTTCCGGCCTCGTGCAGACCGCGGTCCACACCCAGCACACCTCCACGAAGGATCTCCGAGACGTAGGCGCCCGCGTTGAGGCTCAGAGCGACAACACAGCAACCGAAGGGCTCCCGAAAGATTGGCCAGAGCACGCCCTCCCGGATGAACTCGAACTGCGGCAGTCCGTGATAGATGATGAAGATCTGCACGAGAATCGGCGTTCCGCGAAAGATGTAGATGTAGAACATGGCGGGCCAGGTGAGCAGCCAGTGGCCGCTGAGGCGCATCAGGAGCGTGACAACTGCCAGGGCGAAACCGATGGCAGTCGAGAGAAACAGGAGCTTGAGGGTGATGCCCAGGCCTTCGATCATGGTCGGGATGCTGTCCAGGATCAGGAAGACATCGAAACTCATCTCGATGTCTCCAGGTGCCGGTTGGCGTACTTCTCCATCCCGGCGACGACCAGGGTGACGACCGTCGTGATGGCGAGGTAGATGACAGCCACAACCGCATACATGGTGAAGGGCTTGAGAGTCACGGTGGTGGCGATCTCGGCGACAAAGACAATCTCCTCCAGCCCTATGACCGATATCAGGGCCGTGTCTTTCATGATCGAAAGCATGTGATTGCCGAAGTTAGGCAGCGCCAGACGCCACATCTGGGGCATGCGCACATATATGAATGTCCTGAAATTCGAGATTCCCAGCGCCCGGGCAGCTTCTATCTGACCGTGGTCGACACCAAGGAAGGCGCCGCGGAAGGTCTCGGTCATGTAGGCGCCGACCACCAGGGCGATGGCCAGGGCGCCGGCCCAGAAAGGCGGAATGTCGATGAACCGGATATCCGGATCGAAGGCCTGGGCGACAGTGGTCAGCGTGATCGCCGAGCCAAAATAGATGATCAGGATGACCAGAAGTTCCGGCGTGCCCCGGAAGACCACGGTGTAGCCGCCGGCCAGAACCCCGGCGATCCTGTTCCCGGAGAGTTTGGCCGCCGAACCGATGAGGCCGAACAGGACGGCCATGACCAGGGACACGCCGAACACCTTGAGGACTACCGTCGCGCCCCAGAAGTACTCGTCCAGCCACCCGTAGATCACCGACACCGCGTCGCTCTCCAGGCTTCAGTTCTCGGACAGGCCAGACACCCGCCTTCCCGGACCGGGGCGGGCTGAACGATGAAACGGCGGCCGGTTGTCACGCGGCCGCCGTCCCTCGTGACATGGTCAGACTACTGGGTACCCTGCCATTTCTGCGGATGGATGGTGAACGGGAAATGCTTCTTGGCAAAGACCTCCAGTGAACCGTCTTCGGTGACCTGGCGAATGCCTTCGTTGATGCGGGAAAGCAGTTCGTCGTTGCCTTTTCTCAAACCGACGCCAACACCGATACCAAAGAACTCCGGTTCCTCGATCTGCGGTCCGACGACTTCGAATCCGGCGCCTTCGGGCTGGCTGAGAAACTTGAGATACGCCTTCATGGGATTGGTCATGATGGCATCGACACGACCATTCTGGAGGTCCAGATAGAGGGCTTCGGTGGCATCGTAGCGCACGACTTCCGCGTTGGGCGCGCGCGCCTGGATCCAGTTGTCATAGGTCGTGGCGCGCTGGAGGCCGACTTTGACGCCCTCGAAACCGGCTTCATTGACCGACCCGTCCTCGTTGAAGAACATGAGCTCCTTCTCCTTCGCGCCGATGAACTGACCAATGGAGACGCGGTAGGGATCGGAAAAATCGATCTTTTGCTTGCGCTCGTCGGTGATCGACATGGAAGCGACGATCAGGTCGAACTTGTTCGCGAGCAAGGCCGGGATCATGCCGTCCCACTTCTGGCAGTGAAACTCGATCTCGACGCCGAGGTGCTCGCCAATCGCCTTGGCCACATCGACATCGTAGCCCTGCAGTTCACCATTCTCGTCGCGGAAGTTGAAGGGGTGATAAGTGCATTCGGTGCCGATCCTCAGGGTCTCCGCCGCCGCCGGCCCCTGGAGGGCAAGAGTGCCAACCGCAATCACCGCGGCTGCAAGTGCAAGTAGTTTTCGCATGTGTTGTCCTCCATGCTTCGTCATGTTGAAAGGTCTTCAACATCCATACATCAATCAGGGCACCGCGCGACATGGAATTCAGTCGCACGAGCCCGAATGATGAGGCAGCAGAGTTCCTGCGGGAGACGACCTTCCACGACATGGACCCTGCTGTTCTGTGGAGTGCCGGCACCTCAGGAGGATTGCGGTCGGCGCTTTCGCGATGCCTCGCTCCAGTTGCCGGGTGCCTCTCCGGTGATCCTGCGGAACTCGCGATTGAAGTTCGAACGGGTATTGAATCCGCTTGACAGCATGGCGGCGGTCACCGTCTCCCCGGCCAACAGGCATTCACAGGCCTTTTCGATCCGGAAGCGGTTGACGTAGCGTGACACGTTCTCGCCGGTCGTCCGGTTGATTGCCGTCGACAGCTGCTTGGCCGGCACGGCCATTCTCCGCGACAGACGGCCGAGCGTGAGATCCGGATCAAGATGGAGTTGCTGTTCCGTCAGTAGCCGTTCCAGGCGCGCCATCATGTCGGCGTCTGCCACGGGTTTGACGACCCCGACGGGCGTGTACCTTGTGGCCCGTTCCCTGCCGTTTGCCAGGCTCTCGGACAGTACAAGACCGCCCAGCGTCAGGAGCATGCCGGCGGAGCCCCCGCTGACGATCCACTCTCGCCAGTGCGACAGGTCGGCCAGGAATGCGAGTGCGATCGCTGTGTCCATGAATGCCGAAACGATCAGTGTCAGGGCGATGAGGCGCCACACGCGTACCGGGATGTCCCCGCTCTCGATGCGAATCCGTGGCATGGTGTCCACTCCGGAACGCAGCACAAGGAGCATCGCTGCGCCATAGCCCAGAAAAGTCAGCGGAATCAGCAGATCGAGCGCGCCCGGCAGGTAGAGGTGGCAGAACAGTGTCGCAAGCGGTCCTGCGAGATGGAGCGCGTCCTGCGCCCCCGTCAATGACCGCACGGCCGTTGCCTGGAACGCGACCCACGCCAGGCCCGGGATCAACATCGCGCTGACGGGCTGAACTGCCGCAAGGAGGCCCACCCCGTAGTGCTGCGCCAGTGAAATGACCAGACCTTGAATCGCCGAGACACCGACCAGAAGGGCAAACAGCCAATGCCGGTCGCGTCTGACCAGAAGCCTGACAAGCAGGAAGCCGAGAATGAGCGCACTGATCAAGGGGATGGGAAGCGATGGCATGAGCGGAGCCTGTGCGAGCAGTGGACCGGATGCAGGGGCTGTGTGTCGCAACCCGTCGTTCACGTCATCTCCCAATACAGGTTCCAGGCTTCCTGAAACCGGTTCGAGGACGCGGATCCGGAGGCCACCGTTTAGCACGGCAGACGTTTCAGCCGAAGCAAAGGAGAATTCTGATGAAACACCTTGCCATCCTTGCGGCGACGGTCACGTTCAGTGCTGCTGTACTTGCCGATGACGCACCCGGATTCACAAGAATCACCCTGGACATGAAGCATCACGACACGCCTGTCGAAGGCGCTGTCTGGTACCCTGCCGATGCCGGAGGCGAACGGCTGGTGGTCGGCGAGAATGCCGTCTTTGTCGGCGTGCCGGCTCTTAAGGACGCCACACTTGCACAAGGGCGCTATCCGGTCGTGCTGTTATCCCACGGGCTTGGCGGCAGGTTCCGCACCCTGGCGTGGCTGGCGGCCGGGCTGGCCGAACACGGGGCGATCGTCATCGGCGTGAACCATCCACACAGCACGACCCGGGATCTCGATCTGCGCCATGCGGTGAATCACTGGACCCGCGCCCGGGATCTACAGGCCGCCCTCGACCATCTGCTGGAGGAGCCGCGCTGGCAGGGATATCTCGATCCGTCCCGCGTCATGGCTGCCGGCTTTTCTTTCGGTGGCTGGACCGCACTTTCGCTGGGTGGGGCGACGGCCCACCTGGCCGGCCTTGCCGCATACTGCGAACAGTTCGTTCACCAGGATACCGTCTGTCAGGATCTCGCCCGCGCAGGCGTCGACCTTCACGCGCTGGACGTCGAACGCTGGAACGCATCCTACAGGGATGACCGCGTGACGGCGGTCGCGGCAATCGATCCATGGCTTCATCCTGGCCTTGAGGCGCGCCATGTGGCGGACCTGGTCGACAACGTCCTTGTCATAGGGCTGGGCGTCGGCAGCGACCGCTACCTTGCACCCCACACAGACATCTCCAGGGTATTCGGCGGACCTTCGACCCTGATGTCCGGCGTCAGCCAGGAGATCATCGCCCCGGCCAGACACTTCACGGCGCTCCTCACCTGCAAGCCGTCGGGCGCGGCAATCCTCAAGGAGGTTGGCGACGACCCGGTTTGTGACGATCCGCACGGAACGGACCGCGCCGCCGTTCATCGGCGCATCGTCGCACTCATGGCCGGGCAACTGGGACTCGACGGCTGAATTCAGCCATCACCGGAAAGGGGAACGCGAGGTGGCGACAAGTGCCCGGCCGATGCGCACTACACATCGGCTGACAACGTGTCTAGTATGGCCGGCAGACGCGAGGGAGGCCGCCGCGCTCCCCGCCTCTGCCACCTGGCGTGCGGCGAAGGCAAGGTTGAGGAGAGGTGCCGGAGTATGCAGAAATCGCTTCTGATTGATCCTGACAAGTGCACGAGTTGCCTGCAGTGCGAAATGGCCTGTTCGTTCGAGCATGAAGGCTCGTTCAATCCGGCACGCTCCAGGATCAAGATCTTTGAATTCGAACACGGCAAGCGTGCCGTTCCCTATACTTGCACACAGTGCGCGGAGGCATGGTGCGTACATGCCTGTCCGGTGGAAGCGCTGGTTCGCAACCCTGCGACGGGAGCGGTCGAGGTCAAGGATGATATCTGTGTGGGGTGCAAGGTGTGCACGATTGCCTGCCCCTTCGGGACGGTGAACTACAATCCCGACACGGGCAAGGTCATCAAGTGCGACCTGTGCCACGGCGATCCCAAGTGCGCCGAGGCCTGTCCGACCGACGCCATCGTCTACGTGGATTCCTCATGGACCGGCCTTGATCGCATGCGGCGTTGGGCCGGACACGTGGACACCAACCAGTCGGCCAAGGCCTGACGACAGCTCCAGGGAGAAAAGACGATGTCCTGGCAAGGCCAGATCCTGCGTGTCAATCTCACCAAGGGAACCGCTGAAGCCGAACCATTGAACATGGAATGGGCCAACGCCTATATCGGCGAACGCGGGCTTGGAACGAAGTATCTCTACGAAAACGTGGATCCCAAGTGCGATCCGATGGGGCCCGACAATGTCCTCATCTTCGCCACCGGGCCACTGAACGGAACCATGGCCTCGACGAGTGGACGCTATGCGGTACTCTGCAAGAGTCCGCTGACCGGCGCCATTGGCGATTCCAACTCCGGCGGCAAGTTCGGTGCCTTCCTAAAGTATGCCGGCTACGATCTGCTGCTCATCGAGGGGAAGGCCGACAAGCCGGTCTATCTCCATATCGATGATGACACCGTCGAGATCCTGCCGGCGGACGGGATCTGGGGCACCGGTGTCTGGCATACCGAGGAGTGGATCAAGTCCCGTCATCAGAACCCCCAGCTGAAGATCGCCTCGATCGGCGAGGCCGGGGAGAACGGCGTTCTCTACGCCTGTGTCGTCAATGACCTTCACCGTGCCGCCGGGCGCTGCGGCGTCGGCGCCGTCATGGGGTCCAAGAACCTCAAGGCGGTGGCGGCCTATGGCACCAGGGGAGTCACGGTGGACGATCCGGCGAAGTTCATGGAGGTGGTGAAGGACACCCACGCCAAGCTCGCTGCCAGTGACGGCCGCGAGGAGCTCACCGAGGGTGGCACCCATCCCATGATCGACATGATGCAGGAGTGGGGCGGGCTGCCCACCAGGAACTTTCGCGAGGTCCAGTTCGAAGGCATCGACAAGGTCAACCCGGCGGCAACGACCACGGCCAACGCCCATGGCCACACCAATCTCATCACCAACAAGGCCTGTTTCGGGTGCACCATTGCCTGCGGCAGGATCGCCCATATCGATCCGGAGCACTTCACCGTCGTCAACCGGCCGGAGTACCGACATGCCTCGGGTGGTCTGGAATACGAGACGGCCTATGCCTTCGGCCCGGTGGTCGGCGTCGACGACATCGATTCCCTGACGTTCGCCAACTACATGATGAACGAGCACGGCATGGACCCGATCTCGTTCGGCGTGACCCTTGCGGCGGCGATGGAACTCTTCGAGATGGGAGTCCTCACCAGGGACGACACCGATGGCATCGACCTCAGTTTCGGCAGTTCCGAGGGACTGGCTGTCATGGCGGAGAAGACGGGCAAGGGCGAGGGGTTCGGCAAGGTGCTGGCCCTGGGTTCCAAGCGGTTGTGCGAGAAGTACGGTCATCCGGAACTCTTCATGGGCGTCAAGGGCCAGGAGTTCGCCGGCTACGACAGCAGGGCCCTGCAGGGCATGGGGCTTGGCTACGCCACCTCCAATCGCGGTGCCTGCCATCTCAAGCACGATGTCTTCGGCCCCGACATGGAGGACATTTCCGGCAACGGCAAGGCGGCCCCCGTCAAGGAGAGTCAGGACATGGTCTCGATGATCGATTCCACCGGTCTGTGCCTCTTCACCACCTCCGGGTGGGGACCGGAAGACTTCGTCGCCCAGCTTGACGCGGCACTCCCCGGGGACTGGACCCTGGATCGGTGCGTCGAATCGGGTGAACGGACATGGACTCTCGAGCGCATGTTCAACATGGCTGCCGGGTTGACGGCTGCCGATGACACCCTGCCGCCACGCATGCTGAACGAACCGGTGCCGTCGGGAAGCGCCAAGGGCAAGGTCAGCGAACTCTCGAAGATGCTGCCGGAGTACTACAGCCTGCGCGGCTGGACGGAGAACGGTCAGCCGACCAACGAGACCCTGGCGCGCCTCGGTCTTTGATCCGGTCAACGTCAGGAGACGGTATCCGCCGGATGTATGTATCAGGGATTCCGGCCACAAGGCCGGAATCCCGTTCCTCGTGGAGGGGACAACCATGAACCATGTCATTGTTGGCGCCGGCCCCGCCGGCGTGATCGCATCGGAGACCCTGGCCCGCATGGGGCACGGCGGCCGTATCACGGTGTTGTCGGACGAACCGGAGCCGCCCTACTCCAGGATGGCCATTCCCTATCTCCTGGCCGAGAACATCGACGAGGAAGGAACATGCCTGCGTCACACGGACGGCCACTACGATGGACTCGGCATCCACGTGAAGCACGATTCCGTGACGGCCATTGATGCAGCAGCCAGGTCTCTCTCCCTTGCCAGTGGCGCGAGCCTTGGCTTTGACAGGCTGCTTCTTGCCACCGGCGCGCACCCCGTGCGGCCACCCATTCCTGGCATGGACCTCGACAAGGTGATGTCCTGCTGGACCCTTGCCGATGCCCGCCGGATCATGGAGCACACGAAACCCGGTGACGATGTCGTGCTGATGGGTGCGGGTTTCATCGGATGCATCATTCTCGAGGCCCTGGTCGCCCGCGAGGTCAATCTCACGGTGATCGAGATGGCCGATCGCATGGTTGCCCGCATGATGGACCGGACAGGCGGCGACATGATTGCCGCATGGTGCCGCGAGAAGGGTGTCGACGTTCATGTGTCGACCCGGGTGAATGGCGTCTCCCGGAACAGCGACGGCTCGCTCACCCTCGATCTCGAGGGCAAGGCACCGCTGAATGCGGATCTGGTCGTGTGCGCCACCGGTGTGGCGTCGAATACCGGGTTCCTGGAAGGAAGCGGAATCGAGACCGACATCGGTGTCGTGGTCGATGAACACCTGGAATCCAGTGTTCCCGGCATCTACGCCGCCGGAGACGTTGCGGCGGGGTTTGATTTCATGACCGGTGGCCATGACGTCCATGCCATCCAGCCCACGGCAAGCGAGCACGGGCGCATTGCGGCCCTCAACATGGCGGGCAAGCGAACCGCCTATCGTGGCAGCCTGGTCATGAACACGCTCAACACGCTTGGTCTCATCTCCACATCCTATGGACTGTGGGACGGTGTCGAGGGTGGTGATGTGGCGACCGCCGTCGATGCCCGGGCCTACAGGTACCTGCGGCTGAATTTCCGTGACGATGTCCTTGTGGGATGTCTGGCACTTGGCCTCACACAGCATGTCGGAGTGCTGCGCGGTCTCATCCAGACAAAGACGCCCCTTGGCAAGTGGAAGGACGTCCTGATGGCCGATCCCCACCAGATCATGTCTGCTTACCTTGCCACGGCCCAGGACGCATCACGCCGCGTCGCATGAAGATTCTCGTGAGAACCGCGGGCCTGCTCGGCAAGTACCTGCCGCCCGGGCCCGTGAAGAACCGTGCCGAGATCGAGGTGCCGTCGGGTTCCACCATCACCGATGTCATGAAGCGCTTCGGATTTCCCGAAGCAAGCTACCTTGTGACACTGAACGGCACGGCTGTGCCGACGGCCGAGCGTGCCACGCGGGAACTCGCCAACGGCGACAATCTGGCGCTCATGCCGCCATTGAAGGGCGGCTGATACCGGTCAGTGGATCTTGTGGCCGAGGTCGATCTTGCGCCGCGTGTCGTCGCCGGCGTCAACATCATAGGACCGGCGGATCCGGACATTGCGCAGAATGGTCTCGAGGAGACGCACCGCCTGGTCCTCGTTGTGTGACGGATCCTCACAGGATTGCCGCAGCCAGTCGACCATGTCCCGCTCGTTTCCGGCGAGCTCGTCGGCGACATCGTCCACTTCATCGAGCAACCGCTGCACTTCCAGGTACCGCACGAGATCCGTCAAGGGACAGCCTCCCGATCCGCCAGGGCCAAGACTGGCCCCATCTTCCACGACTGTCCAGATTCGAGGCAGTTTATCCGGAAATCGGGGAGTTTATCGGGGAGGTCGAACCGAGCACGAAGATCAGGCGCAACAGTGATGTAATCTCCAGACGACTTCATCAGTGTCTGTTGGTCGTGATGTCGGCGCACCAAGATTGCTCCAGGATCCGTGCGATCACTGGCGTTTCACCGGCAAGCATTTTACACGTCGTCTGCCTGTCGCATGGGTCATGCGTGGTCACTGTTGTCGGCGGCTTGTCGCAAAGCGAGCGTGACATCGATGCATGAGGAAAGTTCTCGGGCCTGCCTCATTGTGTTCCAAGTCCTCGCATGCGCGCAAAGGAACATCAGGGACATGACCCCCGAGAGGCCCAACCAGGGCAACAAGACTTCCAGAGGCAGTGACTCGATATCGGACAACGACAGCAGTCCCATGACAAGTGCAATAAAAAACATCAAGAAACTTGTGGTAAACAAGAACAACGTAGTGAAAACAGACAGCCTTCTCTTGTTGAGTTCAAGGTTGTTTCTAGAAATCTGGCCAAGCGCCTGGAGCATTGATGTCGATTGCGGGCGCATGATCTCTGTAGCTTCCTTCCAGGAAGTGCTGTGTCGTTGGTGCCAAGTAATCTGGTCGTTGCTCAAGTTCAGCAGACTGGGGAGGATTTCCTCTGGCTGAAGCAGGACCAATCTTCTCGCGGCATAGATGGAACAGAGCTTTTGCCAAATTGTGAGGATGCTAGGGTCGTATTGCATTGACATGGTGGCGAAGGGACTCCGATGTTTCAGGGTTGGCTTGAGTTATTCGTGGCTGGATCGATCAGTTACGGCGCGGGTGGTTGATAGGAGTGACAACGGAGGTTGGTTGTCATGGCAATCATCTGTGTCACCGTACCTGGAGAAGTGTGCATCTTCTTGCGGGATGTAGAGCGGCGTCTACCGACTTCAGTGGATTGCGGACTTGCTGTTCCCTATCGACGAACCTGTAGCGTGCCTGAACGAACGTCGCTATCGTGTGTCCACCTTCATGAACATATGAGGGTGTCATGGACACCGTGAATCTCTCCGCCAGAGCCTGTCTCAGCGAACTTCTGGACAAGTGTGGAGGCGGGCCAGGAGGTGGTGATTACCCGCCGCGGCAAGGCCGTGGCACAACTGTCCCCCGCCGTCGGCTCCAACAAGCCGCTGCCGCTCGGCGAACTGGCCGACTTCCGGGCGTCCTTGCCGTTGTTGCGGCGCCCCGCCACCGAACTGCTGCGCGAGGCACGAGACGAGGGGCTCTGAGGTTGGCGGCCTGCCCGAGTGCTCGCACCGGTTTCTTCGCGCCGATACTGACCAGCACCGTCGAGGAGGGCCGGATCCTGTCACGGTAGTGCGATGCCGGGGTCTTTGAACGGTGCCCTTGGACCTCTGGCCAGAGTGGACACGGGGGGAACCCTTCAGGCGTGTGCGTACGCGAGGGGCGTGGTAAGGTTCCGGCCATTGGTATTCATGGGAGAGATCGGGTGTCTCGCAGGAAAATTGCCCTCATCGGGGCTGGTCAGATCGGTGGTACGCTGGCCCACCTTGCCGGGTTGAAGGAGCTCGGCGACGTTGTTCTCGTCGATATCGTCGAAGGTGTACCCCAGGGCAAGGCGCTCGACATTGCGCAGTCCGGCACGATCGAGGGATTCGATGCCTCGATCAGCGGCGACAACGACTATGCCGCCATCGAGGGCGCTGATGTCGTCATCGTGACGGCGGGTGTCGCGCGCAAGCCCGGCATGAGCCGTGATGATCTCATCGGCATCAATGCGGGTGTCATCACGAAGGTGGGCGAGGGGATTGCCCGTTACGCTGCGGACGCCTTCGTCATCTGCATCACCAATCCCCTCGATGTCATGGTCTGGCACCTGCAGCGCGAATCGGGACTCCCCGCCAACCGGGTTGTCGGCATGGCGGGCGTGCTCGATTCGGCGCGGTTCCGGGCATTCCTTGCAGAGGAGATGAGTGTATCGGTCGAAGATGTCAGTACTCTTGTCCTGGGCGGCCACGGAGACACCATGGTGCCCCTGGTGCGCTATGCCACAGTGGCCGGTATCCCGTTGCCTGATCTCGTCGCCATGGGCTGGCTTTCCCGGGAAAGGCTCGATGCCATTGTCGAGCGGACCCGTGACGGCGGCGCCGAGATCATTCGTCACCTGAAGACCGGATCCGCCTTCTATGCCCCGGCATCCTCGGCCATTGCCATGGCCGAATCCTATCTGAAGGACAAGAAGCGCGTCCTTCCCGCCGCAGCCCGCCTCAACGGCGAGTATGGTGTCGACGGTCTCTATGTCGGTGTTCCGGTGGTCATCGGCCAGGGCGGTGTCGAGCGCATCGTCGAAATCCGTCTCGATGACACCGAACAGGTGATGTTCGACCACTCGGTGGCGGCAGTGAGGACACTGATGGCGGCTCTGGAATCGGTCGTGTCGGCCAGGGAACCGTGAAGGCGGCATGGGTCTCGCGGGGGCTGGTCACGGCCCTTCTGATTCTGGCGCCCGGAGGCATTCAGGCTGAGGAGCGGGGGACCGCCCGCGATGCCCAGGAACTCGTTCGCCGCGCCATCGAACTCTATGACGCCGTGGGTCTCAGGGCCTTCTTCGTGATTTCCCGGAATCCGGCCTACATGCATCGCGATCTCTATGTCTTTGTCATTGACAGGATCGGATCAGTCGCCGCGAACGGTCTCGACCCCCGCCTCGTGGGCATGAACGCTCTCAATGCCCGTGACCCCGAAGGTGTGAGATTCGTTCGCGAAATGCTGCAGCGGGCGACACCCGACGGCGTGTGGGTCGATTACATATCCTTCGACCCGTTCGCCGGGAAACCCGCGCCGAAGTCGTCCTGGGTGGTGCGCCATGACGGCTTCATCTTCGGTTGCGGCATCTTTGCCGGCGACATCAGCATTTGAGTGTTCCGTCTGCGACGGACGGTTGTCATTTGCCGGGTGGCAGGTAGAGTGAGAGCGAACGGTCCATGAACCGGATAGTGATGTGAATCTTCACGAGTACCAGGCCAAGGCCCTGTTGTCCGCCGAAGGCGTTCCCGTCCCCCGTGGCGAGGTCGCCCGGAGTGCCGACGAAGCGGTCGCCGCTGCGTGTGAACTTGGCGGGAACCTGTGGGTGGTCAAGGCCCAGGTACACGCAGGTGGCCGGGGCAAGGCCGGCGGAATCCGTGTCTGTCGCAGCCATGACGAGGTGGGGGAGGCGGCAGGCGCCATGATCGGCAGCCGTCTCGTCACCCACCAGACGGGCTCCGACGGCAACCCGGTCAACCTTGTCTACATCGAGGAAGGCCTCTCGATCGCCGCCGAACTCTACCTTGCCCTTCTCGTGGATCGCGCCACGGCTTCCATGGCGATCATCGCCTCGCTCGATGGCGGCATGGATATCGAGGAGGTCGCCGCGAGAACGCCTGAACGGATTGTCACCCTGGCCATCGATCCCGCCTGTGGGCTCCAGCCTTTCCATGGCCGCCGGCTTGCCGCGGCCCTGGAACTCGATGGTGATGTCGCGAAGCAGGCATCACTCCTTCTCGCATCGATGGTGGAGGTGTTCCAGGGATCGGATGCCAGTCTCCTGGAGATCAATCCTCTCGTCGTCACCACCTCGAACGACCTCGTCGTTCTCGACTGCAAGGTCAATATCGACGACAACGCTCTCTTCCGGCATCCCGACCTCGTCGCCATGCGTGATCCCGACCAGGAAGACCCGGCCGAGCGGGAGGCCAATGCCATCGGCCTCAACTACGTCAAGCTCGATGGCACCATCGGCTGCATGGTGAACGGCGCCGGCCTTGCCATGGCCACCATGGATATCTGCAAGATCGCCGGCGGCGAACCAGCCAATTTCCTTGATGTCGGTGGCGGCGCCACGAGGGATCAGGTGGCGGCAGCCTTCAGGGTCATCGTTTCGGACGCCAACGTTCGCGCCATTCTCGTCAACATCTTCGGCGGCATCATGCGCTGCGACGTGATTGCGCAAGGGGTGGTCGATGCGGCGCGCGAACTCGATCTCGAGGTGCCGGTCATCGTCCGCCTCGAGGGGACAAACGTGGACGAAGGAAAGGCAATACTCCAGCAGTCGGGAATGGCGATCATTCCCGCCGACGATCTTGGCGACGCTGCGGCCAGGGCCGTGGCGGCCATCGGCGGAGGCGGATGATGTCTGTTCTTGTCGATCAGACGACCAGGGTTCTCGTTCAGGGATTTACCGGCAGGACAGCAACGTTCCATTCGGAACAGGCGATGGCCTACGGCACCACTGTCGTCGGCGGCGTCACCCCGGGAAGGGGTGGATCGTGCCATCTCGATCGGCCTGTTTTTGACACCGTGGCAGACTGTGTCGAGGCGACAGGAGCGAACGCGTCGGTCATCTACGTCCCGCCACCCTTCGCAGCCGATGCCATTCTCGAGGCCGCTGATGCCGGTGTGCCCCTCATCGTCGCCATCACGGAAGGCATTCCGGTGCTCGACATGGTGAGGGTGCGTCGTGTCCTCGACGGTTCGTCCTCGCGTCTCATCGGGCCCAACTGCCCCGGCGTCATCACGCCTGGCGAGTGCAAGATCGGCATCATGCCCGGACATATCCACAGGCGGGGCAGGATCGGCATCGTGTCGCGTTCGGGCACGCTCACCTATGAAGGTGTCCACCAGACCACCATGGCGGGCCTCGGTCAGACCACCTGCATCGGCATTGGTGGCGATCCCGTCAACGGGACGAACTTCATCGACTGTCTCGAGATGTTTCTTGGAGACGACGAGACCGAGGGCATCATCATGATCGGAGAGATCGGCGGGTCGGCGGAGGAAGAGGCAGCCGACTTCGTGGCGCACGAGAAACGCCGCAAGCCTGTCACCGGTTTCATTGCCGGCATGACGGCACCGCCCGGACGCCGCATGGGCCATGCCGGGGCCATCATTTCCGGCGGCAAGGGCCGTGCCGCCGACAAGGTTGATGCCATGAGGCGTGCGGGATTCCACATCGCAGACTCTCCGGCGAGTCTGGGAACGACCATGCTGGCCGCAATGAGGGACTGAGGAGGCTGCCCCGCAACACCATGGACCAGAATACGGACGACGCGTCGTACCTTTACGGACACAACACGAACTACATCGAGGAACTCTACGCACGCTATGTCACCGACCGGTCCCTGGTCGGCGAGGCATGGCGGGAGATCTTCGATGATCTGGCGAGCGACGAGGCTGCCACGCGTTCCGAACTGTCGATTACCCGCGGCAACCATGGCGTGGCCGATCACCACAACGGCGGCCAGGAATTGCCGGTTGTGGCGCTGCTGCCCACCGGTGCGCCGCCTCCGCCGGGCAGCCGGGAATCGGTGGCCGAATTCGCTCTCGCCCGTGACAGCATCCGAATCCTGATGATGATCCGCGCCTATCGCGTGCGCGGGCACCTCGCGGCCGACCTCGATCCCCTCGGACTCGACAGCGACCGCAATCACCCCGAACTCGATCCCCGGACCTATGGGTTCATCGAGCAGGACTATGGCCGCGAGTTCTTCGTCGACGGTGTCCTCGGCCTGCAGAGAGCGACCCTTGAACAGATCCTTGATGTCGTGCGCCGGACGTACTGCGGCACCATCGGCGTGGAATTCATGCATGTGCAGAGTGCGGAGGAAAAGTCCTGGATCCAGCGCAAGTTCGAGGGCTCGCGCAGCGATGCCGAACTCGATGCACAAGAAAAGAAGAGGGTACTCTCGGAGATCACCCGGGCCGAGGGTTTCGAGAAGTTTCTCAATATCAAGTACCCGGGCGCGAAGAGGTTCTCCCTCGAGGGTGCCGAGAGCACCATCGTCGCCATGGAGACCATCATCCGCAGCGCGGCCCACCTGGGCGTCGAGGAGATCGTCCTCGGCATGCCTCACCGTGGTCGCCTCAATGTGCTTACCAATGTCATGGCGAAGCCTTACGCCCAGGTCTTTTCGGAGTTTCACGGGGAGGCCGGACACCCCGATGCCGTGCAGGGCGCCGGTGATGTCAAGTACCACCTCGGCACGTCATCCGACCGGCAGGTTGCCGATGGCCGCACCATTCACCTCTCGCTGACAGCCAATCCCTCACATCTCGAGGCGGTCTGCCCCGTGGTCGAGGGGCGGGTGCGCGCCAAGCAGGCCATTGCCGGTGATGACGACCGCAAGAGAACCATGGGCCTGCTTCTGCACGGTGACGCTGCCTTCGCCGGACAGGGCCTCGTCGCCGAAACACTGGGCATGTCGGAACTGCGTGGACACAGGACGGGTGGCACGATCCATGTCATCGTCAACAACCAGATCGGCTTCACGACGAGCCCGAAGTACTCGCGATCATCACCCTACCCGAGCGACATGGCCAAGATGGTGGTGGCGCCGATCTTCCATGTGAACGGTGACGACCCCGAGGCGGTCGTTCACGTTGCCAAGCTGGCCGTCAAGTACCGCCAGGAGTTCGGGCGCGATGTCGTCGTCGACATCTTCTGTTACCGCCGGCATGGCCACAACGAAGGGGACGAGCCGGCGTTCACGCAACCTCTGATGTACGGGAAGATCGCCAGGCAGGCCACCACACGCGAACTCTATGCCGAGAGGCTGGTGTCCGAAGGCACAATCGCGCCGCAGGAATCGGAGTCCATGCGCCGCGACTACCACCAGGTTCTGGACGAGGCCCTGGAGGCCGCGGTGGGATTCCGCACCAACAAGGTCGACTGGCTGGAGGGGGTCTGGTCGGGAATCGAGGTTGCTGACAGGGATGGCGCCCGGCGCGGCAAGACAGCTGTGGCTGTGGACGACCTGCGCAGCATCGGTCGCGCCATGTGCACGTTTCCCGAGGCTCACAATGTTCACCGGAAACTCCGGCGAATCATGGCCCAGCGCCGGGAGATGATCGAATCGGGACGCAACATCGACTGGGCCACGGCCGAAGCACTGGCTTTTGGCACCCTGTGCTACGAACGGGCCAACGTGCGCCTGTCGGGCCAGGATTGCGGCCGCGGCACCTTCAGCCAGCGTCATTCCGTGCTGGTGGACCAGGACACCGAGGAGCGCTTCATTCCTCTCAATCACATCAGTGATGATCAGGGCACCTTCGAGGTAATCGACAGCATGCTGTCGGAAGCGGCGATCCTCGGATTCGAATACGGCTACAGCCTTGCCGACCCCACCACCCTCGTCCTGTGGGAGGCCCAGTTCGGCGATTTCTCGAATGGCGCCCAGGTCATCATCGACCAGTTTCTCTCGGCCGGAGAGAGCAAGTGGTTCCGCATGTCGGGTCTCGTCATGCTGTTGCCTCACGGGTACGAGGGCCAGGGCCCGGAACACAGTTCCGCCCGGCCCGAGCGCTATCTCCAGCTGGCCGCCGAAGACAACCTGCAGATCGCCAATTGCTCCACGCCAGCCTCCTACTTCCATATCCTGCGCCGGCAGATGAAGCGCAAGTTCAGGAAGCCGGTCGTCATCTTCACGCCGAAATCCCTGTTGCGTCACCGACGCTGCGTATCCGGCATTGAGGAGTTTTCCGGCGAGACGGAGTTCCACCGCATGCTCTGGGAACTCGATGACGCCAGGCGGGGCCAGGACATCGATCGCCTCGTCCTGTGCACGGGCAAGGTCTACTACGACCTTCTCGAGAAGCGGGAAGAACTTGGTCTTGTCAACACCACTCTGGCGCGGGTGGAGCAGCTGTCGCCATTCCCGGTCGACCTGGTCCAGGAAGTTGTCAACATCTACCCCAATGCCGAGGTCATCTGGTGTCAGGAGGAGCCGCGCAACATGGGCGCCTGGACCTATGTGCGTGACAAGACCGACCAGGCAATCGAGGCAGGAACGCTGACGATGCCCCCGCTGCGCTATGTCGGACGGCCTGATGCCGCCTCGCCGGCAACGGGTTATATCAGGGTTCATGAACGCGAGCAGGAGGCGCTGGTGCGCCAGGCACTCACGGGCTGATTGCGACACGCCGTCCCCGAACGAAGGAAGACCACGCCATGCCAGTCGATATCACGGTCCCGCAACTCGGAGAATCGGTCGCGGAGGCAACCGTCGCCACTTGGCTCAGACAAAAGGGCGAGTCGGTCAACAAGGACGAGCCGTTGCTCGAACTCGAGACCGACAAGGCCACCATGGAAGTTTACGCGCCGGTCACCGGGGTCATCACCGATGTCCTTCACACGGAGGGCGCCGACGTTGCCGTCGGCGCCGTCGTGGGTCGTATCACCGAGGGTTCCGGCGAGATTCACAAGACGGTGGAAGCGGTCCTGTCGCCAGCCGTGCGCCGCGCGCTTGCCGAAAACGGCCTTGACGCCGCGGACATCACCGGAACGGGCAAGGACGGGAGACTGACCAAGGCCGACGTTCTGGAGCACGCCAGGCGTGCTGCCGCCGAGTCCCCGCCGCCGGCCTCTGTCGAGTCTCCGCCGAGGACCGTGCCGGACCCACCGGCCGCGCCCCGGCAGGCAGCATCGCTCCCGCCGTCGCCTCCCGACCCGCAGGGGCGCGAGGAGCGGGTGCGCATGAACCGGGTGCGAAAGAGGATCGCCGAGAGGCTGAAGGCCGCCCAGGACACGGCGGCAATGCTGACGACCTTCAACGAGGCGGACATGACGGCTGTCATGGAGGCCCGGCGGACCTATCGGGATCTCTTTGAAAGGAAACACGGCGTCCGTCTTGGCTTCATGTCCTTCTTCGTGCACGCCGCGGTGCAGGCTCTCATGGACATTCCCGCCGTCAACGGCGAGATCGCCGGAGACGAGATCGTCTACAAGCACTACTACAATGTCGGCGTGGCGGTGAGTGCGCCGCAGGGCCTCGTCGTGCCGGTCCTGCGCGATGCCGATCGCATGTCTCTTGCCGATGTCGAGAAGGCCATCGCCGCCTTTGCCGCGAAGGCGCGGGACGGAAATCTTGTTCCAGATGATCTCACCGCAGGCACGTTCACCATCTCGAACGGCGGCATCTTCGGGTCCCTCCTGTCGACTCCGATTCTCAATCCGCCGCAATCGGCCATTCTCGGCATGCACAAGATTCAGGAACGGCCTGTCGTCGTGGACGGGGAGATCGTCGTCAGACCCATGATGTATCTCGCACTCTCCTATGATCACCGCATCATCGACGGACGCGAAGCGGTGACCTTCCTGGTGCGCATCAAGGAGGCCATCGAGGACCCGCAGCGCCTGTTGCTCAAGATCTGAACGGACCGACAGGAGAGCGATCATGGCTGAACGGGATTTCGATGTGGTGGTGATCGGCGCCGGCCCGGGAGGCTACGTCTGCGCCATCCGCTGCGCCCAGCTCGGGCTGAAGACCGCCTGTGTCGACAAGCGCGCGACACTCGGTGGCACATGCCTCAATATCGGCTGCATTCCTTCCAAGGCGCTTCTGCAATCATCCGAACTCTTCCAGCAGACCGCCCACCTGAAGAGCCACGGCATTCTCGCCGGCGACGTCGGCCTCGACCTTGCCGCCATGATGGCGCGCAAGGACAAGGTGGTGACGACTCTCACCAAGGGCATCGCTGCACTGTTCCGCAAGAACGCCATCACGCATCTTTCGGGGACAGGCCGCATCGCCGATCCCCACACTGTCGATATCGACGGCAAGACCGTCACCACGGATCACATCGTTATCGCCACCGGCTCGGACCATGCGACGCTTCCAGGTATTGAGATCGACGAGAAGCGGGTCGTTTCGTCGACGGGAGCCCTGTCGCTCGCCGAGGTGCCCCGGAGCATGGTCGTCATCGGCGCCGGCTTCATCGGTCTGGAAATGGGGTCGGTGTGGCGCCGTCTTGGCAGCAAGGTGACGGTGGTCGAGTACCTCGACCGCATCGCTCCCGGCATGGATGGCGAGATCGCCGGGCAATTCCAGAAACTGCTGCGCCGCCAGGGACTCGCGTTCCGTCTTTCCAGCCGGGTCACCGCCGTGGTTCCGGGCGAGAACGACGTCGATGTCACCCTGGAACCCGCCGGGGGCGGAGAGTCGGAGACTCTGACGACGGAGACCGTGCTGGTCAGTGTCGGCCGCAAGCCCTTCACCGAAGGTCTTGGTCTGGCCGAAGCCGGCGTCGCCACCGACGACAGGGGACGCATCAAGGTGGATGAGCGGTTTGCCACCAGTCAATCGGGAATTCACGCCATCGGCGACTGCATTGCCGGGGCCATGCTTGCGCACAAGGCCGAGGACGAGGGCATGGCCGTTGCCGAGACCCTGGCTGGCGGCGCAGGGCACGTCAATCACGACGTCATCCCGGGTGTTGTCTACACCAGTCCCGAAGCGGCGTCGGTCGGCAAGACGGAAGAGGACCTGCAGGCCGCCGGTGTGGACTACGTTGCCGGGCGCTTTCCCATGATCGCCAATTCCCGGGCACGCACCTACGACGAGACGGCTGGAATGGTGAAGGTTCTTGCCGAACGGTCGACCGACCGGGTGCTGGGAGTACACATTCTTGGCGCTGTTGCCGGCGAATTGATCGCCGAGGCCGCAGTCGCCATGGAATTCGGCGCATCGTCGGAGGACCTGGCCCGCACCTGCCATGCCCATCCGACATTCTCCGAGGCCGTGCGCGAGGCAGCACTCGCCGTCGACGGTCGCGCCATACACGCCTGACAGCTTCCGGTTTCCTTCCGGACGATCTCTGCTATGGATTGTCGTGTGCTCTGTCTTGGCATTTATCCGTGATGCACCGCTGGCACGCTTGAGCGAACATGGGCTGATTGGCGGAGTTACGAGAAAATCCGTTCGAGCCCGTCCCACGATGTCCGGACTCCCGAAACCGATCAAGAAGCCGGCCCAGTTGCCTAGTACGAGTTCTGTACGGTACATCATCACAGGTTGGAAGTGGATGCGATGACCAAGCCGATGAAACTCGGCGAGGACGGGTCAAATTATGGGGTGTCGGAATGAACAATGCGCTTGAGGCGATCGACCGGCTGAAAAAAGAAGTCGACACCGTGCGTCCTCTATTGCCAGATGTTCTCGCTCGGGTCGAGCAAAAGCTCAGGTTGGAGGCGAACTACAACTCGAACGCCTTAGAGGGTAATTCACTAACGCTGGGAGAAACGCGTTCCCTAATCCTACATGGGCTAACCGCTCGTGGGAAGCCCATGAGAGATCACCTCGACATTGAGGGGCACAACACCGCTGTGAGGGCCATCGAAGACGCCATCAGAAGCGACCACTTACTGAATGAAGTCTTCATTCGGAATCTGCACAGGATACTGCTGAAAGAGCCTTACGAGGCGGTCGCGATCACTTCTGATGGAGATCGCATCAATCGAACTATCTCGATTGGAGAATACAAGACGTTACCCAACAACGTCGTCACTTCAACCGGCGAGATCTACCACTTTACTCCTCCTGAGCAAGTTAAGTCCGCGATGAGTGATCTTGTCGATTGGTACAGAAAGAACGAGGGAGAAGGCGAACACCCTGTAATCATCGCCGCTACATTCCACTATCGTTTCGTTCGAATCCATCCATTTGACGATGGGAACGGACGTATGGCCCGGCTGTTGATGAACATGATCTTGACTAAACACGGGTACACGATTGCAATGATCCGTCAAGACAGCCGGGAGGAGTACCTTCACGAACTGGAAAAGGTTGATCGGACGGAAGATCTGACCCAATTCATCGATTTTGTCGCGAACTGTTGCGAATACTCTCTTAGTCTCTATCTGAAAGCCGCGCAGGGGGAACCCATTGAAAGTGTGGAGGACATAGATCGGGAAATTGCGCTTTTCAGGCACTCCCTGAGGAGTGCCTCGGATGAAACGTTGGTGGTCAGGGATTATCTCGATTCCATACTGCGTCCATTCTATGACTACTGTCAGAATAGAATAGAGCAATTCTCGGATGTGTTTGGTAGAATTCAAACGCTCATCAGCGTTTTTGCAACAGGAAAGGACGGTCAAGTCGTCAGGCTATGCGAGGATTCGACCGTTTGGCCGCGCTCCTTGAATGGACTGGAATTGGCCATGGAAGCGCGTTCGATTACCTTCAGATCTTCAACCTATTTGACAAGTTTTCAAGGAAGGCAAGATGATCACATACTCATAGAAGTAAGGAACGAGACAGACCGGTATGGCTGTCACTGGACTTTTTCGATCGGCGCACGAAGTGACCATGTGAAGTATAGCGGAAAGGACTTGGATGAAATCAAATCAAGATTCAATAAAATAGTAAGGGCGATGATTAGATACCTGGAGCAGAGAAGGATCTGACCGGATGAGACAGAGTCTGTCTGGAGGGCGGACGGATGATTCCCTCATGCCGCGCTGCGGGCGCGATCGGCGCGTTCGCCTTCACGGCGGGCAACGCCAGGATCGCGCGTTCAGGGTCGTCAAGCGCGTGGACGATGTAGTGCGCGGCGCCCGATGGTTGGGACTGCGCGCGAACACCTCTGGATCGGCCCCAGCCGTCCCACTAACCCGGCGATCCAGTCGGCCGCCTGGATGGTCTGATAGCGGTGGCTCTCCAGATGGAAGGGCGGTTCGATGAGATGGTGACGCCGCCGTCTTCCTTACGCCGACATAGAATACGAAGCCGCCAAGCCGCTCGATCTTGTTGAACAGCCGGTTGGTGAACCTTCGAAGTTCGGGATACCGCGTCACGTTGGTCAGCGTGTAGAGGCCTGCCCCCTTCTTCTCCCACAGCGCGGGGTGCTCTCCCGACCGCTCGATATCGAAGGCGAGCAGCTCGCACTTGCGCTGGAAGAACCAGGTTCCGAAGCCGCGCACCGCTTCTGCCGGAAGCACGAAGCCCGCCAGCCCGAACACCGGGCTCTCCCTGTATCTGGGGTGCTGGCGACCGACATACGGTCCGATGTGCCCGAACTCGTCGAGATAGGCGAAAAGCGTCACCCTCCGGCCCCCAGAAACACGAAAGCCCGCGCCGGAACGCGGGCCTCGGAAAGAGAGCAAGACGAACTTGCGCCTCGCGAGGAAAGATAGGCCCTCGCTCCGGCACCGTCAAGTGGCCGAGCCCGCTCTCGGTCTTCCACCTGTCTATAGCCCAAACCGCGATGCGGGTGCACGGTGACCGCGGTTCGTCCGTTCAGGCCCGCGGGTGGGCCTTCTGGTAGACCTCGAGGAGGCCGCCGGCATCGATGCGGGTGTAGCGCTGGGTCGTGGTCAGGCTGGCATGGCCGAGCAGTTCCTGGATGGTCCTCAGATCGACGCCGTTTCCGAGAAGGTGGGTGGCGAAGCTGTGGCGCATGGCATGGGGAGTTGCGGTTGCCGGAAGACCGAGGCGCCCCCGCAGTGCGCGGAATCGCTTCTGGACCACGCCGGGATTGAGCCTGCCACCGCGGGCGCCGATGAAGAGGGGGCTTGCAGGCGGTGCGGCGTCGGGGCGATGACGCAGGTATTCCAGCAACGCCTCCCTGACCCGGGTCAGCAACGGCACCATGCGCGCCTTGTTTCCCTTGCCGACGACCCGCAGGGTCTCGCTGCCGGTGATGTCCCGGACATCGAGAGCCAGCGCCTCCCCCAGTCTCAGACCGCCGCCGTAGAGTATCATCATGAGGGCGAGGTCGCGCTTGCCCGTCCAGACCGATGTCGCCGACTCCTCGGCGCAGGCCAGCACATCCGTGGCCTCGTCCATGGTCAGGGGTCGTGGCACCTGCCGCGGCACTTTCGAAGCCCGTGCCTTGTGAACCACCGGATTGGAAACCAGTCCCTGGCGGTCGAGGTACTGGAAGAAACTCTTCACCGCTGACAGGGCGCGCGCTGTCGATGTTCGCGCGAGACCGCGCGCAACCCGGCTGGCGAGCCACGATCGCAGGTCTCCCTGGTCAAGGGAGCCCAGTGTGGAAAGGCGCATGGCCTCGCCACGGTGGTCGGCCATGAAGGCGAGGAACTCCGTGAGATCACGGTGGTAGGCAAGGACAGTGTTGTGGGCGAGGCGGCGCTCGGAGGCCAGTTGCTCGAGCCAGGCTGCCGCCAGTCCCGCCACCTCGCCGCCGGCAGCACTAGCGGGATCAGGATGTGCGGTGTGCTGTACCAGCGTCATCCGGTTCCCCATGGGTCAGGGGTCACTGAGGATGGTCTGACCCGTCTTCTTCCAGTCCGCCAGGAAGGCCTCGAGGCCCCTGGAGGTCAGCGGATGATCCACCAGTCGGCGCAGGACGTCAGGCGGAAGGGTGGCGACGTCGGCGCCGGAAAGGGCTGCCTGACGCAGGTGACCCGGCGAACGGATCGATGCGACGAGGATGCGTGTGTCGAGATCGGGATAGTTGTCATAGACATCGCGAATTTCGTCGATGAGTTCCATTCCCCCGTGACCGACATCGTCGAGTCGGCCGACGAAGGGAGAGATGAAGGCCGCCCCCGCCTTGGCAGCGAGCAGGGCCTGATTGACGGAAAAGCACAGCGTGACATTGACCGGCGTTCCGTCATCGTTCAGCGCCTTGCACGTCTTGAGCCCGTCCCAGGTCAAGGGCACCTTGACCGTGATGTTGGGCGCGAGACGGGCAAGCTCCTGTCCCTCGATCAGCATGGACTCGAAGTCCGTGGCTGTGACCTCGACACTCACCGGGCCACTCGTCACCGTGCAGATGTCCTCGATGACCTCCCTGAAGTGGCGGCCGGTCCTGGCGATGAGTGATGGGTTGGTGGTCACACCGTCCACCATGCCGGTAGCGGCGAGATCGCGAATCTCGTCCACATCAGCCGTATCGACAAAGAACTGCATGCCGGTCCACCTTCACTGTCTGAAACGGGCATCGGGCCCGACGACAGGTGTTTCAACCTGTCGCCGTCCTCTGGCAGAGTGTAGCGGATGGCCGACAAGGACGCTACAGCCGGGGACACTGTCCAGGTCCTCCTGCCTCTGCCGGTGCCCGGACCCTACGACTACCATGTTCCGGAGGGTGTCGCGGCGCCCATCGGCGCCATTGTACGTGCTCCGCTTGGAAAGAGGATTGTCACCGGTGTCGTGTGGGGACGCGAGAGTCCCGGTGTCGAGCGGGCCCGCCTGCGGCCGCTCGCAGGCGCATGGGACGTGCCGCCTCTCAAGCAATCCCTCCTCGGGTTCATCACCTGGGTGGCCCGCTACACGGTCAACGCCGAAGGAATCGTTCTGCGCATGGTCCTGCGCTCACGCGAGGCGCTCGAACCACCGCCAGGGCGTCGGGCACTGCGTCTTGCCGGGGCGCCGCCCGAGAGAATCACCCCGCAGCGCCAGCGTGTCCTTTCCCTGCTGGCTGACGGTTCGACACGGCCGGTCGGGGATCTGGCAGCCGAAGCCGGGGTGAGCGTGGCCGTGCTCAAGGGACTCGTCGAGGCAGGCAGCCTCGATTCGGTCCTCGTGCCCCCGGCGCCCGTCTATGCTCCTCCCGATCCCGGGGCGCCGGGACCGAGACTCAGGGCCGATCAGAGGACGGCGGCCGCAGGCCTTGCATCAACGCTCGAGAGCAATACCTTCGCACCGACCCTCCTTGAAGGGGTCACCGGATCGGGCAAGACAGAAGTCTACTTCGACGCCATCGCAAGGGTGCTGGAAGCGGGACGCCAGGTGCTGGTACTGCTGCCGGAGATTGCGCTGAGTGCCCAGTTCCTGAACCGCTTCGAGGAACGCTTCCAGGCGCCGCCCGCCATCTGGCACTCCGATGTGCCGCGTTCGCGGCGTCATCCGGTGTGGCGGGGTGCGGCAACCGGAGACGTGCGCATCGTTGTCGGCGCCCGCTCTGCCCTCTTCCTGCCATTTCGGGATCTCGGACTGATCGTGGTCGACGAGGAACACGACAGTTCCTACAAGCAGGAGGACGGTGTCTGTTATCACGCCCGGGACATGGCAATCGTGCGGGCTCATCTGGAGACCATCCCGATCATCCTGTGTTCGGCGACGCCCTCCATGGAAACACTCGTCAATGTGGATCGGGGTCGCTTCAGGCGTGTGGAACTCAAGGCGCGCCATGCCGGAGCCCTGTTGCCGGATATCCGCACCGTCGACATGACCACGGCCGGGATGGCGCGGGACAGCTGGCTTTCGGGACCGCTTGTCCGGGCAATGAGGGCGCGTCTCGAAGCCGGCGAGCAGACGCTTCTCTTCCTCAACCGCCGCGGCTACGCGCCCCTGACGCTTTGCCGGGCTTGCGGCCACCGGTTCTCCTGCCCGGACTGCACCGCGTGGCTGGTGGAACACCGGTATCTTGCGCGGCTGCAGTGCCATCACTGCGGCCGCTGGATACCCCGGCCACAGACATGTCCTGTTTGCGAGCAGTCCGATTGCCTCGTGGCGTGCGGGCCTGGCGTTGAACGCCTCGATGAGGAGGTGGCGCGCCGGTTTCCCGATGCCCGCCGGGAGGTGATGACATCTGATACCCTTGCTGGACCCCATGCCGTGGCCGAACTGGTCAGACGGATCGAGAGCGGTGGCCTCGATATCCTCATCGGCACGCAGATTGCCGCCAAGGGCCATCACTTCCCATTGCTGACGCTGGTCGGCGTTGTCGACGCCGACCTCGGCCTTCATGGCGGTGATCCAAGGGCGATGGAGCGCACCTGGCAGCTGCTTCACCAGGTGGCCGGCCGGGCCGGACGCGAAGAGCGCCCAGGGGAGGCGGTCCTCCAGACCTGGGATCCTGCTCATCCCGTGATGCATGCCCTGGAAACCGGCGCGCGAGACGCCTTTATCGAGCGCGAGAAACGGGAGCGCAAGAAAGGCGGCATGCCGCCCTATGGTCGTCTGGCAGGCATCATCGTGTCTGGTACCCGGGAGAGTGATGTACGCTCCCTTGCCCTCTTTCTCGCCCGCAAGGCGCCGTCGACCCCGGATATCCGGACATTCGGTCCGGCGCCGGCGCCGCTCGCCATCCTGCGCGGCCGCCACCGCTGGCGCCTTCTGGTCAAGGCGTCCGCGGAAGCGCCGCTGCAGCACGCCCTGCGCATGTGGCTCGATCCGATTCGCCTGACAGGCGACCTCAGGCTCCAGATCGATGTCGATCCGCAGAGTTTCATGTAGGCTGCCTCGTCACGAACGTCCGCGGGGCAGGGGTCGGCACACTGGGCACGCGGAGGCGTCTCGCCGCTGCAATCCGTCTTGCGCCCGGAGTCCTGCTGTGCTACCTCATCGCCCGCTTCCCGCCCACAACGGGGCGAAAGCCCCGGCATGTTCCGGGAGCACCCACTTCCTGTCTGATTGGATGAGGGCTGACGGGTTTGGCCTCCGACAACCATGCAGTGACCGGTCTTTCGGGACGTTACGCACGGGCACTCTACGAGCTTGCCGAGGAGGCAGGAGAACTCGATCGGGTGGCCGACGATCTGCGCGCGATCATGCGCGCACTCGAGGAGTCGCCCGACCTTCGCCGTCTCGTCGCAAGCCCGCTGCTTTCCCGTGATGAACAGGGCCGCGCCATGGCCGGCGTGCTGGAGGCCATGGGTTCAGGAACACTGGTGCGCAACACTGTAGGTGTGCTGGCCCAGGCAAGACGGCTGCATGCCCTGAAGGACGTCGCCGGGGACTATCTGCGTCTCCACGCCCTGCAGCGTGGTGAGACCACTGCCGAGGTGACATCGGCGCAGCCTCTGAGTGACGGGGAACTGGCTCGCCTGCGCGCGACCCTGGGGCGCATTGTCAGGGGCGAAGTCGCGATCGAATCCAGCGTCGATCCTTCCGTGATCGGCGGACTCGTGGTCACCATCGGATCGCGCATGATGGACAGCACCATACGTACCAAACTTCAACGTCTTGAGCTTGCGATGAAGGGGACCGGCTGATGGATATCCGTGCCGCCGAGATTTCTTCCATTATCAGGGAACAGATTGCCGGTTTCGGCGCCGAAGCGGAGGTTTCGGAGGTCGGCCGGGTTCTGTCGGTGGGCGACGGTATCGCCCGTGTCTACGGCCTCGACAATGTGCAGGCCGGCGAGATGGTCGAGTTCCCTGGTGGCATCCAGGGCATGGCGCTCAATCTCGAGACGGACAATGTCGGCATCGTGATCTTTGGCAGCGATCGGGACATCGTCGAGGGCGACACCGTCAAGAGGACGGGTTCGATTGTCGACGTACCGGTGGGCAAGGGCCTTCTCGGACGCGTTGTCGATGCGCTGGGCCGGCCGATCGACGGCGCCGGTGCCGTCGAACATGACGAACGCCGGCGCATCGAGGTCAAGGCGCCGGGCATCATTCCCCGCGAATCGGTCGGTGAACCGATGCAGACCGGTCTCAAGGCCCTTGACGCCCTTGTGCCGATTGGCCGCGGTCAGCGGGAACTCATCATTGGCGACCGGCAGACCGGAAAGACGGCTGTGGCTGTCGATACCATCATCAACCAGAAGCAGAACTGGGAGTCGGGCGACGAGTCCCGGAGGCTCTACTGTATCTATGTCGCAGTCGGACAGAAGCGTTCGACGGTGGCCCAGATCGTCAAGTCTCTCGAGGATCACGGCGCCATGGAGTACACGACCATCGTCGCCGCCACCGCGTCCGATCCGGCGCCCATGCAGTTCCTGGCTCCATACGCCGGTTGTGCCATTGGCGAATACTATCGTGACAACGGCATGCACGCCCTCGTCATCTACGATGATTTGTCGAAGCAGGCCGTCTCCTACAGGCAGGTCTCCCTGCTGCTGCGCCGGCCGCCGGGCCGCGAGGCCTATCCGGGCGACGTGTTCTACCTGCATTCGCGGCTGCTCGAACGGGCGGCCAAGATGAACAGCGATTTTGGTGGCGGATCACTGACAGCGCTGCCGGTGGTCGAAACCCAGGCGTCCGACGTGTCGGCTTACATCCCGACCAACGTCATCTCGATCACCGACGGACAGATCTTTCTTGAATCGGAACTGTTCTATCAGGGCATCCGCCCGGCCATCAATGTCGGCATCTCGGTGTCGCGGGTCGGCTCGGCGGCACAGACAAAGGCGATGAAGAAGGTTGCCGGATCGATCAAGCTGGAACTCGCGCAGTACCGAGAAATGGCTGCCTTCGCCCAGTTTGCCTCGGATCTCGATGCCTCCACGCAGAGGCTTCTGGCGCGTGGCGAACGGCTGACCGAACTCCTCAAGCAGGATCAGTACAGGCCCATGGCCGTGGAGGACCAGGTTGTTGTCATCTACGCTGGTGTGAACGGTTATCTCGACGGTATCGCACCGTCTGCGGTCACACGCTATGAACAGGCCATGCTTGCCGCGGTGCGCGACAGGGGCGCCGACATGCTTGCCGATATCCGCTCGAGTGGGGCGCTTTCCGATGAGACGGCAAGCAAGCTCAAGGCCTTTCTCGACGACTTCACCGGCTCGTTCGCGGCCTGAACAGGGTTCCTGAACGGCCATGGCGAACCTCAAGGCACTTCGCACGCGTATCAACAGCGTCCGTTCGACACGCAAGATCACGAGCGCGATGAAGATGGTCGCCGCCGCCAAACTGCGCCACGCTCAGGAGTCCGCGGAAGCGGCGCGTCCCTATGCGGAACGCATGGCGCGCATGATGGCATCGCTGGCAGGCGCCTTTGCGAACCGCGAGGATGCTCCAAGGTTGCTCGCCGGCACCGGTAGCGACAGGGTGACTCTCATCATGGTCGTCACTTCCGACCGTGGATTGTGTGGCGGTTTCAATGCGTCCGTGGTGAGGTCGGTGCGCCAGCGCATTGCCGAACTCCACGAGGAGGGCCGGGAGGTCAGGCTTCTCTGTCTGGGGCGCAAGGGCCGCGACCTCTTGCGACGCGATCACGGGGACCTGATCATCGATACCCTGCAGGGCCTCGACAAGGATTTCTCCTATGACACCGCGCGGAACGCCGCCGAACGGGTCACGCGCATGTTCGAGGCCGGTGAGTTCGACTGTTGCACGGTCGTCTTCAATCGCTTCCAGTCGGTCATGACACAGGTTGTCACCTGGCAGGGACTGATTCCCGCTGTGGCGGCGGACCAGCCGGTCGACGACCTTGGCGGAGCTGTCTACATCTTCGAGCCGGACGAGGGCGCCATTCTCGAGCACCTGTTGCCGCGCAATCTCGGCGTGCAGGTGTTTCGTGGTCTTCTCGAGAGCCAGGCGTCTGAACATGCGGCGCGCATGACGGCGATGGACAATGCCACGCGCAATGCCGGCGACATGATCGATCGTCTCAATCTGGTCTACAATCGTACGCGCCAGGCGGCGATCACCACTGAAATCACGGAAATTGTCTCCGGCGCGGAAGCGCTTTAGGAGACGGTCAAGGGTGAGGAGAGTCTCGATGGCAACCAACTCTTCAGGTCGCATCAGTCAGGTTCTGGGCGCGGTCGTTGATGTGCAGTTCGATGGCGATTTGCCGAACATCATGAATGCGCTGGAGACCAGCAACCAGGACAAGCGTCTCGTTCTCGAGGTGGCACAGCATCTTGGCGAGAAAACGGTGCGCACCATTGCCATGGATGCCACCGAGGGGCTGGTACGCGGTCAGGATGTCAGGGATACCGGCAAGGCGATCACGGTACCGGTGGGACCGGAGACCCTGGGTCGCATTCTCAATGTGATCGGCGAGCCGATCGATGAACGCGGGCCCGTGGAGGCGAGCGAGTCGCTGCCGATCCACAGGGAAGCACCGGCACTGACGGACCAGTCGACGGAAGCCGAAGTGCTGGTGACCGGAATCAAGGTCATCGATCTGCTGGAGCCCTATGTCAAGGGCGGCAAGATCGGCCTCTTCGGCGGTGCCGGAGTCGGCAAGACCGTCATCATCATGGAACTCATCAACAATATCGCCAAGGCCCATGGCGGGTACTCTGTCTTCGCCGGCGTCGGCGAACGCACGCGCGAAGGCAACGATCTCTATCACGAAATGATCGAGTCGGGCGTGATCGATCTCGAGGGCGGCAATTCGAAGGCGGCCCTCGTCTACGGGCAGATGAACGAGCCGCCGGGTGCGCGGGCCCGTGTCGGCTTGTCGGGCCTGACCCTGGCCGAGTACTTCCGCGATGCGGAGGGCCAGGACGTTCTGCTCTTCGTCGACAACATCTTCCGCTTCACCCAGGCGGGCTCCGAGGTCTCGGCACTGCTCGGGCGAATTCCCTCGGCGGTCGGTTATCAGCCCACGCTGGCCACGGAGATGGGCAATCTCCAGGAGCGCATCACCTCAACCACCCGGGGATCGATCACCTCGGTCCAGGCGATCTACGTGCCGGCTGACGATCTCACCGACCCGGCACCAGCGACATCGTTCGCCCACCTGGATGCGACCACCGTGCTGTCGCGCCAGATCGCCGAACTGGGAATCTACCCGGCCGTCGATCCCCTCGATTCGACCTCGCGAATCCTCGATCCCAGGGTCATCGGCGAGGAGCACTACCGGGTGGCGCGTTCGGTGCAGGAAGTCCTGCAGCGCTACCGTTCCCTGCAGGACATCATCGCCATTCTGGGCATGGACGAGCTCTCCGAAGAGGACAAACTCGTGGTGGCGCGGGCGCGCAAGATCCAGCGTTTCCTCAGCCAGCCCTTCCATGTGGCCGAGGTGTTTACCGGTGTGCCGGGGGTTTTCGTCGAGCTCGACGACACGATCAGGGGCTTCAAGGCCATCGTCGACGGCGGGTACGACGATCTTCCCGAACAGGCATTCTACATGGTCTCGAACATCGACGCGGCGGTGGAGAAGGCCAAGAAGCTGGCAGCGGAAGCGGCCTGACACCATGGCCGGCAAGGTCAATTTCGAACTGGTCAGCCCGGAGCGCGTTCTCGTCTCCGACACCTTCGACATGATCGTGATACCCGGAGGTGATGGCGACATCGGTGTCCTGCCCGATCACGCGCCGCTCATCTCCACCATCCGTCCCGGCGTGATCGACATCCATGACGATGGCAAGGTGGCGCACCAGGTCTTCGTGGCCGGCGGTTTTGCCGAGGTCCTGCCCGACCGTTGCACGGTGATGGCGGAAAAGGCACTGATGGTGGCAAGCATCGATGCCGGAGATATCCGTGCCCGCATCGAGGCCGCCGAACTCGACCTGCGCGATGCGGAAGGCGACGCCGAACGGACCCGGGTCAGCGATGAACTCGCGGTCCTCAATGCCATGCTCGAGGCCGTCCCGGACTCCTGATCGCTTGCCACGCGGCGTCACATGTGTTGGCGAGGGGGGCTCTGGCCCCAGCAATACGAGCGGCTTCCTGCGTTGCGAACTCCGGCGTGACATGTCGCGCACTCAGGCGACAGGATCGATCACTTTGAGGAAGGGAAACTTTCGGAAGTCCCGATCGTGGGTGTAGATGGTCCGCACATCGTGGACACGCAGCAGGGCTGCAAGGTGCACACCCGGCACGAGATTACCCCGCGCAGCCACGTCGATTGCAATCTCGCGATAGGTGGCAAGGAAGTCCCCGGGTTCGGCGATGACCCGGCATCGGGGCATCGTCGTCAGGCGCGACACATTGTCGATGGCGGCACGCGGTGTCAGCGGTGCATCGAACACGCCGGGATGCGTGGCCAGTCGGATGTAGCCCATGATGGTAGGCCACGCCAGGCGCAGGATTTCCCGGTCGCCTGGACGGACACACAGGAAACTGCTTGCCGCCCCAGGACACGGGAGATCGACCCTGTCGCCGCAAGTCCGCCATTGGTCTCCGCTGGCCGGCTTCGCGGGATTCGACGGCTATCAAGGGGCGCGCGTTGGCGACGTATTCCGGGTCTATCGCCGGTGCCGTGTTGGCCGGCAGCGGGGAGGTTAAAACCCGAGTTGCTCGAAGGTCCGAAGCGGCAGGTGCAGTCGCAGAGGCTGCGACGGGAAGGGCGTGAAGCCATACCGTTCATAGAAGGCGCTGGCGCGGTCGTGCAGCGCATCGACCATGACAGCATAGACGCCGTGTGTCGCCTGCGCGGACGATCCGATGGATCGCGTCGAGCAACAGAGCCTCGCCGAGTCCGCTGCCCTGGCTGCGAAGATCGACGGCCAGCCGCCCGATCACAGCCGCCGGCACGGGATAGTGCGGCAGGCGCGTGGCGAGTTCCGCAGGCAGGTTGTTCTTCTCGAAGCTGGCCGCGCTCAGCGTGTAGTAGCCGGCGACCCGTTCGGGCGGGATGCCCGGCGTAACGAAGACCCGCGTGACGCGCCGCCGTGTGTCCTTGGAAGCCTGCCGGCGGATGTAGTGGTCAAGCGAAGGCTCCCCGCAGGAGAAGGACGCGCGGTCGTGATGTGGACCGAGCGGCTCGACCTTCAGCGGCGAATCACTCACCGAGACGCTTGCGGTAACGGCGTGCGGCCTGCTTCAGCGCCGCGTTCGGCGCGGGCGGGTTGAGCAGCGCGTCATGGAAGGCGTCCCAATCCGTCGCCGGGAGCACGATGCGCTCGCGCGCCTCGATCACCCGCTCGGCCGCGGTTACGGCGTTGTGCAGCACGAATCGGCTGACGGTGGTTTCCTCGTAGGCTGCCGCACGTTCGAGCTTGCGCTTGCTTCTGGCGTCGAGGCGCAAGTGGACCCGTTCGTGCTTCGTCTCGGCTGTTTCTGCCATTGAGATGTCCTCCGTGCAAGATGACGATGAACGTATGCGCCATGATGGCGTACATTGAAAGCGCGTCGCCGGACAGGAGAAGACCATGATCCTGCGTTGCGCGCTCTACGCTCGCTATTCGTCCGACCAGCAGCGGGCGGCTTCCGTCGAGGACCCGTGTTGTATCTGCCGCGAGTACGCGAAGCGCGAGGGCTGGCGGATCGAGAACACGTATCGGGAAGCGGCGATCTCGGGCGTGAGCGTCATCCTGTGCCCCGGCGTTGCGCGAAGGCGTTCGATCGATGAGCCGCTACCAGGCGTACATGGCGATCCTCGACAAGTACCCGTGCTTCGCGAATGTGACGCTGGTCACGCTCGCCGAGGGTGAGGTCAACGAGCGGCATGTCGACTTGAAGGGCGCCATGAACGCGCTGTTCCTGAATGACCTCGCGGCGAAGACGCGCCGGAACATCCAGGGCTGCGTGGAAGCGGGCATAGCCGGCGGAGCTGCGACTATGACGCTTCGGGAGAAACGATTCGGGGCGAGCTGACCGTCAACGAGGCGCAGGTCGATATCCCTGAGCTTCGCATCGGCGATGACAAGTTGTGGCAGGAGGCGTTGAGCGGGTAGTACGCCGATGTCATTGCGGTCGTGCTGGCTGCCAAGCAGGGACCGGCACGCCAGCATTCGGTGTCGCTCATGGTGGAATCGGCGGCAGGCAAGGGACCTGCCTGGTGAGCCTCAGTCTCCGTTGTTGGCCAGGCGGGAGAAGTCCGTCTTGATGGCGGCCGTGTCGAGATGGCGCCCGATGAGCACGATGCGCGATCCACGCATGCCCGGTGGCCACGCGGCGAGGCGCGAAAGGGGGTGGAAGACATGACCGATGCCATTGATGGCGATCGGCACGTCGCTGCCGAGGAGGTCGACAAGACCCTTGAATCGCAGGAGACAGTCGCCCTGGCGGGCCATGAGCCTCTCGATCCAGTCCATGAGTGGAGCGGCCTCGAGCGGTTCATGTGCGGCGAGCGACAGACTGGTCATGGCGCTGTCGTGCCGCGTGGAACGGCTGGCGCCGATCCATGGATCCGCTTCATGGCGCAGAAGGTCATCCGGCGTCACCGGTGATGCGAGAATGCGGGCTTCGGCATTGAGGGCCCGCAAGCGCGCCTCGAGGCGATCCGTTCCGGGGGCAAGATCGGTCTTGGTGAGGATGAGCGTGTCGGCGATGGCTGCCTGGCGCTGGCATTCGGCCTCGGTGACGAATGGACGCTCACCGGCCAGCGCATCCACGGTGGCCAAGATGCCCGCAGGCCTCACCTGGTGTTTGATCCTCTCGTCATGAAGCAGTGTGTGGACCAGGGGTGCGGGATCGGCAAGACCGCTGGTCTCGATGAGGATGTGGTTCGGGGCGTGGCTGTCGAAAAGTCGCATGATGGCGACCACCACATCCTCGCGCACCTCGCAACACAGGCAGCCGGCTCCGACCAGCATGGTCGCCTCGTCAAGATGTTCGATGAGAAGGTGGTCGATACCGGTCTCGCCAAACTCGTTGACGATGACGGCGCTCCCGGCCATGGCCGGATGCCTGACGAGGGCGTTGATGAGCGTCGTCTTTCCGCTGCCGAGGAAACCGGTGATGACGGTGACGGGACTCATCTCAGGGTGATGCCCAGAAGATCGAGGGGCCGCTCATGGAGGATCTCCTCGATGAGGGCATCGGGAATCTTCGGCATCACCAGCCCTTCACCCCACCGGTTGATGGCGCGGAATTCGGCGACGGCGACGGACGGACGACGGACCGGAAAGTCGGAACCGAAGAGAAGGCGGCCGGTGACCCCGTACTCCCGGGCAATCATGAGGCCGTTGTAGAGCTGCCAGGGTCTGTGATAGCGCGCCGAGAGATCGGCGAAGATGTTGTCGTTCTTGCGCATCAGGATGGCCGTCTGCTCCATGTACGGCTGTCCGAAGTGGGCGACGATGATCTTCAGGTGGGGAAAGTCCATGGCGACACGGTCGAGCAGGCACGGATCCGCGAATTCGAGGCTGCCCGTATAGGCGCCTCCGCAGTGAAACATCACCGGCACGTCATGGTGACATGCGATTTCGTATAGCCGCCCGCAGGCTGGACTTCTGGGGTCCATCGCCTGGTAGGTCGGCGAGAGTTTCAGCCCCTTGAGCCCCAGTGCCAGCGCCGACTCGAAGTCATCACCGGCATCGGCGTCGTCGGGATGGACCGAACAGAAACCGATCGCCCGTCCCGGGTGGCGGCCGACGACGTCGGCAATGAACGTGGAAGGCGTGTGGTTGCCGGCATGTCTGGGCAGGGCGACGACAACGAAGCGGGCCACCCCTGCTTCATCGACCGCCTGCGACAGGAGGTCGGGATCTGCCTTGCCGTCACCAAGGACGTTGCGCAGGGACTGAAGGGCCCGGTCCTCGTCAGTGCGATGCTCCGCCAGAAAGGCGTGTGTATGCCAGTCGACAAGTTCACCCATGTGCGCTTTCCTGCTTGCCTGCAATCGGGTGCTCCTTCAGCACCGCCGCAATGGCGATCTTGTGAGCGCTCCCCGGTCTCATGTATACTATGGCACATCTCTTGAAGGACCTTCTGGGGCCAGGAGGGGTGCACCCGCAGGGCAGGTCATGAACCACTGGGATCTTGACGATATCGACTGGCAAGCCTTCGATCGGTCCAGTGTCGATCCCGACATGGTTCGCATCGTCAAGGCTGCGTCGCTGGTCGAGTACAACGGCGATCTCTACGGTCGGTATCTTGCGAACATCTTTGCCGGCGACGATGACTTTGTCGCCGCCGCGGGAGTCTGGGCCTCGGAAGAGGTACGCCATGGCGTCGCCCTGGGGCGTTGGGCAACCATGGTCGATCCTGACTGGGATTTCGAGGCGGCCCGGGAGCGGTTCAGATCCGAATACAGCCAGGTCGATCTCAGTCTGGAACACTCGGTGCGTGGCTCGCGTTTCAGCGAACTGGTCGCCCGCTGCATCGTCGAGGTCGGGACGTCGTCCTACTACACGGCCCTTGCCGATGCGACGCAGGAGCCCGCCCTGAGACAGATTTTCAGGAAGATTGCGGCTGACGAATTCCGTCACTACAAGTTGTTCTACGACCACATGAAACGGTACCGGACGATCGACAACCCCAATCTCCTGACGCGGGTCCGTGTCGCCGTGTCCCGGCTCGCCGAGTCGGAGGACGACGAACTCGCCTTCGCCTACTACATCGCCAACGATGTACCGGAGCCCTACAACCGGAAGGCCTGCGCTGCGGCCTACGGCAGCAGGGCTCTGCCGCATTACCGGCGGAACCACATTCGTCTGGCGGTCAACATGACCACCAAGGCCATGGGGCTTAGACCGAAGAGCCGTCTGGCCGCCCTGATCGCATGGGTCGTCTGCCGTCTCTTCGACTGGCGCCGCCAGCGTCTCCTGCGTCAGGCTCCTGCCTACTGATCGAGGAGGTCGGCGAAGGCGGCGAAGATGTCACGGTACATCTCGCGCTTGAATGCCACGATGCCGGCCTCGATGGCTCCGGCGTGCATCCAACGCCAGGCGCGGAATTCGGGATGATCGGTGCTGTGGATGTCGATGGTGTCGTCCGTGCCGTCGAAGCGCATGGCGAACCACACCTGTCTCTGGCCGCGATAACGCCCATTCCAGGTCCGGCCGACGAGTTCCGCCGGCAGGTCGTACGTAAGCGGTTCGGGGGTCGCGCGAAGCACCGTGACAGAACGGATTCCGGTTTCCTCGGCGAGTTCACGCAAGGCAGCCGCGACGGCTTCCTCTCCCTCGTCGATTCCACCCTGGGGCATCTGCCAGACACCGGGTCGGTCGAGTCTTTCGCCAACAAGGACCAGGCCGGCGTCGTTGAGGAGAACGATACCTACGCCTTCCCGCCATGGCAGGCGCGGGTTCGGGGGTGTCATCGTGACGCCAGCGCGATGCCTTCGATGAGATCGAGCGCCCGGCTCAGCTGGTAGTCCTCCAGGGCCTGCTCGCTGCGCCGGAAGGAGGCATCCTCGTCTTCGGCGGGGACGGCGTTTCCGGCGTCGAGGCTGTTGACGAAATCGGCCTCGCCACGGCGTTCCACGTCACTGGACTGGATGACCGCTTCCTCGACGACGATGTCCGGTGAAATGCCTGTCCCCTGGATCGACTTGCCCGAAGGCGTGTAGTAGCGGGCGGTCGTAAGGCGCATGGCGCCGCCACTGGCCAGGGGCATGAACGACTGGACCGATCCCTTTCCGAACGATGCTGTTCCCATGATGATGGCCCTGCGGTGGTCCTGCAGGGCGCCGGCGACGATTTCCGAGCCGGAGGCGGACCCGCCGTTGATCAGCACGACCATCGGCAGCCCTTCCGCAAGATCGCCGCTCGCTGAGTGAAAGCGCTGCGCATCGCCCTCCTGTCGGCCACGGGTCGAGACGATTTCCCCCTGGTCAAGGAAGGAGTCCGCGACGGAGATGGCCTGGTCGAGCAGGCCTCCGGGGTTGTTGCGCAGATCCAGGACGATTCCCTGAAGGTCGCCGGCCGCGGCATCCGCGATGGCCTCCATGGCGTCGTCAACGCCGCCCTCGGTCTGCTGGGTGAACGACGTGATGCGCAGGTAGCCGACCTTCTTCTCGAGACGCCACCGCACCGACTGGATGGTGATGATGGCACGAGTGATGGTGAACGTGATGGGCTCGTCTGCTCCCTCACGGGCGACGGTGAGCCTGATCTCGGAATCGGGTGGACCACGCAGCCTTTCCACCGCTTCGTTGAGAGTGAGACCGAGCAGGGGTTCATCGTCAAGATGGGTCACGAAATCGCCCGCCTTGATACCGGCGCGCTGCGCCGGCGTGTCGTCGATCGGCGCCACGACCTTGACGAAGCCGTTTTCCATGGTGACCTCGATCCCGAGTCCGCCAAACTCCCCTGTGGTCTGGACCTGAGCTTCCGCATAGGCATCGGGCGAGTAGTAGCTCGAATGGGGATCAAGGGAGCCCAGCATGCCCTCGATGGCGGCTTCGATCAGATCGGAATCGGAGACTTCCTCGACGTAGTCGGAACGCAGACGCTCGAACACGTCGCCAAAGAGATCGAGGGCGCGCCACGTGTCGTCACCGGCTGCCGTCGCATGCCCCGGACCCTGAAGGACGAAAAGTCCAAGCACGATCGCCAGGGACATCGTTCGTTTCATTGATCGCTCTCTTCGATGAAGTCCGCAGTCAGCCAGTCCGGGGCATTCACAGGAATCCCCTTGTAGCGGAATTCTACATAGAGGATTCGCTCCTCGGTGTCATCCGCCGCCATGACGCCGACGGGCTGTCCGGCCACCAGCCACTCGCCGGTTCCAACGGCGCCGTGGCCGAAGCCGAGGAGAACCGTCTGGTAGTTGTCACCGTGATCGATGACGAGAATTGGGCCCTCGCCGGCGAAGGAGCCCGAATAGAGGACGACGCCATCGAAGGGCGTGATGACCGGTTCCGCCGGCGCCGTGGCGATCTGGAGCCTGCGGCGTCCTTCAGCCATGCCGCGTGCCGGGTAGGGCAGGGCGCCCTTGCGGGATTCGACGCCCGTCACCATCAGTGCCCTGCGGATGTCCTGCGTCAGGGTGTTGTCAATGGACGCCTGTGTCATCGATCCTGCGGCGAGACGATAGAGAAACGACGTCAGTGTTGCCGGTGTCTCGATCACGGGCTTCCGCTCGACTGTCAGCGGCGCCAGGATCTCGCGGACACGTTCGCTTGCGGTGCCGGTCTCCACCTTGATGGCTCGCAGTTTCCCGAGTGCGTCGAGTCGGACCGACTCCAGTCCATCGCGGATGGTGTCGAGCGCGCCCAACTCGTCGAACCGCCCTGCCATGTCCTTCATGTGCTGTTCGATGCCGGCCATGAGCGCATGGGCGACAACCGAGGAACGGTGCACGAGGGACAACGGAGCAGGCATCGCGATGACCACGCCGGGAGGGATGCCGGAAATCCGGTGGAGGACGCTGACACGGGTGCCCCAGGCTGCACGATGGGGTTCGAGACGTTTCAGTCCGGCATTGATCCGGTGATCGACGTCGTCGAGATCCGCCTGTGTCGCCTCGAGGATGTCGGCAAGGCGACGCCTTTCGGATTCACCCGACAGCAGCGTCATGCGCAGGGTTTCGAGGTCCTTCGCCGAAGGTGCCGGATCCGGGGCCTGAACGCCACCGCTCGTGGAGATCAGGGTCTCGAGGTCGTCGTCACCCGCAACGGGCGTGTGAACGAGGAGACCCGCCGTGAGCAGCAGGAGTATCCGGCATGAACGATTCATGGATGCATCGAGAGCAGCGATCGCCCGGACATCTCTTCTGGCTGTGCGAGGTCGAGGAGATGGAGCAGGGTGGGCGCGAGATCCTGAAGGGACCCCTCGCGAAGCCACCGGTCAGGCGGCCCATGGACCAGGGCAAGGGGTACAGGGTTGGTCGTGTGGGCGGTGTGCGGGCCACCGTTAGGGTCCAGCATGGTCTCGATGTTGCCGTGATCGGCGGTGACCACAAGGCTGCCTCCCGTGTCGGCAACGGCATCCGCCATGACGCCAAGACACTGGTCAACGGCTTCCACCGCCTTGACGGCCGCCGGAAAGACCCCGGTATGGCCAACCATGTCGGGATTGGCGAGGTTGCAGATCACGACATCGAAGGTGTTGTCGCGCACGGCCGACACCAACCGTTCGGTGACCTCGAATGCTGCCATTTCGGGCTTGAGGTCGTATGTGGCCACATCCGGCGAGGGAACGAGAATACGTTCCTCCGCCGGAAAGGCATGCTCTCGCCCGCCGTTGAAGAAGTACGTGACGTGGGCATACTTTTCGGTCTCCGCGATACGCAGCTGGCGCATGCCGGCATCGGCAACCAGGCTGCCGAAACTCCGCTTCGCCTCCACGGCCGGGAACATCGCCGGAAGGAGGCGGACGAGGTTGGCGGCATAGGGAACCATGCCGGCACATCCGGCAAACCGTGGTTTCCTGTCTCTGTCGAAACCGGTGAAGGCGGGATCGATGAGGGCGGCCGTGATCTGCCGCGCCCTGTCGGCACGGAAATTCGCCACGATGAGGCCATCGCCATCACGCATGCCGGCATAGGCGCCGATGACGGCGGGTGTGACGAACTCGTCGGTCAACGCCGTCGCCCGGGCATTGTCCATGGCCTCGTCCACCGTGTCGAATTGCGCGCCCTCTCCCCTGATCATGGCGGCCCAGGCCCGTTTCACCCGTTGCCAGCGCCGGTCCCGGTCCATGGCGTAATAACGTCCCGCCAGTGTCACGATGCGGGCATGGGGTGCGGCAGCGGCAAAGCGCTCAAGAAAGGAGATGGCGCTGGATGGCGGGGTATCGCGACCATCGAGGAAGGCGTGGACGACCACGTCGATCCCGTGAGCATGGAGCACGTTGGCGATGGCTGCCATGTGGTCCTGATGACTGTGGACGCCACCGGGCGACAGCAGGCCGGCGAGATGGCACACGCCCCGACTGTGGACGAGGGCTCGCGTGAGGTCTCCCAGAACCCGATTGCGGGCCAGGGATCCGTCCCGGACGGCAGCGTCAATACGCGGCAGGTTCTGCTGGACGATGCGGCCCGCGCCCATGGTGAGATGGCCGACTTCCGAATTGCCCATCTGGCCGCACGGTAGTCCGACGGCTTCACCGGAGGTGGCGAGTGTCGTCATGGGATGGGACCCGGCGATCGCCCGCCAGGTGGGCGTTGTCGCCTGGCTGATGGCATTGCCCGGACCGGCCCCGGCAATTCCCCAGCCGTCAAGGATGCAAAGAACCAGCGGCCGGGCGATGATTGCGGACATAAATCGACCCTCGTCAGAGCCGACCGGCGTCGTCAGGCAGTGGCTTCTGCGGGTAGTGGAGCGGGCATCGCCCACATCCGCTCCAGGTTGTAGAGACTGCGCAGGTCATTGTGGAATATGTGGACGATCACGTCGCCCAGGTCGATCAGGATCCAGTCGCCGGGATCGTATCCTTCCATGCTGGTGATACGTCGCCCATGACCCTTGAGAGCTCTGGCGACCCTGTCGGCCAGGGCGGCAACCTGTCTTCGGGTCTGCCCGCCACACACGATCATGGAGTCGGCGAACGTGGTCTTCCCGGCAAGGTCGATGACCACAACGTCATCTGCCTTGCCATCTTCCAGCACCTTCGTCGTCACGGCGACGAGGTCCAGGTCCTCATCCCTGGAAGCGGTTTCATGAGGAATGGATGAATCCCCCCTTGCTCATGTCACGGTTGACTTTCCCGGCGAAGGCGAAACGCATGTCGCCGGATCTGATGGCCGTTGCCGAGGCATCATGTCTGTGGCCGACAATGAGCGCCCAGACCGGTGGCTTCCTCAAGACCAGGGATCTCGCCTGGTGTCCCTGTATGCGGCAACGTCGGTAGCGTATGGCTGCCCTGCCTGTCAGACTTGTCAGAGAATAGGGAGCCCGCTCGAACACTGCAATGGGGATCATGGCGAAGAGTCGCTCCCAGTGTTTCCACAGGTGGATCCCGGCAAGGTTGTCGGCACCCATGAGCCAGACGAACCGACAGAGCGGAAGCCGGCGCTTGAGGCAGGTGACGGTGTCGACCGTGAAGTGTGTTCCTAGACCGGCCTCAAGGCCGGTCACCGAGATCTCCTCCCCTTTCGCAAAGGCCCGGGCCCTGTCCAGCCGCTCGGGAAAGGACAGCATGCCATGGACGGGCTTGAGAGGATTGTGCGGCGCCACCAGCCACCAGACCTCATCGAGGCCCAACTGTTGCCGGGCGACGTGACTGACAAAGACATGCCCCTCGTGAGCGGGATTGAATGAACCACCGAGAAGGCCGATGCGTCGGCCGCGGCGGGCATGGGGTATCGGATGGGTCAGGGTCGGGTCTGTCCACTGCCGCGCACGATGTACTTCATGGTGGTGAGCTGCTCGACACCCACCGGTCCCCGTGCATGCAGCCTGTTGGTTGAAATGCCGATTTCAGCTCCCATGCCGAACTCGCCGCCGTCGGCAAACTGTGTCGACGTATTCCACATGGCGATGGCGCTGGGGGTGCGGGCGAGAAAGTGCTCGGCGACAGTCTCGTTGTTCGTGACGATGGCATCGGTGTGTTCCGAACCGTGACGGGCGATATGGTCGAGGGCGCCGGTGACCCCGTCCACGGAGGCGACCGAGATCACCGCATCGAGGTACTCCGTTGACCAGTCATTGGCGCAGGCCGGCTTCACCCTGGGATCGAGTGGTTCGGTGGAGCGGTCACCGCGGACCTCGCATCCATGGTCGAGGAGGGCCTGGACAATGGTCCGTCTCCTCACGGTCCCCAGAGAGTGGTCGAGCAGCAGCGTTTCTGCGGCACCGCAGATGCTGGTCCGCCGCATCTTGGCATTGATGGCGATGTCGCAGGCCATGTCGAGATCGGCATCGGCATCCACGTAGACATGGCAGAGCCCGACGAGATGGGCGAGCACGGGAACACGGCTCTCGCGCTGCACCCGCTCCACGAGCGAGGGGCCGCCGCGTGGCACGATGACGTCGATCCAGCGGGTCATGGTGAGCATCTCGCCCACGGCTGCACGATCGGTGACCGGCACCATCTGGATGGCATCTTCGGGAAGGCCGGCTGCCGCGAGTCCCTCTCGCAGGCATCCGGCAATGACCCGTGACGTGGCAGCGCTCTCCGAGCCGCCGCGCAGGATGGCGGCATTACCGGACTTGAGACAGAGCGCCCCGGCGTCCGCCGTGACGTTGGGGCGCGACTCATAGATGATTCCGATCACGCCGAGTGGAACGGACACCCGCGCCACATCAAGGCCGTTGGGACGACTCCAGCGGGCCTGTTCACGCCCCACCGGATCGTCGAGGAGCGCGATGGCGTCGAGGGCGCCGGCCATGGACTCGATCCTGGCGTGATCGAGAGTGAGGCGCTCGAGCATCGGTGCCGACACATTCGACGCCCGGGCGTTCTCGAGATCGATGATGTTCGCGGCAAGAATGGTGTCGCGATCGTCCCGCAGGCAGGTGGCTGCACGCTCGAGGGCACGGCGCTTGTGCGCATCCGGCGCATGGGCCAGGGCACCGGCAGCCCGGCGGGCCGCCTGTCCAAGATCCTCCATCATGTCCGCGATGGAACGTGCGTCCTCGCGTCCGGCAGCACGGGTCATGACAGCACCAGATCGTCCCTGTGGATCAGTTCCTCGCGCCCTCGATAGCCCAGGAGCCGCTCGATTTCACTGCTTTTCTGACCGGCTATGGATTCGGCGTCGTCCCGGGAGTAGGCGATGAGTCCGCGGGCGATCTCGACTCCGTCGGGGTCCTCGACAATGACGGCATCACCCTTGCGGAAGGAACCGGCGACACCGGTCACGCCGGCCGGCAACAGGCTGCGGCCGCGATTGAGGGCGGCGTGGGCCCCGGCGTCCACCGTGATGGTTCCGGAGGGCTTGAGAGATCCGGCAATCCAGCGTTTGCGGGCGCCGGCGGGGTTGTCCCTGGCGATGAACCACGTGCAGGGTCGTCCTTCGAGAATGGCGTTGAGGGGATGCTGGATGTGGCCGTTGGAGATCACCATGTGGCAGCCCGCCGTCATCGCAATGCCTGCGGCGATGAGCTTGGTCTTCATGCCCCCCGAGGAGTCGCCGGTGCGGACCCGACCCGCCATGGCCTCGATGCGGGGTGTGATCGCGTTGACCTCATCGACCAGAGACGCCCCGGGATCGTCCTTCGGATCCCTCTCGTAGAGACCGTCGACATCCGACAGCAGGACGAGGATATCGGCGCTTGCCATCATGGCGACGCGAGCCGACAGCCTGTCGTTGTCGCCGAACCTGATCTCGTGGGTGGCGATGGTGTCGTTCTCGTTGATGACCGGGACCACGCCGTACTTGAGGAGACGGTTGAGCGTGTTCAAGGCATTGATGTAGCGTCGGCGATCCTCGGTATCGTCGAGTGTCAGCAGGAGCTGGGCTGTGCCCGCGTCGTGACGGCCAAGAGCTTCCTGGTAGGCGTGTACCAGCCGTGCCTGTCCGGCCGCCGCAGCCGCCTGGCTGTCATCGAGACGCAAGGGTCCCGGGGGGAGATCGAGGTGGCGCCGGCCGATGGCGATGGCGCCGGAGGTGACGATCACCACCTCGCAGCCGGCATGGCGCATCACGGTGATGTCGTCGGCCAGGGAATGGAGCCACGACCGCCGGATCCGCCCGTCATGCTCGTCGACGAGCAGTGACGACCCGATCTTGATGACGATCCTGCGGGCCTGGTCCAGACGGGGCACGGAACGCCGGTCCTCAGCCGCTGCGGGGCTGCCGGGCAAGTCCCGCCAGCAACCGCAGGAGTTCCGGCACGCCTTCGCCTGTGACTGCCGAAATGGCATGGGCAGGGCAGCCTGCGGCGCTCGAGAGCTGCCCCAGGGCCTGGCGCCTGTCGCCCTCCTGGAGGGCGTCGATCTTGGTGAGAACCGGCACGACGTCGCGTGCGGCAAGGTCATGGCCGTAGGAGTCGATCTCGTGGCGCACCGTCAGGAAGTCGCCGGCCGGGTCGCCGGTTGTGCCGTCCACGAGGTGCAACAGGGCCGCGCACCGTTCCGCATGACCGAGGAAGCGGTCTCCGAGACCCGTCCCCTTGTGCGCCCCCTCGATGAGACCGGGGAGATCGGCAAGGACGAAGCCGTCATCGTCCCGCTCGACCTTGCCGAGGTGGGGATGGAGCGTGGTGAAGGGATAGTCGGCGATCTTCGGATGGGCCCGTGTGACCACCGAGAGCAGAGTCGACTTGCCGGCGTTGGGAAGGCCAACCATGCCGATGTCGGCGATGAGCTTGAGGCGCAGCCATACCCACATTTCCTCTCCCGGTCGCCCCGGCTGGGCAATCCGCGGCGCACGGTTGGTCGACGACTTGAACCGGGCGTTGCCGCGGCCGCCGATGCCTCCGCAAAGCAGAACCATCCGTTCCCCAGGACGTGTCAGGTCCGCGAGGATCGTCTTCCTGTCCTCGGCTAGAACCTCGGTACCGGGCGGCAGATTGATGACAATGTCGCTGGCACTGGCGCCGGTGCGCTGGCTGCCGCCACCGGGCATGCCGGTCCGCGCCCGGAAGTGCTGGCGGTAACGAAAGTCGATCAGCGTGTTGAGGCCTTCGACACAGGCAAGGACAACATCGCCACCGCGTCCGCCGTCACCGCCGTCAGGTCCGCCAAACTCGACATGTTTCTCGCGGCGGAAACTCACGGCCCCCCTGCCGCCGTCACCGCTCTTCAGACAGATTTTCGCTTCATCGAGAAACTTCATGCCGGCAATCCAGGCCAGGCATCGAAGCCCTACTCCGCAGCAAGTGCGGGCGCAATGACGTCGATGTAGGTCCGGGTGCGCCCCGCACGGCGGAACTGCACGGTGCCGGGTGACGTGGCGAAGAGCGTGTGGTCCTTGCCCATCCCGACATTGGAACCCGGATGGAACCGGGTGCCGCGCTGGCGCATGATGATGTTGCCGGGAATCACGTTCTCGCCGCCGAACTTCTTGACGCCGAGCCTTTGTCCGGGGGAATCACGCCCGTTGCGTGAACTGCCGCCTGCCTTCTTGTGGGCCATGGATCAATCCTTCCTCATCAGGCATCGCCGCCGGAGGCGCTGTCGAGGATCTCCCTCACCCGGACGACGGTCTGTTGCTGGCGGTGGCCGGCGCGTCGACGGTACTTCTTCCGGCGCTTCTTCTTGAAGACGAGAATCTTGGCCTGACGCTTGTGTTCCAGGATCTCGGCCTTCACACACGCGCCGGCGGCCTTCGTGTCGATCGCTTCCTCGCTGCCGACCATCAGGACTTTCGTGAACTCGACAATATCGCCCGGGTTGCCATCGAGACGCTCCACACTGAGAACGCCCTCAGGTTCCACCCGGTACTGTTTGCCGCCGGTCTGGATGACTGCATACATCGTCGTTTCCGCCAGTCTTCGCCCTGCCGCCATGGCTGGGCAGCGTTATAGTGCGCACCCCTGCAAAGTCAACATCCGCTCGAAAGAACCGGATCAGCGATAGAGTTCGTCCCACAGGAAGATGGTGCACACCATGAATGCCAGGAGGGCATAGAGCAGGGTGGTGAGCACCTCGTGCGGAGTGCAGGCAAAGAGGGCGGCCCGGCCCTGCTTGTCGTGGCCGAAGATCGGCGGCGCGTGATCGGGGGAGGTCCGCTGCGTCATGATGATGGCCAGCGGAACAACGCCGAGAACGTAGGCGAAGGGTGCCAGGTCACTGATGTCCAGGAACGGAAAGTAGCCGCTGGCCCCGAAGATGCCCACGGGAAGAATCGACCAGAAGAACCCCATGTTGGCCAGGAACTCGGTGTTCATTTCCGTGGCCTTGCCGAACCCGCGGCACAGCATTGCCAGGATGGCGGCAAGCAGAAAGCCGCAAAACATCCAGATGGCAAGCCCGCTGCCTGTCAGTTCCATGGATCGTTTCCCCGGCCGGTTGTGATGGTCCGTGGGTCGCGAGTATAGGGAGTACGTCCGGGCGTGCGCAACCGTCAGCCCCTGCCAATGTACGGCATGGCATTGGCCATGACCGTCACGAAGGGAATGTTGGCATCGAGCGGCATGCCGGCGATCACAAGAATGGTATTGACGACATTGGCAACATCCATCACGGGCTCCGGCACGATGCGTCCGTCGGGTTGTTCCAGGCCATCGCCGGCGCCCGCGGTCATCTCGGTCAGGGCATTGCCGATATCGATCTGGCTGCAGCAGATGTCATGGGCCCTGCCATCGAGGCAGATGGAGCGGGTAAGACCGGTCACGGCGTGCTTGGTCGCCGTATAGGGAGCGGAGAACGGGCGCGGTACGTGGGCCGACACCGAGCCGTTGTTGATGATCCGGCCGCCCCCGGGGACCTGAGTCTTCATGAGTCGCATGGCGTGACGCGCCATCAGGAAGGATCCCGTCAGGTTGGTGTTGACGACGTCCTGCCACTCGTCAACCTCCAGTTCCTCGAGAGGCACGGCCCTTGCACCGATGCCGGCATTGTTGAACAGGAGATCGAGGCGCGAGAAACGCTGCTCGATGCGGACAAAGAGGTCGCTGACCGATTCGGGTCGTGTGACGTCACACCGGATCGCGACAAGACGCCCTTCAAGGTCCGGGCGTTCCGCCACCACGCTGTCGAGACGATCCTTGCGGCGTCCGGCAAGCACGACGTGAAAACCGTCATCGGCCAGCCCGAGCGCGGTGGCCCGCCCGATGCCCGCACTTGCGCCTGTCACAAGTGCAACCCGCTGGTTGCCGTCGTCCATGGACTCTTTCCTTGAAGTGTTGCGAAGTCAGGATGTCGTTTCTTCAAGCCTCACGATAGGGTCTCATGACACCGGTTTCATCCCCTTCGTCGCATGACGTCAGCAGGACAGTCCCATTGAAGATCACTCGCATATCCCTCCATGGTCTCGACCTTCCCTTTCGCGAAGGCGCCTACCGCTGCCGCAATCATACCGAGTACGGGCAGACGGCGACCCTTGTCAGGGTCGATTCGGATGCAGGATTCACCGGTTGGGGAGAGATCGCCCCGCTTGGCGCCTTCTATTCGGAGGCCTTCACCGGTGGCATACGCGCCGGACTGGAGTGTCTTGCACCCATGCTGCTGGGCGCTGATCCAAGGGAAACAGACAAGCTCGTCCGGATCATGGATGCGGCGATGCATGGTCAGATGAGCGTCAAGTCACCCCTGGACATCGCGTTGTGGGACATGGCCGCGAAGGCGGCCGGTCTCCCACTGGCCGAGTATCTGGGCGGCCGTGACGGCATGTTCGTCGCCCTCTATCGCCCGGTATCGCAGGCCTCGCCGGAGATCATGGTGGAATCGGCGCGGCGCCATGTGTGCGACGGGTACCGCCGTCTCCAGATCAAGGTGGGAGATGACCCGGTCGTGGACGCCGGCCGTCTCCGGGCCATTGCCGATGACGTCGACGGCAGTGTCGTGATCTTCTGCGACGCCAACGGCGCCTGGGCCAGTCATGATGCCCTGCGCTTCGTCGAGAGGACGCGAGGGATTGACTATGTCCTCGAACAGCCCTGCCGGACTCTCGATGAGAACCTGGCGGTGAGGCGTCACACGGCAGTGCCCATGGTTCTCGACGAGAGTGTCGACAGTCTCGATGCCCTGCTGCGCATCCACCGCGACGGCATGGCCGACGGGGTCACCATCAAGATATCCAGATTCGGCGGCATCACCCGCGCCAGGCGGATTCGAGATCTCGCGGTCGATCTTGGACTCATGGTCACGGTCGAGTGTGTCGGCGGGGCCGATATCGCGACCGCGGCCATTGCCCACATGTCGCTCTCCACACCGGAGGCCATGCGGCTCCACACGGTCGATTTTCACAACTGGACGACGGTTTCGAACGCCACCGGGATTCCGGATGTCGTCGGAGGTGTCATGCGCGCCCCTGAGGGTCCGGGCCTTGGCGTGACGCCACGCGACGACGTTATCGGTGCGCCCCTGTTCTCATGTCACGCTGCCTGATTCACGCACCCGATGAGCCTGGTGCTTGGCCGGCCTGGCGTGACCGCCTGGAGGCATGGCGACGATCGTGCGGTCTCGCCGGGACCGGGTCCGTCCAGGGCTGGGTGAGCCGCTGTTTTACGGCACACAAGATCCTGCTCTGGGACGAGCGATTCCATGATCGCAGGACCGGGGCATGGCTTGTCGAGGACTACGTCGATGCCTTCGAGGCGCGCTTCGGCGCCCTCGATGGCGTCATCCTCTGGCACGCCTACCCCAATCTCGGCTTTGACCGGCGCAACCAGTTCGACTTCTGGCGCTGCATGCCTGGCGGCCTGCGGGGCCTCGCCGATGTCACCGCCCGCCTGCACGCCCGCGACATCCGTGTCCTCCTCGCCTACAACCCCTGGGATGTGGCGACCCGCCGGGAGAGTCGCGACGATGCGACCTGCCTTGCCGAACTCGTGACGGAACTCGATGCGGACGGCCTCTACCTTGACACCCTGTCTTCTGCAGGACGTGATCTGGCTGCCGTGCTCGAGGATGCCAGGCCCGGCATTGTTCTGCAGTCCCAGGCTCCCGTGCCGCCCGAACGGCTTGCCGACCATCACATGGGATGGGCGGAATCATGGGATGACTCCTGGGCGCCTGGGGTCTTCGCCAACAGGGTTCTGGATCGCCATCACATGATCCACGTCGTGCGCCGCTGGATGGCGGACCACACGCCGGAGATCCAGCTGGCGTGGATGAACGGCACCGGCATGGTGGTGTGGGAGAATGTCTTCGGGTCCTGGAACGGCTGGCGCGAGCGGGATGCCGTTCAGTGGAGTCTGGCCAGCCAGGTGCTTCGCCGATGGTCGCGTCACTTTTGCGACGGGGTGTGGACGCCGCTCGCCCGCATGCCGGCGCCGGGCGTGTTCGCGTCCCACTGGGACCATGACGGCGTCCGCCTGTGGACACTGGTCAACCGCAATCGCCACCCGGTATCCGGCGTGTGTCTTCCCGTTGGCGCCATGACAGCCTGTGATCCCGTGGCCGGACGGCAGCTCGCCATCACCGATCACGAGGTCACAATCGACATGCCGGCTTCCGGCCTCGGTGCCGTGGTCGAAGAAACGGTGGACGGTGACTTCCTGGAAGGCCAGGCCGAACGCTACCGGCGACTCGATCGCGCCTGGCACACGCAGTCGCATTCTGCGCCCCGGGCCCGAACGCTGCACCGAACCCGGGGTTCAGGACATGTGCCGGAGGGGATGGTGTGCGTGACCGGGGGCGTCCATGTGCACCGCACCCGTATCAGACTGCGCGAGTGCGGCACCCGCGAGAGTGCCGGGGCCGGCGAGAGCACCGGTCCGGTTCTCCCTGGGCTCCATTCCATGGTGTTCCGGGAATCAAGCGAGGATCTGTCGCCGTTTGCCATCGACAGGCAGTCCGTCACTGTGGCGGCCTACCGGCGCTTCGTGGAGGAAACCGGGTATTCTCCCGATGCGCCCGAATTCCTCCTTGAACCCGGGGCCGGGCCCCATGAGCCGGTCACACGGGTTGATCCCGACGATGCCCGCGCCTATGCATCCTGGCTCGGGCGGCGTCTGCCGACTGAAGCGGAGTGGCAGCGGGCCGCTGAAGAGGGTCTGCTGGGCGACGACCCGGTGCGAGTCTGGAACTGGACCGAGCCTGAAATGAGTGATGGACGAACCCGGTTCTGCATTGTGAAGGGCGGCAGCCACCACGACTGCACGGCATCCGACTGGTATGCCGATGGAGGCGTGCACGATGCGGAGTTTGCCGCCAAGTACCTGCTCATGTGGCCTGGTCTCGACCGCTGCGCCACCATCGGATTCCGGACCGCCGTTGATCTCCGGGTCCCGCATCACACCGGGTGACGAACCATGGCGCGGCCCCTCAGACCGGACACCATCACCACGTCACGCCTGGTTCTTGAGCCGCTGGAATTGAGCCACGCACCCCAGGTGACCCGGTTCTGCCGGCTGTGGGAGGTGGCCCGGTACACGGCGAACATTCCCCACCCCTATCCTGCGGGTTGTGCCGAGGCCTTCGCCAAGGATGCCGTTGCCGAGAGGGAATCGGGAGGCGGCTGGGTCTATGCGGTCACCGTGGCTGATGGTGGTGAGCTGATCGGTGTGGTCGGCATCACGCTCAGTGACAAGGATCGTTCAGGCGAACTGGGCTATGCCTTTGCCCCCTGGAGCTGGGGCAACGGCTACGCCAGCGAGGCGGCACGGGCCCTTGTCGGGTTCGCCTTCCGCGTCCTGCGCCTCGACAAGGTCGAGGCCTTCGTCATGGTGGAGAATGATGCCTCCGAACGCCTGCTCACCAGGATCGGCATGCGCCGGGTCGATGAACGCATGATGCCGGCACCGGCCAGGGAGCGGGATGTTCTGTGCCGGGTCTTCCACGTGTTCTGGTCACAAGTCCGCACATGACGCAGCCCTCTCGCCTGCTGCTCGTGGTGGCCTGTGCCCTGGTGGATGCCGACAACCGCGTTCTCCTCGGCAAACGCCCCGAGGGGAAACCCATGGCGGGACTGTGGGAGTTTCCAGGGGGAAAGGTGCGCGAGAACGAGACTCCGGAACAGGCCCTGATCCGGGAGTTGCGCGAGGAACTCACAATCGATGTCAGCGAGGCCTGCCTGGCGCCGTTCACCTTCGCCAGCCACGCCTATGGGCACATTCATCTCCTCATGCCGCTCTACGTCTGTCGTCAGTGGAACGGCGTGATCGCGCCCCGTGAGCACTCTGATCTCGCCTGGGTGCGCCCCCGGCGCATGGCCTCCTGGCCCATGCCGCCGGCCGATACGCCCCTCGTCGCCATGCTCTGCGACCTGCTGTAGCACACGCGTCCATGGAAGGGCCGCGACGGCCAGACGCCGGTGACATCAGGGCGTCGGCATGATCGCCACGCATGTCCTGCTGGCGGTGCTGTGTGCGGCCCTGCTGCACGCGGTCTGGAACGCCGTGGTCAAGGCGCAGTCGGATCCGTTGATCGCCATGGCGTGGATGTCGGTCGCCTCCGGGGTAGCAGCCGGCCTCGCGGCGCCATTTGCGGGAGTCCCCGTCGCCGCCGCCTGGCCCTTCCTGGTGGCGTCGACGGCCATACACACGCTCTACAATCTGCTGCTGGCGATGGCCTATCGCCATGGTGACTTCAGCCGGGTCTATCCCATCGCCCGCGGTGGCGCGCCGTTGCTGGTGACGCTCGTGTCACTGGCATTCCTCGACGAGGAACTCGGTGATCTTGCCCTGATCGCGATCGGCCTGATCCTGCTGGCGATCCTGGGCGTCGCCTGGCGCCGCGCGATCGTTGAAGTCAGTGATGACCGGTCCCTTCCCTACGCCGGCCTGACGGCATGCGCCATTTGCGCCTACACGATCACCGACGGGCTCGGTGGCCGGGCCGCCGGCGACCCGATTGCCTATGCAGTCTGGCTGTTCTTTCTCGATGCCTGGCCCACCATCGCGGTGGTGTTGTGGGTGCGCCGCGGCCGCTTCATGCGGGTACGGGGAAGTGACATCGCGCGATCGCTGACCGGCGGCCTGCTCTCGATGCTGGCCTATGCCATCGTCATCTGGGCCATGACCCAGGCTCCGGTGGCCGTTGTCGCGGCCTTGCGCGAAAGCAGCATCCTGTTCGGAGCCCTGATCGGCATCATCGTGCTCAGGGAGAGACCGGGCAAACTCCGCGTCGCCGCCTTGGTTCTGCTTACGGCGGCGGTGGCCCTGCTTCGCCTCGCCTGAGTCCCCCGGCTGTCACCGGTTACGCCCCTCCTGTATCGTCCCGGACATGGAGTTGCCGGAGAGGCCCTGCCATGCTGACCATTGATCCGTGTGAACTGGTTCCCTGCGAGGAGTTCTTCCGCAACCCTGTGGGACCGCACAGTCCGGATCTCCAGCGCCTCTTGACCATCATGCGCGCCGACACGGTCGACGATGCGCACGTCATTGTCGAAACCGAGGACGGGGCATTCGGGCTCGGCACGGCAAGCGACCGGCGTGGGGATCCGGTCCTCGTCTATGAGGGCGTGCGCTTCGGGACCTATCAGGACGCGCTGAAAGCCATGTTCAAGCTCCGCTGGGAGATGCTGACCGGGTGTCCGTTGCCCATGGGTGAGGATATCGCGCTGGCCGGCCGTCCCCGGCACCCGGTGGTCGACGAGCGGCTTCTTGCCTATGCGGACCGCTGGGATGTGCGCCCCGGAGAGAACATCAACTTCAAGGTCTCCACGGCCACGCTGGCGCCAGCCTTTCGCTTCGATGTCGCCAGGATCCGTTCCGCCGTTGGCCATCCGGAGGGGCCGGGTCTGCACCTCACACCGGTCGCCACCTCGGCCGACGGTGACTACGAGGGCCGCAACCAGACGACATCGATCGGTTCCCACATCGCCTTCGACCGCCCCTGTCCGGTGACGCTGGACGCCTTCTTGGTTCGCGTGACCGTGAAGGCGACGCTCATGACCGGCAGGCCACAGGCGCTCGTCGATGCCCGGGATGCGGAGCGCGAGACCGGCTTTGCCCTCTTTCTCGACGACGCCGGCCACCCCGGTGTGAGTGTCGGAGCGGGCCCCGGGGAGGTTGTCACCATCGCAACGGAGAACCCGTTGCCTCTCCGCTCCTGGCACGAGGTGACGGCACACTTCGATCCTAGAAGTCGCAGACTCGCCGTGTCGCATCGTTGCCTGGAGCGGGGACACATGCTCGTGCGCGAGGCCCGGAACGAACGCACGATCGGGTTTCAGCCGGATCTCGGCCCGCAGGACTTCTTCATTGGCGCATCGAGGGCCTGCGACGGATCCATGACCGCGCACTTCAACGGAAAGCTGGAGGCGCCGGCGCTGTTCTCGTCGCCGACCGGGGATGCGGGCTCGCTCGTCGCCTCCTGGGATTTCTCCCGCGAACCGTCTGGTACAAGAATAGTCGACATCTCGCCCAACGCCTGGCACGGCCGCACCGTCAACCTGCCAGCCCGGGCGATGACGGGCAGCCGGTGGGACGGCACGGCACACCGGTGGTCGGACAACCCCGCTCACTACGCAGCCATCCACTTTCACGAGGACGATGTGGTGGATTGCGGCTGGGGCGACGACATTGCGCTGACCATCCCGGGGACCTGGAAGAGCGGTGTCTATTGCGGGTGTTTTCACCAGGGAGACAGCACCTCCTACGCCACATTCCATGTCCTGCCGGTGACGGGAAAGCCGGGTTCACGGCTGGCGGTGCTCATGCCGACGGCCACCTATGTGTGCTACGGCAACGACGGCACTCACGTGCAGCGCCGGCGCTTTCTGGAGCGGACCATGAACCGGTTTGCGACCCTGACCCGGAACCAGATGTTCCTGCAGATGCATCCGGAACTCGGCGCCTCGACCTACGACAAGCACAGCGACGGCAGCGGAGTCTGCCATGCATCCCGGCACCGTCCGATCGTGGACATGGCACCGGGGAAATCCGTGTGGAACTTCGGCGCGGACACGCTGATTCTCGACTGGCTCGAGGAGAGCGGCCAACCATACGATGTCCTGACCGACGAGGCGCTGGACCGGGAAGGTCCGGCCCTGCTGGAACCCTATCGCTGTGTCATCTCGGGCAGTCATCCCGAGTACACGTCGCAGTCCATGTCGGACGCGTTCCTGACCTATCTCGAGCAGGGTGGTCGGTTCATGTACCTGGGCGGGAACGGCTTCTACTGGAAGATCGCCTATCATCCCGAGGATCCGGGTCTCATCGAGACGCGCCGGGCCGAGGATGGGGGGCGGAACTGGATCGCGGAGCCGGGTGAGTACCACCTGGCGTTTACCGGCGAGCTTTCAGGCCTGTGGCGCCGCAACGGCCGTACTCCGCAGCAACTCTTTGGCGTAGGCTACACGGCCTGTGGATTCGACTCGGCCTCCTTCTATGAGCGAACCGTGGCGAGCGGCGATCCGCGCGCCGCGTGGATCTTCGAGGGTGTCGGGGAGAACGAGAGGATCGGAGATTTCGGATTTGCCCTGGGCGGCGCCGCGGGGGCGGAACTCGACCGGGCCGATACGAGCCTCGGCACGCCCGACCATGCGCTTGTCGTCGCCAGCGCCACCCGTCTTCCCGCCAGCTATCTCACGCTGCCCGAGGAGTTCTACCACCTGACCTCCGACATCAACGGCGAGACGTCTCCCCTGGTCAGGGCGGACATGGTCTTCTTCGAGACGCCGGCCGGCGGCGCGGTGTTCTCCAGCGGCTCCATCTCATGGTGCGACGGACTGTGCCACGACAGCTACGCCAACAATGTGGCCAGGATTACCGGAAACGTGGTGCGGCGCTTCCTCGACCCGGCGCCATTCGACCTTCCGGGGTCGTCACGCTGACGGGCCGCCCCACCGCTCCTTCCTGCGTTTCAACGGCTCCCCGGCCAGGCAGCATGGGGTAATTGCAGAGCGTCCGTGTCAAAGGTGAAGATGACGGGCGCCTCGCTCTCGCCTGAAGCAATCTTCAGTGTCTTGTACACGATCAGCGCGTCGGCGAAGTCCGCATCGGTCTTGCGAAATGCCTGCAAGGCGCTGAACACCACCTCCTCGTCTTCGGAGAACGGGCGCAGTGTTTCGAGGTGGCTCGCCGAACTGCTGGAAGATATGCGGCGCGGGGAAGCGGAATACGACCTCGCCATGGAGCGCTATCTGGCCAGGAAACCGCGCGAGCTGAACTGGATCGATGGTCGCAAGCCGACGCGCGACGAGTTGCATGACCGATCCGGTCTTCATTGACACGAACATCCTCGTCTACCGACAGGATAGTTCAGACCCTGCCAAGCAGTCCCGCGCCCATGACTGGATTGCGTTTCTCTCTCGCCGCAGCGCCGCGCGTATCAGCTTCCAGGTGCTTCAGGATCTCTACGCTCACGCGCAAGCTGAAGCCCGCGTTCGACGTAGGCGAGGCGCAAGGGATCCGTGCGCGATCGGCGACCCGTAATCCTCGATCTCGCCACCCTGGAACGGTATGCCGTGTCATGGTGGGACGCGCTCATTGTCGCGGCTGCGCAATCATGCGCCTCTTCGGTGATGCTTACCGGAAACCTGCAGCATGACCAGATGTTGGGCGACGTTCGGGTGATCGATCCGTTCGCGGCACCGGAGCTCACGCCGGAGGACGTTTCGGCAACACTGCCGGTATAAGGCGGACTCCACGCCCTGATTGTGGCGACTTGCCGGCGCAGACGGGTGCACGCAGACGCCATGGAGAGCGGTAGAGGTCGTCGTTGATGCGCAAAGACCTTGGCCGCTCGCGGATGGTCGCGCAAGTCATCCTGTCCTCGCCTTTCATCACCGGTGACTCGCGGTCAGGGGTCCTGGAGGACCTGGGTGAGGCTGATGTTGCCGGAACCGGGTCTCAGCGGCTGCTGCTGGGACGTGTCGGGAGCCCAGGCTGTCAGGTAGACGATGTCGAAGGTGGCGGGGATTCTCATCTCGTGGTCGGCGTGGCGGTCCTGGTAGAGAGAGGCGGCGCGAAGGAAGACGTCCCTGCGGGCGAAGGTGCGGGGACGGTCGGCAAGGGCATTGCCTTCCCCCATGGCCCTGATGTCGCGCATGAGGGCGAAGGCGTCGGGGTAGGTGACCGTGATGCGGTCGGTGTCGACGACGGGGAGCGCAAATCCTGCACGTTGCAGGAGGGCGCCGGCATCCCGGACATCGACCATCGGCGAAAGACGTGGCGAGAGTCCGCCCGTGATGGCGATTTCGGCCTCTGCCAGCGCATGCCTGAGTTCCACGAGTGTCTCGCCGCCGAAGAGCGCGGCGAGAAGGAGGCCGTCGGGTTTGAGCGCCATGCGGACCTGGATCAGGGCGCCGACGAGATCGTTGACCCAGTGAAGGGCGAGGTTGCTGATGACGGCATCGAGAGAGGAAGGAGCGAAGGGCAGGCGCTCCTCGTCGACAGCGAGGTGACGGGCGAGGATCGGAGAGAGATCCGCCTCGACGAGAACGTCCGTCTTGCCCTTGCCGGCAAGAGCCTGGTTGAGGGCGCCGTTACGGGAGCCGAGTTCGAGGGCGACGGGAAAGCGTCGGGTGATGTCATCGAGGCGGTCTGCGAGCCGGCCCGCGACGTCGCAGAAGAGGAAGTCCGCCTGCCTGTTCCCGGCGGCCGCAGTGCGGTGCCGCCGGACCACGCGGCGATCGAAGGGACCCTCGGTCATGGGAACCATGGTGACGGGCAAGGCGGGGTGGCACAACCTGGAGCAGGACTGCTATGGTCAGGGCAAGGTTCGCTCACGAGAATCGCCATGGCCGAGGTCGTCATCTACACGACCATGTTCTGTCCCTACTGTTCCGGCGCCCGGAAACTGCTTGACTCGCTCGGAATCGCATTCGAGGAAATCGACGTGACGATGAATGCTGCCGAACGTGCGTCCATGGCCCTGAGGGCAGGTGGACGGCGTACCGTGCCCCAGATCTTCATCGACGGGGAGGCCATCGGCGGTTACGACGATCTCGCCCAACTCGAACGCAGCGGCGGACTTGCGGCCATATTGGGAGACCGGACATGACGCAACTGAAGATCGCCTGTGTCCAGGTCAATGCGCAGCTTGACATGGAGGCCAACATCGAGGCGGCATCAGCCCTCGTGCACCGGGCAGCCGATGCCGGCGCGGACCTTGTCGGTTTGCCGGAGAATGTTGCTCTCATGGCGCAAAGCGAGGAGGAACGGCTGGAAAACGCATGGCGTCCGGCCGATCATCCGGCGCTTATCGCCTTCGCCGCCATGGCCCGGCAACGGGGACTGTGGATCCAGGCGGGGTCCGTGGCAGCCCTTCGCGATGACGGCACACTCGCCAACCACGCCTTCCTCTTTGGTCCCGATGGCGAAACCACGGATTACGAGAAGATCCACATGTTCGATGTCGATCTTCCCGATGGATCCCGCTACCGGGAATCGGCCATGTTCCATCCGGGCAACACCGCGGTCCTTGCCCCCACGCCGTGGGGTCTGCTGGGCATGACCGTCTGTTACGACTTGCGTTTCCCCCATCTCTACCGCGAACTTTCGAAGGCCGGGGCGGTCATGCTGACGGTTCCGTCGGCCTTCACGAAGGTGACGGGAGATGCCCACTGGGAGGTGTTGCTGCGGGCCCGTGCCATCGAATGCGGCGCCTTCGTCTTCGCTCCCTGCCAGACCGGTCACCATCCGGGCAACCGGCGAACCTGTGGTCATTCTCTCATCATCGATCCCTGGGGCGTGGTTCTCGCAGACGCCGGCACGGAGGTCGGGTTCTGCATCGCCGATGTCGATCTGGCAGAGGTGGCGCGAGTCCGTGGCACCATTCCGGCCCTTGAGCACGACAGGCCCTTTGCGCTCTCAGGTTTCGCGGCGGGCACACAGTCTCTGGAGAGCCGCCGGCCGGGGATCCGTGATGACGAGGTCCTCATACGCCAGCACGCGTAGGCTTCCAGCCACAGCCTCGAGAAGCTCCCCTGGTCTGAGGAGGAAGTCCGGGTTGCGCGGTCGGCCGAAGCGCTCGTTGCCGACCGCGAAGGTCTCGTAGATCAGAAGGCCGCCCGGGCCGGTGTTGGCGACAATGTCCCTCAATCCCGAACGCCACAGGTAGTTGGTGACGACGACGCCCGAGAATGTCCGACCGGCCAGGGGCCACCTCTTGTCCCTCTCGAGATCGCATTCCACAATCGTGACGCGTTCGTCTCCGGCGAACCGGGCCAGCGGTCCGGTGTCACGGTCCAGTGCGGTCACCCGATGGCCGTGATCCAGCAGGACTTGTGTGTGGCGGCCGCTTCCGGCGGCGAGGTCGAGCACGTTTCCGGCCGGGGATAGAAGAGGGATGAAGCGCCGGACCCAGTCGCTGGCGCAAGGAGCGGGCGAAGATGTCATCGAGGGCCCTCCGGGCCAGGTCCGGTCTGATCGCCGGGGTGTGTGATCAGGGTTCTCGTGGGGTGCATGGCCGCTGTATCCCTTGTTCCGCAGGAATTTGCGCCTACATTGGATGTGGCGGTTCGGGATGTTCTCATGATCGTCTTCGATATCCAGTGCGGCAATGGCCATGTCTTCGAGGGCTGGTTTGCCGATTCCGCATCCTTTGACGCCCAGGTCAAGGCGAAGGATGTCGCCTGTCCCATGTGTGGCGATACCGCCGTCGAGAAGGCGCTGATGACACCCAGCGTTGCCGTGGCCCCTCGCGCTGGCGGCCAGGTGGCGGCGCCAGAGCCTCCCGACACCAGGAGCGTGGCGCTTGCCAGGCAGAAGGAGGAGACCCGGCGGGTGATGGCGATGGCCCGTGCGTTGAAGACGCATGTCGAAAAGAATTTCGAGAACGTCGGTCCGCGCTTTGCCGACGAGGCGCGCAAGATTCACTATGGCGATGCGGAAAAGCGCAACATCCACGGTGTGGCCACGCCGGTCGAGTCCCGGGAGCTGCGCGATGAGGGGATCGAGTTCGGCGAGTTGCCGGCGTTGCCCGAACTCGACAGCTGAATCGCCTCACGTCCGCCGGGTGACGGCGCGAATTTTGGGTTCAAGAGAGACGAAGGCCACCAGGAAGGCCATCAGAAGCGCGTTCATGACGAAGGGCCCCGGGGTCCAGACCATGTAGAGCGGCATGGCGATCAGCGGGCTCAGAACATGGCCGGCAGCGCCGGTGCCGATCAAGGTTCCTGCTGCCGATCCCTGTTCCCGGGGTGACACCGCGAGTGATGCCGCAGTGGCGAATCCGGGGCGCAACATGGCCATGCCGACTCCGAAGAGAACCATGGCGACGATCATGAGCGGGTAGGTGTTGGCGACGAGGAGGACGATGAATCCCGCCAGGGCCAATGGCCCTCCGGTCCTGAGGAGGAAACCCGGGCCCAGATTGAGGCGCGGCACGATGACAATCTGGAAGACGAGTGCGGCGATGGCCGCCAGTGTCAGGCCGAAGCCCACCTTGCGCGCCGCCTCTTCCGGATCGAAGAGCAGAGTGTCCATCATGTAGAAGGCAATGGTCTGCATCGACGCCGCATGGCAGATGCTCATGATGACGCTGCCGATGACGAAGGGAAGAATGCGGCGGTCAAGAAGCGAGATGCGTGGCATTGCCCTCCGTGATGAGGCGGAAGGGGACTCCGGGAGGTAGAGGGCGATCACCACAAAGCTGCATGCTGCAATGACGGTGACGGCCACCAGTGGCGCCAGCAGGTGCAGGCCCACCAGGAGTGCTCCCAGACCCGGCCCCAGGACGACTCCGGTGGTGAAGGCAGCGTTGAGCATGGAGATGCCGCCGGTTCTCCTCGACCGGCTGGTCCTGTCGGCGATGTAGGCCTGTGCCGCCGGAAACGAGCCCGAGCCGAATACGCCGTTGATGAGGCGGGCGGCAATCATCAGGGGGAAGGCGACCATGACCGGCAACCAGCCGGCGAGTCCCGACTGGATGGCGAGAATGAAGAGCAGCATGGAGACGGCGTAGGTGCCCACACCCTGGGTGATAATGGGCTTGCGACCGACGATATCGCTTCGGCGGCCCCAGTACGGGCTCATGGCCGCCCACATGCCCCCGGAGATGGCGAAGATCAGCCCGACATGCCACTCCTCGAGCTGCATGGTCCGGGCAATGGGAGGCAGGACGGAGAACAGAAGGGATTGCCCGAGTCCGACACAGACCAGGCTGGCAAAGAGGATGCGAAGGGCGGTCCTGTCCTCGCCAGGCTGACTGTCCCCCGGGGATGATGACGTCAAGACCTGTTCCCGGACCTCACAGAGGAGGACGCAGGTGCGCCCAGGGGCGGAGCTTCTCGATGGCGGCGCCGAGCCTGAGCACGGTGAGGTCCTCGAAACGTCGCCCGACGATCTGCAGAGCCGTCGCCAGACCGTCGGCGGTCATGCCCGAAGGCACCGAGAGTGCCGGACACTGCGACACGTTGTTGAAGACGAGGGTCATGTCGTTCGAGAGCATCTTTCCGTCCGGCGTCTCACCAAGTTGGTCCGCATCAGATCCGGTCGCCTGGGGCGCCACGGCCGGCGTTGTCGGGCAGATCAGCGCGTCGTGATCGGCGAAGATGTCACACAGGCGTTGCCACTGCCGTGTCCTGACGAACTCCAGGCGCTTGAAACTGATGGCATCCATTCTCCGCGCCGCCTCGAACATGGTGACGATATTGGGGTCGAGTTCGTCCCTTCTGGCGTCGAGATGCTGCTCGAAGAATGCGGCGAGGTAGACGTTCCAGTAGTCGAGCCAGGCATCGGCACACTCCCGCCGCCATCCCAGGTCCACTTCCTCCACAATGGCTCCGGCACCGGCCAGCGCCTCCGCGCAACGCTCCACGTTGGCCGCCACCTCATCGTCAACATGATAGAAACCAAGGTCGATATCCATGGCGATCCGCATGCCTTCGACATCGCCTGGCAGCGGGGAGGGGATGTCGAGAGGCGCCGGGTTCGACATGATGTCGTACTCGTCGGGTCCCTGGCAGACGTCGAGAAAGAGGGCCGCATCATCCAGGGTCCGGGCCAGGGGACCGAAGTGGCTGATGTTGTCGAAGACCGACGCAAGGATGGTCATCGGGATCCGGCCCAGGCTCGGCTTGAGGCCGACGATGCCGCAGAAGGCCGCCGGGATGCGCACGGATCCTCCCATGTCGGACCCCTCGGCCAGCGGTACGCAACCCGACGCCACAGCCGCGCCCGAGCCACCCGACGAGCCGCCAGGCGTGCGATCCGGATTCCATGGATTGCGGGTCACGCCCCACAACGGACTGTGGGTGAAGCCGTCGTGGGCGAATTCGGGCGTGGTGGTCTTGCCCACCAGGATGGCGCCGGCGCCAAGAAGGTCGCTCACCACCCGGGCGTCCTCGTCGGGGATATGGTCGCGATAGACCCTGCTTCCCAGCGTCGTGGTCTTCCCCGCCGTGGGAGTGAAATCCTTGACGGCGATCGGCACCCCGTGAAGCGGTCCGAGAGGAGAACCCTCCATGACGGCGCGTTCCGCAGCCTTCGCTTTCTCCAGGGCCTCCTGTGGGTAGGTGAAGCAGAAACAGTTGAGCTTCGGATTGACCTCCTCGATGCGCTCCAGGCTGTTCGCGATAACCTCGACCGGCGAGATCTCCCGCGAGGCGATGTGCCGGGCAAGCGTGACGGCGGGGGTGTAGCAGAGGTCGAGGTTCACCATGGCCTTGGACTCCGGTCCTGAACGACGCGGGTGCACGACCGGCTTGGGTCACGGTGCCGCGCAAGATTGGGATGGTCGGCGATGAGTCTACACGGGTGACGGCCCCGAATGCCATGGCATCGCCGGGGCAATCGGTCTAGACAAACCCCGATGACAGCAGCAGAACCATGGAATCGGGCACACTAGAACACTATCACCGTCTCGTTGCATCCGGCGGTCTTGTGCACGACCCTCACCAGGAAGGGGCGGCAGGGCATCTCGATCAACTCGCCCGCACTCTTGCCCCGGTGGTGCGGGGAGGCCTTCTTGATCTCGTTCTTGGACGGCGGCCCCGTCCCTCGGCCCGGGGCCTGTGGATCCACGGGGGCATCGGAACCGGCAAGTCCATGCTCATGGATCTCTTCTTCGAGAACGTCCGGAACCCGAGGAAGCAGCGTCACCACTTCCATGCCTTCATGCGTGAAGTGCACCGCATCATCCAGGTGCGGCACAGGTCTTCACGCGATGCCCATGACACCATCCGCTTTGCCGCCAGGGAATTGGTGGGTGAAGCGGATCTCCTGTGCCTGGACGAGTTCCACGTCACCGACATTGCCGATGCCATGATCCTTGGCCGGTTGTTCCGGCAGTTTCTCGATCTGGGCACGGTCATGGTGGCGACGTCGAACCAGCATCCCCGTGATCTCTATCCAGGTGGTATCAATCGCCAGCTCTTCTGTCCGTTCATGGACACGCTCGAGAGGGAACTCGACATCATCGAGGTCGATGCGGAGCGCGACTACCGTCTGGCCTTCCTTGCCAGCACCGGCACCTACATCGCCTCACACGAGGACAATGCGACGGCGCGTCTCGACGACGCCTTTCGCCATCTTGCAGGCGACGCCGATGTTGCGCCGCTTGACATTCCCCTTCATGGAAGGGTGCTTCACGTTCCCCGTCAGGCCCGTCACGTCGCGCGCTTTTCCTTCGCCGAACTCTGCAACCGGCCATTGGCGGCGCCCGACTATCTGGCGCTCGCCGGCGCCTTCCATACCGTCATCATCGATGACATTCCGGTGATGACCCCCGCCATGCGCAACGAGGCGCGGCGATTCATCATCCTGATTGACATCCTCTACGAGGAAAGGGTGGGATTGTTGTGTTCCGCTGCCGCACCGCCTGATGGGCTCTATGAAGAAGGCGACGGTTCCCTGGACTTCCGCAGGACCGCATCACGTTTGATGGAGATGCAGTCGGCCGCATACCTGGAGAGCAGGCGCAGGGTCAGCCAAGCGGAACGTCAAGGAACGCCACGAAGGACACGAGACCAATGAGCGTGACGATGATGGCGCCGCCGAAGTTGAATCCGTGACGCACCAGTAGTGCTCCCGATGAGTCGCCGGCGCCGCCTTCCACGAGGCGCAGTGCCGTCTGGCGGGCCATGATGGCGCCCACCCCCAGCGAGCAGATGGTCAGACCGATACCCAGTGACATGGCGGCAACGAGGAGAAAGCCCGGATAGATCATGTCGTTGGCGACAGCATAGAGCATGATGAGTACGGCGCCGGGGCATGGTACAATCCCCGCCGCGACCGCCATCAGCCCGCTCTCCACCTTCGATGCTTCGCTGGCATGGCCATCGCCGTGCCCGTGATCCGGGGCATGGCTGTGCCCGCGCTCCTGGGCGTGACTGTGTCCGTGATCCTGGGCATGGCTGTGCCCGCGCTCCTCAGCGTGACTGTGACCGTGCTCCTGGGCGTGACTGTGACCGTGCCCCACCTGCGACGGATCGATGTAGCCCAGGGCGGCCCGGAAGGCCTGGTAGAGCATGTAGAGGCCGATGGCGGCAATGATGAGAAAACTCGCAGCCCTCACGCCGGGAACCTCCGCCAGGCCGACTCCGAATCCGGCTCGCAGAGTGAAGTCCGCCAGCCAGACTATGGCGATCGCCGCGATGACATGAACGATGGCGACCTGGATCGCCATCACGACACCTCGGCCGACCCGGGCATCTCGGCCGAGGAAGTAGGAGACAATGATGAACTTGCCGTGGCCCGGTCCGAAGGCGTGGAACACGCCGTAGACGAAGGCAATGGCAAGTCCGAGAAAGAAGGCGCCCAGACTCTTGCCGCTGTCGATGGCGTTCATATGCCGGGCCACTTCCGTGTTGGCTCGACGCTGGAAGGCGACTATGGCCTCCGTCCAGCGGTCCCACAGGCCGCCCTCCTGCGTCGCCATCTCGACGACAGGAAGCGTTGTTTCGTCAGCCTTCAGTGTACCGGAGGTGACGCAGAGAGCGAGAACGAGAATGCACAGGACGTGCACCAGGCGGTCTGTCATGGCAAGTCTCCGCAGCGAAAGGTGATGGTCGAGGCGTATTCCCTGAATGTGCCCTCGCCAGCGCCTGCCACGAATCGGCAGGCTAGATCGACGGGCCCCTTGACCGTGAGAAAGTCGTCCCCGGCAAACGAGAAATCAAAGAACAGGGTCGTGTCGTGAAGACTCGCGGCGAAAGGCGCCTCGACGTCGTCGAGGGTGACCGTAAGTCTCAGACCGAAGTGATCCGGGTCAAACAGCGGTTCGACATGCTGCAGGTGCCATGAGACCGGTTCACCGTTGCCGAGAACGGTGAGGTACCAGTCCTGCTCTGCCATGGGGGCGAAGAGTTCGTCCTCCTTCGCCTGCGCTTCCTGACTCGTGACGGTTCCATCGCCGTTGGCATCGAAGGTGCTGAAGAGGTAGCTGGAGGCGAAGGGATCGAATGTCCACTCGAGGGTGAGTCCGGTGACCGAGCGATCCGCCACCTGGACCTGCCAGTTCGTCGTGACCCAGACATCCGGATTGGCCAGAACCGGTGAACTGGCGACAAGAACCAGGAACGTCGACACAAGGAACTTGCGCAACATGGCACCGCATCCTTGATCCCCTCACGCACCCTGAGTATGACATGTCAGTCGACATTTCAAGGATGTCATGCTGCGCGACATCGTCGAGATCTTCCGCTCGCCGGCGCCCCTGCACCTGGGTCCCATGGGCTACTTCAGGGAACTTGCGGGTATTGCCCGGCGCGCGCAGGAGTGCCGGGAGGAATGGCAACCCCATCTGGCACGGACCCGGCGGGTGATCGAACGTGCCGCCCTTGGCTGCCGACAACGCAATTCGGTTCTCGTGACCGGTTCCGGACTTCTGCTGGATGTCCCGGTGGACATGCTCGCCCGCCACTTCCGGCGCGTGGTTCTGGTGGATATCCATCATGGACGGGGAACCCGCCGGGCCGTGCGTCACCTTGCCAATGTCGAACTGATGACCCTCGATGTCACCGGCGTGGTCAGGGCCTGCTACCGGTTCGCCCGGGCCGGATGCGGCGGGCCCTTGCCGGAAGTCTGCCCCCCGGCGCTGGGTGATGCGTCGTTCGACCTGGCTGTCTCCGTCAATCTCGTCTCCCAGCTTGCGGTCATGCCGCGCCGGTACATTCTCGGACACTCTCCGGCCTTTCCTCCCGATCGCCTGGCGAAGTTTACCCGGGAGCTGATCTCGCACCACATCGACTGGCTTGCCCGGCACGGCGAGCGGGTATGCCTTGTCACTGATACTGAACGCCAAGAGGACCATCTGGACGGGCGCCAGGTGGTGGTGGACCTCCTGGATGGCATCCGCCTGGGCGAGCCGGAAGAAACCTGGACATGGTTCATCGCCCCTGAGGGCAAGGTCTTCAGGGACCGTGCGGTCCGCCATCACGTGGCGGCATGGCTTGACTACCCATCAGCGTCTCGATGATCTTTGTCTGACTGCCCCGTATGGCCCGCTCGGCTGCCGCGGCCGCCCGTTCGCCGTCGCCATCGAGAAGGGCGCGAAGCAGGTCATCGTGGCGATGATGAAACTCGATGTCCCTGTCCTCAAGGGTAAGGCAGAAGTGAACGATGCGCTCGTGATGCTCGATGAGGGACATGACGAACTCCGCCAGACGGCCATTCCTGGATGACTGCACGACGTGTTCGTGGAAGGCGTAGTTGGCCTCGCGGTAGGCCGTCCTGGTCCCACCTCCCTTGGCGGGAAGACAGGCGTGCACCTCGGCATCAAGCCGGGTGAGCAGGGACGCGTCGACATGTCCTGCAGCAAGACGCGTGGCCTCGACCTCGAGCAGCAGCCGCAACTGGAACACCTCGTGGACATCCTGAATGGAGATCGGCGCCACGATGTTGCCGAGGCGTTTGCGTGTGATGACCAGTTTTTCCTGGCGCAACCGTGCAAGGGCACTGCGCAGCGGCGCCTTGGAGAACCCGTATCGCTCCACCAGCATGGTCTCCGGAATCTCGGCGCCCGGAGCAAGACGGACGAGCAGAATCTCGTTCTTGAGGATCCGGTAGACCCGGCCGGAAAGATCTTCACGTGGATCGATCGAACCCTGCATGTCATCCATCCGCACTTCGTGTCGATTGTCAGGGTGCCATGTCACCGGCGTGCAGCGACAAGTGTCGGCCAGGGGGCGCATGGTTCGTCATGGGCTGCTCTTTCGCCAGTGGTGACAGGCCACCTCGTGGTGCTCCGCGATCCGCTCGAGGGCGGGATCGTGGCGGCGGCACGTTTCGTCGGCCAGGGGGCAGCGCGGATGGAAGTGGCATCCGGACGGCGGATGAACGGGGCTTGGAGGTTCTCCCTGGACAAGGCGGCGGGCGGCGTCGAGGCCGATTTCATCGAGCAGCGAGGCCGCGTTGAGGGCTTTCGTGTAGGGGTGGCGCGGAACGCGGAAGATCTGCTCGACGGGAGCCATCTCGACGATGCGGCCCAGGTACATGACAGCCACACGATCGCTGATGTGGCGCAGGGCCCGAAGGTCATGGGAAATCATCAGCAGGGAAAGGTCGAACCGCCGTCGCAGGTCATTGAGGAGATTGAGAATCTGGGCACGAATGGATGCATCCAGTGACGATGTCGGTTCATCGCAGACGACAAACTGAGGTCGCAAGAGGAGGGCTCTGGCGATGACGATCCGCTGCAATTGCCCGCCGGAGCACTGCCCTGGGTACCGTTCGACAATGGCCGGATCGATTCCGACCTCGCCCAGCATCGCGTGGATCGTCTCCAGGCATTCTTCCCGGGTTCCGGTCTTGTGCGCGGCAAGCGGCGCCATGAGGGAATCGATCAGCCTCATCCTGGGATCAAGCGCTGCAACCGGATTCTGGAAGATGAGCTGGACGGTCCGGCGGAACCGTCTCAAGTCTCCCTGTCGCATTGCCAGGAGATCGCGGCCGTCCATGATGACCTCGCCGCTGTCCGCCCGGATCTGGTTGATGAGAAGGCGGGCGAGCGTGGACTTGCCGCACCCCGATTCACCGACAAGGCCCAGCACCTCCGCGCGTCCGATCGCGAGAGTCACGCCGTCGACGGATCGCACGGCCAGCCTGCCTGGCCCACGCAGGGGAAAGTGCTTCACGAGGTTGCGGGCCTCGACGAGGGGTCTCATGGTTCCGCCGCCCAGCAGTGGACCAGGTGCCCCTCGGCTGTTCGCTTCGCCGCCGGCTCGTCGCTGGCACAGACACTGGCCTGGTGATGCGCAAGGGCATGGGGACACCGTGGCTGAAAGCGGCACCCGGAAATCGACCGGGTGGGAGGCGGAATGGTGCCCGGGATCGACTCGAGATCTCCGTCTCCGGATTTGCGCATCAGCGAACAGTCGACCAGGGCCTTCGTGTAGGGGTGCTGCGGGGCCTGCATGATTGTTGCGACAGGGCCTTCCTCGACGATGCCTCCGGCGTACATCACGACGACCCGGTCTGCCATGGCCGAGACGATGGAAAGATCGTGGGTGATGAGGAGAATGGAGAGGGTTCTCTGTTTCCTCTCCCGCTCCAGAAGTCCGAGGATCTGCGCCTGGACCGTGACGTCGAGCGCCGTCGTGGGTTCGTCGGCAATCAGGAGATCGGGATCACTGGAAAGGGCAGCGGCAATCATGACTCGTTGCGCCATGCCACCCGACAACTGGTGGGCAAAGGAACGGGCGCGCCGGCCGGCCTCCGGGATACCAACCTCCCGCAGGAGTTCGATGGCGCGTTCGAAGGCCTCGCCGCGCGATGCCCGCTTGTGCAGGCGCAACGCCTCGCCGACCTGCCGGCCCACCCTGCAGCTGGGATCGAGCATGCTCGAGGGTTGCTGGAAGATCATGCCGACACGGTTGCCCCTGATACGATTGAGGATGTCAGGGGAGGCGTGTGTGATTGTCTCGCCGCAGATCGAGACCGTGCCGCCCGTTACCCTGAGCGGCGATGGCAGGAGATCGATGAGGGAAAGCGCCGTCACGGTCTTCCCGGATCCTGACTCTCCGACCAGAGCGACCGTCTCACCGCGGCGGATCTCGAGGTTGATTCCCCTTGCAACGGCAATCGTGTCGCCGATCGATATGTCGAGATTCTCGACCTTCAGGCAGGGCGCCTCATCCGGGGACGTCATGTTTCACCTGTGCGAAGGCGGCGCGACCGGTCGGCATCGATCTCCAGTCCCTGTCCCATGAGGGTGACACTCAGTGCCGTGACCATAATGGCGATGCCCGGCGCAAACACGAGCAGCGGCTGACGGGCGGCGAACTGCCTGGCGTCGGCCAGCATGGCGCCCCAGTCGGAGTCGGGGGGCTGGACGCCCAGACCCAGATACGAGAGCGCTCCCACGGTGATCAGCTTGTGACCGAAGCGCAGGAAGGTCATCGCGGAAATCGGTCGCAGCGCATTGGGAATGACGTGGCGCAGGAGAATGAAGGTCCGCGTACATCCCAGGACCTCGGCCGCCACGATGTAGTCCCGCGACGAAATGTCGAGGGCGATGCCGCGGGTGAGACGGGCGAAGGGTGTCCAGCCCACCAGTGTGAGGGCGAGGACAAGGGTGCCGAACCCGGGTCCGATGATGGCGATCAGGAAGAGTGCGACGACGATTTCGGGAAAGGAGATGAGAACATCGACGATGCGCATCACGAACTCGTCGATGACGCCGCCAGCCCGTCCGCACCAGGCGCCGATGAACGTGCCGATCGTGACCGAAAGGACGAGTGTGAGAGCGGCCACCACGACGGAGAACCGGCCCCCGTAGAGCAGACGCGCCCACAGGTCGCGTCCGAGCTGGTCGTTGCCCAGCCAATGATCGCCGCCGGGCCCCTGGAGGCGCATGGAGAGATTCTGGGCCACCGGGTCATGGACCGAGATGAGCGGTGCGGTAATGAGCAAGAGAGCGACGATGGCGCCGGTGAGAAAGCCGGCGATGAAGGTCCAGTGCTGGCGCATGATCCAGCGGGCAGTTCGCCTGACCATGGTCATCAGGCGTCCCCCGAAACGGTCACGGTCGGATTGAGAACGCCGTAGAGCACGTCGGCTGCAGTGTTGATGATGATGGCAAGGCCGACGATGCAGATGATGCTCCCCTGGAGCATCGGCATGTCGTTGTTGATCACCGCCGAATAGATGAGGCGGCCCATGCCGGGAATGGCAAAGATGACCTCGACGACCACCGAACCGCCGAGCAGCCCGGCCAGCCACAGGGCAAAGACGGTCAGAACCGGCTGGATACCGTTTCTCAGGCCATGCCGGACCAGGGCGCCCGCAAGGCCGAGACCCCGGCTCCTGGCTGCCAGGATGTAGTTGGCATGGAGAACGTCGATCATCGAGGCCCGCATGACTTGCGAGAAGTAGGCAAGCGGGCGCAGGCAAAGCACTGCGGCGGGCAGAATCAGCGTTTCGAAGCCGGACCAGCCGGCGGAAGGCAGCCAGCCGAGTTCGACGGCAAACAGCAGGACCAGCACCGGCGCCAGCCAGTACTCCGGGATCGAGACAAACCCCTGGGCGATGAAGGTGACAATCCCGTCGAAGCGGCGTCCCTGGTGAACCGCCGCCAGTGTGCCGACGGGCAGGGCAATGGCCAGCGCCAGGAAGAGGGCGCTGAGCGCGAGGGTGGCCGACACGCCCATGGCCCGCAGGATCTGGTCGGACACGGGAAGCCTGCTGGTGAAGGAGAGACCAAGGTCTCCCTGAATGACGCGGCCGAGCCAGGCGAGGAACTGATGGAGGAGTGGTTGGTCGAGGCCGAGCCTGATGCGCAGCGCCTCGACGGCGGCACTGTCCAGCGCCAGGTCCGCCACACGCGAGCGGATGATGGCGCGCGCCGGATCCGTGTCACCGAGCCATGGAACCAGGAAGGCGAGGAAGGAAACCAGCGTCAGCGTGACGACGAGGACAATCGCTCGTTTGAGCAAGAACCGTTCCATGACCCCGGCCGGCAGGTTCACGGCCGATGCTACCACGAACCTGCATCCACGCGTCCACCGTACGTCCTTGGTGGCGAGGAATGCAGTCGCATACACTCCGGCGAGTGCCCGATTGCATCGATGGCACCCGAAACGATGTGCATTCCCCGCAAGGTCTTGAGATGTTCGCCAACTGCATGCGACAAGGAGAAGGGGGGCTGCAGCCCTGTGAACGAAAATCGTTCGAAGATTTGATGCCATGTCTTGTTGCCCAACTGCTGCGCGAGCCGCAGGCAGGGCGCAAGCCCCGGGTTCGGGAGCGGGCGTGCATGAGCATTGACACCGCATTCCTGCGCAGGTGCATCGCCTCACTCGAACGGGCGATTGAGGGAATTGAGCACTATGGAGCCGATAACGTCCTGCACGACGTCTATCGCGCTGCCTGCGTCAAGGAGTTCGAACTCGTACTCGAACAGAGTGGCACGTTGCTGCGAAAACGGCTCGCCGCCTGGTTTGCCAGCAACCGGCAAGCCGACCGCCTCCACTTCAAGGATCTGTTCAGACACGCTGCCCGGCACGGCCTGATCGATTGCCAGGCAGTGGAGCGATGGCTGGACTACCGCGATAACTACAACAATTGTGACGAAGGTTTCGCTGAAGCCGTGCTGAAGCTGCTGCCGGCTTTTGTCGAGGATGCAAAGGCGCTTGCCGACATGATCGAGGCGGCGAACGATGAATGACGGCCTTCACCTTTCCGGGCGGCACCAGCGCATCCTCGAAGCGCTGCTCCGCCAGCACCTGCCGGACGTGGAGGTGTGGGCCTATGGCAGCCGGATCAACGGGCGCAGCCACGACGGCAGTGATCTTGATCTCGTCCTTCGCCCGCCCGGGCTTGAGAGGGTTCCGGCTGATCAACTGGCCCGCTTTGAGGATGCGGTGCGGGAGTCGCACATCCCCTTTCTCGTGGAGGCCCGGGACTGGGCACGGATACCCGCGCGTTTCCATCGGGAAATCGAACGGGCGCATGTGATCATGCAACGAAGTGCGGGTGTCGAACAGTCAGACGAGCCGTGACCCACGGCGGCTGTCGCGGCCTTCAGGGTCAAACCAACAGACCAGGCACCCTGCTTTCCTTCGGCAGGTACATCATGCTTCATGATGGAGTGCGAGTTCCCACATGGCGATGGATTGGAGAAGTGTCGACTTGCCTGCGTTGTTCGGGCCGACAAGAACGATGGAGTCCGCAAGTTCGAATCACTGGTCCCGGAAAAGCTTGAAGTTCCTGATTGTGACGCGGCGAATCATGAATGCCCCCTTGATGGGGGGTCCCGGTTTCAGCGGCGAAAGGCAGGGCAATCTGACACCCACCTGCCCGGATTGCTTCAATGCGGCAAATCACGTCCTGCGGTACCGTCGCCCGATAGCATGCGCCTGAAAGGGGTATTCACCCCATCGCCAGGAGACTGGCCGGTCACAGACCGAGCAGGCCGGGGAGATGGGTGATGTCGGGGATTTCGTGGTAGCCGAAGAAGGGGACCGACGGCTCGTAACCGCGATTGACATAGACCTTGTTGACGATGCGCATGTGGTGACAGGGCATCAGATCATAGTAGAGGCTCGCCGACACGTGCAGGATCTCGTGGCGTTCGCAGCCGAGCTGGTCCAGCATGTATTCGAATGCCGCGAAGCAGGGTTTGTAGCTCCGAGCCTGTTCCGCCGTGTAGACGGCATGGAAGGGCGCGCCGAGTTTGTCGACGTTGTGTCTGATCTGTTCGTCGTTGGCGTTCGAGAGAATGACGAGAGGACAGGCCTCGGCGGTCCGTGCCAGGGCCTCCGGCACGTCGGGATGCGGGCCCCATGTGGGGACCGCATCCACGATCGCGTCGGCGGTTTCCCTGTCGTACGCCATGTTCCAGAGATCGCAGGTCCGCCGGAAGGACTCGGTGATCACCTGTGCATAGGGCTTGAAGGCCCCCAGCACCTCGTCACCACGAAAGGCTTCGAAGTCGTCCAGGAACGTGCCCATGTCGCTCTCGTCCACACGGTCCGCCATCAGCCCTGCGGTGACGTCGGACATCTGGAAGTTCGTCAGTGTTCCATAGAGGTCGAAGGTGATGAACTTCGGTTTCAGGTGACCACCGGTCATGTCGTTCTGCTCCCTAGAGATGCTGGTCAGTTGAGTGCCAGATCCTTGGTAAAGAGGTAGTGGCCATCGGGATGAACGGCATAGTTGGCAACATTCGAGCGATGCCCGTCGCTGCCCTGCTGGTGGACAAGGAAGACGGTGACGGCTCGTGACTGGAGCTCGCGGGCGATATCCCTGTAGAGCGCGTAGCGTTCCGCTTCGCTTTCCGCACTGCTCGCCTGGTCGACCATGGCGTCGATCTCGGGATCGCAGAACCGGGACAGGTTGTAGCCGCCCTCGCAGGTGTAGTCCGCCGTCAGGAATCCGATGGGATCGGCCACATCGGAGAGATAGCCTCGCGACAGCACCAGCATGTCGAATGCGCCGCTCAGCAGGTCCGGTTCAAGGGCGCCATAGTTCGCCACCTTCAGTTCGACGTTGATGCCGATGGCGCCGAGTTGTGCCTGGATGACCGCGGCAAGGTCGGGAAGTTCGGCGCGCTCCACATAGGCATAGAGAACGAGGTCGAGGGATTCCGCATCGACACCCGATTCGGCGATCAGCGCCCGCGCGCGCTCCACGTCCTGGGGCACCGCCATGGCGTCTTCGGGAGCCCAGGGATCGTCGGGTCCGAAGGGGCCGACGGCCGGCTGTGCCGAACCCTCGTAGATCGTCTGGGCGATGGCCGTTGCATCGATGGCGCTCTGGATGGCCTGACGCACGGCCATGTTGTCGAGTGGAGCCTTCTGGTTGTTGAGATAGAGACTGTTGGTGCGCGCCTGGGCGACGGTCTGGATCACGATGTCCGGCTCCGGGCTCAGTCCGAGAACCTCCGTGACCGGCAGACGGGCCGAGATGTGCGCCTCTGCGGTCCGCAGTTGCGTGGCTCGTCCGCTGCCCTCGGGAATGAACCGCATCTCGCCGCTTTCGAGTTGTGCCGGCCCGCCCCAGTAGGCGTCATGGCGCTTCAGCATCAGGGACTGCTGGGGAACATGTTCGACAATGTCGAATGGTCCGATGCAGTGACCCACGGGGTCGACGGCGTCCCCGGAAAATGCTGCCGGCGCCAGGAATCCGGTGTTGGGGGACGACACGCGCATCGGGGTGAGAACACTTGGATTGACGGACTCGATTCTCACGGTCATGTCATCGACCACGGAGACCGAGGCAATGCGCTTCGGCGCGAAGGCCCTTGGCGGTGCCGTTGCCGTCAGCATGCGGTTGAGGGACTCGGCGGCGACAGCGGCGTCGAAGGGTGTTCCGTCACTGAACGTCACGCCCTGGCGAATGGTGAAGTCCCACTCGGTGGGAGAATGCCGCGTCCAGGATTCTGCGAGCGACGGCTCCAGGGCGCCATCCGCCGTGCGCCGGGTGAGCGATTCGACGCATCCGGCGCGGGCCAGAATGTAGGCGTCGTCGGTTTCCATGGCCCACCCTGCCTGCGGTGCAAATGCGTCCGTGGCGACGAGATGGAGGTGTTCGTCCGCCTGGCCAGAACCCTGCAAGAGTCCAAGAGTGAGGAGCCCGGCGGTGCCCAGGAAGGCAACGCGACCGGAAACGGGACGTCGAATGGTCATGGGAATGTGCCCCTTCCTTGTGCTTCCAACGAGTGCATCATGGCCCATTGAGCCGCCATCGGGTGCTCCATGTCAACCTGGGCTTCCTGGTTGGCGTGGTCTGCGTCGGATGATATGTCCTTGTTGGCAGGAGTTGACGTGGAGGGAACGTGACCGGAGCAACGCACAGCCACGGACATTCCCACGGTATTGCGGATATCGAGAACAATGGCCGCATCCTGGGGTTGGTGGCGCTGCTGATCGGCAGTTTCATGATCGCCGAGTTTGTCGGCGGTCTGCTGTCGGGATCGCTGGCCTTGCTGGCGGATGCCGGGCACATGCTCTCGGATTTTGCCAGTCTGACCCTTGCCTGGTACGCCTTTCGCCTGTCGAGGCGCAAGCCAACGGCGCGGATGACCTATGGCGTCGATCGCATGCAGATCCTGGTCGCCTTCGGCAACACGATGCTGATGGTCTTCCTGTGTGTCTGGATTGTTTCCGAAGCGGTCCAGCGGATCATGTCTCCCTCAGCGATCCTGAGCGAGATGATGCTGGTCATCGCCACGATTGGCCTCGTCGTCAACATCCTTGCCCTGGTCATCATTTCCAGGGCCAATCGGGACAATCTGAACGTCAGGGGCGCCCGACTCCACGTGATGGGCGATCTCCTTGGATCGGTTTCGGCCATCGCGGCGGCCGGCATCATCATGGTGACGGGATGGACGCTTGCCGATCCGATTCTCTCCCTTGTCATTGTCGCCATCATTCTGAGAAACGCCTGGCCCGTGATGAAGGATTCCGCGCACATCCTGCTGGAGGGATCTCCGGACCATCTCTCCCGCCAGGACATCAGGGATGATCTCGCCGAAGCCATCGACGAAGTCATCGACGTCCATCATGTTCACTTCTGGTCGATCACTCAGGCGCGCACGATGGCGACCCTTCACGCACGCGTGCGGGAGACCGCGGTGCCGCACGACGTGATCGTTCGTATCAAGGAACGGCTGCACGATGGGTTCGGTATCGAGCACACGACGGTCGAGATCGAGTACGACCACTGCGCTGACGGAGCCCGTCCGTAGCGCCAGGGGTGATGGTACAGTGTCGTTGGCCGAGGGTGCAGCCCGGTGGCACGAAGTCCCGTCAGCAGTCGCAAGGTTCGCAGAGGCAGTCGTCGCAGGTGCAGCGCGGGTTGCCGCAGGCCCTGACGCCGAAGCCGCCGTCGCGGATGGCGTCATGGACGGCGGCGGCCGTCATGGAGGCATCGCCGGCGATTGATGCTGTTCCAGTCTCGTGATCGACCGCAGCGGACTCGACCCCCGTCAGGGAGAGCACCATTGTTCTGACCGCATTCGAGCAGCCCTGGCAGACCATGCCGGTGACGTCGAATTCAAGAGTTGTCATGACGGAGTTCCTCCAGTTGCGGGCGCCAGCCCCGCAGGATCAGTGAATTGCCGACGACGCTCACGCTCGAGAGCGCCATGGCGAGGGCGGCCAGGGACGGACTCAGGTGTCCCAGCGCCGCCAGGGGCAGGCCGATGACATTGTAGATGAAGGCCCAGAAGAGATTCTGCCTGATCTTGCGCCAGGTCCTGCGCGAGATGTCGATGGCGGCAGCCACCAGCCGGGGATCGGGACGCATGAGCGTGATGGCCGCGGTCTCCATGGCGACGTCCGTGCCGGACCCCATGGCCATGCCGACAGTGGCCCGGGCGAGGGCAGGGGCATCGTTGATGCCGTCCCCCACCATGCCGACCTTCCTGCCGCCTGCCATGAGTTCGTCGATCAGGGCCACCTTGTCTTCCGGACGCACACGGCTGCGGAACTCGTCGATCCCTGTGACAGCAGCGATGCGCCGGGTGGCGGCCGCGGTGTCACCCGATGCAAGAAATGGAGTGATGTCCAGTCGCTTCAGGGCGTCGACCGCTTCCCTGGCGCCGGGCCGCTCGGCATCGTCGACCACAAACCGGGCCAGCCACACGTCACCGTCCTCACGGCGGGCGCCGAGCCACACTCCGCCATCATCGTCCGCATCGCGAGGGGCGGGGGCGGTGAAGGCGAGGGCGTCGAACAGACGGCGGTTCCCGGCGAGGCAGAGGGTGCCGTCCACGATGCCCTCCACACCCAGGGCCACCCGGCTGGAAAAGTCCCGCACCTCCTGCAAGGGGAGCCCGCGTTCCCCGGCAGCGACGCGAAACGCTTCGGCGATCGGATGCTCGCTTCCCTGCTGCAGGGAGGCCATGAGCGCCAGGGCCGTGTTCTCGTCGAGGTCGTCGGCAAGCAGTTGGACGGTTCCCAGACGCGGCGTGCCGGAGGTCAGTGTACCGGTCTTGTCGAGCACCATGTGCGTCAGTCCGTGGGCCTGCTCGAGGGCCTCGACATCCTTGATGAGGATGCCGGCCCTGGTTGCCGCGCCGGACCCGGTCATGATGGCAGTTGGTGTCGCCAGTCCCAGGGCGCATGGGCAGGCGATGACGAGGACCGATACGGCGTTGATGACGGCGACCTCGACACCGGCGCCGGCAAGAAGCCAGCCCAGGAAGGCGATGGCCGCGATGGCGACCACGACGGGCACGAAGATCCCGCACACCCTGTCCGCCAGGCGTTGAACGGCGGGCTTGCCGGCCTGGGCGTTCTCGACCAGGCGAATCATCCGCGCCAGAGTCGAATCGGCTCCGGTGGCCCGGGTTTCGATGGTCATCAGGCCATCGATGGTGAGGGAGCCGGCGATCACCGGGTCGCCCCTGCTTCTGGAGACGGGCATGCTTTCGCCGGTCACGAGCGACTCATCGACCTCCGCCACGCCCCTTGTGACGATGCCGTCGGCGGCGACCTGCATGCCGGTACGGCAGACGAGATGGTCCCCCACCCTGACCTCCCGCAGGGGCACTTCACGCACCGTACCGTCTTCGGCCTCGAGGAGAGCGGTGCGGGGCCGGAGCGCCAGCAATTCCCTGATGGCCTGCGCCGCTCCGCGCCGGGCCCTTGATTCCAGCTGCTTGCCGACGAGAACCAGGGTGATGATGATGGCCGAGGCCTCGAAGTAGAGATGGCCGGATGCCGCCTCACCCAGCGTCGCGTACTGGTACCAGCTGAAGAAGTAGGCGGCCGTGGTCCCCGTCACCACCAGCACCTCCATGTTCGCGCCGCCGCCGCGTAGGGCATTGAGGGCGCCACGATAGAATCGGGCGCCGATCACGAACTGCAGGGGCGTGGCGAGAAGGGCCTCGACGAGAGGATGCATGGCCCAGCCGGTGGTCAGGACCTGGTGCGCTGCCATCTGCACGACGAACGGGGCGGACAGCAGGATGGCTGCGCCGATGGCGAGATACTGCCGGATATCACGCCGGTCCTCCGGAGGCTCTGCGGCGTCGGCAGAAAGCACGCCCCCGGCCTGCCTGGCGCGCTCTTCAAGAGTTTCGTCGCTCACGGCCAGGGCGTAGCGCTCCACCTCGACTCCGGCCTGGTCGCCGTCGAGTGTCGCGGTCACGACACCGGGCGTTGCCTCGAGCGCCTCGCGGATCATTCCGGCGGTGGCCTCGCTTGCCGCTGCGGAGAGGCGCCAGGTCCGTGTTTCCCTCCTCGCATCAAACCCGGCCCGGCGCACCACCTGGACCACCGAGTCAAGGGAGGTGCCGTCATCGAGATCGATGGTGGCCCGCTCCGTGGCCAGATTGACGGCGGCGGTGGTGATACCCGAGGCCCGCGACAGCATCCGTTCCAACCGGGTCGAACAGGCACTGCAGGTCATGCCGTCAACATGCAGCTGGTAGCGGTGTGTCCCGGATTCGGCGACCGGCGGCATCGTCATGGCGCTGCGCCGGCGTTGATGGCCCGATCGCGCCAGGGTGATGGTGTCGCATTGGTGTTCCGCAACCAGTGGGGCAGGCGCTGGTTGTCGAAGAGGCTGTCGAGGGTCTCACCTTCGCGTACCACCGCGGCGTCACTTCCCCGCACCATCACCGTCGCCGGACGCGGCACCCAGTTCAGCTGGTGGGAATCGGACTCGGCGTACATGCCTGCATCGAGAATGGCGACGGGATCGTCACGCGACAGCGCCGGAAGGCGGCAGTCCTCGCCGAGAACGGACGGAATGCAGATCGGCCCGACCACATCGGCGCACCATTCCATCGGCTGGTGCATCGACGAGGCGGCGATGACGAGGTTGCGGGTGCCTTCCTCGCCGGCGCCGATGAGCGGCATCAGGTTGGTGCTGGCATCGACATTGACCCAGGTCATGGCGCCATCGTGCTTGATGGAACCCACGCGCGACACCAGGACACCGGCATTGCCGGCGATGTAGCGGCCAGGCTCCAGCCACAGGGCGGGAATCGGCAGGCCGGCGCCGGAGAGTTCGCCGGCAAGTGCCCCCGCCGACGCTTCGGCATAGTCCTCGATGTCGTGGGCATTGGGCTGTGACTTCTTCGATTCGGGGTCACGCTTGCGGGCCCAGCCGCCGCCGATGTCGATCACCGACGGCGCAAACCCCGTCTCCTGGTGAAGGAGAACAGCCAGGCGGCCGACTTCGGTATCGAAGGCGGCGCGGTGGCGCAGATGGGCGGTCATGCGTCCAAGGTGGGCATGGTAGCCAGTGAGTTCAAGTTCATCGGTGACAGCGATCCGGCGGATCATGCGAGCGGCCACGGGGGGCGTGACACCCCATTTCCAGCGGGAAAGCTCCGGTCTGAGATCGCCCGAGAAGGAGACGAGATCACTCTCGAACGTGGCGAAGGACTCCGGGATCACCTTCAGCCTGATGTTGACCCGCGCCCGGCGCCCAGCTGCCCGTGCCACCGCGGCCAGGCGTTCGATCTCCTCCTCGTCGTCGAGATTGATGCAGACACCGAGTTCCACGGCCCTGGCGAGGGCGCACAGGGTCTTGCTGGAACCGTTGAGGGCGATGAGCGACGGATCGGCGCCGCCGGCAAACGTCGCTTCGAGTTCGCCGCTGCCGAAACAGTCGCCGCCGGCGCCTTCCTGGTGCAGCACCGCCCGCACGGCGAAATTGGGGTTGCACTTGATGGCGTACATGACATTGACCGGGCCCGGCCAGGCAGCCTCGAAGGCCGCGCGAATCCGCCGGTAGTTGGAGCGCAGCGTGGCGTCCGAGAGAACGAAGAGAGGTGATCCGAAACGTTGCAGAAGATCGGTGACACCGGCCTGCTCGATGTGCAGTTCGCCAGCGCTCGAGACCGAGAGGTGATCACTCGCCGTCAGCACCCGGGCCAGCAGTTCGGCTGTCGTTTCTTCAGGAATGCGTCATCCTCCCGGACCGGTCGTCCATGCGTCGGCGGCGAAGGCATTGTCGTAGAAGTCCCTCTGACGCCGGGCGCCGGCGATGGTGTTGTGCATGAGCATGGCCACTGTCACCGGACCCACACCCCCTGGCACCGGCGTGATCCAGCCTGCCACCTCGCGGCAACTCTCGAAATCGCAGTCGCCGACAATGCGGGCCCTGCCATCGGTATCTGTCACGCGGTTGATGCCGATGTCGATGACGCAGGCACCGGGCTTGATCATGGCGCCTGTCACAAGACCCGGTCTGCCAACCGCCACGAAGACGGCATCCGCCTGACGACTGTGCACGGCGAGATTGCGGGTCCGATGATGGCACACGGTGACTGTGGCGCCCTCGGCCATGAGCAGGAAGGCGATCGGTTTGCCAACGATATCGGAATGGCCGATGACCACCACCTCAAGTCCGGGGAGATTGAGGCCCGTGGTCTTGAGAATGTGAACCGACGCCATCGCTGTACAGGGACCAAGGTCGAGTTCATTGTAGACGATGTTGCCGACGGACGCGGGATGCAGCCCCTCCACATCCTTGAGCGGATGGATGGCGCTCTGCAGCCTCTTGATGTTGATCTGCGGCGGGACCGGACGTTGCACGATGATGCCGGTGACCCGGGGGTCGGCGTTCATCGCCTGGACGGCTGCCAGCATTTCCGCTTCGCTGATGTCTTCTGCGAAGTGGCGTTCGTCGAAGGCAATGCCGAGCCGTTCGGCTGTTCGCTTCTGGTTGCGCACGTAGACGGCGACGGCTGCGGCGTCGCCAATCACCACAGAGACAAGGCGTGGAGCCCAGCCCCGTTCCGTCAGTTCCTCGACGGCGCTTGCCGTCGCCTCGTGGAGTCCGGCGGCGATCCGGCGACCATCCAGTTCCTTGTGTCTCCACTGGAATTCATCGCTCACGAACCCCTCTCCCCGGGTTGCCTACTCGATTCTGGCGAATGGAGAGGGATCGTCCGCAAGCGTTCCCATCCAGGCGATCACCGCAGCACGATCCCCGTCATCGGCGATGCCGCGGAATCCCATCGTGCCTCCGGGTACGTCGAGGCGGGGATTTTCGAGGTAGGTCCACAACCGGTGCCAGGTCCAGGCGCCGCTCTCGGCGCCCAGAGCATCGGAATAGGAAAATCCCTCCACGCTGGCGATATCGCGGTCCACCATGTTCCACAGGTTGGGGCCGACCCGGTTGGCGCCGCCCCGGGCGAACGTGTGACAGGCCCTGCACGCGCGCGCGAGGTGCCCGCCTTCTTGCGGGGAGGCCCCGGTGATCATGGCAAGGACAGGATCACTCGCTTCGGCATGCCGGTCGCCCGGCTCTGGCGGCTCCAGCATCGAGGTGTCGTCGCCTGCGGTTTCGGGCAGGGCGAGCGGAGCATCGCTCTGGGTGTTGAGCCAGGCGATAAGGTCGGCGCGATCCTCGTCGTTGGAGATGCCCTTGAACACCATCTTGTTGCCAGGTGCGTAACCCTTGGGATCGGTGATGTAGAGGCTGAGTTCCTCGAACGTCCAGGTCCCCCCGAGTCCGGCGATGACATCGGAATAGTTGAAGGTGTCCCGGCCGCCCTGCGGCGCGCCGACCACGCCGTAGAGATTGGGCCCCTGTCCATCGCGCCCCCCCGCCTCGACGCTGTGGCAGCTCTTGCACTTGCGGAACTGCTTCTCGCCATTGGCCAGATCCGCACTGGACAGCAGGGTGGCTATCGGCACCACGACGCTCGGCGCCTCGACAACCGGTGTGTCGTCGACAGCTTCGGCGTCAGCCACCATATCTGCGGCGTGTCCGTCCGCCGCATGCTCCGCAGCCGGTCCATAGAGCGTGTTGGCCAGTTTGCCGATGCCAAACGCAAGCAGGAGACCGACCAGCAGGCCGGCGGCAATCTTGTTGAACTCCAGAGCATCCATGCGTACCGGCCCCGAACAAGAGTGGCCCCGGTTGAGGGAGGTGTGCCCCGCGTCGAGGCGTGGCGGAGATTAGCCGAGTCGCGTCGGTGTTCAAGTCCCTTCTCGAAGGGCCCTGCCACGGCCCGACTGTCGCCAGGACGTTTTCCGGACTAGTCTCGGGCATGGCGCGGGCGGACCTGAAAGGAGCGGGGACATGGCTGGTGGAATCCGTATCGTGGACGTTCCGGGGTACTCGAACGGCTGGATCACCGTGACGCGTGGCCAGTACGCTCGCATCGTCGATATCGAGGGGTGCCAGGTGGGCGATCTCTTTGCCGTGAGCCAGGCCGATCACGACGAATTCATGAGCCCGTCGGTCACAAGGCTTCACAACGGCAGCCTCTTTCCCGAAACCGGCCAGAACTTCTTCACCAACCGCGATCGTCCTGTCCTCACGTTCATCGCCGACACATCACCGGGGTGCCACGACATGCTCTATGCCTCGTGCAACCGGGAGTGGTACGCCGCCAGGGGGCTCGCCGATCACCCGAACTGCCGTGACAACTACTTCGAGGCGGCGCGTGACGCGGGAGTTGGGCATGTCCTGCAACCCGATCCGGTCAACCTGTTCCAGAACACGCCGCCGGGGGCGGACGGACGGTTCGTCGTCGGCACGACCCTGAGCGCGGCTGGCGACAGTGTCACGCTCAGGGCCGAAATCGACTGCATCGTCATCCTCACCGCCTGTTCGTCGGAACGCATCGTCGGCGGACGTTCCACGCCTCTTCGTATCGAGGTCCATGACCAGTGCCCGGAGCAGGCACCGGCGGCCGGCTGACCCCCTTGTCGACGATCATCGTCATTCCGGCGCGCATGGCGTCCACCAGGTTGCCCGGCAAACCCCTGGCGGCCGTCGGTGGCGAACCGATGATCGTCCAGGTATGGCGGCGCGCCATCGAGGCCGATGTCGGGCGTGTCGTCGTGGCGGCTGCCGACCGCGTCATCGCCGATGTCGTGGAAGAGGCCGGCGGAGAGGCGGTCATGACGGATCACGATCTTCGCTCGGGGTCGGATCGCGTGCACCAGGCGCTGGCCCGCATTGACCGTTCGGACGGTATCGACGTTGTGGTCAATCTACAGGGGGACCTGCCGACCCTGCAGCCCTGCGACCTCGGCCGTGTTGTCACCACGCTCACGCGCAGCGGCGCCGATGTTGCCACTCTCGCCGCACCGACGGTCGATGAGCACGAAGCCCTTGATCCCAATGTGGTCAAGGTGGTGGTGGCCTGGAATGACGGCGAAGAGACGGGGAGAGCGCTGTGCTTCACGAGAGCCCCGGCCCCCTGGGGCGAGGGTCCCCTGTGGCACCATGTCGGCCTCTATGCCTACCGCCGGGAGGCGCTCGATCTCTTCGTGACGTTGTCGGAAAGCCCCCTGGAGCGGCGCGAACGTCTGGAACAGATGCGCGCCCTCGAGGCGGGCATGAGCATCGCCGTCGCGCGTGTACGGACTGTTCCTGTCGGCGTCGATACCCCGCTCGACCTCGAACAGGCGCGTTCCTTCTTCGATTGAGGGCCCGAGTGCGCCAGCAGGGGATGCACCGGATGTCCGGGCACCCCCTGCCGCCGTCTGTTTGCCTAATTCATCGGGGTCCAGGTGTCGTCGTCGCCAACGACGTTGATGGAGTAGGTGCCGGCCACGTCACCGTTCTTGTCGAACTCGATGGCACCGGAGGCGCCCTCGTAATTGATGTCCTCGCCAGCGGCGATGGCGTCCTTCGCCTTGCTCCACTCGCCGGGGCGAATGACCATGCCCGGGGCGTTGGCCACATCGCGAAGTGCCGCGGAGATCAGGCCGCGGTCTGCTGAACCGGCCTTCTCGATCGCCAGGGCGGCGAGGAAGGCGATATCGTAGCCATGGGTGACGAAGGGAGCCTCGGGGCTCTCGAAGGCGGCGGCGAAGGCCTTGTATGAGGCACCTTGCGTGTCGGAGGAAGGCTGCGAGAGCATGATGTTGCCGCGCAGGTTGTCGGCACCGATCTGTTCGATGACCGAGTTGTCCATCATGCCGTCAGCACCCAGGAACGCGCCGAAGAGTGCGTTCTCGAGGCTGTTGCGCAGGATGGTGATGCCGCTCGATCCGAAATAGGCGAAGAGGGCGAGCGCTTCTGCCTCGCCGGAAGCGAGTGTGGCGAGTTCGGCGCGGTACGATGCCTTGCCCGGCTCATGCGCCTCGTTGCCGGTGATCGTTCCGCCGAGATCGGTGAAGGCGGCCGCGAACACGCCGGCGAGGCCCGAGTTGTAGTCGTCGTTGGCATAGGAGACTGCGAGCTTGCGATAACCGTGCTCCCAGGCGAACTCGGCGAGGGAGCGTCCCTGGTAGGCATCGGATGGCGCAACCCGGAACACGAGGTCGTTGTCGTCCAGTTCCGAGATCGAGGGCGCGGTCGCGGTGTCGGAGAGCATCACCACACCCGCCGGGATGGTGACCGACTGGGCCATGCCGTTGGTCGCGCCCGAGCAGTTGGCTCCGACGACCATGACAGCCTGCTCGACGTTGACGAGTTTCGTGCCCGCATCGACCGCGGCCTTCGGGTCGCACGCCGAATCGCCCTGCACCAGGCGGTAGGTCTTTCCGTCAAGCAGGCCGCCCTGCTCGTTCACATGGCTTGCGGCCAGGTTGCGTGCATCGACAATGTCGACCACCAATGAGGCGATCGGACCGGTCACGCCCGCTGCCGAGCCCACCGTGATCGTGTCCGCGCTTGCGGTGGCGCTCATGGCGAGCACGGCCGCTGCGGCAGCTGTCATAACTTTCTTCATGGCATACGCTCCTTGGTTGGTGTTGAGGGAGCGGTGCGCAGGCGCCGCTCTCGGAAGATGCCCTCCGGGTAACGTTGCAGGATGAACTGCAATGTCAGGCCCACAACAAAGATCCGCAGGTAGGCAGTCCTGACCGCCCACTCCGGGGGTAGTCCGGCGATCAGTATCTCGGTTGCCGACCAGAGTGTCCAGATCAGGACCGCGCCGAGGATCGCGCCCCGGTTGTTCGCCGAACCTCCGACCACGAGCATGACCCAGACCAGGAAGGTGGCGGAGATCGGTTCCGCGGCGTGGGGTTCGATGAACTTGATGTGGTGGGCCATCAATGCTCCGCCGAGGCCCATGAGAGCGCCGCCGAGGACGAAGGCTTCGATGCGCAGACGCTCGACGTCCTTTCCTGCTGCCCGCGCTGCGGTCTCGTTCTCACGCACCGCCGCCATGACCCGCCCCCAGGGGGAGCGCCACACCCTTTCAAGGAGAACGTAGAGTACGGCGACCACCATGATGACCAGAAGCAGCATGCCGATGTGGTTCCACGGCTCTGCCAGATGCTCGAAAGGCTTCGGGATGAGGGAAATCCCGCGTGGACCGTTGGTGGCCCACACCTCGTTCTTGAGGATGAGCCGCAGGATCTCGGCTATTCCCAGAGTGGCGATCGCCAGGTAGTCGGCGCGCAGGCGAATGCAGATTCGCGCCACGCCCCAGGCGACGATTGCACTCGCGACCATCGCCACGATGATGCCCACCGCTGGCGACATGCCGAGGCCACCCAGATGCCGTTCGGAGGCGACCGTGGTCACAATGGCCGTGGTGTAGGCGCCGATGGCAAAAAACCCCGCGACACCGGCGTTGAAGAGTCCCGTGAAGCCCCACTGGATGTTGAGGCCGAGCGTGAGCACCGCGTAGATACCGCCCATCGTGAGCAGGAACACCGTGTAGAGAAAGATGCCGTAGAGCTGTTCCATCTCAAGATGCCTCCCCCGTGCGGGAGGCAGGTCCTCTGCCCGCCAGGGGTATCGCGGGTCTCATGTCTGGAACACCCGCCCCCGGAAGAGACCGCTCGGCCGCCAGATCAGCAGCACGATCATGATCGCGAAGGCAATTCCGGTCTTGTAGCCGGGCGACACCAGGGCGTCGGTTCCGATCCACGGATAGGTCGAAAGTTCCTCGATGCAGCCGATCACCAGACCGCCGGCCATGGCGCCATAGGGGCGTCCGATTCCCCCGAGCAGGGCGGCCGCGAAGATCGGCAGCAGCAGCTTGAAGCCCAGTTGCGACTCGATGTGGGTGTCATAGGCGAGAAAGACGCCGGCGGCGGCGGCAAGACCGCCGCCTACCACCCAGGTGGTGAGGATGACCCGCTCGGTGTTGATTCCGGTGAGCCGGGCGAGATCGGGTGAGTCGGCCATGGCGCGCATCGCCTTGCCGGCCCGGGTTCGGGCGAGCAGCAGGTGCACGGCCAGCATCAGCCCGAGAGCGGCGCAGATGATGGTGACATGTTTGGGGAAGACGCGCAGAGCGTCGAACAGCACCCAGGGAATGTCGATACCCTGGCTGAAGGAATGGAGTTTCGCGCCCCAGATGAGCTGCACGAGAGAGCGCACCATCAGCATCAGTCCGAAGGAGGAAATGACGAGGATGATCGTCGCGCGGTGGCGCAGCGGCCGGAAGAAGAGTCGGTCCATGCCGAGCACCGCGACTGCGGTGAACATCATGGCCAAAGGAAGGACCGCGAAGGGGTGCCAGCCGCTGAACGAGACGAGCGAGAAGGCGATGAAGGCGCCCAGGGTCATCGTCTCGCCGTGCGCAAAGTTCGCGAAGCGAAGAATTCCGAAGGTCAGCGTGATGCCGACCGCCCCGAGCGCGTAGATGCTGCCAAGCACGAGGCCCGGAATCAGGTAGAAGTTCACGAACTCGATCATGGCGCGGCCGCGCTTCGGGTTTGGTCGCCTCTGCCGCCAAGGAACATCGCGCCCACTGCCGGGTCGGCGAGGAGCGCGGCGCCGCTGCCGTCGAAGCGGTTGCGCCCGTCGACAAGGACGTAGCCGCGATGGGCGATGCCAAGGGCCTGGCGTGCGTTCTGCTCCACCATGAGGATGGTGACACCGCCGGCGTTGATCTCCCGCATCACGCGGAAGATGTCAGCTCGGAAGCGTGGCGAGAGCCCCGCGGTTGGCTCGTCGAGGAGGAGAATGACCGGTTCCACCATGAGCGCCTTGGCGATCGCCACCATCTGGCGTTGCCCCCCCGAAAGATGTCCGGCAGGGGTGCGTCGGCGTTCTGCGAGGGGTGGAAAGAGGTCGTACATCTCCTGCATGCGGGGGCGAAAGTCGTCGCGGCGGATGTAGGCGCCCATCTCGAGATTTTCGTTTACGGTGAGGTTGGGGAACACGTTGGCGGTCTGGGGCACGTAGCACACGCCCTGACGCACCACCCCGTCGGGCGCCGTGCCCGTGATGTCCCGCCCCTGAAGGATCACCCGCCCGCAAGCCAGCGAGAGGCGACCGAGTACCGCATTCATCACCGTGGATTTGCCTGCGCCGTTGGGGCCGATGAGAACGACGATTTCGCCTGGACCGACATCGATCGACACCTCGTGAATGATCTCGGCTCCGCCATAGCCTCCTGTCACGCGCTCGAGCGCGAGCACTGGCGCCGGTGCGCGCGTGACGCTCACGGACCGTCCCCACGCCGCGATGGCCCGACAGCACTCTCGTCGCCGTCGCCACCGAGATAGGCTTCAAGGACCCGCGGGTCCCGGCGCACCTGCTCCATGGGTCCGTCGGTGAGAACCGCACCCTGCGAGAGCACGATCACCCGTTCGCACAGGGACGCGATGAAGTCCATGTCGTGCTCGATGACGACGAAGGTATAGCCTCGCTCGCGGTTGAGAGTCAGGATCATCTCCCGGAGCTGGCCAAGGAGGGTCGGGTTGACCCCCGCTCCCGGTTCATCGAGGAGCACGAGGCGGGGCGCAGTCATCATCGCCCGTCCGATCTCGAGCAGCTTCTTCTGGCCGCCCGAGAGGTTCATGGCGGGTTCGTCGCGCAGTTCCCACAGCGTGAGGAATCGCAGCGCGTCCTCCGCCAGTCCGCGCACTTCGTGTTCGCGCCGGGCCACCGCGCCTGGTGTGAGCCACACGGGCCACAGGCGCTCCCCGGGCTGCGAGGCGGGCACCGCCATCAGGTTCTCCAGCACCGTGAGGCGGCGGAATTCGTGGGGAATCTGGAAGGTGCGCACAATGCCCCGGTGAAAGAGCCGGTGGGTCGGGACACCGGCGATGTCCGCGCCGTCGAAGAGGATGCGCCCCGCGGTGGGGGCAAGCGCACCTGCCACCATGTTGAAGATGGTGGTCTTGCCGGCGCCGTTCGGCCCGATCATTCCGGTGATGCGGCCGGCCTCGATCGTGAAGGAGCAACGATCCACGGCGGTCAGTCCGCCAAAACGGCGGGTCAGGTCCTCAAGCGCGAGAAGCGGTGCCGGCGAGACGGTCTTCATGACGGGATTGATAGTAACCCTTCTGTTGCCGGAGGTGTCGCAAAAAATGGGAGGTTCGGAGTTTCCCCTTCAGTTTACACTGGCCCGCGCCAGCCCCCGGGACGGGTGACAGGGAGGGTCCGTTGAACAAGCCGCCAAACCGTGACGTGAATGCCGGGCCACAGGCCGAAGTGCTCCTGTCGAGCAGTGATGTGCCTGCCGACCTCGCCTTCTTTCGCGAACGTCTGGGCTTTCGCCTCGATTCCGTCTTTCCTGCCGACGACCCCGCAGAGGCGGTTCTCTCGGGGCACGGAGTGCGCATCCGGCTCGATCGTGATGCGTCGGTGGCTCCCGGCGTGATCCGCCTCTGCTGCGAGGATCCGCAGGCATTCCCGGATGGCGGGCAGGAGCTTCAGGCCCCGAATGGCACCCGCATCGAGTTCCGGAATCTTCATCCCCCCATGCAGCGCCCGCCCACCCGCCATGGGCTGGTGGTGCAACGCCAGGATGCCGGGAACTGTGCCTGGGGGGTCGGACGCGCCGGCATGCATTACCGCGATCTCATTCCGGGACGCCTGGGCGGTGCGATCATTGCATCGCACATCCGGATCCCGGAAGGCGGCCCGGTGCCTGACGATGTGCACTACCACATTGCGGCATTCCAGCTGATCTTCTGCTACCGGGGCTGGGTGGACGTCGTCTACGAGGACCAGGGTCCTCCCTTCCGCCTCGAGGCCGGCGACTGTCTCATTCAGCCCCCAAAGATCCGTCACCGGGTGCTCGAATCTTCTGTCGGCCTGGAAGTGATCGAGATCGCCGTGCCGGCGGAACACCTCACCCGTCTCGACCACACGATGGATCTCCCCACCTGTCAGACGCGTCCGCAGCGCCTCTTCGACGGCCAGCGCTTCTGTCGCCACGTGGCGCGCAAGGCGGTCTGGAGCCCGGCGCGCTTGCCCGGATTTACCTCCTGCGACACCGGAATTGCCGCCGCCACGGACGGCTTGGCCAATGCCCGGATCATGCGGCACGCCGGAGCCAGCGAGGCTCCGGAAGCCAGTCATGACGCGGACATCTTCCTTGGATTTGTCCTCGGGGGAGCCATGACATTGCGTGTGCCGGGGCGGGAGGCCTGGGCGCTTCAGGCGGGTGATGCCTTTGTTGTGCCGCCGGAATGTCGCCACGCTTTCGAGCAGTGCACGGGCGACCTCGAACTCCTGGAGGTCTCGCTTCCCGGGACTTTCGTCACCACCATCCATCGTCCATGACCGACTTCGTGCATACCAGGTCCCTCTTCCATCTCCCCGAAGGAGTCGTCTATCTCGACGGCAATTCGCTGGGGCCCTTGCCCATCGCGGCGCGCACGCGCATGGCCCGCCTGCTCGACGATGAATGGGGGAAGATGCTGATCCGGGGCTGGAACGAGGCAGGCTGGATGGAGATGCCGGAGCGTCTTGGCGAGCGTATCGGTCGCCTCGTCGGCGCCGCACCCGGCACAGTGGTGACGGGGGACACGCTCTCCATCAAGGTGTATCAGGCTCTCGCCGCGGCGCTCGATCTGCGGCCCGGACGGCGGGTCGTTCTCTCCGATCACGGCAACTTTCCGTCGGACCTCCACATGGCGAGGGGCCTGATGCGCTCGCTGGGCCGTGGCCACGAGTTGCGTCTGGTGGCGCCGGAGGACGTCGCCGGGGCGCTCGACGAGACAGTCGCGGTCCTGATGCTGACCGAGGTTGACTACCGCACCGGGCGCCTTCACGACATGACAGGCCTGACGCGTGCCGCACACGCCGTCGGCGCTCTCACGGTCTGGGACCTGGCCCATTCCGCCGGCGCGCTCCCCATCGATCTCGAATGCGCCGCGGCCGACTTCGCGGTCGGTTGCACATACAAGTTCCTGAACGGGGGACCGGGTGCGCCGGCCTTTATTCATGTCGCTTCCCGGCACGTCGAGAGGGTGGAGCCGGCCCTTGCGGGGTGGCTCGGTCATGAATCCCCCTTCTCCTTCGATCTCGACTATCGCCCCGGTCCCGGTATTGCGCGCATGCGGGTCGGCACACCCTCGATACCGGGTCTCGTCGCGCTTGATGCCGCCCTCGACGTCTGGGACGGTGTGTCCATCGACGACGTGAGGGCGCGTGCGACAGAACTCTCCGAACTCTTCATCAGGGAGGTCGAGCGGCGTTGCCCGGCGCTTGAGCTCGCCAGCCCGCGCAGTGCGCACGAGCGCGGCTCGCAGGTGACGTGGCGCTTCGCTGAAGCCCGTTCCTTCATGCAGGCACTCATCGCCCACAGCGTGATCGGCGACTATCGCCCGCCGGACATGATGCGCTTCGGGATCACCCCGCTCTATCTCGACGCCCACGACATCGTTCGGGCTACCGAGGTGATGGAGGCCGTGTATGCGGAGCACGGATGGAACCGGTCTCGCCACGGCGCGGCAGTGGCCTGACGGGGACGCTCCGTCACATGCCCGATCCACGCCACCGTCGCGTTGCGCCCCTGTCGCTTTGCGGGAACGGCCCCATGGTCGCGACAGTAAGCGTTCGGTGACGCGGTGATGGGTGAAGTGTGTGTCACCGGTTGAGGATGCGTTTCCAGTCCTTGCGCAGGGGTCTCAGCCAGATGTCTTTTTTCGGTTTGTCGCGTTTCGTGTGGGTATCGTAGCGCCCGCGTCCTTGAGTGGCACCGACATGGATCCATCCTGAGGCCTTGTAGACGGCGCCGGTGAAGCGCGGTGTCTGGACGAAGGTTTCGATGAGGACCGGCGTGGTGTTGTAGCGCCTGGTCCAGTCACCGGGCAGGCGACGTCGCATGATGGCGAGGATGTGGGAGCCGAGATTGTCGATTCGGATCCAGGGCAATATCAAGAAGCGAGGATTGTCGATGACCAGCGGCAGGTTCTTCTGGCGCACCTCGGGCGTCCATCCGATGAGGGTGTCTCGGGGCGCGAGTTTCCATGCGGCGGTGGAGAAGCCGAGCATGGCGACGGGCCATCCGTTGCGGTCGTGGACGGCGTAGCGCATCTGGGCTCCGACCAGGGTTGTGTATCCCAGATAGTGGTAGCGGGCGACGAACTCGTTCCACAGCTTCCCCTCCCGTGCCCCGCTTGTGACGATGGAGACAGTGAGGGGTCGTGCCTCGTCGAGGGTGGTTGGAGGGGCAAACAGCGGCGGTTCTGTGTCCGGCCCGAAGACGATGGCCTTGCGCGGACCCGGTCGCCATCGTGGTGGCGGCAGGGTGATGAGGCCATCCCTGTGCATGGCCAGCATGGTGACCTTGGCCATCATGTGCTTGAGGCCGCCGTCGGGCTTGCGCCAGTCGGTACGTTCACAGAAGGCCCGGGCGATGGCCGCCCGGCTCGTCTCGGTGGTGATCAACTTGCGTATCAGCGCCATCTCGGCGGTGGTGAAGTCACGACCGTGGTAGCGACACGCGACCTCGCCGGTTACCCCGGTTCCATGAGGTCCCGCCGGCGTTCCGGACTCATCGACCATGGCAGCCACGGGGCAAGGTCATCGGGCGCCTTGCCGCCGTTCCTGGCACAGGCTTCAAGCCATTCATGGAGCCAGCGCCGGATTGAGATGCCGTTCATGGCAAGAGTGCCGATGACGGAGTACATGATGGCCGTGAAGGCGGCGCCACCCTCGCTGTCGGAACCGAAGCTCAGCCGACGCCCGATCACCGCTTTCCGGAAGGTTCTCTCGGCCTCTGAGTTGTCCATGGGAATCAGAGGATGGTGGACGAAGACGCTCAGTCCCTCGCGATGGCGGATCAGGGAACGCAGGGGCTTCGCTTCGCGTGCGTCTTCCGGCAAGGCGTCGAGTTCCGTCTGCGCCTGGGCAAACAGTGCCTCGACAGTCTCTTCCAATGCCGCCTGCAGCGCGTCGAACGTCGTTGTCTGATGGTCCAGTGCGGGGTCGTAGTGCTTCAATCGCGCCTTGTTCAGATTGAAGATCGCCCCGTACCTGGCCAGCCATGTGTTCTTCCAGTCTTCCAGTCCTTCCTGGCCGGCCGCGGCCTCGATGGCGTCGCGTCTGCTATGGGTCCAACAGAGACACAGGATGATCTTGCCGTCGAGTTCGCGGGCCAGCTTTCTGTAGGCGCTGTAGCGGTCGCAGACAAGGAAGACGGTGACCTGGGTGGAGCCGAAGAGCTTCCTGGCCACCTCGGCGCTGCGTGACGGGTCGATGAGGAAGAAGACGGCGTCGGCGCTGACCGAGTTCCACATCCAGGCCCGCTGCGAGCGCCCGGAGAGCTTGAGGGACCCGATGCGCCAGCTGGTCTCGTCGCCGTGACGCACCGTCATCGTGTTCTGATGTGCGAGGATGGCGCAAGCCAGGGGGGCGAACATCGGCGCCAGACGCGTCATGCCGTCGGCCATCGTCCCCGGCGCCATCTCCAGGCCCTGATCCGCCATCCATCGCGAGACCCCGCGCAGGGGCCGCAAGCAGGCGTAGCGCTCATAGAGCACACACGCCCAGACACTGATGCCGTAGGGTGTCCGGGGGAACAGCCGCAAGGCAGGCGGCGCCGTCACTTCCCGGGGCGCCGACGGACACTGACAACCCCGGCGCCAGCGGCCACGCCTGATCGTACGGGTATGGGCCTTGACCTGGATCTCGATGAGAGAGGACTCGTGGTCGCCGTTGGCGACATAGGCCTCGCCGCAACACGGGCACACCCGCTCCTCTGGAGCCGGGTCATGCCTTTCCTCCTTCTCCGGGAGTGAGGGACGTTCGGTGCGGCCATGGCCCGGCGCTCCGCGTTGCTGGCCCCGCTTCTTGCCGGTCCCCTTCTTCTTCTGCTTCTCGCTCCTGGAACCGAATGCCACCTTCGACAGCGTGGCCCGCGTCCCGCGCAGCCTGGCAAGCTCGGCTTCCTGTTGCGTGCAACGGATCTGCAACGCCTCGATCGTCTCGCCCTGCCGGACAATCTCGCGATCCCGGGAGGCAACCTCCCTCTTCGAGGCCTTCGCTTCCTTCAGGGCCTTCTTCAGCGAGACGACCTCCTGGCGCAGCGAGGCAATCGTCGAACGCTTGCGCGCATCAATCCCCATCTCGCCAACAAGGCGGGTCAGACGATCCACCTCAGCCTGCGAGGCCAGCGCATCCTTCGCCGCCCGGCGAAGCGACGCCGAAAGCTCACGCTCCTCAGCAAGCTTGTCCCTCGCAATCTTCTGCAATGCCGAACACGAGCCTGCCCTCTTGCGCTCCGCTATCACGTCCAGGCGAAGCTCTTTCTTCTCCGCTTCCAGCTCGTCAATCCGAAGCAAGGCTGCCGAAAGAGCCGACGCGCAGGCCTCGAATCCACACGGCGCACCAGCACCGCTCGCCGCAATATCCGGGAGAATGAACCCATCCATGCAACGTCATGTGGTGATGCCAAAAAAAGTTACCAGTGCCCGGGAGGAAAAAGTTCTCAGGCCCGGAATATCGCCGCCATCACCGCGTCACCGAACGCTTACTCGCGACAGGACTGCTTGACCTGCGCCGCAACACTTTGTAAGCAAATGTCTTCACGCCGAAAACATTAGCCCATCATGTGTCAGGGAACGAGGCAGCATGACGTCGAGTGACACCGCCATTGCCTTCCAGGGAAAGCCGGGCGCCTATTCGCACCTTGCCTGTCTGGAGGCCTGTCCGTCCATGGACCCCCTGCCGTGCGCCTCCTTCGAGGATGTCTTCCAGGCGGTGGAGGGGGGCGATGCGCGTCTGGCCATGTTGCCGATCGAGAATTCCGTCGCCGGGAGGGTCGCCGACGTCCATCACCTGATGCCGCTGTCGTCCCTGCAGATCGTCGGAGAGCATTTCCACAAGGTGAACCACAGTCTGCTGGGGGTGCCCGGCGCCTGTGTCAAGGACCTTGCCGTCGTTCACTCCCACATCCAGGCTCTAGGCCAGTGCCGCAAGGCCTTGCGGCGTCTTGGAGTTGAACCGGCATCCCATGCCGACACCGCCGGCGCCGCCCATGATGTTGCCAAAGAGGGCGATGCGACCCATGGCGCCATCGCTTCGGAACTGGCAGCGCGAATCTACGGCCTCGATATCCTGGAGCGGGATCTCGAGGACGCCGATCACAATCACACCCGGTTCCTCATTCTGTCCCGGCCTGTTCCTCTCCCCGAGCCGGGCCATGACTCCCTCATCACCAGCATGATCTTTCGTGTGCGCAGTGTTCCCGCAGCGCTCTACAAGGCACTCGGGGGCTTTGCCACCAATGGCGTCAACCTGACGAAGATCGAGAGCTACATGACCGACGGGACCTTCAGCGCCGCCCAGTTCCATGTCGACGCCGAAGGTCATCCGGACGAACGCCCGATGCGTCTCGCCCTGGAGGAACTGGGCTTCTTTGCGCTCGAGGTGCGCGTTCTCGGAACCTACGCGGCGCACCCCTACAGGGATGCCCTGCACAAGAGCGCCGGCGACCGGGAAACCACCTGACGACGACTCATCCTCTTCGATTGCCTTTTCCCTTCCCAACCAGCCGCTGTCCGGACTGGTGCGGGTCGAACAGACTGCAATCCATCAGGAATGATCACTGCCCGATGGCAGCCGGGGCAATCCATCGTGGACATGCGACGTCCCGGCATTGTTCGTCAGATGACGGCGAAAGGCGGGGAAGATCGCCGGTGAACCAGGGATCGCTCCGTGAGTCACCCTGCAGCGGCTGTCCGGTCGGGCTACCATCGCTCCGGCATGCGGTCGCGGAAGAATCCGCCGGTCGGTCCGTCGTCGGGCAGGGTTGCAAGAAAGAGCGCGGTGTCGGCGCCCTCGGCCACGGAACGTGTTGCCGTCATGCCGCCCATGCGGGTGCGGACCCAGCCCGGACACATGCAGTTGACGAGGACTCCCGGTCCGGCCTCGCGCGCAAGGCGCACGGTGAGCGCGTTCAGTGCGGACTTGGAGATGGCGTAGGCCGCCGGTCCCTCGAGCCCGGAGGCGAACGATCCCCAGCCCGACGAGACGTTGACCACCCGGCCCCATCCTCGTCGGGCCATGCCCGGCATGAAGGCTCGCGCCGTGCGGTAGGGGCCAAGAAGGTTGATGGCGATCGCCTCGGCCATGGGTGCGGGGCTTCCTGAAAGAAGGCTGCCTTCCGCAAGCACGCCGGCATTGTTGACGAGGACGTCAATCTCGACACCGCCAGCGGCCAGTTCGTCCGCGCACGCCCGGACCGACTCGTCGTCGGAAACGTCGAGCGTCATGACGCGAACGTCATGACCGGCGCCCCGCAGGCCTGCTGCGGCCTCGTCGCCGGACGCGGGATCGCGGGAGCCGAGTACGATGGCATGCCTGGCGCGGGCAAGCTGCCGGCAGATCTCGAGTCCGATGCCCCGGTTGCCACCGGTCACGAGTGCGGTGTGGACCATGGTTGCTTCCTCTGTTGTGCCCGGCGCTCGCGACATGAATCCGCGCCACTGCGACCATCAGTTGGTAGCGCATCGACCATGGCTCGGCAACGGCGTGACACATGGAAGGCTGGCACCTCCCGGCCCGGCGGGGCGTTCTCGATGGCGCACCATGGATTCGGGGCATCGCTGCCCGGGATCACATCATGCCCACCCTGCCTTGCTCAACCGTCGGGATCTCCCGCGGCGACAGTCTCCCGTTGATCGAGGCCCGGCGCAACGACGTCCGGATGTTGATCGCTCCAACCGGCCTTGCCGGCACCGGAAGCCAGTCGCTTGTGCTGCTGCACCGCCGGGACTTCTCCGGCGAGTTTTGCCCAATCGGGTCAGAAGAGATCGAACTGCTCGGTGTCGCTGCCTTTTGTGCGTGTCTTGCGGCGTGGCGCCGTGGCGGGGGGACCCGCCACCGCATCGCGTGTGGCGTCGGCGAATTCGATGGCAAGGCGGTCACCGTCGTCAATCCCTGTCGCCCGTGTCACGGGCATGCCGCCTGACCGGACGACCGCATACCCGCGTTCGAGAACGGAACGGTAGCTGAGGCTTTCCAGAAGCATGGCGAGCCCGGTGAGAGTGCGTGCCGGTGTCGCCATCCGGTCACCGACAACTCGATCGAGTTGGCTGGCGAGATGGGTGAGCCGGTCTCCGGCGCGGTCCACGCGTCCAGCCAGGAGTTCCGCATTGATGCCCGCGGCCACTGCGGCGAGCCGGGCGTGCCTTTCAGCGATCCAGGCGCCGGGTTGCGGCATCGCAAGGAGACGCTCGCCAAGAGCACGGCCGAGACCGGCGAGTTTCAGCGACATCACCCGGTCGAGGCCCGAGACGACGTGATCGAGGTCCTGGCTCCTTTGTTCGAGAATGCGCCCGGGTCTCGGCAAACCGCGGGCAAGGCCCGCGAGGTGGCTGGCGAGGCGCTGGTGCAACTCCGTCGTGGCCCGCACCAGCCTGCCGTCCATCTCGATCACGCGCGCCATGAGTTCGGCCCGCACCGGTACGGCAATCTCCGCTGCCGCTGTCGGCGTGGGCGCCCTCAGGTCCGCCGCATGATCGATCAGGGTCGTATCGGTTTCGTGCCCCACCGCCGAGATCAGCGGTATGGTGCTGGCGGCGGCAGCGCGCACCACACCATCGTCGTTGAAGGGCATGAGGTCCTCGAAACTGCCACCGCCGCGGGCGACGATGATGAGATCGGGGCGCGGCACGCGATCGTTGCGGCCGATGGCGTTGAAACCCTTGATGGCGGCGGTGATCTCGGCCGCGGCGGCATCTCCCTGCACCGCTACCGGCCACACCAGGACGTGACGCGGGAAGCGCTCGCGCAGACGGTGCAGGATGTCACGGATCACCGCACCTGTGGGAGATGTCACGACACCGATGACCTCGGGCAGTGTCGGCAGCGGCTGCCGGTTCGCGGGGTCGAAGAGTCCCTCCGCCTCGAGTTGCTTGCGCCGCTTTTCGAGAAGCACCATGAGGGCGCCGAGCCCGGCAGGCTCGAGGTTCTCGATGATCAGCTGGTAGCTGGAACGGCCGGGATAGGTCGTCAGTTTGCCCGTGGCCACCATTTCCAGACCCTGTTCGGGCCGGTGGGCCAGGCGGTTGGCCGTGCGCGACCAGCAGACGCAGTCGAGCACCGCCTTGTCTTCCTTCATGGAGAGGTAGACGTGTCCTGAGGCGGCCCTCGTGACCCGGCCGATTTCGCCGCGGATACGGACACGCTCGAAGGCCGCCTCGACCGTCGAGCGCACCCGCTGCGAAATCTCGGTGACGCCGAATTCGGGAATGTTGCCGGATGTTTCCATGGCGGCGCCATGATACAAGACTGGCGTCGGTGGACCAGCCTCTGGGGATCCGGGTCGTTCATGAGGATTCTTGTCATTGGTGGTGGTGGTCGGGAGCATGCGCTGGTGAAGGCCATCGCCGCGTCGCCGTGTGTCACGGAACTTTTCTGCGCCCCCGGCAATGCCGGGATCGCGGAGGATGCCCGGCCGGTCGACATGCGCCCCGACGATGTTGCCGGCCTTGTCGCCTGGGCCCGTTCGCAGACCATCGATCTGGTCGTGCCCGGTCCTGAAGCCGCTCTGGTCGGCGGAATTGTCGACGCCATGGAGGAAGCCGGCATCGCCTGCATCGGACCCGATGCCGCCGCCTCCCGGCTGGAGGCGTCGAAGTCTTTGATGAAAGAGATTGCCGACGCCGCCGGGGTGCCCACCGCCCGTTGGCGGCGTTTCGATGATGCTGACGAGGCGAAGAACTGGATTGCCGCAAACGGAGCGCCCATTGTCGTCAAGGCGGACGGGCTGACCGGTGGCAAGGGCGTGACGGTCGCGTCCACCGAGGCGGAGGCCCGTCGTGCCGTTGACGAGGCGCTGGCGGAGCGCGTGTTCGGCAACGCCGGTTCTAGCGTTGTCATCGAGGAGTTCCTCGACGGCGAGGAGGCGAGCTATCACGTGCTGGTGGACGGCACGTCGATCCTGCCTCTGGCCACGGCCCAGGATCACAAGCGGGTCGGCGACGGGGATACCGGCCCGAACACCGGAGGCATGGGATGCTATTCGCCCGCGCCGGTGGTCACCCCCGATATCGAGAAACGGATCCTCGATGACATCATCCGCCCCACCGTCGCCGCCATGAAGCGGCGTGGCACGCCGTTTCGCGGCGTCCTCTATGCCGGGCTGATGATCACGGCCGAAGGCCCGAGACTCCTGGAATACAACGTCCGCTTCGGCGACCCGGAATGCCAGGTCCTGCTGGCCCGCCTCGAATCGGATCTCGTGCCGGCACTGCTGGCGACCCGCGACGGCACACTCGATGGTGTCCGCCTGACATGGCGCGGAGAATCGGCGCTGACGGTGGTGATGGCCACCAGGGGCTATCCGGGATCCTATCCCGGGACCACCCCCATCCGCCGCCTTGACGAGGCGGCGGGCGACGATGGCGTGATCCTCCATGCCGGCACGGCGCGAGGGGACGGCGGCTGGGTGTCGGCCGGCGGCCGCGTGCTCGGCGTGACCGCCTGCGGCGCGTCCCTCGCCGAGGCCCGCGATCGCGCCTACAGGATCGTCGACAGGATTGACTGGCCGGACGGATTCTGCCGACGCGACATCGGCAACAGGGGGATAGCACGCCGCAACCGGGACGCATTGTAGCCTCTCGGCCGGCGCTGCATCGGTCGAACTCCGGTAGCAGCCTTTGGGCGATATCCCGGTCGACGGAGACATCCGGTCTTCATCCCGTACGCGGCCCTTCCGGTTCCGCGAAGCACCGCCTCAATATCGCTGGCGCAGCCCCCTCACCGTTATCGCCAGTTTATGCTCCACTGCGATAAACTCTCTACAAGTAGCGGAACAAGTGTCGAGGAGTCCCAGTACCTCACACACGGTCGCGATCTTCTATCACTGCCGCCGACAGACCGCCGCGCAACTTGGTCAGGGGTTTGTCCAGAATCTCACGTGCGCGCCCGTTGCCGGGTGTCAGCACGCCTGCCTTGATCATCTCGTCCCGAGCTTTGCTACTGCCAGTCATCGGAGGGATGATTCGGGCAACCGGTGTGCCCCGGTCGAGCACCTCGATCTCTCCGCCGTGGCGAACCTCGCGGATGTAGCGAGACAGGTTCGCCTCAAGATCTGCTATGGATACGGTAGTCATGTTGGCGACGGTGCCCTGCTGTAAGCGACTTATCAAGTGCGAGACTCTTGCGCTGTAGCGGTTGTCGGCGCCTCACCGCACCCGGCAGTGGTTCTGAGGCCGCTTCGGGGTCCTGATCATCGACGTTTCACGAGAGATCCCGTGCGCTGTTGAGGGCCGGCGGTGACATCCGTGGGACGGGTCTTGCGGAACGCCGGGGCGTCAGGTGCCCGCTCACACGAGGCCGACGGTCAGTTGCTCGTGACACATCTTGATCAGCACCGCGTCGTGTTTACGCGCGCACGATGAGAGTCTGGGGTGAGCGCGTGGTGAGGATCTCGCAGCCCTTCTCCGTGAGGATGGCGGTGTTGGAGATGAAGTAGTCGACACAGTCCGTGTCGGTGAACCAGGAATGAAGGTGAAACGACATGCCCTGCTTCATTTCCAGATCCGAGTCGGGTGCGAGACTTGTGACCATGGAGCCTCCGGTCCAGCTCGGCGGAAAACCGATCCCTGTCAGATAGCCGCAGTGATGCCGCTCGTAGCCCTTGAGCCCCCGGCTCCTTGCAACATCCCGCCACGCCGCATAGGCATCCTTGGCCCGCGCGCCCGGCACGATCGCCGCGGCGATCGCCTCCATGGCCTCGATGGCCATGTCGACGGTGCGTTCGATGCCACCGGGAGCGCTTCCGACGTAGACCAGCCGGCCCATGGGCGCCTGATACTTGCGACAGGCTGCGCCGATCTCCAGGAACACGGCATCACCATTGTGGAACGTCTCGCCTCGCCATGTCGTGTGCTCCTCGCCGAGTCTCGAGGTCGGCCGGATGAACGGTCCGAATCCGGGATACTCGCTGCCCGCCAGACACAGGGCGCGCTGACATTCGCCCGCGACCTCATGATCGCTCGCGCCATGGCGGATGGCCTCGATGGCTGCCACAGTCCCGGCGTCCGCGGCTTCAGCGGCACGGCGCGTGTAGGTGACCTCGAGCGGTGACTTGACCATCCGCAGGGTATCGACGAGGCCCGAGCCATCGCTCCATGCGGCCGCCGGCGCGCCCGCCTTGATGCGGCTTGCCGTGTGGGGCGTGAGAAACAGCGACCGCTCCTCGAGTGCGACCCGGCCGTCGCGCATGCCAAGCAGGGTCATGGCCTCGAGCACATGGTCCGCCGCCTCCTCGCCATCGGCATGGCCGTGGAACACGGCGTTGGTGACCTGGTTGGTGACCGTGATGTGCTCCATGGCCCGGGCCACGAGGCGCAGTTCGCCGTCGCGCGGCACGACGAGGATGTGTGTCGCGAAGAATCCCCAGTGATCAAGACCGGTGAGGTAGTAGATGTTCTCCGGACTGGCGACGAGAAGGCCGTCGAGATCACGCTCCGCGATCACGTTGCGGAGCCTCGCAAGGCGCCGGTCGAGTTCCGGACGCGGAAAGGGCTGGTGAGCTGGCATGACGTCTCCTCTTGGATCGCTGGTCTGTCAGATGATGACGCGAAGCGCCCGTTCGACATCACAAAGACGTTCGCCTCCGTTGGCGGTGACGACGAAGGATTCGGAGATGGCGGCGCCGTGGCGCTCCAGCCACACGCCTGACTGGAAGTGGAAACACATGCCGGCCTCGAGGACCGTGGTGTCGCCGGGGCGCAGGCTGGCGGTTCGTTCTCCCCAGTCGGGCGGAAAGCCCAGACCGATGGAGTAGCCCACACGGCTCTCCTTGCTGTAGCCGTGACGGTTGAGCACACCCTGCCACACGGCTTCCACATCGGCGCATGTCGTGCCGGGACGCGCCGCCTGCAGTGCCACGTTGCCGCCTTCCACGATCGTCTCCGCGAGTCGCGCGATCTCGCGCGACGGCGCTCCGATATGCGCCGTCCGGGTGATGGGCGCGTGGTAATGACGCCGCGCCGCAGCCAGTTCCATGACCACGAGCCCCTCGTCAGGTAGGGTGTCGGACGTCCAGGTGAGATGCGGTGTGGCCGTGCCCTCGGCGACCTGGATCAGGGGGCAAAGACTGGTGTAGTCACCGTGTTTGCCGTCGAGGCCGCTGATCTGCGTATGATAGACGTCGGCGATGATGTCCTTTTGCGGCACGCCCGGGCGAAGGCGCTCCAGCGCCCGTTCCATGACCGTTGTCGCGAGTCGGCCGGCCTCGCGCATGTACGACAGTTCCGCGGGCGACTTGACCAGCCGTGCCCAGTTCACCAGTTCGCGGCTGTCGGCGATGCGGGCGCCGCCCAGTCCGTCGACGAGGTGGCGATGCGCCCTTGCCGTGTAGTAGTGGGCGTCCAGTTCGACGCCGATGCTCGCTGCACTCCAACCGCGCTGCCCGATCAGGTCGCACAGTTCGTCGAAGGGATGGCGATCCGGGTGGTGAACCAGGGGTTCGGAGTATGCCACGATGTTGTCGTCGGGCAGATCCGTCGTCATGACGGCGGAAAGGGCGTCCTGGGCGCGGCCGAACCACACCGGAAACCGGTCGTCGCGATGGAAGAGCACGGTCTGCGGAGTATAGAACGACCATCCGTCAAAGCCGGTCAGCCAGTACATGTTCGCCGGATCCTGGCAGATCAGGAGATCGAACCCGGCCTCGTCCATGCGTTGGCGGACCCTGGCGCGGCGTCCGGCGTATTCTGAATCGTCGAAGGCGGCTGTTGTCATGGCGATCTTTTCAGGCTGTGGCGTATCCCGACGCCGCGTGGGGGGCCATGGCCCGTGCATGCACGGCGATCGAGCGCGCCGTGAAACTGCCGTCAGGCGGCGTGTCGCGAACGAAATGCCGCCAGGTCTTCGTGCCGCGCACCGGGATGGCAGAGAGCCCCGGTCCGGCGGTCTGGCGCACATGGGCAGGCAGGAAGCGGACCGCGAGGCCGATGCGTGGCGATCCGGTGCGGTTGATGCCGGAAGCATGGGCGGCGAGACAGTGGTGGAGCGACATCTCTCCGGCGTCGAGGATGACCGGGACGGAGCGCGATTCATCCATGTCGAGGACGATTTCCTGACCGCGGGTGAGGGCGCTCCTTTCCGATAGCGTTTCCCGGTGGCGGAGCTTGTCGTGCGTGTGGGTGCCCGCCATGAACCTCATGCATCCGTTTTCCGGACGGGCGTCGGTGATGGCGATCCACGCCGTGCAGATCTCGAAGGGCTCGAGATTCCAGTAGTTGGCGTCCTGGTGCCAGTTGATATGCTTCCTTTCCCCGGGCGGCTTGCAGAAGAGATCGGCGGCCTGAAGGAGGATGTCCGGTCCGATGACCGATTCGACACGGTCGAGCACGGCGTCATCTGTCGCAAGGTCGAAGATCCAGTCGCACAGCAGGTGCATCTTGATGCGCCATGGATGCTGCAGGCCTGCCGGCGGCTCGTCCATGAGTCTCTCGATTCGCGTGGCCGCCTCGGTGGCCCTTGCGCTGCCGACCGCGCGGAAGGGAAAGGCGAAGCCGTCGCGCCTGTAGCGGCGGGCCGCGTCTTCAGCCATGGTCGCGCTCCCAGAGGATCGGCAGGAGGTCGCAGCGATAGGGGCCGCCCTCGATGAGCCCGTGTTCCGCTTCCAGGAAGTCCGTCATGTCGCGGGTCCACGGCCCCCGCCGACGGTAGACGGCATTGCCGTGGGCGAAGCGCATGGTGAGCCGCCTGATGGTGTGCTGCGGCACAGTGGTGTCCGGCGCGCCGTGGACCGTGTGCGAATCGAAGACGAGACAGTCACCCGGTTGAAGCGCGTAGTCGACCTGCTCGCCATGCCGCGAGAAATCGGGAGTCCTCTCGTAGATGCCCTGAGGGTCGGCTTTCGGTCCGGTGCCGGCGAAACTCTCGGGCATGAAGTGCCTCTCCCAGGTGTGGGATCCCTTGATGACCGTGACACCCTCACCCCGGGCGACCGGCTCCAGGGCCATCCACAGCACGCACCACGTACCATCGAGATCAAAGTACGGCGCATCGTGATGCCAGGGTGCCCGGTTGACGGCGCCGGTCTTGCGCACGAGCCAGTTGTCGGTGACAAGCATCACGGAAGGGGCGTCCATGAGTTCGCCGACGATCCGGGCGGCCGGCGATTCGAAGATGAATTCGCGCATCGCCGGCACCTGCTGCCAGATCCAGAAGTCCGTGCAGTAGGTGCCGGGATTGGTATCCGCCGAATAGTCGACGAACATCGCCCCGGGGTTCGCCATGCCCTGATCGATGGCGTCGCCGGCCACGGCCAGCCAATGAGGCTCGAAAGCCCCGCGAAGGCAGACGACTCCGTCCTTTTCGTAAGCGTCACGCTGCTCTCTGGTGATGAGTGGCGAGGCGGGCATGGGCTCTTCAATCCGCGGCGAGCACGGCGCTGAGGAACATTCTTGTGCGCTCGTTCTGCGGATTGCCGATCAACTGGTCCGGCGATCCCTGTTCGGCAATCCTGCCGTCGTAGAAGAAGCAGACGCGATCCGATATCTCGCGGGCAAATCCCATCTGGTGCGTCACGATGATCATGGTCAGGTCATGTTCACTGGCGAGCTGGCGAATGACGTTCAGGACCTCGCCGATCACCTCGGGGTCGAGTGCCGAGGTGACTTCATCGAAGAGCATGACCTTCGGTCGCATGGCAAGCGCCCGGGCGATGGCGACGCGTTGCTGCTGACCGCCGGAGAGGCGCGAGGGATGCTGGTCCGCCTTGTCGGCAATGCCCACCATGGTCAGGAGTTCCATGGAGCGCTCCCGCGCCTCGTCCTTGCTGAGACCCAGCGACTGCACCGGGGCTTCCATGCAGTTCTCGAGCACGCTCATGTGAGGAAAGAGGTTGAAGTGCTGGAACACCATGCCGATGTCCGATCGCATCTTCCTGAGATGGGCGTCGCTGGATTCGACAAGAATTCCACCCCTCTCCATATGGGTCAACGGCCGGCCATAGAGATAGATGACGCCGTCATCGATGGGTTCGAGAGTCATCAGGACACGCAGGACCGTGGTCTTTCCCGAACCCGAGGGTCCGATGATCGAGACGATCTCGTTGGCCGCGATGTCGAGATCGAGCGAATCGAGCACGGTGAGGTTGCCGTAGCGCTTGGACACCCGGGAGAATCGCACCGCGGGCGGGTCTGCTTCCCCGAGCCGGAGGGGATGCATGTCGTTCTTCATGGCTTCGCTTGTCCCGGCGGTTCGTCAATCGACGCCAAGCGCACGCCGCGCCCATGTCTCGAACCTTCTTAGACCGAATGCCGCCGGCAGGGAAATGGCAAGAAAGAGGATGCCGACCAGGGTGTATGGTTCAAGAAAACGGTAGGTTTCGGAGCCGACGGCATTGGCGGTGTGAAGGAGTTCGGCGACTCCGATCACCGACAACATGGGCGTATCCTTGAAGATGCCGACAAGGTAGTTCCCCATACCCGGAATCGCCGGCGGCAGCGCCTGGGGAATGATGATCCGGACGTAGCTCCTGCGTGCCGACAGGTTGAGGGCCTTGCAGGCTTCCCACTGTCCCTTGGGAACACTGTCGAGACCCGCCCTGTAGACTTCGGAGAGATACGAGGCGTAGTGGAGGCCGATGGCAATCATGCCGGCGGTCCAGGGAGCGAGCGTTACGCCCACTTGAGGTCCGACGTAGAAGACGAAGAAGATCTGCAGAACCAGCGGCGTGGAGCGGATGAACTCGACGCATTCGCGCACCGCAACCGTGAGAAGGGTGATGGACGTGCGCTGTCCCAGGGCAAAGGCCAGGCCGACCACGAGGGCGATGGCATAACCGATTCCGGCGGCGAGCAGGGTGTTGGTGGTGGCCAGCAGGAGACGCGGCAGGATCTCGAAGGTGAAGTCCCATTTCCAGTCGAACATGGCCTATCCCCCGGAAATCCGGCCCATCTTGCGCGCCATGAACCTCTCGAGGGCCAGCATCGACGGCGATATCAGCAGTCGCGCCAGGAGGTAGTAGATGATCAGCGCAGTACCGAAGGCCTCGGCGGACAGGAAGGTCGAGCCGTTGATCTGACGCGCCTCGAACATGAGGTCGGTGACGGAGATGAGCGCCACCAGCGCCGTTCCCTTGAGAAGCTCGATGAAGAGGTTGCCCCAGGGAGGCAGCATGGCGAGCAGCGCCTGCGGCAGGATGATCCTCGTCATGCGCTTGTAGGGGGAGAGATTGAGGGCGATGGCGACTTCGTATTGCCCGCGCGGCACCGAAATAATGGCGCCGCGGACGACTTCGGCTCCGTAGGCGCCGAGATTCATGCCCACGGCGATGAATCCGGCGGTGAACTTCTCCAGGGTGATGCCAAGGAGAGGCAGCACGAAGAAGATCCAGAACAACTGGATGAGAAGGGATGTGCCCCGGAAAATCTCGATGTAGGTGGTGGCAAGGCAACGGACAAGAACCAGCTTCGAGAGCTTCATCAACCCCATCATGAGGGCGATGGCGACTGCCAGCAGGGCAGCGAGCACGGTCTGCTGGACAGTGACGATGGTTCCATCAACGAAACGGGGACCGTACTCCCCCAGAAACTCGAGATAGCCCTCCATCAGGAGTGCCGACCCGCTTCAGAAATCAGGGTCTCCCGGCCGGGAGACCCTGATTCAGACACTTTGCAACCGGACCGTCAGCGGTTGGCGCAGGCATACTCCGTTGTGCCCTCACCGGGCAGCTGGGAGGCCGTGTAATCGTACTCGGCCACGGCGGCCATCATCGCGTCCGAACCGATCCAGGATGCCAGCGCATCGTTGAATGCGGCGACGAAATCGGTGTCTTCGTGACGGAACGCGATGCCGACCCAGTTGAAGGTCCATTCCGGAAGCAGGGAGGGATCGGTGATGTCGATCTCGCCGTCGCTCTCCGCGGCAAGTGAGCGCGCCGTGAAGAACGTCACGCCGCCGGCGTCGGCACGGCCGGCACGGACTGCGGCGAGGATCTCCGTGGGGCCGGGAACCTGCATGATGTTGTCGTCATCGATGCCCAGTCTCTTGGCGACCTCAACGATGTTGTAGCCCGCCCCCGTGACGAGAACCGCTTCCATGTCGCGGATATCGTCATAGGTCTGGATTCCCTTGGGGTTGCCTGCGGCGACGATGAAGGCATCGCCGAACACGCCGATCGGTTCGGAAAACGTCACGTTTTCGCAGCGGCTCTTGAGGATGTACATGCCGCCGGTGATGATGTCGAAGCGATTGGCGTTGAGTCCGGGAATCAGTCCGCCCCAGTCGGTCACCACCGGTTCGATATTGGTGATTCCCATCTCGTTGAGGATGCCGGTGGCGATCGCGTTGACGAATCCCAGCGGCTCGTTGTCCTCGCCGGGATAGGCCCACGGGACCTCGTTGGCGAAGCCGATGCGCACGGTTTCACCGGCCATCGCCCTCTCGAGAAGTGAATGCCCATCCGCACGGACCTCGGTCGTCCAGGGCGCCAGGACGAGGCCAGCGACGATCGCCGTCCACGACAACTTCTTGAATTTCATGATCTATGACCTCCGTAAGATTCTCTGTTGAGCGCGGTGCTGTAGCACGGGACTCTCCCCGTCACAAGGAAGACGCCAGCCGGCGCCCGACATTGCCCAGAAAAGCGAGCCCTTCGGCCAGTTCGCCAAGTTCGATGTACTCGTCCGGCTTGTGGGCGCGGTCGATGCTCCCTGGCCCGAAGACGATGGTTGAATAGGCCTCTTCGCTGAAGTATCCGGCATCGGTGCCAAACGAGACGACATCCTCGGTGTTGAGACCGGTCAGGCCGCGCACGAAATCGACCGCGTCGCCGGCGTGGCGGTCGTCAAGCCCGGGTACACGGGCCTCGATGGTGGTCACGACATCGGCGCCGGGGTGGCGCATGCGCATTTCCGGAACGAGCTCGCTTTCGCAGTAGCGATGGATGTCGTCGACGACATCCATCCCGTCGTCTCCGGGAAGCATGCGGATTTCCCAGTCGAATTCACACCATCCCGACGTGATGTTGCGCGCCGTTCCGCCGTTGATCCTGCCGACATTGAGTGTCGGAAACGCAGGGTCGTAAGGCGAGTCCGCCACAGGACCGGCGGCGTACCTGCGGGCGTGCTCCTCGATGCGGCTGACAATGCGCATGGCATAAGCGATCGCGTTGACGCCGTTGAAGGGATTGCACGAATGGGCCTCGAGGCCGGTAACGGCGGTATGGAGTTCGATGGCCCCCTTGTGGCCCGAAACGATCTTCATGCCGGTCGGTTCGCCGACGATGACGATGCCGGGACGGAAGTCCCGCTTCGCCATGTCCCTAAGCAGCACCGGCATGCCGAAGCCGCCGATCTCCTCGTCGAAGGTGAAGGCGATGTGGATGGGCCGCGCGAGTTCCATCGCCTGCCAGACCGGAACCGATGCCAGGACACAGGCAAGGAACCCCTTCATGTCGACCGTGCCGCGGCCATGAAGGCGATCGCCGATCCGGGTCATCCGGAAAGGCTCGGTCTGCCACTGCTGACCGTCGACAGGAACCACGTCCATGTGACCGCACAGCACAACGCCGCCATCTTCCGGTGGGCCCACGGTGGCGAAGACGTTGGCCCGTTCGCCCGACGCATCGAAGCTCAGGGAACAGGAGAGTCCCCGGGCCTCCAGAATGTCCCTGACGAGACCGACGATGTCGTGGTTGGGTCGTCCCGAGACGCTCGGGCATGCGACCAGCCGGGCAAGGATGTCGACGGCGGTATCGAGGTTCCCGTTCACGTGGACTGGCCTCCCCTGCGCCCGGACGTGAAGGAAGCCTACAAAGTGGCGCTGACCGCTGTAAAGACCGTTGCCGCGGCACCATGTCTGCGGATAGCGTTGACGTAGCCGGCGCAGCACTCCGGGGGCGGATCGATGGCGTGGAACCTGCTCTTCATTTCGATGTTCGGTGAGCGTGATCAGTTCGATCCCGTGAACTACCGCAGCATCTGTCCCTCGGGCCTCGAGAAGGACTGGATTGTGACCTGGCATGGCGAGGCCGCCCTGCGGTCGGGCTTTTCAATGTCGGCCGTCGACATCTGCCGCGGGGATGCGCTTCCCGACGCCGGACTGGTGGACTGCGCCATTCTCGGTGGAACGATGCATGTCATCGACGAGGATCGCCCATGGCTCGCCAGACTGAAGGACTGGCTCGCCGCCTATCGCGGCACGGCGCGCCCCCTGCTTGCGGTCTGCGGCGGCCACCAGCTCCTCTCCACGCGCCTTGGCGACGGCAGTCTCGTCAACCGGCGTTCGGGCACTCTCGCGGGCACCAGCGACATCCGTCTGACCGAGCGCGGCAGATCGCATGCACTGTTTGCCGGACTCGGGCCGACGGCACGGTTCCACTTCGCCAACTACCTCGATGTCGCACCGTCACCGGCACAGTGCGCGCGGGTGCTTGCCGTCGACAGCGAAAGCGAGGGTCTCGCCATCGACCACGGGGGCCACTGGTACAGTACGCAGTTTCATCCCGAATCCCGCAAGGCGACCTGGGCGTGCACCTACGGCGCATCGCACCCCGAACGGGTCGCCGCCTACGACGACGTGCATGATGGCGACGTCCTGATCGACAATTTCCTCAAACTCGCCGCGTCGACCCTGACCTTGCCGCGAGAACACCCGCCTGTGAAGGTATGACCGTTCCTGTTCGCGCAAGCGTCATGGCCGGCAAGGACGTGTTGGGCGGATGTGAGCCGATCACGCCGCATCTCGGGGCAGTCGTGCGCGGGTTTGATCTGCAGCGACCGATGAAGGGTGGCCGGCGTGAACGTTTCCTCGATGCCATGGCCCGACATCTCGTCCTTGTCGCCGGGGATCTCGATCTGTCACCCGTTGCGCTGCGCGATCTCGCGACGGGATTCGGACCGGCCCATGTACACCACCCGGATGAGGGTGTCGTCTTCGCGCAAGGCGTGCCCGAGGTGCTGGAGCTGCGCCGGGATGCGAGCGCCGGGCACCTGTTCGGCGGCGGCGGCTGGCATGCCGATGTCACCTTCCGGAAACCGTGCGGTTATCTGACTTACCTTCATGCCAGGACCGTCCCCCCGGTTGGCGGCGACACGGGCTTTGCCAGCACCATTGCCGCATTCTCTGCGTTGAGTCCGGCCATGCGGGACCTCTTGCGCACGCTCAACGCCGTGCACAGCTACGGCGGTCCTGGCGCACCGGAGCGCAAGGAGCTCACGGCGGTTCACCCCGTCGTGCGGCGCCATCCCCGAACGGGACGCGAGGGCCTTTACATCAACACGATGTTTGTCACCCGCTTTGAGGGAATGACGCCCGGGGAGAGCGAACCCCTGATCGCGTTCCTGGAGCGGCACATGACACGGCTCGAGTTCACATGCCGCATTCGCTGGAAGCCCCGTCAGCTTGTTGTCTGGGACAACCGGTTCACGCTGCACCTGCCGTGCGACGACTTTGTCGGGCATCCGCGCCACATGATTCGTTGTGCCACGCTTGAGGCATAGCCCGGGTGCCGGGCGCCCCCCTGCATTGACAGGGCGCAGTTCTCCATGAAAGCTTCAGACGAACTCCGGGAAGGGGCGAGCGATGTGTTCCGTTTGCGGCTGTGGCAAGGCTGACGAACACCATGAGGTGCATGCCCACCACCACCACAAGGGTGATCGGACGCTGATCGAGATCGAGCAGAGCATTCTCTCAGCCAACGATTCCCATGCCCGTGACAACCGTGAGCGGCTCCGCAGCCGCGGCCATGTCGCCCTCAACCTGATGTCGAGCCCTGGGGCGGGCAAGACGACGCTCCTTGTCGAGACCATCCGCCGGCTCGGCAACGCGCTCCCGGTGGGAGTCATCGAGGGCGATCAGGCGACGTCACGCGACGCCGAACGGATTCGTGCCGGTGGTGTCGTCGCCGTCCAGATCAACACGGGGCAGGGGTGCCATCTCGATGCCCACATGGTCGGTCACGCGATGGACGATCTTGACCTGCCCCGGGGTGCGGTCGTCTTCATCGAGAACGTGGGGAACCTTGTCTGCCCGGCTGCCTTCGATCTCGGCGAGACGGCACGGGTGGTCATCCTCTCGGTCACCGAAGGTGACGACAAGCCCCTCAAGTACCCGGACATGTTCGCTGCGGCCGATCTGATGGTCGTCAGCAAGACGGACCTTCTTCCCCATGTCGACTTTGACGTCGAACGCGTTCTTGAGCGGGCCCGGCGTCTCAATCCCGACCTTGCGTGTCTTGCCCTGTCGGCAAGAGACGGCTCGGGAATGGCGCCCTGGCTCGAGTGGATCGCCGGCCGGCACGCAGCGATGCCGCTGCGGACCGCTGACGCCGGCGCCACGACCGTGTCCCTGGCGGCACATGCATGAACTGGCACTCGCCCGCAGCCTCATAGAACTGGTTGACGATCACGCCGCCAGGCAGGGCGCCCGGCAGGTGGAGCGCATTCATGTCCGCCTCGGACAGCTGTCGGCGGTCACGCGGGCGCTCCATGTCAGCTTCATTCCGGCATCCAGGGGAACGCGCTGCGAAGGCGCCATTCTCGACATTGAGGACGTTCCGCTGACCGTCAGGTGTTCCCATTGTGACGAGGTCAAGACACCCGGAGGCCGCTACAACTTCCGCTGTCCAGATTGCGGCATGCCGACACCCGAGGTGGTGACGGGACGCGAAATGCAGCTGGTGGCGATTGAACTTGAATTGACACCCCCGGAGCATCGCAACATGATGACTGCAGATGACACGGGCCAGGGACGATGACGGTTCAGGATTCCGGCTTCTGGGACTTCGTGCCACACCAGCATCGAGGGCCGCACCGCGAAACGGCTGACGATGCCCACACCCGCTCGCCAACCCGGCACAACGGCCCGGTCAAGGCGCCCGGACTCAACACCTTCATGGGTGCGCCCTACTGCGAGCCGGACCGTCACCGTATCCGGGATGCCGGCGCCAAGATCTGTTTTCTCGGCGCGCCCTGGGATCAGGGCACCATTGTGCGCACCGGAACCTCGAGCGGGCCCGAGGGAATCCGCGATGCCTCGACCCAGTACTTTCCCTATATGTTCGAGTACGACGTCGATCTCATGACCTTCTTTCGTGTGGTCGATTGCGGAGACATCCCCATCGTGCCCGGAAACAATCCACTCTCGCAGACCTACATGTGCGACTACATCACGGAGTGCCTGGAAGGAGGGGCCAAGGTCATCCTCGTTGGCGGCGATCACTCGGTTCCCATCCCCGGCGCGCGGGCGCTTTCGGGCCATCTCGCCCGCCACCGCCCTTCGGCCAGAATGGGGTATCTGCACATCGATTGTCATCTTGATGCCGCGGTGGACTGGGGCGGCATCGAGATCACCAATGCCTCGGGTCCGCCCGCGGCGCTCTCCCTCGAGAACTGCAATGCCCGGAACATGGCGCACATGGGATCGCGCAACGGCCTCAATCCGAAGGACTGGCTCGACTTCTGGGTCGACAACGACATGCCGGTGATCACCATGGAAGAAGTGGTCGAACGCGGTATCGATGCCTGCACCCACGATATCTTCAGGCGCGCCTGGGACGGCACCGAAGCGGTCTACGTGTCCTGGGACACGGACTCTCTCGATGCCAGCTGCATGCCGGGAACGAGCTGTCCCGAATGCTACGGGATCAAGGCGCGCGAGGCTCTCTCGCTGGCCAGGATTGCCGGAGAGTACGGCGCCGATGTCCTTGAACTCGCCGAGCTCTCGCCGGTCTTCGATGCCAGCGGGATCAGCACCAAGCTTGCCTGCAACCTGATCTATCATTACCTCGGCAGCCGGGCGCAGACGCTTCGCCGGCGCGGGGAAAATCCTTAGAAACCGCGGTGACCGGGGAGGACCGATGAATCCTGCCAGAGCGTTCCTTCACCTCTTTTCGCCGCTCGGCGGCGACGATGCAGACAACTACCGCTCGCCCGGGCAGATTTCATTCCTGCGTGCGCCCTTCGTCGCCGTCGATCCCGAGGCGCTGCGAGATGCGGGAGTGGCCTATGCCTATCTCGGGGTCCCCTATGACGAGGGCAATGTGGGCAAGCCCGGGTGCGAGGACGGCGCCCGCGAGTTTCGCGTCGCCTCCCTCGACTATTTTCCCTACTGGTTCGAATTCAACGTCGACCTCCAGCACTCCTCGGTCGACTGCGGTGATGTGCAGATGCCCCGGGTCAACCCGGAGGTGGCCCATCAGCGCATCTACGACGCCGTCCGCAAGGTGCTCGATGCCGGCCTGGTGCCGATCCTTTGCGGAGGCGACCGGTCGATCTCGATTCCGGCGACGAGAGCGTTTTCCGATCATCTCGGAGCCGGGCGCAAGATGGGCTACATGCATCTGGGCGCCCACCTCGACATGGCGGACACCTGGGCGGGTGAACGCCATGTTTCCACCTGCGCCCTGGCACGCATCAGCGAACTTTCGAACCTCGATCCCGCGAACGTCGCCCACCTCGGCGCCCGCAACTCGTTCAATCCCAAGGATCACGTGGACCTCGCCCGTCATCGCGGCATCCGGTTCAACCCCATGCTCGAGATCCTCGAACGCGGTGTCGACGAGGTGGTCGACGAGGCGGTCTCCCGGGTGTGGGATGATACGGATGGCCAGTATCTGAGTTTCAATTTCAACGTGATGGATTCCTCGGCGGCGCCAGGCGTGACGGCCACGGAGCCCGGCGGTCTGGAATCGCGGGAGATCATGCGGATTGCCTCACGAATCGTCGACAGTGGAGGCCCGGGAATCATCGATGTCACGGAGCTCTGCCCCATGTTCGACGTCAGCGGATCGACCTCGCGCATGGCCGTGTGCGTTGTCCTGAGGATCATGGCCGGGGTGGCCGCGCGACGGGGCGACACGGTGGACGATTCCATCAGGCGGCCGGGCTGGAAGCACGGTTGACGGATCAATGACAACGACAAGGAGACATACCATGACGGAACTGAAGACCCGCTTTCCACTGGACCGGCGCACTTTCGTGAAGGGCGCGACGGCGGCTGCGGCCGGAACGCTTGTGCCGGCCGGCGCTCTTGCCGACGATACACTGAACATCCTGGTGTGGTGCGATCACGCGGACCAGAAACTCATCAGCCCCTTCGAGGACGCCCACAACGTCACGGTCAACGTCAAGACCTATGAGGGAACCGGGACGGCGCTCTCGATCCTCGAGCAGTCGGCTCCCGGCGACTGGGACGTGATCGTCATCGACGCGCCCGATGTGCCGCAGGTCGCCGGTCTCGGCATCCTGGACGAGCTTCCCGACGATATTGCTCCCTGGGACGATATCTTTCCGACACTGCGCGATGCGCCCTACACCAGGGTCGACGGCAAGGTCTACGCGGTACCCGAGAAATTCGGCTACTACGGCTTCTGCTACAACCGGGACGTGGTTGATGCCGCCGATGTCAGGCGTGGGGACATCGCCTGGAACGAGGCCTACAGCGGGCGTATCGGAGTCTACGACTACTACTTCCCGGTCCTGCAAATGATCGGTCTTTCCATGGGGCTGAAGCCCGCGGACATCACCGTTGACCATCTCGGCGACATCCGCGAACGACTGCTGGCCATGAAGCCCAACGTCAAGATGATCGGCGATATCGTCAGCGTGCAGAACGCGCTCGTCACCAAGTCGGTGGATGTTGTCGTCGGCGGCGCCGAGTTCACGGTGTCCAATCTCATGGCGAGCAATCCCCACCTCGACTGGGCGATCTCCGATGATGGAGGACTGATCTGGAATCAGGGCATCGGCATCCTGAGCGACAGCAACCGCAAGGAACTGGCCTCGCTCTTCGTCCAGTGGATCCTCAGCCCCGAAGGCCAGGGTCTCCTGGCGACGTCCGAGTGTTTCTGGGCGATGCCGGCCAACAGCAAGGCGATCATCGCCGATGCCGAAAAGGCGACCCTGAGGTGGGACGAGCAGAACGATCTTCTGGCGCGTTCCGAGACGTCGCTGCTGCCGAGCCCCGAGATCGACATCGAGATGCTCGATATCTGGACGGAGTTCCTGCAGTCCTGACGGCCGGAACGGTCCGGGGAGGGTACGGGATCCGGGAATGAGACAGGGAGGAGGCACACTCGTCCGGTGGGCAATCTATCCCGCCCTGATCTATTCCCTGGTCTTTTTTGCCATGCCGTTTCTGGTCATGGTGGCGGTGGGTTTCTGGCAGCGTCTGCAGGGCCGTCTCGAGGCCACGTGGACGCTTGCCAACTACGAGAAGCTCGTGACGAGGGACTATCTCCTCGAGGCCCTCGTCAATTCGGTGGAAGTGACGGTCATCACCACTGTTGTGAGCGTGCTCGTCGCCTACCCGCTGGCCTATGTGCTCGCCTACCGCGTGTCGGTGCGCTGGCAGAAGATCCTTCTCATCGCCGCCATCATCCCGTTCTGGACGGCGTACGTGGTGCGGGCCTACGCCTGGCTCATCGTTCTTTCGGAAAACGGCATCGTCAATGCCGGTCTGCTGTCGCTGGGCATCATTGAACTCCCCCTTGACCTTGCCTACACGCGCGGGGCCACCGTGCTCGGCTTTGTCCACTTCTTCACCATGCTGCTGACCCTGACGATCTTTGCCAGCCTCATCCAGATACCCGAACACTACCGGATGGCGGCAAGTGATCTCGGGGCGTCGTCGATCAGGGTCTTTTTCGTGATCACGCTGCCGTTGAGCCTGCCGGGAGTCGCTGTCGGCGCCTTCCTGACCTTCGTCATCACCATCGGCGACTACATCACGCCGCAGATCCTTGGAGGCAACACCGAAGTGCTGATACCCCAGGCGATCATGCTGCAGATCTCCCGGGCGGCGAACTTCCCGATGGCGTCCGTCATGAGCGTCTCCCTCATGATGGTTGTTCTCGCGGTCTACCTTGCCTCGGCCCGCTACCTCAGGATGGACAGGGTATGACGGGGCGAATCGCAACCGCCATCCTGGAGAGGTCGTATCTCGTCCTGGCGATGGTCTTCATCTATCTGCCGGTCGTCGTGCTCGTCACCTTCTCGTTCCAGAACGGCGAGTTGCCGGTTCCTCCATTCGATGGACCGAGCCTGCGGTGGTACGACAAGCTCCTGGGCAACGAACGTGTCCTTTCTGCCCTGGGCAATTCCGTCCTGGTGGCGGTCGTTTCGGCCTTCGTCACCACGGTCCTTGGCTATCTGGCCGCCTATGGACTGAGCCGGTCTCCGCCGAGGTTTCCCGGAGCGGCGCGGTTTCTCCTGATCGCTCCCATCACGGTCTCCTACCTGATCATCGGCATGGGCCTGCTGACGACCTTCAATGTGGTCGGAATCGCGAAGTCCCTGCTGGCCGTCGGCATCGGGCACGTGGTCATCAACCTGCCGCTGGCCTTTGCCATCATCTATTCGCAGATGAACGAGAGTCACCGGAACATCGATGCCGCGGCGCACGATCTCGGGGCGAGCGAATGGAAGACCATGCTGCTGGTCTCCGTGCCGATGATGAAGGTGCCGCTTCTGGCCTCCTTCTGCCTGTCGGCCACCCTGTCCTGGGACGAGTTCATCGTCGCCTTCCTGTTGAGCCGGTTCGAGGTGACGCTCCCGGTCATCATCTTCGAAATGCTGCGCGCCGGCCTGACGCCCGAGGTCAATGCGGCGGGGACGTTCGTCTTCGCCATTTCCCTCGTCATCATCCTGTTCGCCGCAGTGGTGCTCCTTGCCAGACGAAAGGACGCGGCATGAGCCTGGTCGAACTGACCAACCTTACCAGGACCTACGGCGCCGTGACGGCGCTCGACGATGTTTCCCTGTCGATCGGGCAGGGCCAGTTCGTCGTGCTTCTCGGGCCTTCTGGCAGCGGCAAGACGACACTGCTGTCCATTCTCGGGGGCTTCACCAGACCCACGTCGGGCAGGGTGATGATTGCCGGCAGGGATGTGACGACGATGCTTCCGGCCCGCCGCCCCACGGCGACGGTCTTCCAGGATTATGCCCTCTTTCCCCACATGACCGTCAGAAGCAATGTTGCCTTCGGCCTTGCCATGCGTGGCGTGGCGCGCGCCGAACGCCAGCACAAGGCCGACGACATGCTTGCCACCGTGGGTCTTGCCGGTCTCGGCGACCGCAGAATCCATCATCTGTCCGGTGGGCAGCGACAGCGCGTCGCCCTGGCCCGCGCCATGATCGTCGAGCCTGAGGTGCTGCTGCTCGACGAACCTCTCGGAGCGCTTGATCTCAAGATCCGCCAGCAGATGCAGGAGGAACTCGTCGAACTGCAGCGCCGGGTAGCCATGACCTTCGTTCATGTCACCCATGATCAGGAAGAGGCGATGAACATCGCCGATGTCATCGTCGTCCTCAACAAGGGGCGGATCGAGGACCAGGGTTCACCCGAAGGGGTCTATTCGCGACCCTCAAGTGTCTTCAGCGCGACCTTCATGGGCGACAGCAACATCGTCACGGCAAAGGCCGTCGATTCGAGCGGGGATCACACGCGCGTCGAGACGCCTTTCGGCCCGCTCAACGTCACAGGCGAGGGTACCGCCGGCCGGGAGGTTCGCATCTGCCTGCGTCCCGAGCACATCCAGGTGGGCAGAACCGGCGCCCCCGGCACCACATGCCTCGGCGAGGCGACTGTCGAGGATATCGTCTTCCAGGGAACCCGCCGGCGTTGTCAGGTCCGTCTCGCAGGAATCGCCCTGCGGCTGCTCCTGCCTCCCCGCCAGAATCCGGCCAGGGGTGACACCGTGACGCTCCACGTTCACGATACCGACCTCGTCCTCCTGCACGACTGACACCGTTATCCGGGCCACCAGGAGTGTGGTCGATCCGTTCCTGACGGGAGAGGGGCGGCGAGGACGACATCAAGGGCTTCCCGTGTCCGCGTTCATCGATATCTGCATCGTCGCGTGTCGCCGTGAACGACGCCGCCTGCAGGACCCCGAAGTTGCGGGTCACGGACCAGGCACGCTGTGGTGTGGTCGGACGGGCATGCTGCTGCCCCTGAAGCCGCTGTCGATGCGGTCCGCGACACCGATCTGGAGTACTCGGACGCGCTCTGTTGCGACACCCGGCTACCGCCGACGCGCCAGCGGGCGGTCCAGGATCTCCTTGAGCACGAACGCCTCGCGAAGTCCGTCCGGGGTTTTCAGGCGCCCGCGCAGGCGTTCCAGAGTCGCGTGGGTGGGGGGCGCATGGTCCCGGGCGGTTGGTGACCCGGTCAGGTGGTCACCATGCGTCTCGCGGCTCCAGGGACCCTCTGCCGGCTGTGACTTGCGTGTCCACGGCGAGGGCCGCACCGGATCCGCCGCCGGTTCCTCCCTGTCATCTTCGGCGCCCCACCCGTCATGGGCCCCCGGGGCAGAGAGGGATCGGGCGATTTGCCGGCGCAAGACTTCGAGGATCGCCATGCCTCACTCTCCCCGGCCTTCGACCACCGCGTCATCCCTCCTGGGTCGGCGCGGTGTCGTCACCACCGCCGGCGATACTCGTGCGCATCCGGGTATCCGAGATGACGTTCTGCATGCCGTAGTAGTCCATGACTCCGAGGTTGCCGGCCCGGAACGCGTCTGCCATCGCCTTGGGCACCTCAGCTTCGGCGAGGACCACCTTGGCGCGGTTTTCCTGCACCAGCGCGACCATCTCCTGTTCCCTTGCGACGGCGAGTGCGCGCTGGCGCTCGGCCTGGGCCTGGGCCACCTGTTTTTCGGCCTCCGCCTGGTCGATCTTCAGGCGCGCCCCGATGTTGTCGCCAACATCGATGTCCGCGATGTCGATCGAGAGAATCTCGAACGCGGTGCCGGAATCGAGGCCGCGTTCCAGCACCACCTTGGAGATGCGGTCGGGGTTCTCCAGCACCGACATGTGGTTCTCCGACGAGCCGATGGTGGTGACGATGCCTTCGCCGACCCGGGCCACGATGGTCTCCTCGGTCGCGCCGCCCACCAGGCGGTCAAGGTTGGTGCGCACCGTGACCCGCGCCTTGACCTTGAGCTGGATGCCGTCGCCGGCGATGCCGTCGATGGTGTTTCGCGCCATCTGCCCCGAGGGCACGTCGATGACCTTGGGATTGACTGACGTGCCGACCGCTTCCTGCACGTCGCGCCCGGCCAGATCGATGGCGCAGGCGCGGTCATAGTCGAGCGTGATGTTGGCCTTGTGTGCCGAGATGAGCGCCTGCACGACGCGCGCGACGTCGCCACCGGCGAGGTAGTGAGCTTCGAGCTGGTCGCCGGAAATGTCGATGCCCGCCTTCTTCGCGGTGATTCGCACTGTCACGATGACCGACGGTCTCACCTTGCGGAAGCGCATGAAGATGATCTGGAGCAGGCTCACCGGTGCGTTGGAGAGAATCGACTGCCACCACAGCCAGAATGCGCTCCAGATGAACGCGAAGAACACGATCGCGATGACGGCGATGGCGATCACGAACAGGAACGTCAAATCGAAGTACATGGTGTTGCGCCTCCTCAGGTCACGACGTGACGTTGTGTGATTTTCTGTCCGCCGCGGGCACCACGAACACGATCGGACCGTCGATGTGCAGCACGACCACCTTCTCACCGCGACCCAGGATGCCGCTCTCGGCCTGCACGTCGCACTCGCCGCCGGCGAAACGCGCCCGTCCCGAAGGCCGCGCCCTTGTCACCATAACGCCTTCGGCGCCGGGGTGCACGCCAACCTTCTCGGCGTGGTGATGATAACCCGCTTCGGCCGTGATCTCGCTTCTTGGCACGATCCGGCGCGATGTGCGGACGCGCGCGAGGCCCCAGCGTGCGAGCATAATCCCCAGGACTGGGACGGCCACCGTCATGGCCCAGCCAGCGGCGCTGGCGGCGGTGAACGCGTAGTGGATTGCGGCGACGGCCGATGCGATCGAGGTGACCAGCAGGATCCCGAACGACACCACGAAGATCTCGAGGACCAGCAGTGTGATGGCGAGGACGAGCAGCCCGAGCGAGAGCGCCAAGACCTGCCAGTCCACTTCGGTCGCTGCCGCAAGAGCGGCGCTATCCATGGTCTCTCTCCCCGTCGAGCGATCGCACGACCACCTCGCCGAACTCGACCGACACCACCTCTACCGCCGTGCCGGCCGGAACATAGGCGCCGTGTTCCACCCGCGCTCGAATCGACTCCGTACCGAGCCGTACCGTTCCACCCGGGTGAAGCGCCTCGGCCGTCTCGCCGCGTTTGCCCAGCAGTTCGCCGGCGCGGCCCTCGATCTCGCCTGCGCTGGTCGCGGTCACCTCTTCCCTTGCCGCGATGCGCCTGTGCAGCGCGGTGCTGCGCGGAATGAACCGGATGGCGAGCACGGCCCCGACCACCACGATGGCCACCGCGGTCGCTCCGCCCAATGCGGCGTCGATGAGTGCATCGCCGAAGACGGGATCATCGAAGTCGAACGTCAACTCGTTCGGCACGAACGCGAGCACGAGACCAGTGAGTCCTGCCACACCCCCCGAAGCCGCAAGCAACCCGCCTCCCGCCATGGAATACATCTCGGCGGCGATGAGCCCGATGCCGATCACGATCAGCAGCAGTTCGACATGCTCGATGAGGTCGAGGGAGTACTGGGCGAGAAGGAAACCCGCCCCGAGAAGGGCAGCGAGTGCCAGCCACAGGCCGACCCCCGGGGTCTTCAACTCCAGCAGCAGGAAAAGCACCGCGAGACCCGCGAGGATTGGCGCGAATCGCGACAGCGCCCAGGCCAGGCGCTCGGTTCCCCGCGGCCCAAGATCCACAACATCGTCCCCGTTGATGCCAAGACGCTCGTGCATCGCGTCGAGGTCGGCGACGTTGCCGCTCGCCATGCCGAACTTCACCGCCTCGCGGCCGGTCAGCGTGAGCAGGCGATCCGGGCCGCGGTAGACGATGACCTGTGCCGGATCATCGCGATCGACGTCGCGGTGAGCGGCGAGGAACTCCGGAAGATCGTCCTCGATGACGTACTCCACCGGTCCGCCGGGCGGGGTGATCCGGTAGAGTGACTGCTTGTGCGCGGTCATCTTGAGCAGCATCCCGCGGTTCCAGCCGCGCTGTTCGGCCGCCTGGGTCAGCAGGGCCCGCACCACGGTCTCGAACTTCTCCGGGGCGTAGCGGATCTCGCCTTCAGGGGACTGGAACACGACACCGATGTCGCCGATGGAGGCGGTTTCGCTGAGGTAGACCTCCTCGTGGGCGTAGGCGATCAGGGCCCCGGCGGAAATCGCGCGAAAGTCGATGAAGGCGACGGTCCGGATTCCCTGCGCCTCGATGTCGAGGATGCGCTTGAACATGGAGCGGGCGTGGTGGACCGTCCCGCCGTCGGTATCGATGCGCACAAGCAGGGTGTCGATGTTCCCGGCCCTGGCCTCATCGATGGCGCGGGCGAGGTAGCGGTCGGAGAACCGGTCGATGACGTCGTCGATCTCCAGGTAGCCGATGACGCCGTAATCCGTGGCGGAGGACATCCGATCCTCCGCGTGCGCGGCACACGCCGCTGTCAGCAGGAAACAACCCGCGATTCGCGCGACCAGCCCGGGACGCACTCCGGCACCCGCCCGTGTCGTCACTCCGCTGGTTCCGGCCGGCGACGATGCGAAGCGGTCCACAAGAAACCGCAGGAAGAAGGAGCACACCCCTTCAGGTTCCCGCGCCATCGCTCTCGAGCAGCGCGGTGGCGAGCACATCGGGCAGCCCCCGCATGACCGGAACGGGAACCGTGGTTGCCTGCGACCACGTGACCGCGTAGTCGCCGCCATCGCGCCTGCGGTAGACGAGAAAGAGCCTGCCGTCGTGGGAGACCGTGAGCTCGGCCCATTCGTTGTGGTAGAAGCTGTCGAGGTCCGCAGCCTCCACCACGGTGGCAAGCCGCAGCCGCTGGGGCCGGCTCGTCGGGTCCATCACCGTCAGGACTTCCGGCTCGGCCACCGCCGCACGTTCGAGCGCATCGCTGAGCAGGGCATCAAGCTCGCCGCTTTGTGTCTGCGGAAAGGCGGTCCAGCGGATCAGGATCTGGCTGCGAAGTCGGGCGAGGGGATTGTCCCCGGAGGAGGTGGCGTCATGATTCGCTGGGGTCGCATCCGACATCATGCCATTCTCGGGACTGAGACGCGCCACGACAAGTCAGACCGCTGATCATCGCGGACAATGTGCGCGTCAGGGTCCGGGCACGACTCACAGTGTCGGGACGCTCACCTGGTTCCAGAGCCCGAACCGACCGTTTGCGCAAGGGTCGCTGACCACGGTCCAGCAGATGGCATGGAGTTCGGCTGCCGCAGTCCGACGATGGCGACGATACGCAGTGTCGGTATGACGAAGGGTTTGATACGACCCGTCCGAGCCGGAATATGAAGACGTCCAATTCGGAATGATCTGTGTCAGGGTTCGCGCTACCACGCCCGGGCGGTGTGGCGATATCCGAGACTGCGCCATGGGTGCATGGCCGGGGACCTTGGTCGACGACGGGAGGTCGACTTCAGGCGTCCCAGAGCAGCCGGAAGGGGATCGCGAAGAGCCTGGTGCCGGTCTGCTGGATGCGGTCGCCATCGTGAAGGACGATGCCGCAGGCCAATCTGTCGCCGAGGGCGTGCCTGAGTCGCTTCAGTCCCCTGAAGTCCCGGGGATGAGTGGTGGCCGCAGCCTTGACCTCGATTGCAACGATGTCGCCGGGGGAACGCTCCAGGACGAAGTCAACCTCCATACCGTCCTTGTCGCGGTAGTGGCTGACAGTCGCCAGGCCGTGATCGAGGGCGATGGCCTTGGCAAGTTCTCCGTAAACGAAGCTCTCCAGAAGCGGACCCAGCGTCCGGCGGTCCCTCGCAATGGCCGCCGAGTCGGTGCGCCGGAGCGACGCGAGGAGCCCGGAATCCAGAAAGTGCAGCTTCGGTGTCCGGACGAGCCGTTTCAGGTTGTTGTGATGCCAGGCGGGAATGCGCCGGATGAGGAACATGCGTTCGAGAAGCGTCAACCAGCGATCCACCGTCTTGCCATCCAGACCAAGATCCGATCCAAGGCCGGCCATGTTGACCAACTGTCCCGCGGACACTGCGGCGAAATCAATCAGGCGCACCAGTTCATCGCGCCTGCCGATTCGAGCGATGTCGATGACATCGTGTTCGGCACGTGCGCGCACATAGGCGTGCAGCCAGGCGTGGCGCCGGGCCGGCGTGGTACGGGCAAGGGCCGGGGGAAAACCTCCGGTCACAACCCGGTCCACGAGATCCGTCGTGGCTCCCGTTTCCCCGATGGCCGGAAAGTCGCCGGCAAAGGCCCCGTCAAGGAAGCGGGACGGCCCGGAACCGGTGATCTCTGCCTGGGAAAACGGCAGGAGTTCGATGGTCTCGACGCGTCCGGCCAGCGAGTCCGGGGAGATCGTCCCCTTGAAGAGATTGACGGATCCCGTCATCAGGAAGCGTCCCGGAGTGGGGTCTTCGTCAACCACGCGCTTGAGTGCCAGGATGAGATCCGGGGCACGCTGGACCTCGTCGATCACGGCACGTTCGAGACCACGGACAAAGCCGACGGGATCCTCCCTGGCGAAGCGCCGGGACTGGTCTTCGTCAAGGGAGACGAACGTGAGTCCGTCATCATCGGCGATCCGGCGTGCCAGCGTCGTCTTGCCTGACTGCCGTGGCCCGACGATGGCGACGATTCGCGTGTCGGTGAGCGCCAGGCGTACCGAAGTCTCGGCGTGCCGCTGCACAAGGGGGGCCATATGGGCCGCCCAATCCGGAATGGTGAAGCGTCCAATCCGGAATACGTCACGCGCTCGACGGATGGAAGCACGCAAGCGCCGCGGGTCGCGGGCGCGTCACAGTCCAAGGTATCGCTGCAGGGTGGCGTCGTCGAGTTCGGCCGGGCTGCCGCCCCAGGCGGTGCGGCCCTTTTCGAGAATGACGCAGCGGGTCGCATTGGCGAGGAGGTCGCCCAGGACCCTGTCGACGAGGAGGATCGACTGACCCGCCGCCTTCAGGACGGCGATGGCCCGCCAGATGTCGCGGCGCACGGTGGGGGCGAGACCTTCGGTCGCTTCATCCATGACAAGGAGTTGCGGATTGGTCATGAGGGCCCGGCCGATCGCCAGCATCTGCTGTTCGCCTCCAGAGAGTGTCGAGGCCTCCCTTGCAAGATGCGGCGCCAGGGCTGGAAAAAGGTCCAGGACGCGCACGACGTCCCAAGCACCCTGCCTGGCCGCCACCACGAGGTTCTCGCGGACCGTCAGGTTGGCAAAGCACCGGCGCCCCTCGGGAACCAGTCCGATGCCGGAGCGCGCAATGTGGTGGGGCCGGGCGCCGAGAATGTCGCGATCATCGAGGAGGACGGCGCCCCGGCATGGTTTTACAAGACCGCACACGGCCCTGATGGTGGTCGTCTTGCCCATGCCGTTGCGTCCCATGAGGGCCACCACCTCTCCGGCGTTGATTTCGAGATTGACACCGAAGAGCGCTTGGGCCGGTCCGTACCAGGCTTCCAGGTGCTCGATGGCAAGGAGTCTTGTCACGACTGGTCCACGCCCAGGTAGGCGGCACGCACCATGTCGTCGGAGCGGATGGCATCGCCCCGGCCGGTGGCGATGAGGTGGCCGTCGACGAGAACCGAGATCCTGTCGGCGAGGGCAAAGACCGCATCCATGTCATGTTCGACGAGAAGGACGGGCGCTGTCTGGCGCAGGGAATCGAGAAGGCCGATCAGCCTGCGCGATCCTACCTGGTCCATGCCGGCCATGGGCTCATCGAGAAGGAAGGCGGCTGGTTCCAGGGCAAGGGCGATGGCGATCTCGACAAGCCGTCGTTCTCCATGGCTGATGTCGGATACCCGCTCCTGGCGGCGGGAATCGAGGCCGACCTCTTCGAGACACTCCCGCGCCCCTTCCTGAAGCGTGCGCCCCCGGGCGACGGGAGCGAAGAATCTCATGCTCTCCCCCAGGTGTCCAAGGCGGGCGAGCATGACATTCTCGAGAACCGTGAACTCTGCGATCAGCGACGAGACCTGAAAGGTGCGCGCCATCCCGAGGCGGGCCCTTTGCGACGCACTCAACCGGCTGATGTCGCGGCCCTGGAAACGGATGGAGCCGCTGTCCGGGGTGAGGTCGCCGGCCACCTGCCTGATGAAGGTCGACTTGCCTGCTCCGTTGGGTCCGATCAGCGCGTGGATCTCTCCGGGCGCGAGGTCGAGGGAGATGTCATCATTGGCCCTGACGGCGCCGAAACTCCTGGTCAGGCCGACGACGTCGAGCACGCGTAGAGGTTCGGCCGTCATCTAAGGGCGTCCGCCGGACGCGAATCCCATGATGCCGCCACGAGCGCGGAGGACCACGACGATGAGCAGCAGCCCGATCCAGAACTGCCAGTGGTCGGTCATGGAGCCGAGGATCTGTTCGAGGAAGACATAGAGTGCCGCGCCGGCAATCGGCCCCCAAAGGCGGGCCACGCCACCGAGGATGACGAAGATCATGATCTCGCCGGAGGTGTGCCAGCTCAGCATGGATGGACTGACGAAGCGATTGAGATCAACGAAGAGCGCACCGGCGAGCGACGTGATGGCGCCTGACATGACGAAGGCGACCAGACGTATGCTGAAGACTCCGATGCCCACGCTGCGCACGCGGGCGTCGTTCTGTCTGACGGCATTGAGCGCCAGACCGAACCTCGATTGCACGACCCTGGAGACCAGGAAGATGACGACGACAAGGACGGCGAAGACAATCAGGAAGAACGTTATCGGATCCATGGTGTCGAGGCCGAAGAGACTGTTGCGCAGATAGATCGGCAACCCGTCCTCGCCGCCATAGGCCGGCCACGAAATCGTGAAGTAGTAGATCATCTGGGCGAATGCCAGGGTGATCATGATGAAGTAGACGCCGGTTGTCCGGAGTGAAAGACAGCCGATAAGAAGGGCGAGCAATGCTCCGCAAACCAGGGCGGCGAGCCAGATGACGATCATGGAATCGGTGCCGCCAAGAACGACCGGCCACGCCAGGACAGGATGATCCTCGAGGGCGTGGTGAGCGAGAATGCCTGCCACATAGCCGCCGATTCCGAAGTAGGCTGCATGCCCCAGGGACACCATGCCGCCATAGCCCAGCACCAGATTGAGCCCCACGCCGGCCAATCCGAGGATGGCGACACGGGTGGCGAGCGTAATGAGCCACGGTTCATCCAGGAGGACGCCGGCAAGCGGCACCCCGAGAAGCAAAAGGACGACGGTCGTGGACGCGAGTCTTGTGGCCATGGGCACGTCAGGCGGCCTTGCCGAAGAGACCGCCGGGCCTGAAGAACAGGATCAGGGCCATCAGCACATAGATGAGCATGGAGGCCAGCGAGGCGCCCGTTGCGGCGGCATCGGCCGGCTCGAGGAAGGTGCCGAAGAGGGCCGGAAGAAGGAGGCGGCCCATGGTATCCGTCACACCCACCAGGATGGCGCCGACGAGGGCGCCCCTGATGGAGCCGATCCCGCCGATGACGATCACCACGAAGGCGAGAATCAGGACAGGTTCGCCCATGCCGACTTCCACGGACGTGATGGATCCGATGACAGCGCCTGCAAATCCGGCGAGGCCGGCGCCCAGGGCAAAAACGGCTGTGTAGAGGGCGCTGATGTTGACGCCGATGGCGGCGATCATTTCGCGATCGGATTCGCCGGCCCGGATGCGCATGCCAAGACGGGTTCGGGAGACAAGCTGAAAAAGGCAGGCTGCGACCGCCAGGCCGGCAGCGATGATGACGAGACGGTAGAGGGGGTAGTCGAGCCCGCCGGGCAGGGACACGGTCCCGCTCAGCGAGGGAGGAATGTCGAGGTAGAGGGGAAAGGCACCGAAGATCCAGCGCGTGCCTTCCGAGAAGACGAGGATGAGCGCGAAGGTGACAAGGACCTGATCGAGGTGTCCTCTCCGGTAGAGGCGCCTCATGAGGGTCATTTCCACAAGGGCGCCAGCGGCGGCTGCGGCGGCGAGGCTCGCCGCAAGGCCAAGCCAGAATGAACCGGTGACAGACACCACCGCGGCACAGGCGAAGGCTCCGATCATGTAGAGGGAGCCGTGGGCCAGATTGATAAGTCCCATGACGCCGAAGACCAGGGTGAGGCCTGCGGACATGAGAAACAGCATGACGCCGAACTGCAGGCCGTTGAGGACCTGTTCGGCGATCAGCGTTGCCGGCATCATGTGTGCCGCCCTTCCGGCAGGCCCGCCGGGGCGCCGGCCGGAAGGGCGGGAAGCGTTACATCGAACACTCGCCGGCGTAGGCGTCCGCGTGATCCTCAAGGGCGAGCGACACAATGCGGTTGGTGAGGACACCGTCCTCCATGATCACCTCTCGCACGTAGATGTCCTGCACCGGGTGTTGGTTGGGACCGAACATGAAGTCGCCCCTCACGGAGGCAAAGTCGGCAGCCCGGAGTGCCTCGCGGAAGGCGTGCGTGTCGCGGACATCGGCCTTGTCTAGAGCACTGATGAGGAGATTGGCGGTGTCGAACCCCTGGGATGCATAGAGCGATGGCAGGCGCCCATAGGCTTCCTGGAAGCTGGCGACGAAGGCCTGGTTGGCGGCATTGTCGAGATCCTTCGACCACTGCGAGGTGTTCCTCACTCCGAGTGCGGCCTCGCCCACGGCATTGAGGATGCCCTGGTCGAACGAGAACGCGGGCCCCACCACCGGAAGGTCGACGCCCGAACCGGCGTACTGTTTCATGAACGAGATTCCCATGCCGCCGGGAAGGAAGAAGAAGACACTGTCGGCATCCGACGCGCGAATCTGCGCGATTTCCGCGGCATAGTCGGTCTGCCCGAGTTCGGTATAGACCTCGGCCGCGATCTCGCCGGTGAAGAACCTCTTGTAGCCGGTCAGTGCGTCGTGTCCGGCAGGGTAGTTCGGCGCCAGGATGAAGGAGTTCGTGAAACCGGCGTCGTTGGCATGACCACCGGCGGCCTCATGCAGGTTGTCGTTCTGCCAGGCGACATTGAAGTAGTTCTCGTGGCACCCCTCTCCGGCGAGTTTAGAGGGTCCGGCATTGGGTGAGAGATAGAACTTTCCCTGGCGCACCACCGAGGGCACGACGGCGATGGCGAGGTTCGACCAGATGATGCCGGTCAGCACATCGACGTCGTCGGACTGCACCATCTTGTCGGCAATCTGGACCGCGATCTCGGGCTTGCGCTGGTCGTCCTCGATCACGACCTCGATGTTGCCGCGCCCCGCCTGGTCAAGGGCCAGCATGAACCCGTCGCGCACATCCACTCCGAGAGCCGAGCCTCCACCCGACAGGGTTGTGATCATGCCCACTTTCAGGCCATCGGCCGACACGGTCACCGGTGCGGCGCCAAGAACCAGTGCCGCAACGGCTGTCACAAGCGCTCTCATCCCCTTCGTCTCCTTCACGTGTTGTGAACACCCACGGCCATATCAAGCCCCGCCCTCTGGTTCAAGGACGCCGCAAGCCGCACGCTGGCGCCGAGCGCTTGCAAAAGGGGGTTGAAGGGGCGCATTCTTGACCCTTGAAAGAGAAGGGAGGGATGGCGTGATGCACGTGTTGAGGAAACCGCGTGTCGAGCAGTTGCAGAGAAAGCTGGTCAATCGTGAAATCGGCCGCCGCGAATTCCTGGCTGCCGCGGCGACGGCAGGTCTGGCGCCGGTTGCCCCGTCACTGGTGTCGCCCGCGGGGGCGGCCGAGGGCGACATGATCCACTACTTCACATGGTCGGCCTACGAGGTGCCTGAGCTGCACCAGTCCTTTGTCGACCAGTACGGCCAGTCGCCGGACTGGTCGCTCTTTGCCTCGGCGGAGGACGGTCTGCAGAAGATCCGGGCGGGCTTCACTGCTGATCTGGCGCATCCGTGCGTCGACAACGTGCCGCGCTGGCACGATGCGGGTGTCCTGCAGCCGCTGGACACCTCACGCATCAGCCACTGGGACGACATGTTCCCCGCACTCCACACCATGAACGGCGCGACGATCAATGGTGACGTCTACATGGTGATCACGGACTTCGGGCTGTCGTCGGTCATCTACCGCACCGACATTTACGAGGGCGAGGAAACCTGGAACATGCTGTTCGACGAGCGGTATGCCGGGCGCATCTGCCCCAATGCCGGTACGGCGAATCTTTCCATCGCGCTCAAGTTGCTGGGTTACGATCCCATGAACCCGACGGCAGAGCAGGTCATGGAAGCCGCCGACATGGGCCGCAAGCAACGTCCTCTGGCCCGTTTCTACTGGGAGAGCCAGACCGACATGGAACAGGCGGTGGCCACAGGCGAGTGCGTCGTGGCCTATGCCTGGAACGAGGCGCTGGTCAATCTTCTCGATCAGGACATTCCGGTGGCCTTTGCGACGCCCAAGGAGGGCGCCTTCGGTTGGGCCTGCGGTCTTGTCTACCTTTCGGCGGCCCAGCACGACGAACAGATGGCCTACGATTTCATCGACGCATGGCTCGAGCCGGAGACCGGCAAGTACCTCATCGAGTCCTATGGCTATGGTCACGGCAACATCAAATCGTTCGATCTGGTGGATCGCGCGACCCTCGTGGCACTGGGCTATGACGACCCCGTGGGCCTGATGGAGGGCACCAATTTCTGGGTCCCGGTCGAGCCGGAAATCAACCAGCTCATGTACGAAATCTGGGAAGATGTCGTTGCCGGTCTCTAGAACCGGATCAATGTTGGAACAACAAGAAGGGAGTAACGAGACGATGCATGTGTTGAGAAAGCCGCGTGTCGAGCAGTTGCACAGGAAGATGCTCAACCGCGAGATTGATCGCCGTGATTTCATGGCCGTCGCAGGGGCGGCGGGTCTGGTGCCGGTCGCCTCGTCGCTGACATCGCCTGCGAGGGCGGCCGAGGGCGACATGATCCACTACTTCACGTGGTCGGCCTACGAGGTGGCAGAACTGCACCAGGCCTTCGTCGACAAGCACGGGCGTTCTCCGGACTGGTCGATCTTCGCCTCGGCGGAGGACGGTCTGCAGAAGATCCGGGCCGGCTTCGTTGCCGATCTGGCACACCCCTGCGTGGACGGTGTTCCACGCTGGCATGACGCCGGGGTGATCAAGCCGCTGGACGTCTCCCGCATCGACGCCTGGGACGACATGTTCCCGGCGCTACACACCATGAACGGAGCCGTGATCGATGGCGATGTGTACATGGCCATCACCGATTTCGGATTGTCCTCTGTGATCTACAGGACCGACATCGTCGAGGGCGATGAGTCCTGGGGCATGATGTTCGACGAGCGCTACAGCGGCCGCATCTGCGGCAGGAACGATTCCGCGACCCTCTCGATCGCCCTCAAGATGCTGGGCTACGATCCGATGAACCCGACGCCCGAACAGATTGCGGAGTCGGCCGACCTCGCGCGCAAGCAGCGTGACCTCATCAGGTTCTACTGGGACAGTCAGACCGACATGGAACAGGCCATGGCGTCGGGCGAGTGCGTCGTGGCCTATGCCTGGAACGAGGCGCTGGTCAATCTCCTCAACCAGGGCATTCCGGTGGCCTTCGCGGCACCCAAGGAAGGCGCCTTCGGCTGGGCCTGCGGGCTCGTTCATCTTTCCGCAGCCCAGAACGACGAGGGGATGGCGTATGATTTCATCAACGCCTGGCTCACGCCGGAGACCGGAAAGTACCTCATCGAGGCTTATGGCTACGGTCATGGCAACGCAAAGTCGTTCGATCTCGTGGATCGCGAGACGCTTGTGGCGCTGGGCTACGACGATCCCGTGAGACTCATGGAAGGCACGAGTTTCTGGGTTCCGCTCAATCCGGCGATCGACGAATTGATGCTGGAGACCTGGGAAGACATCATCGCCGGCCTCTAGCGGGGCACCCTGACGCGCGCACCGCAGCACCCCTCATCTATGGGTGTTGCGGCGCGGCGTCATGATCGTCTGGCGGCAAAGAAGGTCCTGAGGAGTGCGCTGCAACGGTCTTCGAGGATGCCGCCATAGACCTCGGGGTGGTGGTGGCAGGTCGGTTGAGCGAAGAGACGCACACCGTTGTCGACGGCGCCGCCCTTGGGATCCTCGGCTCCGTAGTAGAGGCGGCGAATGCGGGCCTCGGCGATGGCGCCGGCGCACATGGCGCAGGGTTCCAGGGTGACGTGGAGATCAGCGCCATCGAGGCGGTGATGGTCCAGTGTCCGGCAGGCCTGTCTGAGGGCGAGAATTTCCGCATGGGCGGTGGGATCTGCGTTCTCGCGCGTGCGGTTGCCGGCCGCCGCGACAATCGTGCTGTCGAGCACGACGACGGCGCCCACCGGAGGCTCACCACGCCTGGCAGCGGCCTCGGCTTCGGCGAGCGCGACTTCCATGTATGTTGTCGTCCGGTCCACGGTCTTCCTTCTTGCACGCCGCGCCGGGAATCGCCACAGTGACGCGCCAAGGCGCGATGATTTGGACTCGGATGCCAGGACGCCCGCTGATCGGCTTGACGCTTGATTGCGAGGAGCCCGGTCACTATTCGAACATGCCGTGGTACGCCATCCGGCAAAACTACATGTCCGCCATTGTCGATGCGGGCGGACTTCCGGTCGCCATCGGCCACGAAACCGGTCTCGCGGGGAACTATGCCAGGGTTCTAGACGGGGTGGTGGTGACGGGAGGCGCCTTCGATATTGATCCCGCTCTCTTCGGGGCGGCGGTGCGCCATGAATCGGTGACCACCAAGGAGGGACGGACCCGGTTCGAGTGGGACATCACCGAGGATGCCTTGCGGCGCGACCGTCCCGTTTTGGGGATATGCGGCGGACAGCAACTGCTCAATGTGGTGCTCGGTGGCACCCTGATCCAGCACATTCCCGATTCCGTTCCGGACTGTCTCGCCCATGAACAGGAGGGTCCGCGGACCCGGGCCGGACACACCGTGACGGTGAAGGAGAACACCCTCCTGCATGACATCGTTGGCGTCGCGGAACTTCCGGTCAACAGCGCCCATCACCAGGCGGCGGATGCCGTGGGCGATGGCGTGGCGGTCAACGCGGTGGCGCGCGATGGCGTCGTCGAGGGGATCGAGCATGCGGGATTCCGATTCTGTCTGGGTGTCCAGTGGCACCCCGAATACGCCATATCGGCGGGTGACAGGCATCTCTTCAGGGCCTTCGTGGACGCCTGCCGCGGGTGATGGCCGAACGTGTATCCAGACGCATCGCCCATGCCGGTGTTGCCTCGCGCCGTGAAGCGGAGCGGCTGATCGGCGAGGGGAGGGTCGCGGTCAACGGCCATGTGCTCGCTGCGCCCGGTGTGACGGTGACGGCCGACGACATCGTGACCGTCGATGGCCAGCGCATTCCGGATCGCCCGCGTCTGCGCCTGTGGCGTCTCAACAAGCCGCCGGGCCTGGTGGTGACAAGGCGCGACGAGAGGGGCCGCAGGACCGTTTTCGACCTCTTCGGGGACTCGCCTCCCCACCTGATGAGCGTCGGCCGCCTTGACATTGCCTCGGAAGGCCTTCTGCTCGTCACGAACGACGGCGATCTCGCCCGCTGGATGGAATTGCCGCAGACAGGCTGGGCCCGGCGCTACCGTGTGCGTGTCTTCGGGGCCATGGCGAAGGATGCACTCGAGACCCTGGAAGGAGGGGTGACGGTGGATGGTGTCCGCTATGGTTCCATCACCGCCCGCCTTGACAGCCGGACCGGGGCCAATGCCTGGATCACGATGACCCTTCGCGAGGGGCGCAACCGGGAGATTCGCCGTGTTCTGGGATCGCTCGGTCTCACCGTCAACCGTCTCATCAGGACTTCCTACGGGCCATTTCAGCTCGGCAAGCTCGCCAGGGGGAGCGTCGAGGAGGTACCCGCCAGGGTGCTGAGAGAGCAGCTCCCGGGGGGCTGGGCCACGAGGCTCGATGCGCATCGTCGCCGGCCGTCATAGACGCCGACGCCTGATCGCTCCCGAGGGTGCCGGCGTCCGCCCCACCGCCGACAGGGTGAGAGAGACGCTCTTCAACATCCTGGTGTCCAGCGGTGCGTGGCGCGGCCTCGATGGCGCGCGTGTGGCCGACATCTTCTGCGGCACCGGGGCCGTTGCCCTGGAGGCGCTCTCCAGGGGGGCCAGCCACGCCGTACTTGTCGACAATGCGCCGGCCGCTCTCGACGCCTCTTCAAGGAACATCGCCGCACTCGGCGAGGAGCGCCACGCCATGCTCGTGCGCTGCGATGCGACACGGAAGTTGCCGGCGATTCCCCGCCCCGTGGATCTTGCCTATCTCGATCCGCCCTGGCGCTCGGGTCTTGCCGGGACGGCCCTGGAGAACCTGCGGTTGAGCGGCTGGTTCGAGCCCGACGCCCTGGTGATCGTCGAACAGCCGTCAGCCACGCCTCTTTGCGTTCCGGACGGATTCACGCTCGCCGATGTACGGACCGTGGGCCGTGCCAGCCTGGTCTTTCTGCGCCTTGCGGGGTTCAGCGGCGGCCGAACAGGCGTTCGATGTCGGCGAGCTTGAGTTCGATGAATGTCGGCCGGCCGTGATTGCACTGCCCGGAATTGGGGGTCGCCTCCATGTCGCGCAGCAACGCATTCATCTCGGCCTCCCTGAGCTTGCGGCCGGCACGCACGCTGCCGTGGCAGGCCATGGTGCTGCACACGTCCTCGATGCGTGCAGTGAGCGCCGTGGCCTGGTCGGACTCGGCCAATTCGTCGGCGAGGTCGCGGATCAGGCTACGGATGTCGGCGTCGCCGAGGATGGTGGGCACCTCGCGGACCACCACGGCGCCGGGTCCGAACTGCTCGAGGACGAGCCCCAGTTGCCCGAGTTCGTCGCGTCGTTCGGCAAGGCGGCTGGCCGCGGCCTCATCATCGAGTTCCACCACCTCGGGCAACAGCAGCGCCTGGCGTGTCACGCCTTCGGCCGCCATTTCGGCCTTCATGCGCTCGAGAACAAGACGTTCGTGTGCCGCATGCTGATCGACGATGACAATGCCGTCCCCGGTCTGGGCGATGACATAGGTGTCGTGGAACTGGGCGCGGGCGAGGCCGAGTGGCCCCGGCTCGGTGTCGTCGTGCGGGGAGCCGGTTGCCGGTGACGCAGGGGTGTGTGGAGCACTGTCGCCCTCCGGTCGTGAAAAGCTGCCGGCAGACAACCCGCGCCAGTCCGCTCCTGGTGTCCAGGAGGCCCGGGCCTGGCCGAAGAGACGGTCCGGGAACGGTGTGCCGCCCGGGCGCATGGCGGCAAGGGCGTCGCGCGAGACAGTGGTCGACGTGCGGCGCCCGTGGGTCTCGATGGCGCGATGGATGGCGGAGACCACAAGACCGCGAACCTGCTGGTTGTCGCGGAAGCGCACCTCGGCCTTGGCCGGATGGACATTGACGTCCACGGCCGCGGCCGGGATGTTGATGAAGAGCGCCACCACAGGATAGCGCTGGGGCGCCAGAACTCCCTGGTAGGCGCCCTTGACGGCGCCCAGAAGAAGGCGGTCGCGGACTGGACGCCCGTTGACGAACAGGAACTGACCCTGGGTGTTGGCCCGGTTGAATGTGGGAAGCCCGGCAAAGCCGGTGATGCGGATGGCGTCGCGTTCGCTGTCGACGGGCACCGCGTTCTGCCGGAAGTCGTTCCCAAGGACGGTGGCGAGGCGGGCCAGCCGGCCCTCCGGTCCTGCGTCCGGTTCTCTGTGGGCGGCGAGACTCTTCCTGGCGTTGAAGGTCAGCGTCATTGCGATGTCGTGACGCGCCATCGCCAGGCGCTTCACGGCATCGGCGATGGCGGCATGTTCCGCCCGTTCGGACTTGAGGAACTTCAGGCGTGCCGGAGTGGCAAAGAAGAGATCCCGGACATCGACGGTCGTTCCCGGATTGCGCGCCGCAGGGGCGAGGCTCCCGACCCTGCCTCCCTCGACGGCGATCGTGACGCCCGCAGTCTGCCCTTTCCGGCGCGTGACGATGCGCATCCGCGAAACGGCGCCGATCGACGGCAGGGCTTCGCCACGAAATCCCAGTGTCTCGATGTCCGTCAGGTCATCGTCGGGCAGCTTGGAGGTGGCGTGGCGTTCCACCGAGAGCGAGAGGTCGTCGGCATCCATGCCGGCGCCGTCATCGGCCACCACGATCGAGTCCCTGCCGCCGCCGGTGACGTCGATGTCGATTCGCGTGGCGCCGGCATCGATGGCATTCTCGACCAGTTCCTTGACGACCGAAGACGGCCTTTCGATCACCTCGCCTGCAGCGATGCGATTGACCGTCGTTTCATTCAGGCGCCTGATCATGCTCATCGCGTCGTGCCCCGAAGCCGGGCTGGCCGACCATGTCCAGTGTCGCGCACAGGGTGCCTCTCCATCCTGCCCGCCACAACCTGCGTGCTGTGGACACATCCACGCCCCGGCCTGCACCTCCTTTGAGTGCTTGACGCCAGGACGCGAGGATGGGATCCGCCACCCCGTCGACCATCGTCAGCCTGCGTCCCGCCGCCAAGGGGCGACGCTTTCACCTGCTCGATGGCCTGGGGCCGATGGGGCAGACCGGCGCCAGCGTAGCGGGAATGGTCCACCAGCACGTCGAAACGGCCCGCCGACGCTCAACATGCCGCACGAGTCGCCGAACGACAGCTGGCAGGTCCGCGCCCTGCGAAGCGAGCCACACCTTGAGCCCCTGGTTGCTGAACAAGGAAGCCGAGCCGGTGGTGAGCGATCCCGGAAAGCGGTTTCCGGTCGCACTCATCGTCAACCCGGCGTTCGCAAGTGCGGCGCGGGAACATGCGCCGTTATCGCAATGGATGCGGCCGACTCGTCCTTACTCCGTGTCAGGCACTCGGCACGTCAATCAAGCGGTCATGAGCGCTTGCGCTCACCCCGGAGCACGAAACGCGGATCCCGGCGGGGTTTCAGAGAACAGACAAGGTGATGCCCGGCAGAGATGTGAGCCTGCCAATTGGGCGACAGGCCAGGAGACAGTGCGACGACCATGGTGAGCGAAGGACGGCATGCGATCCGCGCGCCGAGTGTGGCGCTTGCGGCCATCGTCGGGTGCACGAACAAACTGCTTCGCGCACGTGTTGACAAGGGCGGGGAGGGGAATCCTCGGCATCATCGCCGGATCGCGCTTGTGCGACCTCAAGGTGGCGCCTCCCGGCCTGAATCTTCCGCCGCTCCTCGGCCATCGCCCGGATGCCTGCCGGCCCGCTTCCTCCTCCGACAGTCTCGGCCATTCAGTCCGCCGTCCGGCTGCCTTCCTTAGTCGCTGCTGGCGATGTTCGTCGCCAGAGCCCAGGCGGCAACGCTGGTCAGCGACACGCGGGAGATGGAGCCGGCGCAGTTGGCGGCGATCACCGGTCGGGATTTCCTGATTTTGGTGCTTTCCCTTGGCGTCAGCCCGTTCTTCGGGTTCCAGCCAGGCCTCCAGGCTCGATCCCGTCGCCGGACTCCAGGGCAAGCAGGAAGCGCCGGGCCGAAGAGGCCCAGCGCCCCGATCAATGTCATGCCACCCGCGAAACCGGGAACTCAGCAGGATGTCCTGAGCGTCCCATCGCAGTTCTTGAGGTTTGTCACCTGGTCCAGGTTACCCTTGTACGAGGTCTCAACTGCGACGCTTCCCCCCATCTTCCCAAATGGATCCTCATCATCGTTAACCAGTCTTTCGCAATGGGTCTTTACGGAGCACTGTTCCGAATCCACTTCGATCTGGGTGCTGAACACACCGGAATAGTTGCAGGTAACCTTGGCCGAACTCGCGTTCCATGCATTCGTGCATTTCTCGACCGTTGGGCAGGAGGTGGACAACCCGTTGTTGCAGAAATCGAGCTGTTTCACATCGTCGGGAGACCCGTAGAAGGACGCTGCCACCGCCAGGGTCCCGCAGGAGGTCGAGACATGACATTGTACGCCTTGATATGTCGACACGCTGTGGGATCCGTGGGACGAACCGCATCTCTGGCTGGCATCGCTACTATCCCACGCGCCCTCGCATGCGGACACCAGGGCGGTTTGTTGAGAAGCGGAGAGGCAAGAGCCGATCTTGAGTATGCCGTCGCAGCTCACCAGATCGCTCATGTCATCGAGGTCGCCGGTGACAGTTTGCTGGATTGATGGCACGCCATTCAACTTCCGGCACCTGGCCGTGACGCTGCACTCTCCGTTCGGGGTGTCAAACCAGAACTGAGTGCCGGGAGCCGGGCAATGCTCGGAGGCGTCGCTGTCGTACCACGCCGTAGCACAGTCGCCATATGTGGGGGCGTTCTGGGCGCGGGCGGGCCCGGCTACGGCAAGGACCGCGGCCAGCACGGCCGCTGCAAGCGCAATCGCCAAGCGCCCGGTCGAGGTTCCATCGGTCTTCATCGCTTCCTTCCTTTCCGCCCGTTCACCGGTCACCTTGTATGAAGTTCTCATGGCATTCGCCTCCTCTGCTCACCGCCATGGCGGGCGCGGGCCGGGACCGGCATCGCGTGCCCGCTCGTCGCACGGTCGCGCGGACTCAATCGCAGTACTGACCCGCGTTCCCGCAGTCCGCCTTGACCGCCTGATCGTTATCCTGGATCTGGCCGGTCAACGTGATCGTGCTCGGCATGGACCGAATTCCGGATGTCGGTGTGATCCACCCTGTGACGTCGGGATAGAGCCCGTTGACCTCCTGGTCGTAGAGCTTGAGCTTGAAAACTTCAGGATCTTCTTCATCGCTGTCGTCGATCGTGTCCACATAGATCTTCTGGGTCTTGACGCCTGAGTTGAACGTCACGGTGCCGTCGGTGGCATCGTAATCCTCGTCCGCGACGGCCGAATTGCTGTCTTCCGTCTTGTACTTGTAGCGCACCGCCCAGCCGTTCGGCGCGGCGCCGAGCGTGACGGTGAACTCCATCGTGTCGCCCTCGGTAGCACCGGTGTCCACGGCATGCGCCGCTTGCGGCACGGTGAGCGCAACACCCCCCACCAGCACGACGCTTGCAAGGACGGCACGACATGAAGCCCATGCAGATTTGCCGTTCGAATCGTGTCTCATGGCCTTCCTCCGTCTTGATGCACAGGGCCCGATCGCGGGCCAGTGTGCCTGAATGGAAAGCAGATTAATTGCTGCATTACATGAAATCTACAACAAGAATCTCTTTCGAAACTTTCCGGACGTGCCACGGGACTAATGTCTCGGCCACGGTTGCGAACAATGACACGCCGGTGGTCACCCTGCCGGTGATGAGCATCGCTAAGCGCGGAAGTGACAACACAGAAGGCGGCACGGTCTACGTCACCGTCCTCGCTGGCACGGGCTATACGGTGGCGGTGGCCTCGGTCGGTGTTGCCGACAACGCCTATCCGCCGGGCTTCCCAACGCTTTCGGTGAGCAATGCGACAGCGAGCGAGATCAGCAAAGGCTTTCCCTGTATGACGTTCACGGTCACGCTCAGCCGGGTGCTGGAGGCGGGCGAGCGGGTCGACGTCGTCTACCGCACCCGGGAGTCGACGCCGGTCTCGGCGCGGGGAACCTTCGGTCCCCGGGGACTACTGCGACACCACGGACAGGCGCTCAACCTCGATCCCGGGTCCGGGAACTCGGACGGATCCGCGATGCATGGCGCCCCGGAGAAGGTTCCGGTGCTGTCCTGGCGTGGCTTCGGACGCCCTGTGGGCGCGTACGTCGTCGGAGAAGACCCATGAACTGGCTCCGACGTGACGCGCCTGCGGCTTGGCCTGGAGGGGAGCTGGCGCATGGCGCTCCGACGCGGTGGATCGGTGACGCCGAAGCTGGAGACGGGAGCGCGCCATGACGGCGGCGATGCGGAGACCGGGTTCGGAGTGGAGGTCGGTGGAGGTCTTGTGTGGAACGATCCGGGGCTGGGTCTGTTGCTGGATCTCTCGGGCCGCACGTTGGTGGCCCATGGCTCGGACGATCTGGAAGACCGGGGCTTTGCGGCGTCTCTCGCCTTCGATCCCGATCCGGCGACGATGAGGGGTCCCTCGCTGACGCTGCGTCAGGACTGGGGTGGTGAGGCGACAGGGGGGCTTGATCGCCTGTTCACGCCGGAGACCCTTGAGGACCGCACCGGGGCGGCAAGGACGAAATCCGGTGGCAGGCTCAGGCCGCCTGGGGTCTGCCTCTTTTCTCCGGTGACTTTACCGGCAGCCCGCAGGCCGGACTGGGTCTGGCCACGGGGGCGCGTGAATACAGTTTCGGGTGGCAGCTGACGCCTGGGGAGAGGGTGCGGGATCTCTCCTTTGGCGTTCGGGCGACGCGCCGGGAGAGCGAGTAGGCGCCGGCGGCGCATGGTGCGGGGGTTGCCCCGGCGGTTGAGCCAGACTCTCGGTGCTGGCGCACTCACGCGGCTCGTCGTGTCAGAACCAGTCCCAGAAACCGCCCTCGTCGTCCGATGCCGCGGGTTCCTCTTCGCCCGCATCCTCCTCGATGATCTCCGGAACCGGTGGTGTGGCCGGGTATTCACCGAAAAGCAGGGCATCGACGAATTCGGGATCATCCGACAGCACGCTGTTATCACGGGTGATTGTCGTGCGGATACCCGGCTCCCCGGTTCCGGCGCCGGCCTGCCGCAGAAGATCGAGCTCTCCAGGCGTCGTCTTCAGCGCCTCGAGGTCGGTGCCAGTTTCCTCCTGGCGTTCGACCAGTGAGGCCGATTCCCCTGTGGGCTCCAGTTCGGGACGCAAGGGGTAGGGTGGAGGTACGATCAGGGAGACGATCTGCGGCACGGTGGAGACATTGACCGTGCGGTCGACCTTCCCCGTCAGAACCTCTTCCCTGTCACACGCGGCCACCACCAGGGCGACAGCCGCGAGGATGATGGCGCGGCCCGGCATGGCTCAGAAGATGCCCTCGAGGAGAGCTTTTTCCTGTTCCTCGAGAATTGACTCCGTGAAGTCCCCGGAATTGATGGGCAGACCAAGAGCGGCCACGGCCTGGATGCGCCGTGATTCCTTGGCCGGGTCGATGAGGACCGCTGTGCGGTCTCCAGGGGGGCGAAAGACGTTGAGATGGTCCAGCCAGGTGATGGCATCGAGGATAGCCCGGTGTTCGGCATTGACGAGCGCCCGGATTCCGGGTTCGGCGGCAGACGTGCCTGCGGCTTCCATGAGGTGACGTTCCGCCACGGTGGTGCCCGCGGACTCCATGGCGCCGCCGAGGAGTTCTTCCGCGGTATCCTGCGGCAGTGTCTCCTGAGGCCTTGACGCTCCGCTGTCCGGCTCCGGCAGGGAGTCGAGAGACTCCGGAATCTGCAAGGGCTCGTGGGAGACCACCCTGAATTCGTCAGGCGGATTGTGAAGGAGTCCGAGGGACTCCCGCACATCTCCACACCCGGCGATCATGAGGGCACCGGCCGCAATCACACAGAGGCGCTTGATCATGACGGCATCCTACGTCTGTGGTTCGGGCGCAACAAGGCATGGAGAACAAGAATGCCGACCCCGACCGTGATGGCTGAATCGGCAACGTTGAAGGCGGGCCAGCTCCAGCCGCCGGCATGGAGGTCAATGAAGTCGGCGACTGCACCGTGGATGACGCGGTCGAGCGCGTTGCCGACCGCACCTCCTGCCACGAGACCGCCGCCGGCGACGGCCCAGGGATCGCACTGGCGGGCCACCCAGACCATCAGGCCGGTGGCAATGGCGAAGGCCACCACACTCAGTCCCCAGCGCAGGAGTTCACTTTCCTGGGCCAGCATGCCGAAGCTGATTCCCGGGTTCCATACCATCACGAGCCGGACATGGGGTGCGATGTCGAGGGGCTGAAACCCGCGCCCTGCCATGAAGTCGATGATGAGGGCCTTGCTCGCCTGATCGGCGATGACGATCACGACGAGCATGGCAAGACCCAGCGCGGCTCCCGGGTGCCTGCTCATCAACAGGCGCCACTCCCTGCAACGGCACCGGTACACCGTCCGCACAGGTCCGGATGATCGGGATCGCTTCCCACCTCGTCCAGGACCTTCCAGCAGCGCTCGCAACGCCGGCCCGAGGCCAGCCCGACCTCGACGGCGACATCGGCCACATCCTCAAGGCGGAAGGCGTCTTCGGGTCCACCGCCGTGGCGCAGCGTGATCCGGGATGCAATGGCGATCTCCGCCATGTCCAGGGTGTCGATGATGGCCAGATCATCGGCTGATACGTGAATGACCGGATGGGCCTGGAGGCTTGAACCGATACGCTTGTCGCGCCGTTCGACTTCCATGGCGCCGGTCACCACCCGGCGAACCCGCCGCACGGACTCCCAGCGTGCCGCCAGGGCATCGTCGCGCCAGTCCTTCGACACATCCCGGAACAGCCGGCGATGGACACTCTCCCGCTCCCCCGGAAAGCGCAGCAGCCAGGCCTCCTCGGCGGTGAAGCACAGGATCGGCGCCAGCCACGCCGTGAGGCATGAGAACAGGGTGTCCAGCACTGTCCGGCAGGCTCGGCGGCGCGGCGACGAGGCGGTGTCGCAGTAGAGCGCGTCCTTGCGGATGTCGAAGTAGAATGCCGACAGGTCCGTTGCGCAGAAATTGTGCAGAACGACAAACATCGTATGAAAGTCGAAGTCGTCGCAGGCCTGGCGGACGATGCCGTCGATCTCCTGGAGGCGGTGCAGGACCCAGCGCTCGAGTTCCGGCATGGCGGCCGTATCAAGACGTTCCTCGTCGCGAAACGAGGCCAGGTTCCCGAGAAGGAATCGCAGGGTGTTCCGCAGACGCCGGTAGCTGTGGGCCTGGTAGTCGAGGATCTCCCGCGATATGCGCAGATCCTCGCTGTAGTCGGCCGACACCACCCAGATTCTCAGAATGTCGGCGCCGTACCGGTCGATCACCTCCTGCGGAGAGATGACGTTGCCCAGGGACTTCGACATCTTGCGGCCGTTGCCGTCGACGACAAAGCCGTGGGTGAGGACGGCGTCATAGGGCGCCCGGTTGCGTGTGCCGGAGGATTCGAGCAGGGACGAGTGGAACCAGCCCCGGTGCTGGTCGGATCCTTCCAGATAGAGCGACGCCGGCCAGACAAGGTCGTCGCGCGCCTCGAGAACGAAGCTGTGGGTCGAGCCTGAATCGAACCACACGTCAAGGATATCGGTAACCTGTTCGTAGTCGCCGGCGTCGTGGTCGTTGCCGAGAAAGACCTGCGGATTGCTGGTGAACCAGGTGTCGGCGCCCTCCGCCTCGACCGCGTCGGCGATGCGGTCGATCACCGCCTGATCGCGCAGGATCTCGCCGCTTGTGCGATTGACGAACACCGTGATCGGGACCCCCCAGGCGCGTTGCCGGGAGAGCACCCAGTCGGGGCGTGTCTCGATCATGCCGCGGATTCTCTCGCGTCCCGACGGGGGAACCCACCGGGTCGCATCGATCGCTTTCAGGGCCCTGGCGCGCAGCCCTGCGGCTTCCATGGATATGAACCACTGGGCCGTGTTGCGGAAGATGAGTGGTGCCTTCGAACGCCAGGAATGGGGGTAGCTGTGGACGAGTTTGCCGGTGCCGAGCAACGCGCCTGACCGGGCCAGCTCACGGATCACACGGCCATTGGCGTCTCCCTGGCGGCCATCGTCCGTCAGCACCCGGGCGCCGGCAAACAGCGGAACGTGGTCGAGATAGGCGCCGTCCTCGCCAATGGTGTCGGGGACCTCGATGCCGTTGGCGGTGCCGAGAATCCAGTCGTCGGCCCCGTGGCCGGGGGCGATGTGAACGAAGCCCGTGCCCTGGTCGGTGGTAACGTGATGGCCGGCCAGCAGCGGGACATCGAAATCATAGCCTTGGCCGCGCAGGGGATGACGGGCGAGAGATCCGGCAAGCATGGCGCCGGTCACGCGGCCGATGACCCTGTGACCGGTGATGGCACAGCGTTCCAGGGTGGCGGCCACGAGGGTATCGAGAACGACAAGCCTTTGTCCGGCCACCGCGCCAGACGCCTCGGCGACACCCTCGACCTCGATGATGGCGTACTCGAGGGAGTCGCCATAGGCGATGGCCCGGTTGCCCGGCAGCGTCCAGGGGGTCGTGGTCCAGATGACGATGGCGGCGCCCCTCAGGTCCTCAACGGACGGTTTCGTGACAGGAAAGGCGACATCGATCATGGGCGATGTGTGGTCGTTGTACTCGACCTCGGCCTCCGCCAGGGCCGTCCTCTCGACACAGGACCACATGACCGGCTTCGAGCCGCGGTAGAGCTGTCCCGACATGACGAACTTGCCGAGTTCGCGGACAATCTGCGCCTCGGCGTCATGGCTCATGGTCGTATAGGGATCGTCCCAGTTGCCGATCACGCCGAGCCGCTTGAATTCGCGGCGCTGGATCTCGATCCACTTGTCGGCGAACTCACGGCACTCACGACGGAATTCGACGATGTCGACATCGTCCTTGTTGCGCCCCGTTGCCCGGTATTCCTCCTCGATCTTCCACTCGATCGGCAGGCCATGACAGTCCCACCCGGGAACATAGTTCGCATCCCGGCCCAGCATCTGCTGCGAGCGGTTGATCACATCCTTGAGGATCTTGTTGAGGGCATGGCCGATGTGCAGGTGGCCATTGGCATAGGGCGGACCGTCATGGAGGATGAAGGGCGTCCGGCCGCGTGCGTCCTCGCGCAGCTGCGCGAAGAGGTCGATCTCTTCCCAGCGGTCCAGGATCTCCGGTTCGCGCTTCGGCAGGCCGGCGCGCATGGGAAAGGCGGTCTTTGGCAGAAACAGCGTCTGCCTGTAGTCGGCAGTCATTCAGGTGGCATCCGGATGAACGGGAAGGTGGTACGGGACGTCACGAAGGTCATCCGCGCGAGGACGGGACCCGTCAGCCGCAGGCCTCGCCCGCGTTTTATCGACATTGGCCTCGTCTATCATCGCCATGTCCCGTTGTCGAGACCGGCAGTGTAGTGCGTGTGACGGTCATGCGGCGAGAATGGCGCGTGCCCGAACGCAGTCCTCGGCGATCTTGCGGGCCAGGTCATCGGCGCTGTCAAAGGTCATGTCCTTGCGTACGCGTGCCACGAACGCGACCCTCATGCGCCGGCCATAGAGATCGCCCGAAAAGTCGAAGAGGTGGACCTCGAGAACCATGGTCGTGCCCTGGAATGTCGGACGGGTGCCGATGTAGGCGGCGGCGTCATGCCAGGTTGCCGAGGCGCCATGACCAAGCCCGGCCCGCACCGCATAGATGCCCGGGGCCGGATGAAGGACACCGTCGAGCGGCAGGTTGGCGGTCGGAAATCCCATGGTACGTCCCCGCCTGTCGCCGGAGCGCACCCTTTCCTCGAATTCCCATGGCCGCCCGAGGCGTTCGGCAGCCTGTTCGACCTGTCCGCGGCGCACGAAGAGCCGGATGTCGGTGGAGGACACGTCCTTGCGCCCAAGAGCCAATCCGGGCACCTCGGTGTAGCCGAATCCCTCCCGCTCGGCCATGCGGGAAAGAATGTGGGCATTGCCGTGCCGTCCCCTGCCGAACACGAAGCCGGGGCCGGTCAGGACGTGATGGATGTCGAGGCCGTCGATCAGGATGTCGATGACAAAATCCTGGGCCGTTCGCGCCGCCATCTGCGGCCCGAAGGCGAGGTTGACCATGAGGTCGACGCCGCTGTCTGTGAGCACACGAGCCTTCTGGCGGAAGGTCGTGAGGCGGAAGGGCGCTCCGGCTCCATGAAAGAAGCTGCGGGGATGCGGCTCGAAGGTGAGAACTCCCGCCGGCCGGCCGGTTTCACGGGCAAGAGCAACGGCCCTTGCGATCACGCTCATGTGGCCGAGATGAACGCCGTCGAAGTTGCCCAGCGCGATGACCGGGCGGGCGAATTCGCGGGGCAGCGGTCCAGGTTGACGAAAAATCCGCATGAATCCCCCGTACCTGTCCGGGTCTCACTCCTGGCGGGCGGGCACCATGACGAGCGCTTCACCATCGATCACGGTCGTCTCGCCCACGGTGCACACGGTATCGAGCGTAAGACGACGTTTCTCTTCGTCAATGGCGCGCACGGTTACCGTCGCGCACACGGTATCGCCGATCCTCACGGGAGCGCGGAACCTCAGGGTCTGGCCCATGTAGATCGCCCCGGGCCCGGGAAGCCTCGTCCCGATGACGGCGGAGATGTAACTCGCCGACAGCATGCCATGGGTAATGCGTCCCTTGAACATGGTTGCCGCGGCCCATTCGTCGTCAAAGTGAACCGGGTTGTCGTCACCCGACACGTCCGCGAATCGTTCGATGTCCGCTTCGGTGACCGTTCGCTCGTAGTGTTCCGTCTGTCCGACATGGATGTCCGAAAGGGCGATTGCGGAAGGGGAAAGGGACATGAAGGGCGACTCCCGGGCCGGTCATTGTGCGATGCACAATAGCGTCGGGCGCGCGTGGCGCAAGGGGTCGGGGTGGCTGCCTGAGCCGGCGGAAACCATTCTTGACGGTCTTGAGCGCAGAGGTTGCCGGGTGTTTCCGACATCGCGGGGCGAACTGTCGATGACGGTCGAGAACTGCACCTACTTGATGAAGTCCGCGTTTGACGATCATAGGCCATTGGACTATGATGCAGGGATGGAGTTCGAATGGGGCGATGCCAAGAGCAACGCCTGCTTTCGCACGTCGCGGTTTCGACTTCGCCTATGCCATCCGCGCCTTCTTCGATCCGCAGCGGATCGTCGCTCAGGACACGCGGCGGGACTATGGCGAGGACCGTTACCGGCTGATCGGCGTCATCGACGGGCGGGCTTTTGTCCTCGTCTACACGGTGCGGGGTTCGGCCGTCCGCATCATTTCGGCCCGCAAGGCCAACGCGAAGGAGGTCGCGGACTATGAGCACAACGCGCATCAGGTTTGATCCCGACGATCCGTCCACCGTCCCCGAGGGCCGGATCGACCCTGCCAGGGTGGATGCCACTACAGAGGCCGAGATCGCCTTGCAGGGTCGGGAGGACGAGCCCGAAGCATTGCAGGACATGGCGCGCTATACGCGCCGGGTGCGGCGGCGCATGGGTCTCAGCCAGACGGAACTGGCGCGGCGCATCGACGTGTCGCCCGAGACGATCCGCAACTGGGAACAGGGCAAGCGCTGCCCGACCGGAGCGGCGCGCGCCCTTTTGCGGGTGCTCGACAAGGCGCCGGAAACCGCGTTCCGCGTGCTGACCTGAAACCGTGACGACAACACACTCCATCGCGAAGTTCTTTCGTCGCAGCCAAGCGCGCGCCGGAGTGAAGGCGGGCACAAGCCGGGTCGCCCCATGAGCGGAGGATTCCGGGACGGCGTGATCAGGGTTTGGGTGGAATTCTGCCGAATGAGACAGGGCCGGGACGACGAATCGTCTCTTCTCCGAGAGTTATGGAACGACACGTCGGGTAAGACTGATTCGGGGATCCAGCTTCTCTGCACAAGCTCAACGAGTTGGTAACAGCGCAGAGGTCTCAAGGGATCCCCATGCGGTTTCACAGGTGCCTGCGGGACCGGCGAATGCGCCTCCTGCCTTCACCCGGCTTCACACGGGCAAGACCGAGTTCCGCCTCGATGTCTGCGAGTTCCGGCCGGGGCCCCGGTGCGTAGTCCTCGAGCGACTCACGGATGGCGACAATATGTTCGGGCGCCGAACCGCAGCAGCCCCCGACAATCGTGGCGCCGGCGTCCCGCGCCAGGCGGGCGTAGCGTCGCATCAGTTCCGGGGTCCCGGAATAGCGGACCGCGCCCTCCACATACTCCGGAATACCGCAGTTGGCCTTGGCGACAAGGGGCAGGCGGCCGGCCATTACGGTGTTCATGGCGGCGACCGCGGCAATGAGTTCGCCAAAGCCATTGCCGCAGTTGGCGCCGAAGGCTGCCAGTGGTGCTGTCGCGAAGTGATCCGCTGCCTGTTCGGGAGTGACACCCATCATCGTGCGCCCGTTGGTGTCGAAGGTCATGGTGCAGACAAGGGGCAGCCGCGCCGCCGTGGCGCCCTCGATGGCCGCCTCGGTTTCCTCGATGGAGGACATCGTCTCGATCCAGATCACGTCTGCGCCGCCCGAGGCGAGCCCCAGGGCCTGTTCGCGGAAGGCCTGAACTGCATCCTCGTGTGCGAGGTCACCGACGGGCTGCATCAGGTCACCGGTGGGACCTGCGGATCCCGCCACCAGGACGTCGTGCTCCGTCCGGTCGGCCACAGTCCGGGCCAGCCTTGCGGCTTCCCGGTTGAGTTCGCCAACCCGGTCGGCGGCACCGTGCAACCTCAGCCGGTTGGCGGTTCCACCGAAGCTGTTGGTGAGGATGATATCGGCGCCGGCCATGACCATGGCTTCGTGATTGGCCATGACGCCATCGGGATTGTCGACATTCAGGAGTTCCGGCGAACTTCCCGATTCGAGACCGGCAGCAAAGAGATTGGTCGCGGTGGCGCCGTCGGTGACGAGCACTCCTCGTGACTCGAGGAGGCGCCTGAAGCGTTCGGCATGAGGCAATGTGTCCAAGGGTCCGGTACGCCCGCTGGCCGCTTCCTGATTGTGGTGCATGAGGTCCCGGCCACGCAAGATCGGCCAGGCGGGAGCGAGGTGAGAGGTCGCATCAGCTCGCGTCCGTCACCCCCGTTCCCTGACCCGGATGATGTCTCCGCCTGTCCATCACGCCAGCGGAATGAGCGGTTTGAGCGCATTGATCCGGCTGGCGAACGAGGGCAGGGCCTGAGGCCGCGCACCGGTCGTGTGACGAAGGGAGGTATCATGAGTGATTTTCTTGAAAAACATGGCGGGTCTCCTTGGTGCCAGTGTTCGGGAACCGTGCTCCGGTCCCTCTTGTCATCTTGGGTTTTCCATGGCAGTTGACCAGCGACGATTGATCACCCCAGGCATGAGGGAAATTCATATGTCATCGCGCCGACTCCCGTCGCTCACTGCCCTGAGGGCCTTCGAGGCGGCCGCCCGCCACCTTTCCTTCACCCGCGCGGCAGGGGAACTCAGCGTGACCCAGGCCGCTATCAGCCACCAGGTGAGGAACCTCGAGGAGCGTCTGAACACACGTCTCTTCGAGCGCCATGGACGTGGTCTGCAGCTTACGGACACGGGCGGCATGTACCTTCCGTTCCTGCGTCAGGCCTTTGACCTCATCGCCGACGGCACGAACCTCATCACCCGTCAGGACAGTCATGGTCCGCTTTCGGTCACCATGCTGGCGACGTTCGCCGTCAGGTGGTTCATTCCCCGTCTGCGTGAATTTCACCGGCTTCAACCCGATGTCGAGGTGCGCATGGTGACCACGGACCGCATGGTCGATTTCTTCCGCGAGGACATCGACTGCGGCATTCGCTATGGCACCGGCTCCTGGCCGGGCCTCGACGCGGTCAAGCTGTTCGAGGACCGCTATGTCGCAGTGTGCAGTCCCGATCTCCTCACAGGGCAGCATCCACTGGCGGCGCCCGCCGATCTGCGCCATCACGCGCTGCTGCACGAACAGGACGACGAGGACTGGCGCTACTGGCTTGCCGCGCTTCACGTCGAGGGTGTCGACAGCGCGGCAGGACTGACGTTCGAGAGCAGCGACCTTGCCCTCGAGGCGGCCGCTGCGGGACTGGGCGTGGCCCTTGGCAGCCGGATTGTGGTGCAGGGCGATGTCGATGACGGCCGTCTCGTCATGCCGTTTGGCGATCTGACCGACGAGGATCTGTCCTACTGGCTCGTCTACCCAAGAGGCAGTGACCGCAAGCCCAACGTCGGCGCCTTTCGCGACTGGCTGGTGGAGGCGGCACGGCAGGCCGATGATGCCATCCATCGGTTGTGATCGACGCAGGCGCGGGTATCATGGGAGCGTCCCGTTGAGGAAGGAAGGGCAGTGATGGGGAGCCGTGTCATGCGTAAGCTGGTTGATCTGGTTCGCGAAGAAGACGGTCTCGTGAGAACCGAACGCGCGCTCCTGGCGGGGACATTCGTCATGGGACTCCTCATCGTGCTGCTGCTGCTTGGTGTCGATATTGCCGGTTGGTTCGGCATCGAACCTCCCGCACCCGAATAGGGGAACCGTCCCGGTGGGTCGAATTCTCCCGGGAGGACGCCAGCGATGACGGTGAACAGCAAGCTCAGGGTCGTGGTGCTTGGTGCCAGCGGCTATACCGGAGCCGAACTCCTGCGCCTCGTGGTCGCCCACGGTGGTATCGAGGTGGCGGCCGTGACCGCGGCGCGGCGTGCCGGCTCGCCCATGGGTGACGTTCATCCTCATCTGGGCGGCCTCATGTTGCCCGACCTGGTGACGGTCGACGACGTCGACTGGTCGACGGTCGATGCCGTCTTCAGTTGCCTTCCCCATGGCACGGCGCAGGCCATCATCGCCGACCTGCCCGGGCATCTGAAGATCGTTGATCTCTCTGCCGACTACCGGTTCCGCGATCCGGGTGTCTACGCCGAATGGTACGGCAGGGAACACACGGCTCCCGGTCTGCAGCGTGATGCCGTCTACGGACTGACCGAGATCAGACGCGAGGAGGTTGCCGCGGCGCGGCTTGTCGCCAACCCCGGCTGCTACACCACGGCCGCGGAGCTGCCCCTCGTTCCCTGCCTCGAAGAAGGGCTGATCGATACGTCCATGATCGTGATCGATGCCAAGTCAGGCGTCAGCGGCGCTGGCAGGGAGGCGCGGCAATCCAGTCTTCATACAGAGGTATCGGAAGGTCTGCGGGCCTACGGAATTGCCCGCCATCGGCATGCCCCTGAAATCGACCAGGAACTGTCGCGGGCCGCCGGCCTTCCGGTGACCTGCACGTTCACGCCGCACCTCGTTCCCATGAACCGGGGTATTCTGGCAACGATCTACGTCTCGCTGAAGCCCGGTGTGGCGCCCCGTGATGTACGCGCCACCCTTGACCGGCGCTACCGGGACGAGCCCTTCGTCCGGCTGACCGGGGAAGGAAGTGCCCCGTCGACACATGAGGTGCGGGGTTCGAACCTCTGCCTCATCGGGGTCTTTGCGGATCGCGTTCCCGGACGGGCCATTCTCGTCTCGGCCCTCGACAATCTGGTCAAGGGCGCATCCGGACAGGCGCTCCAGAACATGAATGTCATGACCGGCCAGGACGAGACCCGCGGCCTCCCGCAAATCGCCGTCTTCCCCTGATCCCCGGGCCCAACCCTGGGGAACTTCCTGCAAGGGCCTCAGCGTTCCGGCGCTTCCAGGACGCGTGCAGGGATGGGTCGGTCGGTCAGGACGGCTTGTTCTTCTCCCGAACCGCTCGGTACGATCAAAGGCAAGGGCGCATGCCCTGTTGGTCCGCCCTTCCTCGTGTTTTCCCGGACATGCCGGGTCTTCCACGCGAGCATCGGCATGGCCTTGACCCGGGCACGGATCTCCGGCGCGATGTCGAGCAGACCAGCGCTGACTTCGCCACGATCGAGTACGCCATCGAGAAACGCTCTCTCGTTTCTCTGAAACGCCATGTTGGATCCGGGCGTTTCATGCTCCGGGTCAGCGCGAGCATGACCGTTTGGCGGAATGCCTGCGGTCGCTCGTGGTTCCGCGTCGGCAGGCGTCCCGGGCCCTGTCGCGGTGCTCAGGTCTGCTGGCGCAGATCCACCTTGACGTAGGTGCCAGGGGCATCGGCGAGGGCGGGGAGCTTTCCGGCGCCGGGCTCCCGGGCCTCGACCATGCTGCCGCTTCGCCTGGCGAGCCATGTCTGCCAATGGGGCCACCAGGAGCCCTCGTGACACTGTGCGCTGTCGAGCCAGGCCTGGGGGTCGGCGGGTGTCGTGCTGTTGGTCCAGTATCCATACTTGTTCTTCGCTGGCGGATTGACGACGCCCGCGACATGACCGGACTTCGCCAGTGTGAAGACGGTCTTGCCCTTCAAGTGGCCGGTGGCGCGGTAGGTCGACGCCCACGGTGCGATGTGGTCGTCCTGCGTTGACAGCAGATAGGCGGGAGTCCTGATGGCCGACAGATCGACCGGTGTGCCGCCGAGTTCCAGTGCGCCGGGCCGGACGAGAAGGTTCTCGAGATACATGCGCCGCAGATAGTAGCTGTGCATGGCGGCGGGAAGCCGGGTCGAATCGCTGTTCCAGTAAAGAATGTCGAAGGGGAAGGGGTCCTTTCCGAGCAGATAGTTGTTGATGACGAAGGACCAGATGAGATCGTTGGCGCGAAGGGTGGAGAACACGGCAGCCATTTCCGAGCCGTCGAGAAAGCCGCGTTCGTTCATGGCGCTCTCGAGACTGCTGATCTGGTCATCGTCGATGAAGACCCCGACGTCACCGACATCCTCGAAATCGACCAGAGTCGTCAGAAACGTTGCAGAGGCTGCGCGCCGGTCGTCCTTCGCAGCGAGGTGCGCCAGGGTACAGGCGAGCAGGGTGCCGCCGATGCAGTATCCCAGGGTGTTGACCCTGTTTTCTCCTGTCGCCTCGCCAATGGCGCCGAGGGCGGCCACCGGCCCCTCGATCATGTAGTCCTCGAAGGTCTTGCCGGCGAGGGAAGCGTCGGGATTGACCCAGGAGATGACAAAGGCCGTGTGTCCCTGGTCCACCACCCAGCGCACGAACGAATTCCGCGGACTGAGATCCAGGATGTAGTACTTGTTGATCCATGGCGGGATGATCAGCAGGGGCCGCCGCCGGACCTTTCCGGTCGTCGGAGCATACTGGATGAGCTCCATGAGATCGTTCCGGAAGACGACCTTGCCTGGTGTCACGGCGAGGTTGCCGCCCACCTCGAAGGCGTTCTCGTCGACGGTGCGGATGCCCTTGCCCTTCTCGAGATCCTCGAGAAGGTTGGAAAGGCCCCTGACGAGGTTCTCGCCCTTGCTTTCGACCGTGGCCCTCAGCACTTCCGGGTTGGTCGCGGCAAAGTTGGTCGGCGACACGCCATCGATGAAAAGCGTCGTGTAGAAGTCGAGTTTCCGTCTCTCTCTCGCGTCGAGCCCGTCGACAGTGCCCATCAGGGACTGCAGCCAGTTGGAACACAGCAGGTAGGATTGCTTGATGTGATCGAACACGGCGTCACTGGACCATGAGTCATCGCGAAACCGCCTGTCACCAGCTTCCGGCTCGATGATCGGCGGGGCGTCCTCTCCCATCATTCTGCGGGTCGTCGCCTGCCACAGGCTCATATGGTCGCGCCACAGGTTGACCTGGGCCTCGACGAGTTTCTCCGGGTCCTTCATCAGACGTGTGAAGGCGTCCATGAACACCTCGTTCATGCGCCTGATGTCCTCCATGGAGCCGCCCTGGCGGGACAGGAATTCCTGAACCAGACGACTGCTGCGTTCACTAACAGCCTGCCAGTCCCGGGCGTGGAAGTTGGTCTCGGTCATCGTCTGCAGTTCCGTCTTCGGAGGATCCCACGCCGGTTGAGCGACTGCCCCGGACGCGGTAGGGTTAGCCTTGCGCGATCGGCAACCGTGCGAGATCAGGATATACAATGGCACATCAGGCCACCTCAAGCGTGATGTTGTCGGGACGTGTTGTCCTGGCGCTTGCGCTCGCACTGTCGATGCTGTCGGGCTGCAGCGACAACTCCTGGCCCCGTCTGTCTTCCGTTCCGGGGACTCCTCCCGACACCGCAACAACGGAGGAGTTCGACGACACCGTCGAGGGGCTTCTCGAGATCAGGGAAGCGGCTGAGGAAGAACTGGAATCGTGGCCCTATCCGGAAGACCGGAACTGATGGCGACTCTCGGAATTGGAGTTGCCGGGCTGGGGACGGTTGGCTCAGGGGTGATCGGACTCCTCCGGCGCAACGCCGGTCTCATCGAGGCCGGGTGCGGCCGGAAGATCGAAGTCGCCGGGGTGTCGGCGAGAGACCGCGGTCGCGACAGGGGGATCGATCTTGGCGCCTGTCGCTGGTTCGATGACGCGCTGGATCTGGCGAGTGATCCCGGGATCGATGTCGTCGTCGAACTCATCGGCGGCGAGGACGGCGTTGCCCTCGACCTTGCCCGACGCACCATCGCCGCCGGCAAGCACTTCGTCACGGCCAACAAGGCGCTTCTCGCCATTCACGGAACGGAACTCGCAACGGCGGCCGACCGTGCCGGCATCCATGTCGGCTACGAGGCGGCGGTAGCGGGTGGCATTCCAGTGATCAAGACGCTCCGCGAGGGACTGGCGGCAAACCGGGTCCGTCGTGTCCATGGCATCCTCAACGGAACGTCGAACTACATTCTCACCGCCATGCGTGAAAACGGCGCAGCTTTCGATGACGTTCTGGGTGAGGCGCAGCGTCTGGGTTATGCCGAGCTTGATCCCACCCTCGACATTGGGGGTGGTGATGCGGCGCACAAGTTGGCGATCCTTGCTGCCCTGGCGTTCCGTCGTCCGGTGGACTTCGCGGGAGTTCATGTCGAGGGGATACACGATGTGGCGCCCATGGACATCGCCTTCGCCCACGAGTTCGGTTATCGCATCAAACTGCTTGCCATCGCCCAGGCCGGCGCCGGTGGTGTGGAACAGAGGGTGCATCCCACCATGGTGCCTGAAGACGGTGCGATCGCGCATATCGATGGCGTCTTCAATGCCGTCTTCATTGAGGGAGATGCGGCACCGGTCACGACTCTCATTGGAGAGGGAGCGGGAGCAGGCCCGACGGCGACGGCCGTGATCGCCGATCTTGCGGACATTGCCCGGGGTGTCCGCCATGCCATGTTTGCCGCGCCTGGCCGCGAACTGGTCCACCATCCACCGTTGACGATCGACCAGCGACAGGGCGAGTACTATGTGCGTCTCATGGTGATCGACCAGCCCGGTGTCATGGCGGATGTCTCCGCAATTCTGCGCGATGAGCAGATTTCCCTGGGGAGTCTTCTGCAGCGGGGCCGAGACCCCGGCGAGACCGTACCGGTGGTGATGACAACCCACGAAGCGGAAGAGGCGTCGATGCGCCGGGCCTGTGAGCGTATCTCTGCTCTCGACACTGTGACCGAGCCTCCGATCACCATCCGCATCGAACGTGTTTGACGCATGGGCTGTGTCCGTGACGTGCGTTGAACACCTTGTCCTCGACGCGACGCGGGTCTGCGAGGCGGCTGCCATCGCTGCTGCCCGTCATGTGGGCCGCGGCGACGAGAAGACCGCGGATCAGGCGGCCGTCGATGCCATGCGGCACGCTCTCAACCGCATTGACATGCAGGGCCGGGTGGTGATCGGCGAAGGAGAGCGCGACGAAGCGCCGATGCTTTACATCGGCGAAGAGGTCGGTACAGGACAGGGAACGCGCATCGACATCGCTCTCGACCCGCTTGAGGGAACGACGCTCTGTGCGACGGGAGGAGCCAATTCACTGGCCGTTCTGGCGTTTTCGGGCGCTGGAGGGCTCCTCCATGCTCCGGATACCTACATGGAGAAGATTGCGGTCGGAGCGGGGCTGCCGCGGGATGTTGTGGGACTCGACCGGTCCCCGGGCGAGAACATGCAGCGTCTTGCCGAGGCCAGGGGGTGCAAGGCCGGGGATCTTGTCGCACTGGTCCTCAACCGTCCGCGCCATGACGAGTTGATCCGGGAGGTGCGCAAGACGGGTGCCCGTGTTCTGCTCATCCAGGACGGTGATGTCGCAGGTGTGATTGCCACGACCAGACCGGAATCCGGAGTTGATATCTACATGGGCATCGGCGGCGCTCCGGAAGGCGTTCTGGCCGCCGCTGCCCTTCAATGTGTCGCAGGCCAGTTTCAGGGCCGCCTGGCTTTCCGCGATCACGGTGAACGCGGCCGGGCCCGCGCCATGGGGATCACGGACCCGGACCGCATCCTTTCCATCGGGGAACTGGCATCGGGTGACGTGGTATTCTGTGCGACAGGTGTGACCGATGGCTGGATGCTGAGAGGCGTCCGCGAGGAGGGTGCCCGGATCATCACACAGTCCCTGGTCATGAGTTCCGGCACCGTGCGTGTCATCACCACGGACCATGCGTTACACGCAAGAGGTTCCTGAGAGGTGAGCGGAGCGGTTCTTGGCGTCACGCGGTCATGTGCCGGACTGTACTGGAACGATCGTCTTGGTGACGATCGTGCTGTCATGACGCTGGCACAGCGCCTCGACCTGCCGGAAGTCCTGGCCCGCCTCCTGACAGCCAGGGGTGTCGAGGCCGATGACGTCAACGGGTTTCTCGATCCCCGCGTGAAGCACCTGATGCCGGATCCTCTCGGCATGGTCGACATGGAGGGCGCTGTCGGGCGCATCGCGGATGCCGTCGAGGCGGGGGAGACGGTCGGTGTCTTCGGCGACTACGATGTCGACGGCGCCACGTCGACAGCCCTTCTTGTGCGTTACCTTGACAGTATTGGCACGAAAACGGTGGTCCATATTCCCGATCGCAGGAAGGAGGGATATGGACCGAGCATCAATGCCCTTGCTTCCCTGAAGGAGAGAGGTGCAGGTCCGGTGGTGACCGTGGATTGCGGCATCACGGCACATGATCCCCTGCGTCTCGCGCACCAGGCGGGAATCGACGTCATTGTGCTTGATCACCATCAGGTGGCCGGCGAATTGCCCCATGCCACGGCACTGGTCAATCCGAACAGGCCCGATTGCACCAGCGGACTGGGTCATCTGGCGGCCGTCGGCGTGACATTCATGACCGTGGTCGCGATCAACAGGGAACTGCGTCGCCGGGGCCGGTTTGGTGATGGTGGTGAGCCGGATCTCATGCAGTGGCTCGATCTGGTGGCGCTGGGCACGCTCTGCGACAGCGTTCCCCTCACCGGACTGAACAGGGCACTGGTGCGCCAGGGATTGAAGGTTCTGGGTCGTGGCGCCAATCAGGGGTTGTCCGCCCTTGGCCGTTGTGCGCGTCTGGCAGAGGCACCGACAGCCCACCATGCGATGTTCGTGTTCGGACCACGCATCAATGCCGGCGGCAGGGTTGGCGATCCAGCGCTGGGTGTGCGCCTGCTGACCTCGCGGGACGAGGAAGAGGCGGCGGGCATCGCCGTCAGGCTGGATGACTGCAATGTCGAGCGTCGGCGCATCGAGCAGGATGTGCTCGAGGCCGCCATGAAGCAGGCCGAGGCCATGGCGCCGTGCCACTGCTACGTGGTGTCGGGAGAATGGCACCCCGGCGTCGTCGGAATCGTGGCGAGCAGGCTGGTGGATCGCTTCTCCCGGCCTGCCGTGGTCATTTCCACCACCGACACCCCTGGGGCGGGTTCGTGTCGTTCGGTCCGGGGCGTCAACATCGGCGGCGCCGTGGCCCGTGCGGTGGAGGAAGGTCTTCTGGTCAGGGGAGGCGGCCATCCCGCGGCCGCAGGCCTGGCGATCGAGGAAGACCGGATTGGCGACCTCGCGGCCTTTCTCGATGACCATCTGGCCGGGGAGATTGCATTGTTGCCGGACGTACCCGAACTCGGCATCGACGGTGTTCTCACCGTTGCGGCTGTCAATGAGGATCTGATCCGTTCAATCGAGCGCGCCGGTCCTTTCGGCACCGGCAATGTCCGGCCGCGTTTCGTCATCAGGGATGCACGCGTCAGATGGGCAAAGCGGGTTGGGGAACACCATGTCCGGGTGACCGCCACGGATGCCGGCGGTGCGCGACTCGATGCCATCGCCTTTCGTGTCGCAGATAGCCCGCTGGGCCAGGCCCTGCTGACCCATGACACCGGCGCCTTTCACCTTGCCGGTCATCTGACCATCAACACCTGGCGCGACAGGCAACAACCGCAACTCATCATCGAGGATGCCGCCGTCGCCACCGGGCACCCACGCACCACTTGAATTTGCCGATGCGGGCCGTTATCTGAATGTCTGCTTCGGACGACCCCTTCGTCTAGAGGTTAGGACACAACCCTTTCACGGTTGAGACAGGGGTTCGATTCCCCTAGGGGTCACCAATTTCGTTATTTGTCATATAGTTATCGCGATTTCTTTATCTCTCCATCCACAAGAATTCGGTGAGAGTTGTTCTGTGGCGCCTTCTTGTCACCGGCTGCGCTGGTTCTGCTCCTCTGACCTTGTTGGCAACTCCCTGGGGGATTCGAACCCCTGGAACATGGATGCCGGGAGCGATCCGGACATGTGGCAGTTCCTGCGAAGAGCGGCGAGAGACGGGAGGAGTGGAGGGATGACACCCAACAGCGCCGAATGGTGCAAATCCATGGTAGCCGTCACGCTTCCCGCTTCGTGAAGTCCTCGAACAGCCCTTCGAGCTTCGCCATGCGTTCCGTGAACGCGGTCACGTCCTTGCGAAGCCCCCCGATCTCCCGCCAGATGAAGCCAACGCCAGCGATCACGATTGCCGGCGTGATCCCTTTCGATGCTCCCGCAAGCGGCGGGATAGTGCAGGATAGTCATGCAGCGCACGAGGAATGTGTAAACGTTCGGTGACGCGGTGATGGCGGAGATATTCCGGGCCTGAAGTCTTGAACGAAGGCCGCTTCGCGGCAGTTGATGGTGTTGATTATCGCGGTCATCGGGCTGACGGTCCGCTTTGGCGACCAGGTCCAGCCTGGCGGAGTTGCCATACGCATGGGCAGTACTGAATTGATCTGCTTTGGATGAGGCGAATTGTCGGCACGATCGCTGTGTCGCGGGAGGATGACGATGGAAGACGATGGAAAAGGCTGACAGCCCAGAGGCGGACCCGTGCCGGGGTTATGAGCAGGGAGGTGGCAGCTGACTACTGTGGCCGCGAGGTGGGCATCGCCCCTTGGGAAGCGAGAAGTCGCCGACGAGTCCGCCCAATCAGGGCAGCAGTAGGTTCAAGTGGTGTCCTCCTGTGAGGCCGGCGCCACCTGCCGGTGGTGCTGCATGGCGCAAATCCGGAGTTCAGCGCGAGGACTGACGATGCTGCTGTTCGTAACGCGCGATTAAGCCGAAGTTCCCACCGATTCCAGCGGCAGAATCGTCTCAAGCCTGTGATTTTGGCAGCATAGTGGTGTGGTGGTGGTGCGGGAGTGTTCCCATGTAACAGTGTGTTTTTTTGTTGACAGTGCTTGCATGACGCCCTATATGTGTTGCCATGTACATAGACATCGTCCCCAACCGGAACTCCCCGCCCGCCGTCCTCTTGCGCGAGGGATGGCGCGAGAACGGAAAGATCAGGAAGCGTACCGTCGCCAACCTCTCCTCCTGGCCCGGGGAGAAGGTCGAGACCCTGCGGCGTCTCCTGAAGAACGAACCCCTCGTCGGCCGTGACGATGCCTTCGACATCATCCGCTCCCTTCCCCACGGTCATGTCGTTGCGGTGCTGGGAACACTGAGGAAGCTCGGCCTCGACAGGCTGATCGATCCGAAGCCGTCACGGAGAAGGAACCAGGTGCTGGCCATGATCGTGGCGAGGATCCTGGAGCCCGCCTCGAAGCTGGCCACGGCACGGGGCCTCGCCGAGGCCACGGCGGTGAGCACCCTGGGCGAGATCCTCGATCCCGGTGAGGACGAGGACGACCTCTATGGCGCCATGGACTGGCTTGTGGAGCGCCAGGAGAGGATCGAGCGGGGTCTGGCGAAGCGCCATCTCGATGAGGGCTGTCTGGTTCTCTACGACCTGACCTCGGTATGGATGGAGGGAAGAGCGTGTCCCTTGGCCAGACGCGGTCATTCGAGGGACGGCAAGAAGGGCAAGCTGCAGATCGAGTTCGGCCTGTTGTGCGACCGCGACGGATGTCCGGTCTCGGTGGAGGTGTTCTCCGGCAACACGGCGGATCCGGCGACAGTGGGCTCACAGGTCGCCACGCTGCAGGAGCGCTTCTCCCTTGCGAAGGTGGTCCTGGTGGGGGACCGGGGGATGCTGACCGAAGCACGCATCCGCGAGGAGGTGAGGCCTGCGGGTCTGGACTGGATCAGCGCCCTCAGGGGTCCGGCCATCCGGTCACTGGTGGAGGATGGTGAGGTGGAGATGTCGCTCTTTGACGAGAGAGACCTCGTGGAGATCACCAGTGACGCCTACCCCGGGGAACGCCTCATGGTCTGCCACAATCCGCTGCTGGCCGAGGAGCGTGCCCGCAAGCGCCAGGAGCTGCTCAAGGCCACAGAGGTTCTCCTTGAAGAGATAGCCGTGGCGACAAGGCGCGAGAAGTACCGTCTCAAGGGAGCCGACAAGATCGGTGAGAGGGTCGGCAAGGTCATCGGCAAACACAAGATGGCGAAGCACTTCACGTGGTTCATCGACGATGATGGTGTCTTCATCTGGAAGCGCGATGAAGCCTCCATCGCCGCCGAGGCCAAGCTCGACGGCCTCTACGTGATCCGCACCAGTCTGCCGGCCAGCGACCTCGATGGCCCCGGCACGGTGCGCTCCTACAAGCGGCTCAGCCGTGTGGAACGCGCCTTCCGCAGTCTCAAGACCGTGGACCTGAAGGTCCGGCCCGTCTACCACCGCAGCGAACCCCGGGTTCGCGCCCACGTCTTCCTTTGCATGCTGGCCTACTACGTGGAGTGGCACATGCGCCAGAAACTCAAGCCTGTGCTGTTCGACGACGAGGATGCCGAAGGCGCCGAGGCCCGGCGTCCCTCCGTCGTGGCGCCGGCAAGGGTGTCGAAGAGCGCACAAGCCAAGGCGGCAGGGAAGAGAACGCCCGAGGGTGATCCGGTACACAGTCTCTCCACTCTCATCGATGATCTCGCCACCATCACCCGCAACACCATCGCCCCTCGGCTCCCTGGCGCCGAACCCTTCAAGGTCATCACAAGACCCACGCCGCTCCAGAGGACGATACTCGAACTCCTGGGCGTGCGTCTGGTGCGTTCCCAGTAGCAACACACCCGATTCTCTTGAATGTCAAAACATTCAACCTGTTACGCTTGAGCGTGGCTGGAACTTCGGATTAAGGCGCTCATGCTGCAGAACGTGTTCAAGGCAGCCGCGCGGGTCGCGGCGCTTCGGCTTCCAGCATGTTAATTGAGGTGCAAGATGCGTGGCGGACCGATCGCAGCTTGAGGTTCCGCCTTCGGTCTTCACTCACCATGATACCCGATAGCGAGACATTCTCGGTGGAAGAAGGCGCACCTGCAGTATCGCGGAAGACGTCAGTCACGCCCTCGCTGGCGCCCCTCCATGGGAAGTTCTCAGGATAGTCCGTCTTCCCATCCACAAGGGCCCATCGGGAAATTTCGTGCCGCGTCTCACTGTCACCAACTGCATTGGCACTGTGACCTGGCCGGTCGCGGTGATCACCGTTGCATCCGGTTGAATCGGGACCGACCCGCGCGGCAAGGAGACGCAAGACCGACCGGAACACTATACCGGGCACTCGGGGATGCTGTTCTTGCCTCCGGGCCATGGTTCCTGCAAGTTCGCTCGCATGCGCATGATGGCGAGGCTGGCCGGAGGGTGCCATGGAATCGGGGCGGACCCTCTATCTTGCCAATGCCTACGGCTTTTCGGCATCTCTGAAGACGGGACCCCTGAAGGACCTGTGTCGACGCCTGGAGGCACTGGGTGCACGAGTGTGGGAGCCCTTCGAATCTCCAGAGAACCGAGATCGCAGTGCGCCGCACTGGGCCTGGCGGATCGCCCGGAGTGATGCCAGGGCGGTCAGGGACGCTGATGGAGTCTTCGCTGTCGTCAATGGCTGTCCGCCGGACGAAGGCGTGATGGTCGAGATCGGCCTGGCGATCGCCTGGCAGAAACCGCTGTTTCTGTTCCGCGACGACTTTCGCCGTTGCTCGGACAGCGAGGACTATCCCCTCAACCTGATGCTCTTCGCCGGCTACCCTGCAGAGGGCTGGCGGGACCACTGGTACAATTCCATCGACGGCCTTGCTCACCCGGGAAAGGCCCTGGTGCGCTGGCTCCAGGGCGAGGACATGCGGTCACTCGGTGTGTGATCCCCGCTGCGCTGCGCGAGGAGGATAGCCATGAACGGAACAAGTCGGCGTGGGGGCTGCCTTTGCGGGGCCATCCGCTACGAAGTTTCCGGAGAACCGGGGTTCTCGCCCCTGTGTCACTGTCGCATGTGCCAGAGATGGAGTGGCAGTGCCATGCTGGCCACGGCGGCCTTTGATCGCGATGCGGTCGTGTTCACGCAAGGCGAGCCCGGGGTCTACTGGTCGTCTGCCGTCAGCGAACGGGGATTCTGCAAGGACTGCGGCAGTTCGCTGTTCACGCGCTACGCGTCGCAAGGAGCCTTCGACGGCATCATCTTCATCGCATTGGGGACCCTCGACGATCCGGAGTCGGTCCGACCGGATGTCCACTACGGGGCCGAGGGAGAGCTCTCGTGGATGCGACGCGATGACGGCCTCGCACGGGTTCACATCGATGTCGACGATCCTGGTGAGCAGAACGCCCTCTTTGAACGTCTGATGGCCGCCTCCGGCTCCGCCTTGAAGACGGGAGGCAGCGGGGACTATCCTTCGGGGAAGCGGGAGACGACGTCATGCTGAATCACGCGCCATCGGCCACCAGCGACGAGATGGTTCACCGGATCCTGGATGACTCGGCGGTGGAACGGTTTCAGTCGCCTACCGGCGACGGCAGCGGTCTTCCCAACGAGTGCTACACCAGCCCAGAGTGGCTGAAGGCGGAAAACGAGAGACTCTTCGCCCGCACCTGGATGCTCGCCGGCTTCTGTCATGATGTTCCGCAGCCAGGCGATGTCGCGCCGGTGGAGATGGCGGGCATGCCGCTCATCATCGTGCGCGATCACGATGGCATGATCAGGGTGTTCCATAATGTCTGCCGACATCGCGGGGCGGTGGTGGTGGCGCAGCCGTGCCAACGCCAGTCGGTCCTGACCTGTCCCTACCATGCCTGGGTCTACGGTCTCGATGGCAGCCTGCGCATGCGCCCGCACTTCTTCGGCGGCGGCCGCCACGATACGGACCCCGGGAAGGACGCACCGGGTCTGGTGCCGGTGCGCCATGCCGTCTGGCACGACCTCGTCTTCGTCAACATCTCGGGCGATGCGCCGGAGTTCGAGGATCACTGGGAACCGTTTGCCCGGCGCACAGGGGACTACGATTTCGGGGCCCTGCGCTATGCCGCGACCCTGGATTTCGACGTCAGGGGCAACTGGAAGCTGATTTACGAGAACTTCTATGACGCCTATCATGTGCCCACGGTTCATCCCAGGCTGGAAGCGTTCACGCCGCTTGATACCAGGGTGGCCGTCGACACCGAGGGGCCCTGGTTCCACAACACGTCGATGATCCGGGAGCCCCAGCCGGGACGTGGCATCGGCATGCCCATGTATCCTGGTCTCGACGACAGGGGACAGCGTACCGAGTGGTACTTCCATCTCTTCCCGACGACCGCCATCCAGATCTGGCCCGACCAGCTCGCGATCTTCCAGCTTCATGCAATGGCGCCCGACAGGACCATGGAACACATCCACATGTACTTTGTCGGTGATGCTGCGACCGACGAGGGACACGCCCGACATCGCCAGGATGTCTACGACATGTGGAACGAGCTCAATACGGAAGACTTCGAGATCGTCGAGAACATGCAGGGAGCACGAACCTCACCGGGGTTCGATGGTGGTGTCCTGTCGCCCTACTGGGATCCGGCAACCCAGCATTTCGCAAGGCTCGTGACGGACTTCATGCACTGATCAGTGTCCACGCGCCAGCGGGCGCACTTGATGCCGTGCAGGCCGAGCGTGCGCACGATGTCAACAATGGCGCCGGTGAAGAAGATTGTCGCAGTCGCACGAGCCGGTGGGTTGGTTCGTTTTGGGCTCGGCATCGCCGTCGTACTCTGTGACACACGAGAAGCCCGCGGGAGGTGGCGCGTAGAGCGGCGCCCGACCGATCTTGGGCCATGCCCGTCGCTTACGCGCAAAATGGAAACTTGCGGACAGGATTGATAGTTGCGTTAATTTCAACTATCTTGCGCCTAGAACTGAACAGATAGTCTGGAGTCGTGACGTGGCAAGACGCATGCCTGAAGAGAGTCTTCAGGCAGTCGAAGAAGCGGTGGGACGGCAACCAGACGGCATGACCGCGCGACAGATCGCGGATGCCCTGGGTGGCGAGCTGCCGTTTCGAACCCTCCAGTATCGCTTGAAGGCGCTCGTCGATGAAAAGCGCCTGACAAGGGATGGTTCCGGTCGCTGGGCGCGCTATCGTTTGCCGAAAGTCGTGCCGTTGTCGGGACGGCTCGCCATCGCACTCGAAAGCTCCGATGTCCGGCTCACGGTAGTCCCGGCCTTATCCGAGCCCGGCGAAGAAGTCCTGAACTATGTCGGGCAACCTCACACGGCACGTGAACCGGTCGGCTACGATCGGAACTTTCTCGACGGTTACACGCCAAATGTGGACTTCTATCTCTCGGAAATGGAGCGGAAGGAGCTTTGGGAGTTCGGCGCGACCGAGATCGTCGAGCAGCCCGCCGGCACTCATGCAAGGCAGGTCTTGAACAGGCTTCTCATCGACCTGTCGTGGAATTCGAGCCGTCTCGAAGGCAACACCTATTCCCTGATTGATACCACACGCCTGATCGAGCTCGGCGAGGTGGCGGAGGGCAAGGACGGGCTCGAGACGCAGATGATTCTCAACCACAAGGACGCCATCGAGATTCTGGTCGATGGCGCGGAGGACATCGGCTTCAACCGCCACATCATTCTCAATCTGCACGCCGCGCTGGCGGACAACCTGCTTCCTGATCCCGGGGCACCGGGGCGGCTCCGCCGAATGGCCGTGGGCATAGGAGGTTCGGTCTTTTGTCCACTGGAGGTGCCGCAACTCATCGAAGAGTGCTTCGACCGGATTCTGGCCAAGGCCTCAGAGATCGAGGATCCGTTCGAGCAGGCGTTCTTTGCGCTGGTGCAACTTCCCTATCTGCAGCCCTTCGACGACGTGAACAAGCGGGTGTCCAGGCTTGCGGCGAACATTCCGCTCATCAAGGCGAACCTGGCGCCGCTGTCTTTCGAGGAGGTGTCGCGGGAACTCTACACGTCAGCGATTCTCGGCGTGTACGAACTCAAGCGGACGGAACTGCTGCGCGACCTCTTCATCTGGGCCTATCGGCGGTCCGCCTCGCGATACGTGGCCGTGCGCATGTCGCTCGGAGAGCCCGACCCGTTCCGACTGAAGTACCGGGTCCCGGTACGCCATCTCGTCGCAGACGTCATCCGTGAAGGCATGGACAAGAAAACGGCGAGCACACACATCGGCGCCTGGACGACAGAGCATATCGAGGAAGCGGATCGCGAGCGCTTTCGCGACGTGGTCGAGCGGGAACTTCTGAGCCTTCACGAAGGCAACTTCTCGCGATACCGCATCAGGCCTTCCGAATTCGCCGCGTGGCTGACGGCCTGGAGCGGATAGGTGCCGTTCGGCTTGTTGCCTCCATCCCACTGCCTGGACGCCGATTCCTCTTCGGTCAGGAAGCGCTCGCAGCTGCGTCCCCGGCAGCGGCTTGACAACAACCGGCAGGGATTGGGCCGCGTCGGCATCATGCCCCGGGCGACCGCCAGTCTGAGCATTCTCGAGACCACGCCTGCCGCCTCCTTGGCCTGGGCAGGCTTGTCCCGCAATTTGCCGTGAAGTGCCGAGACGTGCGACCGGCCGACTTCGGACAACCTGAGCAGACCTTCGCATTTCTTCACCGTCGCCGGCTGGCAGTTCACATTACATGCACCGCCAGAGCGACCGTCGGATCCTCCGGCTCCGGCGACGGCACCGGATCTTCGCCGCGCCGCCTCCGCCGTCATGTCCACGAACCGGTCGACCCTCGCCCGTTTCGGCAGGCCCCCCGGCGTGCGCGCCTGGGCCACGAAGATCTCGCCGCCCGCCGCATGGGCCCGTATGCCGGACCCCAGCACTCATCCGTTGACTGATCTACCCCATTGGGTTGTATGCGGGATCATGCGGACCGTCGCTGAGACTCCGACCTTCACGCGCCAGGCTGTTCAGCGAGGAAGAGCGAAAGGCTCTGATCGACTACCCGGCCGAACATTCGGCAGGAGGGGGCGAGATTCCAGGAACGAGAGGTGTCCGGAAACTGCGGTTCGCGGTGTTGGGCCGGTGGAGTGCGGGTAATCTGTTTTCATGGCGGAGAAGGACGTACCGATCTATGCGCTCCTTGCTTGTGCGAAGTCCGCAAGAACGGATCTGAACCCGGTCGAGCGGCGCCAGGTGGCCGGGATCGCTGCGGCGATCCGGAAGGTCCGAAAGGAGAAGCGATGAGCACATTCGGAGAAGACCTCATCCAGTCCCTCAACGAGGCGCTGGCCCATGCCAGGGGCACAGCCCCTGCTGTCGTTCATGCGTCCGTGACCCCGCGCGAGGTCCGCAAGCAGGCGAGGCTCACTCAAGCGCAGATGGCCCCCTTGATGGGCATGAGTCTGTCTGGTTACAGAAAGTGGGAACAGGGAGCGCGACGGATCAGCGGGCCCGCGGAGGCGCTGCTGCGCGTGATCCAGAAGGAGCCGGAGGCGGTCAGACGCGCGTTGTTTGTTGGTGAGTAGGGTGAACAGGAACCTGGTGGATTCGCGGTGCGCTTCAACGGCCTCCTGACACGCACGGTGATGAAGTCCCCTTCGTGAGTCTGCCGATGACGCATGTCCGCGGTCAGATAGCGCACCAGGCGAAGCGATATGCCATGTTCCGTCCGGCACTTCGCATGGCTCGTGGCGGACTTCATGCACTGATCGGCGTGTCAGCGGCCGAGGAGGTCGTCGTCCCAGGGGAAGGGTGAGAGGAGTTCGTGGCCGTCGCGGGTCACGACGACCTGCTGTTCGAGCTTGACCCCCTCTCCGCCGTGTTCGGAGCCGATGAAGCTCTCGATGCAGATGACCATGTTCTCCTCGAGTTCACCGTCGGTGCCGTGGGTCTCCCAGTCGACGGGCCAGGGGATGGCCGGCCATTCATCGCCCATGCCGATGCCGTGGGCCATGACCGGGTAGCGGTGCTTCAGAAACTCGCCAGGGTAGGGCCAGCAGCCCTTCGAGAAGGCCTCGAAGGAGACACCGGCCTTCACGAGGTCGAGGTTGTGCTCGATGTTGTCGACAGCCAGGCGATAGAGACGACGCTGTGCAGGTGTTGGCGTGGGCGGACCACACAGAAAGGTCCGGGACACATCCGCACTGTAGCCCAGGGGCCCGATCATGCCGCAGTCGAAGGCGACCATGTCGCCTGCCTCGATGGCGCGGTTCGACGCCTCCTGCTCCCAGGGATTGGTGCGCGGCCCAGAGGAAAGGTACCGGTACTCCAGCCACTCGCCGCCACTCGCCGCATTGGTCTGCTGCAGGATCGACCAGGCTTCGTACTCCGTCATGCCCGGGCACAGGGCCCGGCGGAGTCGTTCCATGGCGATTCCGGCGATGGCACAGGTGTTGGCAAGGCAGCGGATTTCGTCGTCGTTCTTGATCAGCGTTGCCCTTTCCATGAGACGGTCGGCGGTGACGACATCGAGACCCCGGGCGATGAGGGCATGCACGAGAAGAGGATCGGCGATGTCCAGCGCCAGCCGCCGGCCGCCCTGGACGCGCGCCAGGTCGGCGATCTCGCCGGCGAACGAAGCGACCCTGGCGGTGTTGAGATCACCGGCAGGAAAGTAGGCGAACACCGGCATCGGTCTGAGATCACCCGTGGTTTCGGGGGTCTCGTGCGGATTGTCCGGATGAAACCAGTCGAAGATGGTGTTGAGGCCGCTCGCCGGAACGAACACGGCGCTCGACGGCTTGTGGGCGTTGTAGATGCCCGTGCGCAGCATCCCCGTGGCGTAGCGCTTGTTGTGAACCCCCAGGAGAAGAAGGCCGCAACAGTCCTCGTCAACCATGGCCTTCTGCAGCCGCGCCAGGCGATAGTGCAGCATGCGGCTGACATCGATGACGGTCCCGGCCTCCTCGGGAGTGAAGACCGCAGCGGACGGGATCGGAAGGGTATCAGTGTTCATGCGCGCCACTATCGGCCAGCGTTGTCACGCGGCAAGTTCTTTTCTACTGTCACGCCGTCCGGTCCCGTAGCTCAGCTGGATAGAGCGCTGCCCTCCGAAGGCAGAGGTCACAGGTTCGAATCCTGTCGGGACCGCCACTGTTTCAAGGCCGTGCGCGGGCACCACGCGGAATACATGAAGGAAGCATCCATGGTCCATTCACCGGACATGCCCCGACTCACCACCTGGCGCACCGGCGACAAGGTCTACAGGCCGTTCTCCGATGCCGAGATGACGCGCCGACAGGACGCCGTAAGGGACTGGATGGCCGCTCACGATGTCGATGCCGCGCTGTTCACCTCGTATCATTGCATCAACTACTACTCCGGATGGCTCTACTGCGGTTTCGGACGCCGCTTCGGCATGGTCATCACCCCGGAGTCGGCCACGACAATCTCGACCGGAACCGATGGTGGTCAATCTTGGCGGCGCAGTTTTGCCGACAACATTGCCTACACCGACTGGAGTCGCGGCAACTACTTCGAGGCCGTGAAGAGCCTTACGAAAGGCGTGCGCCGCCTCGGGGTCGAGTTCGATCACATGAACGTCGAATTCTGGCGCGAACTGGAGGAGGCCCTTCCCGGTGTCACCCTTGTGGATGTCGCTCGGCCCTCGATGTGGATGCGCACCATCAAGTCGGCGGAAGAAATCTCTCTCATCAGGGAGGGCGCCCGTACCGCCGACATCGGCGGCGAGGCCTGCGTTGCCGCTCTTGCAGCCGGCGTGCCCGAGCACGAAGTGGCGATCGCGGTGACCGATGCGATGATCCGCGAGATCGCCGGCAATCATCCCTATGTCGAGCCGATGGAGACCTGGGCCTGGCTCCAGTCCGGCATCAACACCGACGGCGCCCACAATCCGGTGACCAACCGTGTCATCGAGTCGGGGGACATCCTCAGCCTGAACGCGTTTCCGATGATCTTCGGGTACTACGCCGCCCTTGAACGAACCCTGTTCTGCGACCATGCCAGCGACGCCCACCTCGACTACTGGGAAAAGAATGTCGCGGTGCACAGGCGCGGCATCGAACTCATCCGTCCAGGCGCCAGGTGCCACGAGATCGCCGCGGAACTGAACGAACTCTATCGTTCCTGGGATCTTCTGCAGTACCGCTGCTTCGGCTATGGCCATTCCTTCGGTGTGCTGAGCCACTACTACGGCCGCGAGGCCGGTGTTGAATTGCGCGAGGATGTCGAGACCGAGCTGAAACCGGGCATGGTGGTCTCCATGGAGCCGATGATCTTGATACCGGAAGGTCTTCCGGGCGCGGGAGGTTACCGCGAACACGACATCCTGGTGATCCACGAGGACGGAGCCTGGAACATCACGCGCTTCCCCTTCGGCCCCGAGCACAACATCATCCGGAACTGAAGGGCGGCCCCATACCATGGACTATCGCGATGAGGTGTATTTCGAGGCCCAGCCGGACCGCGAGGTCGCGTTCTCTGAAGAGGAGTTCGCGACCCGTCTGGCACGGATTCGCCAGGCCATGGCGCGTGAGGGAGTCGACTGCCTGTTCCTGTCGTCTCCGGAGAGCATGTACTACGTCTCGGGCTACGTCTGCATGTGGTATCACACGGAAAGCCCCATCGAATGGAGTGCGACCAACGGCATCGCCGTCCATGTCGATCATGACCGCTTCATCCATTTCGAGACCGAACGCGAGGCGGTGCTGACACGGACCTTCACGGTATCGAAGGACACCCGCTACTTTCCCAGGTCAAGCTATCGCGACGGCACGGCGTTCATTGCCTCGGAACTGAAGGCCGAGGGCTGGCTCAAGGGCTCCGTCGGCCTGGAAATGCACGCGATGCGCCCCACCCGGGCGGTGAGCGACCGCTTTCAGGCGGCATTCGAGGCAACCGGGGCAACAGTGGTCGACGGCAGCCGGATCCTGAGAGAGGTGCGCTGGGTCAAGTCTCCTGCAGAAATGGCCTGCCTGAAGGAAGGCTGCCGCATTGCCACCGCGGGCCTTGAACGGGCGCGGCAGGTGCTGCGTCCGGGGGTCACGGAACTCGAGGTGCAGGGAGAGGTGATCAATGCCCTGGCAAAGGCGGGTGGCGAACTCCAGTCGATGATGATGCCGGTGCTCTCAGGCAGGAAATCCAATGCGGCCCATGCCATTGCCACGCGCCGCAGGATGCAGGCCGGCGAAACGGTGACCATCGATGTCGCCGGTGTCTGCAAGCGCTACCACATCAACTGTGCTCGAACCTTCAGCCTTGGCGAGCCATCGGCGGATGTGAAGGACGTGGCCGACCGTTCGGCGGCCGTCATGGACGTGGTGCGCGGGTGTCTCAGACCCGGGCTGCCGGTGCGTGAACTCAACGAGGAGATCCGGGCCCACTACGAGGCTGAAGGGTTGTGGAGCCGCCGCGGCTGGATTGGCGGCTACGAGATGGGTATCGGCTTCCTGTCGGACTGGGTCGGGAACTTCGTCTACGACCCACTCTCCGAAAAGAACGCCGATCGCCTCTTCGAGGCCGGAACGGCGGTCAACCACGAGATCCAGATCTTCCTGCCCCGCCACGTCGGACAGTTCTTCATGATCGAATGCCTCTTGTTCGAGGAGGACCGGGCGTTCATGGCTACGCCGGACGTTCCCTATTCGCTGATCGTCATCGAATAGGCAGATGGACGGTCAGTAGCCCAGCGCGATACCGTCCTTGCGGGGCTCGCTGCCGCCGGCGAGCGTTCCCTTGTCCCAGTCGATCCAGATTGCCTGGCCGCCGCCGAAGGGTTCCGGCGTGATGCCGAGCGGGTGACCGCGGTTGGCGAGGTCGTGCATGACGTGACCAGGAATGGCCGGCTCCATCATCGCCACGCCGTCCTGGTAGCAAAAACGCGGCAGATCGAGAGCCTCCTGGGGAGACATGCCGTAGTGCAGCATGTTCTGGATAACGTGTGTGTGTCCCCAGGGCTGGTAGTCGCCGCCCATGACGCCGAATGGCATGATGACCTTCGCGCCCTTCGTCAACATCGCCGGAATGATGGTGTGCATGGGACGCTTGCCCGGCGCCATGGCGTTTCGGTGACCCGGTTCCAGCACAAACCCGCAGCCCCGGTTCTGCAGGGTTACCCCGGACTTCGGGGCGACCCTGGATGAACCAAACGAGAAATAGAGCGAGTTGATGAAGCTCGCCGCGTTGCGGTCGCGGTCGACCACCGCAAGATAGACTGTCGAGGGGGTGGTCGGCAGTTCCGCAGGTGGAAGGTCGACCATGGCCCGTGCGGGGTCGATGTGCGCACGCAGCATGCCGGTGTAGGCAGGGGAGAGAAGCGTGTCGACGGGAACGTCGGCCATGGCCGGATCGGCGACATAGAGCGCCCGGTCGCGAAAGGCGAGACGCCCGGCCTCGAGGGCCAGGTGAATGCGGTCCGCGGAAAGCGGATCGCTGCCGGTACCGTCGCAGCCCTCGAGGATGTTCATCATGATGAGCGCCACGATTCCCTGGCCGTTGGGCGGACACTCGTGAACCCGGTACCCGGCCACGTCGCTGCAGATCGGCTCGACATACTCCCCCGCCGCACTGGCGAAGTCCTCGACTCCGTGCAGACCGCCAAGCTCTCCGAGGCGGGTGACAATGTCCTCGGCGACCCAGCCTTCGTAGAACCCGATGCGCCCCTGGCTCGCGATTTCCCGCAGCGTGGCCGCAAGCAGCGGCTGGGTGTGGATGGCGCCGGAATCCGGCGCGTCGCCGTTGACCAGGAGAAGCCTGGCGGCATGGGCATCTCTGGCAAGGCGCTGGCGGGAGGCGCGCCAGGCCTCGTGAATCACCGGCTGGATCACATACCCTTCCTCGGCCAGGCGAATGGCAGGCTGCAGAACCTCGTCGATTCCCATGGTGCCGTGATCGTCGATCAGCCGGCACCAGGCATCGACACAGCCAGGAATGGTGACAGCGTGGGCACTGTCCGAAGCGATGCGGGTGAGGTTCCGTTCAAGGTACCAGGAAAGTTCCGCCCGCCGGGGTGCGCGGCCCGAACCGTTGTAGGCGACGATGCGCGATGATCCTTCAGGCGCGTAGAGGCAGAAGACGTCTCCGCCGATCCCGGTCGACATGGGCTCCACCACGGCCAGTACCGCCGCGGCCGCGACGGCGGCATCCATCGCGTTGCCTCCTTGCTCGAGAATGTCGAGCGCTACCCGGGTGGCATCCCTGTTCGATGTCGCCGCCATGCCGTGCTCGGCATGGGTGGTCATGCGGGGTGGCGAGGCGAATCCACGCATGGCGGACCTACCGCCTTCTCGGCTGGCCGGTCGCGCGGCCGGCGTTGACATGACGTTCGATGGCGCCGTGCGCGCGCACCGTTTCCTCGAGTCGCGTACGGGCCCGCGGAACGAACTCCATCATGGCGCGGGTCTCGAGGTTGAAGCCGAGGGCCATCACCTCGTTGGTTGCCGCAAGTGTGCCCTTTTCGGCGTGGCTGAGGCGGTGGAAGATGTGAAACCGCTTGGTATCGGCGGCCAGTGCCTGGGTGGTGACGATCACCGGGGCATGAACCCTGAGTTCGTCCATGTAGTTCACGTGGGTCTCGACGACGGCATATTCGGCACCGTTGCGTTCCTCGATGGTCACCGGCTCGTTCATCCTGTCCCAGAACGCCGCCGTGGCGTAATCGCAGATCAGGACATAGTAGGCCATGTTGAGGTGCCCGTACTCGTCGATCCACTCCGGCTTGACGACGGCGTTCAGCTGGAAGAGCCGCGAATCGCTGGTCAAGAACGTCATCCCTCTTCCGTTGCGACGAACGTTCTAGCTTTACGCCGGGGCCGCTGCAACGGCATGATCCAGCGGGCGGCATACCAGGGAGGTGCACTGATGCCCCGACTTCACTTTTGCGAGGCGGAACTCGCGGAACGCAGGCAAAGGACGTGCGAACGCCTGCGGGAACTCGGGCTCAATGCTCTGCTCATGTTCCGCCAGGAGAGCATGTACTACCTGACCGGGTATGACACCGCCGGGTATGCGATGTTCCAGTGCCTGGTGCTTCGCGCTGATGGCGATCTCGTGCTTGTCACAAGATCGGCGGATCGGGAACAGGCGGCCTACACGTCGATGATACCGGACGTGCGCATCTGGGTTGACCGTGGCGGCGCCAATCCGGCTGACGATGTGCTGGCCGTGCTGGAAGAAAAGGGCCTTCGCGGTGGCCGGTTCGGCGTCGAGCTCAATGCCTGGGGTCTGACCGGCCAGCACTGGGTCATGATGGAACGGGCGCTCGACGGATTCGGCGCCTGGGAGGATGCCAGCGATCTCGTCCAGGCATTTCGCCTGATCAAGAGTCCGGCAGAGCAGGATCATGTCAGGAAGGCGGGGTCTCTGGCCGATGCCGGACTGGAGGCCCTGCACCGGACCATCGCCGCCGGTGTCGACGAGAGCGCGCTCTACGCCGCTCTGGAACAGGCCATTCTGGAGGGTGGAGGCGACTACCCGGCAGGCCGGCCGATCATCGCCTCGGGCGAGGGTGCGCTGCTGGTGCGCTACTTCACCGGCCGCGACACCATCGGCGATCATGACCAGGTGCAGCTCGAGTTCGCAGCCGCCTGGAGGCACTACCATGTGGCCATCATGAGAACGGTCCTGACCGGACGTGCAGGCGAGCGTCACAGGATGATGCACGGTGCCTGTGTCGAGGCTCTTGCCGCCTGCCAGGCGACCGCGAAGCCGGGGGCCACATTCGGCGATATCTATGATGCCCACGCCCGGGTGATGGACTCGCACGGGCTCAAGGACTGCAGGTTGAACGCCTGCGGCTATTCGCTGTCTGCCAACTACCCGCCATCCTGGATGGAGGAGCCGATGATCTATCATGGCAATCCGGCACGGGTGGCGCCAGGCATGGTCGTCTTCATGCACATGATTGTCGTGGACAGCGCCCGCCACCTGACCATGAGTCTGGGCGAGACCGGCATCGTGCATGACGATCACTTCGAGCCGGTTTCCTCGATGCCCCATGACCTGGTCGCAAGATAGGAGAACCGAACCATGGCGGCCCGTCCCTTGAGAATGCCGAGCGAGGAGGAATGCGAGCGGTTTCGCATCGACGGTGCCGTGGCCCTGAAGGGTGTCTACCAGGAGGTCTGGGTGGACCTGCTGCGCCGGGGTGTGGAGCGGGCCATGCAGACCCGGGGGCCCTACACCAGGCGCATCCAGGATGAGGGCGATCCGGCCTTCTTCACCGATTACGTGGCATCGGACCGTGTGCCGGAGCTTCGCCGGTTCGCCCTCGAGGGGCCGGCCGCCGAACTGTCGGCTGCCATCATGAAGTCGCGGCGCGCCAACTTCCTTTTCGACGGGATTTTCGTCAAGGAGCCCGGGGCCACGAAGAAGAGCACATGGCACCAGGACCAGCCCTACTATTGCGTGGCCGGCCGGCAGATTGTCGTGCTGTGGGCGCCCCTTGATCCGGTGCCGGCCGATGTCTGCCTGAACTGCGTGAGGGGATCACACCTGTGGGGGACGGCGTTCCGTCCCGTCCGGTTTCGCGATGGCGGCGACTTTGGCCGTGGCCGGGATGATGGTTATTGCGATCCTCCCGATGTCGAGGGCGCCCATGCGGAGAAGGTTCTCGCCTGGAATCTCGAACCAGGCGATGTCATCGCTTTCCACGGCATGACGATCCATGGGGCGCCGGGCAACGCTCAGGCCTCGCGCCGCCGGGCCACCAACTCGACCTGGGTCGGTGACGATGCGGTCTATGTCCGCCATGCCGGAGTCATGGAGCCCGATTTTCCCGATTGCGGGCTCGCCCCCGGAGACCCTCTGGACTGTGCCCGGTTCCCTCGCGTCTACGATGCCGGGCGGGAACATCGCTCGCCGGACTGAGCCTGCCATGGGACATATCGTGTGGATTGCCAGCTACCCCAAGTCGGGCAACACGTGGGTGAGGGCCTTTCTGCACGAGATCCTGCGCCAGGAGGGCGGCGCCCTCGATCTCGACCGGATGGCGCAGACGGCCGGCAACGAGGCATCGATCGACAACTATCGCGCCATCGATGCGAGGCCCTGGAATCGCTGGACTCCGGAGGAGGTGGCACGGGCCCGACCGGCCGCGCAGGCCGCCTTCGCCCGGCGTCACGGCGGCGTGGTGTTCTGCAAGACCCACCTCGCCGTGCTGAGATCCCGGGGCCAGCCCACCATCAACATGGATGTCACCGCCGGGGCGATCTATGTCGTGCGCAATCCGCTTGACATCGCGCTTTCCTATGCCGATCACCAGGGCGTGCCGCTCGACGTCGCCATCGGCCTGATGAACCTTGAGAACCACGAGACGCCGCCCACGGCGAGCCACGTCCCGGAACTCATGGGCAGCTGGACCCAGAACGTGGAGACCTGGACGAGGCGCTCGCTTCCGGGGCTTCACGTCTTGCGCTACGAGGACATGCTGGCCAGTCCGGTGGCGGCATTCTCCGGTCTTGCGGCATTCCTCAATCTGAAGACGGCCCGTAGGCGCATCAAGGAGGCGGTCAGGGCGACTTCCTTCGTGAACCTGCGGCGCCTGGAGGACGAGAAGGGTTTCGGAGAACGTTCCGCTCCACAGAAGCGGTTTTTCCGTCAGGGCCGCGCCGGCGCGTGGCGCACCGCGCTGACCGCAAGCCAGGTGACGATGATCGCGTCGTGCAACGAGGCGATGATGCGAAAGTTCGACTACTGGAAGGACATGGAGGCATGAGTGTGGTGAATGTGGCCGGTAACCTCGATGCGGTGCAGGCGGAAATCGCCGACGCCACCCGTCGGGCGGGCCGCCAGAAGGGTTCCGTGACGCTCGTTGCCGTGACCAAGATCCATGATGCGCAACGCATCCGTCCCGCCATCGAAGCCGGACACCGGGTGTTCGGTGAGAACCGGGTTCAGGAGGCTGCGTCGAAGTGGCCGGCCCTGCGCCAGGAATGCGATGGCCTCGAACTCCACCTGATCGGCGCCCTGCAGACCAACAAGGCGGTTGATGCCGTGACCCTCTTCGACGTCATCGAGAGCGTTGATCGCCCGCGGCTGGTCACCGCCCTGGTGAAGGCTATGGACCGGACCGGACGCCGCCCACGGTGTTTCATCCAGATCAACACCGGCGAGGAGGGACAGAAGGCGGGCTGCCTGCCGGGTGATGCCGACGGTCTGATCTCCGGGGCTCGGGCGGCGGGACTCGATGTCGCCGGGCTGATGTGCATTCCGCCCTTCGCCGAGGAGCCGTCGCCCCACTTTTCCCTGTTGGCCGGCATGGCGCGGCGCAACGGTCTCGCGCAATTGTCGATGGGCATGTCTGCGGACTACGCCACGGCGATTACCCATGGTGCCACCCATGTGCGGGTCGGCACGGCCATCTTCGGCAGCCGCCCGGCCTGACGTTCTTGACCGGCGGCAGCGCGCGCGCCATAAGCACGCATCCCCCGACCTGGAGCCCTCCCGATGAAGCGGGTCTTTTCCGGCGTGCAGCCGACCGGCAACCTCCACCTTGGCAACTATCTCGGCGCGCTGAAGCGCTTCGTGGCGATGCAGGACGACTACGAGTGCATCTATTGCATCGTCGACCTCCATGCCCTGACCATGCCGTGGGATCCCGACCAACTGCGTGACGCGACGCGGGAGGTGGCGGCGGGATTCATGGCCTCGGGGCTCGATCCGGACCGTTGCATCGTCTTCAACCAGAGCCAGTGCCCGATGCACCTGCGCCTGCAGTGGATTCTCGCCTGCCTGACCCCGCTCGGGTGGCTCAACCGCATGACGCAGTTCAAGGAAAAGGCAGGAAAACAGAAGGAAAACGCGAGTCTCGGTCTCTATGGCTACCCGGTTCTCCAGGCCGCCGACATCATTGGCTACCACGCCACCCACGTTCCTGTGGGCGCCGACCAGAAGCAGCACCTCGAGTTGTCCCGCGACATCGCCGGTTCCTTCAACCACACCTTCGGCGTCGACTTCTTCCCCCTTCCCGAGGCCGTGATCCTGGGCGAGGCCACCCGCGTCATGTCGCTCAGGGACGGCCGCTCCAAGATGTCGAAGTCCGACCAGAGCGACTATTCGCGCATCAATCTCACCGATGACAGGGACACCATTGCGCGCAAGATCCGCAAGGCGCGTACGGACAGCATCATGGGTGTGTCGTTCGATCCGGAAAACCGGCCCGAAGCGTCCAATCTCGTCACCATCTATGCGTCGCTGGCCGGGGTGAGCCGGGACGCGGTGCTCGATGAATTCGCCAGCGCCAGGTTCAGCGACCTCAAGGCCCGTCTTGTGGATCTCGCCGTGGAGGTCCTGGGGCCGGTTGGCGACGAGATGAAGCGGCTGTCGGCGGATCCGGGCCATGTCGACAGCGTGTTGCGCACCGGCGCGGTCCGGGCCCGGGCCATCGCCGAACCGATCCAGAAGAAGGTCGAGGAACTCACCGGTTTTCTGGTGCCGTGACCGCCCGTCGCCGGCGCACGGCAGTGAAGAAGACGGGCTCCCGGCCTGCCGTCCTTGCCTTCGCCTCGTAGCGTGTCGGTGGCCCGTCGCAGGAACGGTCACACGACCACTGCAGATCCTTTACGCCTTCGAGCGCCTGCTTCATGGCGAGAGCATAATCCTCGATATCGGTTGCGAGGTGCAGTTGTCCGCCGTCGACAAGGAGGTCCGAGAATCGCGCCATGCTCGTCTGGTTGATGAGACGGCGTTTCCTGTGGCGAGTCTTGGGCCAGGGGTCGGGGAAGAGAACGAAGATGCGTTCAAGGCAGGCCGGTGCAAGGGCCTCGAGAAGCACTGTCACGTCGGCGTCGAAAATCCGCACGTTGGCAAGGCCACGGCGTTCGACACGGTCCAGCAGGTTCGCTACGCCGCTCAGCCACACCTCGGCGCCGATCAGCGTGACCTCGGGGTGGCGTTCCGCCTGCCAGGCAAGGTGCTCGCCGGCGCCGAACCCGATCTCGAGCCAGAGCCGATCATGACAGGGTGTGCCGTCCTCGCCGGGGGCGATCCGAAGTTCGGGCAAGAGCGTGTCGACCAGGAACTGGCGGCGGGGCGACAGCTTGCGCCCCCGCCGGCGTCCCCAGGTCTGCCCGCCGGTCAGGAGAAGGCGTTCCTCAGTTCGCCGGCAAGATCGGTTCTTTCCCAGGAAAATCCGCCGTCGGCTTCCGCCTCGCGCCCGAAGTGACCATAGGCGGCCGTGCGTTCGTAGATCGGCCGGTCGAGGCCGAGGTGATCGCGGATGCCGCGAGGCGTGAGGTCCATGATCTGCCGCAGCACCTCTTCGAGGCGCCGTTCGTCGACCTTGCCGGTTCCGGCGAGATCGACATAGAGCGACAGTGGTTCCGCGACGCCGATGGCGTAGGCCACCTGGATCGTGCAGGTGTCGGCCAGCCCCGCCGCGACCACGTTCTTGGCCAGGTAGCGGCAGGCGTAGGCAGCGGAACGGTCCACCTTGCTCGGATCCTTGCCCGAGAAGGCGCCGCCTCCGTGGGGAGCAGCGCCACCGTAGGTGTCGACGATGATCTTGCGGCCGGTCAGACCACAGTCGCCATCGGGACCGCCAGTGACGAACTTGCCCGTGGGGTTGACGAAGAAGCGGTCGTCGGGACACATCCACCCGTCGGGAAGAACGTCCACGACATGGGGTCTGACGATCTCGCGGACCGCCTCCTGATCGAGTGCCGCATCATGCTGGGTCGACACGACCACGGAGGTGGCATGGACCGGCCGGCCGTTCTCGTAGGCCAGCGTCACCTGGCTCTTTGAGTCCGGTCCCAGTTCCCGTGCGACGCCGTTGTGGCGCGCCTCGGCCAGGGACTTGAGAATGCGATGCGCATAGTGGATGGGCGCCGGCATCAGCGACCCGGTCTCGTTGCGGGCGTGACCGAACATGATTCCCTGGTCGCCCGCTCCCTCCGCCCGGTTGCCGGAGGCATCGACGCCCTGTGCGATGTCGCCCGACTGGGCATGGAGTTTCACGCTGACCGAAAGATGGCGCCAGTCGAAACCCGGCTGCTCATAGCCAATGTCCCTGACGGCGTCGCGCGCCAGCGCCTCCACCTTTTCCTGAAGCCGGTCCGGGTCCATGAGGTCGCCGGGTCCGCGGACCTCTCCGGCGATGACGACGGTTCCGGTGGTGGCAAGGGTCTCACAAGCCACCCGCGCATGCACGGGGTCGGCGGCGAGGAAGGCATCGACAACGGCATCGGAAATCCGGTCGCAGACCTTGTCCGGATGGCCTTCCGACACGGACTCGCTCGTAAACAGGTAATCGCTCCGGGGCACGGCCAGCCTCCCGTTTGATATCACGACAAGGGCACATGCCCCATGGTGAGACACTTACCAAAGGCTGATTGATAATCAAGGATGATGCCACACCCGATCTGGATGAGACGGATCACCGGGTCATGTTCTGCCGCACCCCAACAGCGTGATTCAGGGTATGGCCGGTCCCCGGCAAGCGTGCATGGCGCTTCGCTTCATACATCGATGTCCCCGCACCGTAGCAGCAGCCGGTCCGCCGTCACCAGCGTCAGGCCGTGCCGGTCCGGGTCGAACCCCATCTACTTGAGAACTTCCCATTCCGGGAGGTCCACCGCCGGCGCGACGAGGTCATCAAGAATCTCTCCATCGTCCCGCATGGCACCGAGCCACTCGCCGGCCGGTGTTGACGGCGGCGGCAGAATCCGGGCGACCGGCTTGCCGAAACGGGTCACGAGAACAGGCTTGCGCGTCGTTCCCACCCGATCGAGAACGGCCAGTCAAGTCGCCTTGAACTTCGCAATCTCAATCTCTTCCATGAACTCGAATGTACCTTGGTATGAGCCCATGGACAAAATGCGTGAAGCTCTTGCACTGCAGCGATTGTCGACGCCTCGGCCTGCGGGGCTGTCCTTGGTCCTGAGCTGGCTTCGGGCATCTCGACAATCAACGCCGCATCAGGGAGGCGGCGATGAAGGCGAGGCCGGGCAGCAGGATGATCAGCAGGGTCCAGTTGCCGTAGCGCGACCAGGGCGTGGGGTGCCCGAGGGGGGCGGGCAGGGCGACATCAAGGATGCCGCTGTGCCCCAGCGGCATGCTCGCCACCACCCGGCCCAGGGAATCGATGACACCGCTGATTCCCGTGTTGGCCACGCGGACCACGGGAAGGCCCTGCTCCACGGCACGCAGGCGTGCCGTCTGGAAGTGCTGGTAGGGGCCGCTCGACACGCCGAACCACGCATCGTTGGTGATGTTGAGGAGCCACCGGGGTGGATGAGCCGGATCCGTAATCCCTGAGGGAAAGATGATCTCGTAGCAGATCAGCACACCGAAATCCGGCAGGCTTGCCAGCTGGATGGTGGCCGGCCCGGGGCCCGATGCCATGTCGCGACTGCCGGGAGCGATGGTCTCGATGGGCAGGATGCCGCGCAACGGGACGTACTCCCCGAATGGCACCAGGCGATACTTGTCATGGAGTGTCACCGGTCCCTTGCCGGAGAAGACAAGGAGGCTGTTGCGCGCCTCGAGCGCGTCGTCGTCGCCGCGGACGGCGCGGATGGCCCCCGACATGATGACCCCTCCCGGCGGGGCCGCAGCGGCGAAGGCCGACAGGATGGAAGGCTTGCGCAGGAGTGTGTGGCCCATGGCCGCCTCTGGCCAGATGACGGCAACGGGGGGCTCGCCGGCCGGGGCCAGGGAACTCAGTGCGAGCTGGCGGGCAAAATGATCCTCGAGGAGCGTCCTCTCCCACTTCAGGTGCTGTTCGATGTGTGGCTGGACAAGTCGCAATACGGGCCCCGGGGCGGTGCTCCGGTGCTGAAGGCGCAGTTCTCCGGCCGCCCAGGCAAGGGCGATGACGGTGATGGAAACCCCCAGCCCGCCTGCCACCCGGCGGGGGGAGAAGACGCCGGCCGGCGCCACGGCGGCAGGAGCGAGTGCCGCAACCAGGACGATGGCGCCGAGCAGCCACGGCCCGCCCAGAGCGGCCCCCTGGATGAGGCTGTCGGAGAGCGCCAGCGAGGTGCCCACGAGATTCCACGGGAAACCCGTCAGAAACCAGCTGCGCACCCACTCCAGGGTCAGCCATGCAACGCCAAGGGCGACGATCCGTGCGCGTCGGCCCGGCACCTTGCCTGCGAGCCCCGACGCCAGTGCCGGGAAGAGGCCGAATCCGGCGGCGATGACAAGAAGGGCCAGGGGATAGAACCAGGCGTGTCTTTGCGGGTCCACCAGGAGGGCGTTGGCGATCCAGTAGAACGCGGCCGCCGAAAACCCGCAGCCGAACCACCAGCCATCCAGGAAGGCTCCGGCGCCACGCCGGTGACCCGAGATGAGCCAGGCCAGCCCGCTGAACGCGATCACGGCGCCCGGCAACAGGTGAAAGGGAGGGAGTGCGGCCGCCAGCAGGGCACCGAGACCCAGGGCCAGCAGCCGACGGCGCCAGCCGGTGAGTGCGGTCAGCCGGGTGATGCGATCGCTGTCAGCTGCGCTGGCTGGCACGTCTCACGCGCAGACGCTTGATATGCCGCGGGTCGGCGTCGACGATCTCGAATTCGAGCCCCGAGGCATGGGCAATGATCTCACCGCGCATCGGAATGCGGCCGGCCATCGTGTGGACGAGCCCGCCGACGGTGTCGATGTCCTCGTCCCTCGATTCGTCCTGGAGTGTCGAGCCGGTCATGGCCTCGAGATCGCTGACCGGGGCGCGGGCATGGGCGTCAATCACACCGCCGGGTTGTTCGACAAGAAGAACCCCGTCTTCGGCATCGTGTTCGTCCCAGATCTCGCCAACGATGGGTTCCACCAGATCCTCGATCGTGGCGAGGCCATCGATGCCGCCGAATTCGTCGACCACCAGCGCCAGATGCGTGCGGGCCGTGCGCATCTTGATGAGAAGATCGACCACCGGCATCGATGGCGGAACAAACAGGACGTCGCGCACCAGACTGTCGAGGTCGGGGGCCTGCCTGTCGTCGGGCAGGTCCCAGTGATCGAGGAAATCCCGGACATGCACCATGCCGATGGGGTCATCGAGGGTCTCGCGGTAGACCGGCAACCTGGAATGCCCGGTCCTGCGCATGATCTCGACGACCTCGGTGAGAGTCGTCCTGTCCTCGACGGCGACGATATCGGCATGGGGCACCATGACGTCGTCGACCGTGAGTTCTCCGAAGCGCAACAGATTGGACAGCATCGAGCGCTCCGCATCGGAGAATTCCGTCTCGCTGCCGTCGTCAGCCTCGAGAAGCTCCTCGACGGACTCCCTCAGGGTGTCGCCGTTGCGGCCGCTGACCAGGCGGCGCAGCCATCCGGCAAGCCCTGAAACAGGGGTCTGGGGCGACCGGCTGTTCACGCCGTGTCCAGGAGGTAGGGATCGGGAATACCCAGAGTCTTGAGCACGGTGCGCTCCATGTCTTCCATCAGGGAGGCGTCGACGTCTGTTTCGTGGTCGTAGCCCAGCAGATGAAGGGTTCCGTGAACGGCGATGTGGGACAGGTGATCGGCAAGCGCCAGGGTCCGGTGATGCGCATCGTCGACGACGGTCTCCCGGGCGATGACAATGTCGCCCAGGGCAATGTCGCTGTCGGGCGGAGAACCGGCGGGACGCCGCAGCCGTGTCCCCGGGCACCGCTCTTCGCTGGGAAATGACAGAACGTCAGTCGGCCGGTCGATGTGCCGCCAGCGCCCGTTGAGATCGGCCAGCATACGGTTGTCCGCCATTAGGACCGCCACCGAAACCGCTTCTCCGGCGCAGGCCACCTGAAGCGCCCGGGTGCAGGCCCGCCCCACGATATCCTCGGCGCGCGGCAGATCATCGAGCCAGGCCCCGTCCTCGACCGTGATGTCGACATGGATCGTTCCGGACCGACTGCAGGGGCCATCGCCTGCTGTCATGGCGCTTTCCGGTGGTCGTCCGCATCCCAGGCGCGGACGATCTTCGCCACCAGCGGGTGGCGGACCACATCAACGTCGGTGAACGTGACAACCTTGATGTCCTCCACGGACTCGAGGATGCGCACGGCATCGGCGAGTCCGGACATCTGGCCTTCAGGCAGGTCGACCTGTGTCAGATCGCCGGTCACCACCATGCGTGCGTTCTCGCCAAGGCGCGTCAGGAACATCTTCATCTGCATTCGCGTGGTGTTCTGGGCCTCGTCGAGGATGACGAAGGCGTTGGACAGTGTTCGCCCGCGCATGAAGGCCAGGGGCGCCACCTCGATGTCGTCGGACGCCAGCCGGCGATTGGCCTTGTCGGCCGGCAAGGTGTCGTAGAGGGCGTCATAGAGAGGGCGCAGATAGGGATCGACCTTTTCCCGCAGGTCGCCCGGCAGGAATCCGAGCCGTTCACCGGCTTCCACCGCCGGACGCGACAGCACGATGCGATCCACCTCGCCGGATTCCAGCATGGCCACGGCGACGGCGACGGCAAGATAGGTCTTGCCCGTTCCGGCCGGGCCAAGCGCGAACACCATGGACGATGTCGTCAGGGTCCGCAGGTAGCGCGCCTGGTTGAGGGTGCGCGGCGTGATACGCCGTCGCGAGGTCCTCACCTCCGTGTTCGAGATCGACGGATCGCCGGCCATGCGGAGCATGGCCTCGACCTCGGCGGGACCGACAGTGAGGCCGTCCTTGAGGCGTCCGTAGAGACCGTTGAGAACCAGGATGGCCGTTCCCGCCGGTTCGGACGGTCCGGCGATGCTGACCTGATTGCCACGACAGGTCAGCGAGACGCCGAGTTCCTGCTCGATGCGTACGAGATGCCGGTCATGCCAGCCATAGAGGGAGGCCAGCAGGCTGTTGTCCTCGAAGGCCAGGATGCGCGGGCCCGGGGATTCGTCATGGGCCGGAGGGGAGGGCATCAGGTTGCCAGTCTTCCGGCCATGCTGTTGGCCCGGGCCTCGGTGAGGGTGACATCGATCAGTGATCCAATGTGGCGCTCTCCGGCGTCAACGTGGACGGCCTGGAGCCAGGGGCTGCGGCCCACCAGCTGATGGGCGTACCGCCCCCTTCGTTCCAGGAGCACCGGAACCGTATGGCCGACGGTGGCGCGATTGAAGGTGTCCTGCTGATCCTTCAGCAGGCGCTGCAGAATGGCGAGCCTCTCTGCCTTGACCTCGTCGGGCACCTGGTCGGCCGCCGTCGCCGCCGGGGTTCCCGGACGTGGGCTGTACTTGAACGAGAAGGCCGAGGCATAGGACACCTCCTGCACCAGCGCGAGTGTGGCGGCAAAGTCGGCATCGCTTTCCCCGGGGAAGCCAACGATGAAATCGCCCGATATGGCCATGTCGGGCCGTGCCTCGCGAATGGCCGCGATCACGCCGAGGTAGTCGGCCGTGGTGTGACGCCGGTTCATTGCCTTGAGAATCCGGTCGCTGCCCGACTGCACGGGCAGGTGCAGGTACGGCATCAGGCAGTCGATGTCGCCATGGGCGCGGATCAGGTCCGGGGACATGTCCGACGGGTGGGATGTCGTGTAGCGGATGCGCCGGAGACGCTCGAGCGATGCTAGTTCGCCGATGAGACGCGCCAGGGTCCATGGTTTGCCGTCGGTACCCTCGCCGTGCCACGCGTTGACGTTCTGTCCAAGAAGGACGACTTCCACCACCCCCGATGCCAGCAGCGCCTTCGCTTCGTCTAGAATGTCCCGGGCAGGCCGCGAGAACTCGGCGCCGCGGGTGTAGGGAACAACGCAGAATGTGCAGAACTTGTCACAGCCCTCCTGGATCGACAGGAAGGCGACACGGCTCGCGCCGGGGGCCCTTGACGGCAGACTGGTGAAGCGGTCCCGTGCCGGGAAGTCGGTGTCGATCACCGTACCGCCTTCGTCGGCATGGCGTCTGATCAGGTCGGGCAGGCGATGATAGGTCTGGGGTCCGACGATGATGTCGACAACGGGCGCCCGGCGTGCCATTTCCTCGCCTTCGGCCTGGGCGACGCAGCCGGCTACCGCGATCATGATGTCATCACCGGCTTCGCGCCTGCTTTCCTTGAGTGCGCGCAGCCGCCCCAGTTCCGAATAGACTTTCTCGGCGGCCTTCTCACGGATGTGGCAGGTGTTGAGGACGATCATGTCGGCGTCCTCGACCGTTTCCGTCTCCCGGTAGTCGAGACGCGCCAGAACATCCGCCATGCGACCGGAGTCGTAGACGTTCATCTGGCAGCCGTAGGTCTTGACGAAGAGTTTCTTGGACAAGCGCGTCCGGATGTTCCGCTGGCTGTCGTCGGGCGCTGAGGCCCCGTGGCAGTTGGCAATCTTGTCCGATCCTCTCCGGATCCGCGATCGTTGTCAACGACTTCGTGCGCGTCCCTCGGGATGCGCCGGACACCTCGCGGACTTGCGCAGTCGCCGCCTGCGGCGCGCTGGCAGCCGACCCGCAAGCGCCAGCGAGTGTCCCTCCCGCACGGCCGCCTCGCAGTGACGCGCCAGGGAGCGCCGGTTGCCGCCGGCTCCGGTGATGGTGGTGGCCGGATGGAACTGGACGACGACCGTTACGACACCCGCCTTCAGCATCTCCCACATGTGGGGCAGAAGATCCATGTCTCCATACCAGGCATAGAGCGGACGCATGTCTCGGTCCATCGGCAGGTTGGAAAAGCGCGTGTAGGAGACAGACACGGGCTGGACGGTCACTTCCCTGTCTCTCACTTGGTTCTGGGCCGAGGCGAAGAGCGCACTCTTGAAGGGAAGGATCCTGTTGCCGTCGCCGGTGGTGCCTTCCGGAAACAGGATCAGCTGCTCGCCCGCTTCGAGGCGCTCGCTGACGGCGTCCATGTGATGACCGATCCGGCTCCGGCGGCGATCGACAAAGACGGTGCGCTGCAGTCTGGCGAGCAGACCGAAGAACGGCCAGGTCCCGACCTCCGCCTTGGCGATGAAGCTGCCCCGGATCAGGGCGCCGAGAACGGGAATGTCGAGATAGGACGTGTGGTTGCACACATAGAGACAGGGGTGGTGACGACAGGGTCCTCCCCTGATGTCGAGGCGCAGCCCGATGAGCCGCAGGACAATGCGGTGATAGAACTGGGGAAACGCGTGGCGGGCCCGGCGCCCTGCCGCCAGCAACACGAACTGCACCGGCAGGCAGACCAGGGTCCAGCCGACATAGAGGGTCGCCCGCGCGAGACCGATCAGGATCATGCGCCGCCAGGTCCCGTCCCGGCCTCGCCATCGCCGCGGTAGCGCCGGCCGTAACGACCTTCCATCACCGACACGTCGAGCAGGACGCAGACATCCGTGGTGTTGAACTGGTGATCAATGACCGCACCATCGCCAAACCGGCAGCCGGCCCGTGCGTAGCCCTTGATGAGCGGCGGCAGGCTGGCCAGGCCATCGGCAGCATCGAATGTCCCGGGTGCCAGCCGCTTCATGTCGATGTAGAGATGGTCGAGCGCCCGGGGAAGAAGGGCGGCGGGGGCGGCGAGATGGTGGGCCATGTGGGAAAGCGGCAGGGCGAGACTGTCGGGGTCGGTGCCATGGAGGCTGGCGCAGCCGAACATATAGGAGATGCCGTGCTGCCCCACATAGGCGCCAAGTCCCCGGAACAGCGCCTGGATGGCGGCGCCCGCCCGATAGTTCATGTCGACACAGCTGCGGCCGAGTTCCACCAGTTCGCCATCGATGGCAAGCAGGCGGGAGATGTCGAATTCGCCTGCCGTGTAAAACGTGCGTGTGGGGCCCAGGGCCGACCGGCGCAGCAGTCTCATGGTGGCGACAACGGCGGTGTCACCGTCTCGTGTCGTATCGCGTACGATGAGGTGTTCGCAGATGTCGTCGAATGTGTCGAAGTCCCGTTCCAGTTCGCTCATCCGGGGCGTGGGCCGGGCCTTCATTTCCTTGTAGAACACGCGAAAGCGCAACCTCTGCACAGCCTGGAGTTCCGCCTCACTGTCGATGAGGCGCAGTTCCAGGGGACCGAGTCTCAGCCCTTTCGACAGCGCGCCCTGATCGCGGGAGCCGGGGATCATGGCTGAAGCGAGCCCGCCGCAGTCAGGTATCGGAACCCGACTTCAGCGCCCGTCCGTAGAGCTCCATGCGATGATCGATCAGATCATAGCCCAGCCGACGGGCGATCCTGACCTGGAGTTCCTCGAGTTCGGGATCCAGGAACTCGACGACAGTACCGGTGTCGATGTCGATCAGGTGATCGTGATGCTCATCCTGATCGGCAGGTTCGTAACGGGCCCTGCGGCCCCCGAAGTCATGGCTCTGGATAATCTCCGATTCCTCGAAGAGACGCAGCGTGCGATAGACGGTCGAGATGCTGATGCGATCATCAATGGCCGATGAGCGGCGATAGACTTCCTCGACATCCGGATGGTCGTCGGCATCCGAAAGCACCCTGGCGATGACACGGCGCTGCTCCGTCATCTTGAGGCCCTTGTCGAGGCATGCGTGTTCGATCTGTGATGTCATGGTGCAGGCGCGAACTGGAACAGGCTGTCACCGGTCCGCATGTGTCCTCATCGTTTCTGGTTGCCGGGAAGTCTAGACCAAAGGACGCGGCGGCGCCATGCCTTGACAGGTTGACCGTCAGCGTCGATGACGGAACCTCGATGAAGGTCGAGACGATGGAAACGCAGGGAAGACCGGTCGGGGAGATGGTCGTCGACATGCGCCTGGACATCACCGGTGATGTCTGTCCGATCACGTTCGTCAGGACAAAACTCATGATCGAGGGCATGAAACCCGGCATGGTTGCCGAGGTTCGCCTCAACGAAGGCGAGCCGTTGCACAACGTGCCGCGCTCGATCAGGGAACACGGTCATCGCATCCTGTCCCTCGAACCGGAAGACGTTGCGGCAGGCGTCTGGCGGCTTGTTCTGAGGAAGGAGTGAGGACCTGATTCAGGTGCAGCCACCCTGGATCCTGCACAGACAGGTTTCCTCATCACCGTCGATGACCTCCGCGTGGCGCACACCATCCGGGTAGACGAAGACGAGAAGGCCACAGGAAGGGCCGTCGTAGCGCCACATCCTGGCGTTGCCCTCGGCCCATGCGAAGGCCGGTTCGCCGAGCATGCCGAGCACCTCGCTTTCCTGCAGGCCGGCGAGGTCTCGCGCGACCGGCGCCACCCCTGTCTGCGGTGGCGCCCCGTCCGCTTCGACGGTCAGGGCAGCGGTTTCGCCGATGGCCGCCTCGGGACCGGTTCCGGAGAACGGACTGCAGGCCGCCAGCGCCAGGGCGCACAGCACACCGATGAGGGCGCTCGAGCATCGTCGGTCAGGCGGTGGACAGGAACGGGGATGGTGTTCAGGCCATTGCATCGCGGTTCCTGTGACAAAGGTGGGTCATGGTGATGACGGCGATGACGGGCATGACGAGATTGAGGAGGGGAACGCTCATGCCTGCGGTGATGATGCCTCCCGTGGCGAGCAGCCGCCAGCGGTGCCGCTTGCGCCAGGCGTCCGCATCGCGGCGCGCCAGACGCCGCAGCAACACGATCTCGGCATACTCCCGGGCAAAGAGAAGGCTGTTGACGATCCAGAAGACGATAATCGACAGGCCGGGGACGAGGAGTGCGGCAAGATAGAGTGGCGACGCGGCAAGGTTGACAAGCAGCAGCCAGCCGACAAAGCGAAGCGAGGAGGCGAGGTCCTGGACCGCCGTCGTTCCACCCGCCCCGGGCAGGTGCGGATAATCAGTTTCCTCGACGCGCGAGACGATGCCGTCGAGAAAGAACGATGCCACGGTCTGCACGACCATGACGAAGGTGAACCAGACGAGGGCGACGGCGCCCAGTGAGGCGACGACGAAAACGACGCCGTCGGCCAGCCAGCCCGGCATCCAGGCGACACGGGACTCGACCCAGGATCCGGGTTCGAGGGCCATGGCGCCGCCGATGACCAGGGCGACGAGAACCGACGACGCAAGGGCGCTCGCCAGGGCCATGTGAACCAGGCTGCGGCGGATCCTGACATCACTCAGGTTGGCGGCAATCCTGCCTGGCGCGTCAAACACGGTGGCGGCCGTCGAGCGGCTCCGGGTCGGGGTAGCGACCGGGCGTTCCGCGGGGGTCGACAGGCAGATCGCGGGCGATGCCAAGAGCGCGTTCGGCGACAGCCGCCCAACCGAGAACGCGTCCGTCGCTGTGCGACGGACCGACCAGTTGCAGCCCCACAGGCAGGCCGTCATCGGTAAACCCGCAGGGAATCGAGATCGCGGGGCAGGATGTCAGCGTGATCACCGCGGTGATCATGATCCAGTCCACATAGTTGTCGAAGAGGTGGCCGTCGAGTTCGCCGAGGTAGCGTTCGTGGGTGGGGATGGCGGGGACGATGGTCGAGGGCAGGGCGAGGAGATCGAAGGTCTCGAAGAACGCCGTCATCCTCTGGTAGAGCGCGCCGCGGATGCGCGTCGCACGCATGATGTCGCCGATGCCAAGATCGAGTCCCTTGCAGATGTTCCAGACATTCTCCGGTTTGAGCATGCTGCGGCGATGGACGTAATCGTCCTCGTGGGCCGTGGCGAATCCCATGGCCCTCAGCGTATGGAAGGCTTCCGGCGCATCGCCAAAGTCGATGGTGGCCGGCGCGATGTCGCTTCCCAGAAGTGCAAAGCAATCCAGGGCTCTCCGGCACAGACGGTCGACGTCGCGGTCCACCGGGGTGATGCCGAGATCCGGCGAGTAACCGATGCGCAGCGGAGCATCGTCCCTGTCGAGGGCCACGAGGACGTGCTCCAGCCAGGAGGTCTGCGGCGCCTGACGCGCCAGGGGATCGCGCTCGTCGATTCCAGACATCGCATCGAGCAGGAGCGCCGTGTCGGCGACGTTGCGCGCCATGGGCCCGGCGACCGAAAGATCCTGGAAGGCATCCGGCGCCGGCCCGCGGGGGACGACGCCCGGGCTCGGCCGAAACCCCGTCACTCCGCAGAAACTCGCCGGAATACGCAGGCTGCCACCGAGATCGGAGCCGGTCGCCAGGGGCACCTGCCCGCTGGCCAGCGCGGCTGCCGACCCGCCAGAGGAGCCACCCGCCGAGGCCGCCATGTCCCAGGGGTTGGTCGTCACCCCGAGAACCTCGTTGAAGCTGTTACCGCCGGCGCCGAACTCCGGTACATTGGACTTGCCGACGACGATGGCGCCCCGTTCCTCGAGTCGCGTCACCAAGAGATCGGAGGCCGCCGGCACATGGTCGGCCCACATCGGTGAGCCGTAGGTGGTCCGCACTCCGGCGACATCCTCGAGATCCTTGATGGCGATGGGGAGACCGTGGAGAGGCCCCGGGGCATCACCGGATTCGAGCTGACGCGCACGGTCCCGGGCGCGCTCGAAACAACGGGTCGGCATGGCGTTGAGACCACCGTCCGTCGCCTCGATACGGGCGATGCAGTCCTCGAGGAACTCGAGCGGAGACACCTTCCTGCGGCGCAGCAGCAGGGCGGCGTCCGTTGCCTTCATCCTCCAGAGATCTGCCATCGCTGCCTTCCGCACGCTGAGGTCATGCGGACGCGAGTATGGTGCCGTCACATGTCCCCCGGCAAGGCTTGCCAGAAAGCCCTCCGCATCTATACTCGCCAACGCCGGCAACAGGTGCCTCTTTCTCACATGAACCAGCCACGCATCGATGTTCTTGGCATCGGTAACGCCATCGTCGATATCGTCGCCGAGGTCGATGAGTCCTTTCTGGCAGACTTCGGCCTCGCCAGGGACAGCATGCACCTCGTCGATCACGCCATGGCGACGAGGCTTCTCGATGCCTGCGAACCCGTCACGATGATGTCCGGTGGCTCTGTGGCCAACACGATTGCAGGCCTTGCGGCCGTTGGCGGCAGCGGCGGATTTGTCGGCAGGGTGAAGAACGATACGCTCGGCCGGCGCTTTGCGCGGGACCTGCGTTCCCAGGGGGTCGTCCTTGCCACCCGTGCGGCCGCCGACGGGCCGGAGACCGGACGGTCCCTCGTCCTGGTGACGCCGGATGGCCATCGCACCATGTGCACATGGCTCGGCGCATCGGTCGATCTCGGTGTCGCTGATCTCGACGCGGACGCCATGGCCGCACGGGTCATGCTGCTCGAGGGCTATCTCATGGATGCGCCCCAGGGACACGAGGTGTTCAGGAAGGCGGCCGGCATGGCCGCCGCAGCTGGTTGCAAGGTCGCGATGTCGCTTTCCGATGCCGCATGCGTGGAGCGCCACCGGGGAGACCTGCATCGGTTCCTTCACGACCATGTCGATATCGCCTTCGCCAACGAGTCCGAAACGCTGTCGCTCTTTCCCGGGGAGGCCTTTGCGGTGGCGGCGCGCGGTCTTGCGGACGCCGTCTCCATCGCCGTCATCACGCGCAGCGAGAAGGGCTCCATGGTGTTCTCGCCCGGCTCGGTCTTCGAAATCGACTCCATCATGACCAAGGTGGTCGACGCCACCGGCGCCGGCGACCTCTATGCCGCAGGTTTCCTTTACGGTTACACCCAGGAACTCAGCCTTGACCGGGCGGCACGCATCGCCAATGTCTGCGCCAGCGAGGTCATCGGCCAGTTCGGTGCCCGTGTCACGAGTGACCTTCGTGCCTCTATCGCTACAACGCTCGGATAGGCCAAGAAGCGACAAGGAGAGTGTCTCCATGACCGCCATTGAACTCATCACATCCCACGTCTGTCCCTTCGCCCAGCGCACCCACATGGCGCTCATCGAAAAGGGACTGGATTTCACGGTTCGCGAGGTCGATCTCGCCAACAAGCCCGCATGGTTCGAGGACATCTCACCGACGTCGAAGGTTCCCGTGGTGAAGATTGCCGGTGAGATCGTCTGGGAGTCGGCGATCGCCAACGAGTACATCGAGGACAAGTTTCCGGATGTGCCCCTGTTGCCCGACGATCCCTGGCTGCGTGCCCGGGCGCGTATCTGGATCGAGTACTGCAACACCCGCTGGGTCGAGGATTTCTACGCGCTGCTGGAGGCGAAGGACGCGCAACGCCGCGCTGAACTTGGTGACCGCGTGAGACAGGATCTGCGCCACATGGAGACGAAGGGCATGGCGACGCTGTCGTCGGGACCCTTCTGGCTGGGGTCGTCGGTCAGCCTTGTCGATCTCGCCTTCTGGCCGTTCTTCGAGCGGTTCCCTCTGCTCTCGCACTACCGCGAGGTCACCATTCCGGAAGACTGCCAGCGTCTGCGTCGGTGGTGTGACAAGATGGCGGCACGCCCCTCGGTACGCCAGACCATGCACGACGCCTCCTGGTACATCGAGCGTTACAGGGCCCGGGCTGCCTGACCGGCGGCGCAGTGCACGATGTTTTATGAACCCGCGAAAGGGCACGGGCTCGCCCGCGATCCGTTCAAGGCACTCGTGGCGCCACGACCCATTGGCTGGTTCACCACGCTCAATGGCGACGGATCCGTCAATCTGGCGCCCTACAGCTACTTCAACGCCATGGCGGATGATCCCCCGGTGGTCTGTTTCTCGGCAGGTGGTTCGCAACGCGCCAAGGACACCGCCCGCAATGCCGCCGAGACCGGAGAGTTCGTGCACAACCTGGTGACAAGGTCGCTGCGTAACGCGATGAACGTCACGGCGCGCGAGGTGCCTGCAGGTGTCGATGAGGCGAGGCTTGCCGGGCTTGATATGGCACCTTCGGTCCTGCTGTCGACGCCTCGTGTGGCGGCAAGTCCGGTGGCTCTCGAGTGCCGTTATCTCAAGACACTGGAGATTCCCCAGAACGATACGGCGAGCCTCGTGGTGTTCGGCGAGGTGGTCGGCATCCACATCGACGATGACGCCATCGCCACAGGGCGTTTCGATCCCGAGGCCCAGGGGGTGATTGGCCGCCTCGGCTATGCCAACTATGCCGTCGTTGGTGGTACATTCCGCCTGGAACGGCTGGATCCCTGAGAACCGTGCGCGGAGGATTGATCGTGACCCGGCCGCGTGGTCTTCTTGCTTCAAGACGGAGTTGATCGATGCTTCTCGGAGTACCCAGAGAGATCAAGAATCACGAGTACCGCGTCGGCATGACGCCGGCCTCGGTGAGGGAGCTCACCGGCCGCGGTCACGCGGTCCTCGTGGAAAAGGGCGCTGGCCGTGGAATCGGGCTGACCGACAGCATGTACGTGCGCGCCGGTGCGGACATCGTGGACACGCCGCAAGAGGTTTTCGCCCGGGCAGAGATGGTCGTGAAGGTGAAGGAGCCGCAACCCGACGAGTGCCGCATGTTGCGCCGTGACCAGATTCTCTTCACCTACCTTCACCTTGCGCCGGATCCCGAGCAGACCCGTCTGCTCGTTGAATCGGGTTGTACCGCCATCGCCTATGAGACGGTCACCGACGTGAACGGCGGTCTGCCGCTCCTGGCACCGATGAGCGAGGTCGCCGGACGCATGTCCATCCAGGCTGCGTGTCACTGCCTCGAGAAGGCCCAGCATGGCGCCGGTGTTCTGCTCGGCGGTGTCCCGGGCGTGGCGCCGGGGAAGGTGGTCATCATTGGTGGTGGCGTGGTGGGCACCCACGCAGCGCGCATGGCGATAGGCCTCGGCGCCGATGTGACGGTCTTCGACCGTTCGATTGCCCGGTTGCGGCAACTCGATGAGCTGTTGGGAGCACGGGCCAGGGTTCTCTATTCGACGACCGATGCCCTCGAGGAGCATGTCCACGGTGCGGACGCGGTCATCGGCGCCGTTCTCATTCCCGGAGCCGCGGCGCCGAAGCTCGTGACCGAAAGCCATATCCGCCGGATGCGTCGTGGCTCGGTTGTGGTTGACGTGGCCATCGACCAGGGAGGGTGTTTCGAGACCAGCCGGGCGACGACTCATGCCAGGCCGACCTACCGGGTTCATGGGGTCGTCCACTACTGTGTCGCCAACATGCCGGGCGGCGTGGCCCGGACATCGACCTTCGCCCTCAACAACGCAACCCTGCCCTTTGTCATCCAGCTTGCCGACAGGGGCTGGAAGCGCGCCTGCAGGGTCGATCCCTTCCTTTGCGACGGCCTCAATGTCCACGACGGAAAGGTCGTCTACAAGGCGGTGGCGGACGCTCTCGATTACCCCTTCGTCGATCCTGCCGACGTTCTCTGACAAGGGCGATCAGTCGCGGCGAGGCGGTTTCCCAAGTCCCTCGAGCATCACCATCAGGTTCTCGTCGCGCCAGCGTTCGAGGTCGTCGATGTCGAGGTGGCCATACATGGCGTCGATAGCGCCGACGAGTTCGTTCCTCGCCGTTTCGCCGCGCTTCCAGCCGAAGTGGTCAATCATGTGGCGCACGCCCCCCTTGCCGCCACCGAGGTGATAGCACGTCACCGGACCGGCGAAGGCCCATCTCAGTCCCGGGCCTGCCGTCATCGCCGTGTCGATGTCCTGGTAGGTGCAGATCCCTTCATCCACAAGCGCCGCTGCTTCCTCGAAGACGACATGCTGGAGGCGATTCGCGACATAGGATTCGATCTCACGGCGAAGCGTGAGAGTCTTCTTGCCGACGGATTCGTAGAACGCCGAAGCCCATGCCACGGCATCACCGGCCGTCCGGCTGCCCGCGACCACCTCCACCAGTGGCACGAGGTAGCTCGGTGCAAAGGGGTGGCCGATGACGACCCTTTCGGGATGCCGGCAACGCGACTGGAGACGCGTCGGCAGGAAGGCCGATGATGAACTCGCCAGCACCGTTGAGGCCGGAGCTGCGGCATCCATGGCCTCGAACAGCGCGATCTTGAGATCCTCGCGGTCGGGCGCGCTTTCCTGGACGAAGTCCGCATGTTCCACCGCTTCCTCCATCGACCCTGCAAAGCGGAAACGTTCCCTGGATGCGCCCCGGGCCAGTCCGAGACGTTCAAGAAAGGGCCAGGCCTGGTCGATGATGCGCCGGGCGGCGGCCTCGCCATCGGGGGCCGGGTCGCTCATCACCACATCACGACCCGCCGCAAGAAAGACGGCAGCCCATCCGGCGCCGATGTAGCCACCTCCGACGCAGGCGATGTTCATGGCCTGCCCGGGTCCTGGTCGTGTCATTGCTGCCCTCCGTGGTGGCTGGCCGTCCCGCCGGCCAGGCTGATGGTGACATGATCGGCGATGCCGTTTTCGAGAGAGGTGAAGGGCCTCGTGTATCCGGCTTCGCGGAGCCGGTCCATGCGGGCCCGGGTATAGTACTGATAGCGCCCCCGGAGCGCTTCGGGCATGTCGACGAAGGTAATTCTGGCCGGTCTGGAGAGCGCCCTGAACATGGCATGGCCAAGATCCAGCCACGTCCTTGCCTCACCGGTCCCGAGATTGAAGATGCCGCTGACGGCGGGGTTGTCGAGCAGCCACATGACCACATCGACACAGTCCCTGACGTAGATGAAATCGCGTTTCTGGCCGCCATCGGCATAGTCCGGATGGCAGGAACGGAACAGCCTGAGCGGCTTGCCGGCCACAATGTCGGGCAGGGTGCCGGAGACCACGCTGGCCATGGCGCCCTTGTGCCCCTCGCCGGGGCCGTAGACGTTGAAGAATCGCAGGCCGGCCCACTGTGGCGGCATGGTGCGGCCGGCGTCGCGCTCGCGGATCATGAGTCGGTCGAACAGCAGCTTGCTGGCCCCGTAGGGGGTGATGGTGGCGAGAGCGTCCATGGCGGCGGCACTCTCGTCGTCGTCGAAGCCCCGCGAACCGTCGCCATAGACCTGAGCGGAGGAAGCGTAGATGAACGGCACGCCGCCGGCGGCACACCAGTCCATGAGGCGGAGCGACAACATGACATTGGTCTTCATGACGAGATCGACATCCGTCTCCGTGGTGGCCGAGATCGCTCCCATGTGGATGATGGCATCGAGCGATCTGCGGCCTTCGAGCCAGGCGCCGAGGGAATCGGGGCCGAACATCTCCTCGATGCGGGCGCCGGCGATGTTGCCCAGCCTGATGTCGTCGAGATGGCGGTCGCACACGGCGAGTGGCACGCCTGCCGCGGCCAGGGCACGGACAATGCTGGAGCCGATGAAGCCGGTGCCACCGGTGACAAGGATCAAGGCGCCGGCTCCGGGGCGTGGCCGAGTCCGATTTCGATGGCGCCGCACAGCATCTGCCCCAGGGTGATGTGAACCTCCTGGATGCGTGCAGTGACGGTGCCGGGCACCAGAAGAAGAGGATCGGCAAGGTGCGGCAGGGCGCCGCCATCACCGCCGCCGAATGCCGCGGCGACGAGTCCCTGGGCCTTCGCCTGTTCGAGTCCCTTCAGGACGTTCACGCTTCGCCCGGAGGTCGAAAGTGCGATCGCGACATCCCCTGGATGGCCCAGGGCCTCGATCTGGCGGGCGAAGATTCTCTCGAAGCCCATGTCGTTTCCCGCGGCCGTGATGGCCGACGTGTCGGTGGTGAGCGCCAGACCGGCGATGGCCGGCCGGTCGCCGACGTAGCGCACGGTGAGTTCCGTGGCCAGGTGCTGGGCGTCGGCCGCACTGCCGCCGTTGCCGAAGAACAGGATCTTGCCACCGCCCGTGAGGCTCAGGAGACACACCTCCACCAGCCTGGCGAAGGGCGTGGCGAGCGACTGACGGGCCTGCTGCACCACTGCCAGGTGCTGGTCGATCTCGCGTTCGAAGTAGTGGTGGAGGTTCATGGCCAAGGATGCCCGGATGACGGAGTCAAGAATTGACGAGAAACGGCAGGTGGGCAACCGCATCGGCGGGTGTCGGGACCGTGCGCACCAGATAGCGGTCAGGCTCTTCAAACCCGAGGGCCCGTTGCCGCTCGTGGCAGTCGTAGCCGTCGCCCACCATGATGCCTCCGGCGAGACCGGCGGCGTGTCCGGCCTCGATGTCCGTTTCCCGGTCACCGATGATCCAGCTTGCGGCACGATCGATGCCCAGTTTCCGGGCCGCTGCCAGCAGCATGCCGGGACGTGGCTTGCGCATGGGCGAATCGCCCGGTGCAAAGGGTGACGCGAGGACGCCATCCCAGTGGACTCCGACGCTGCTCAGGCGTCGCGTGATTTCCGCCTGGACCGCAGCAAAGTCCTCCCAGCGGTAGAGGCCACGGCCGATGCCTCCCTGGTTGGTGACGACAATGACAGCGATTCCGGCGGCGTTGGCGCGGCCCATGACGTCGATGATCCCGGTCACGAGGCGCACCTTTGCAGGTTCGTGGAGATAGTGTGTCTCCTCGACGATGACGCCGTCGCGGTCAAGGAAGAGAGCGGGTCCCTGATACCTCTGCCGGGTGTACTCGCGCCAGGTTCCGTCCTCGTGGAGGGGCCAGGGACTCATGACGTGTGGAGGAACCGGGCATGCCCGTGGGAGAGGACCAGGGCTGTCAGGACATCGCTGATGACGGCGCCGGTATCGATGCCGATCCGGTTGGTCCGGATGTCGGGCCCGTCCCACGAGATGGTGTGGCCGTGCACGACGAGCCACCCGTGGTCCACCGGTGAATCGAGAAACTCCTCGCGGATCCACAGCAGGTCGTCGGGATCCTGATCCTCGAGCGCAATGCCCGGGCGGAGTCCGGCATGCACGAACAGGAAACCGTCGATGACGTGGTGGAGTTTCAGCGCATGCAGGAAGGCGCGGTGGTGTTCCGGCATGGCGTGCCGCAACTGGCGTCCGGTGCCTGTTCCAGGCGCCACGTTGTAGGAGAGCAGAGTCTGGGCGCCACCCAGGCGGTTGATCCACCACAGGCTGTCACCCCTGCCTTCCATGAAATCGATCGCACAGGCGTCATGGTTTCCCATGAGAAAAACCCGTTCGAAACCGTCATCAGCCACGGCTGTCCGGGTGAGGAAATCGATCACGCCGGCCGTGTCGGGACCACGGTCCACATAATCGCCGAGGAAGACGATGCAGCGCCGCCGCTCGGTCCTCGATGCGGCATCCTCGAGGATCATCCCGTGCAGGCGACGCAGAAGGTCCGCCCGTCCATGCACATCGCCCACAGCGTAAATCAGCGTGTCGGGATCGACATGTGCGGCAGGGGGCCAGGTCATTGGCCGGCCCCGCCATCAGGGGGGAGGTTCATCGAGGTGTCCGTGTTCGACGAGCCAGGATGTCACCATGCCGGCGAGTTCGTCGGGGCTGTGTTCTGCGGCCTTCAGCACGATCTCGGGGTTTTCCGGGGCCTCGTAGGCGGATTCGATGCCGGTAAAGTTCCGCAGGTTCCCGGCGCGGGCCTTGCGGTAGAGGCCCTTGGGATCGCGCGCCTCGCACACCTCGAGGGGCGTGTCGACGAACACCTCGACAAACTCCCCTTCATCGACGAGTTCGCGCGCCATCCGCCTTTCGGCCCTGAAGGGCGAGATAAAGGAGACGAGAACGATGAGTCCGGCGTCGACGAAGAGCCTGGCGACCTCGGCAATGCGGCGAATGTTCTCCACACGGCCGGCATCGGTGAACCCGAGATCCCGGTTCAGTCCGAAGCGGATGTTGTCGCCGTCGAGCAGGTAGCTGTGGCGGCCCAGGGCAGCGAGCCGTCGTTCGACATGGTTGGCGGTGGTCGACTTGCCGGAACCCGACAGTCCGGTGAACCACACGATGCAGGGTCTCTGGTGTTTCTGGGCGGCGCGCACCTCCTTGCTGACATCGATTGTCTGGCGCTCCAGGTTCCGTGCCCGCCGCAGGCCGAAGTCGATCATGCCGGCCGCCACGGTGCGGTTGGTGAACCGGTCGACGAGGATGAAGCTTCCCGCGTCGCTAACCTCGCCATAGGGATCGCAGGCGATCGTCTGGTCGAGAGCAAGGTTGCAGTAGCCGATGTCATTGAGAGAGAGCGTCCTGGCCGCCATGTGTTCGAGAGTGTCAACATCGATGCGGTGGCGCAGATCCGTGATTCTCGCGGTCGTCGTCCGGGTGCCCGACTTGAGCAGGTAGAGTCGTTCCGGCAGCAGGTCATCCTCGTCCATCCAGATGACATGGGCGGCGAACTGGTCGGTTGTCTGCGGCGGCCGGTCCGATGCGGCAAGGACATGCCCTCTCGCGATGTCGATGTTGTCGGTGAGTTCCAGGGTGACCGATTCACCGGCTCCGGCCACCTCGAGATCGCCATCGAAGGTGATGATGCGCGACACGCTCGACGATTTGAGGGACGGCGCCGCCACCACCTCCATTCCCGGTCTCACCGTGCCCGAGACAATGAGTCCACTGTAACCCCGGAAGTCCTGGTCGGGACGACTGACCCTCTGGACCGGCATGCGGAAGGGGCCTGTCGGCGCGTTTCTGCCGGGGCGCGCCGATTCCAGGATTGTCAGCAGCGTCTCGGCGCCATACCAGGACATCTCGCTCGCCCGCTTGAGTACATTGGCCCCGGTGACGGCCGAGACCGGCACGGTGTCGACGACCGCGAACCCGAGCCGCGAGGCGTGGTGACGGAACGTCCCGGCGATGGTCTCGAACACTTCCTCGCTCCAGTCGACGAGGTCCATCTTGTTGACCGCCAGGACGACGTGGGGAATGCCGAGCAGGCTGGTGATGGTGGCATGGCGCAGGGACTGGGTGAGGACGCCCTTTCTCGCATCGACAAGGACGAGGGCAAGGTCCGCGGTCGAGGCGCCGGTCGCCATGTTGCGGGTGTACTGGACGTGGCCCGGGGTGTCGGCAACGATGAACCGGCGCCTCGATGTCTGGAAGTAGCGGTAGGCGACATCGATGGTGATGCCCTGTTCGCGCTCCGCCTCGAGGCCGTCGACGAGGAGTGCCAGGTCGATGCCGTCGCCGCGGGTGCCCCAGATACGGCTTGCCGCCTCGATGTCGGCGAGTTCGTCCTCGAAGATAAGCGCGGTGTCGTGGAGCAGGCGCCCGATGAGCGTCGACTTGCCGTCATCGACACTGCCACATGTCACGAAGCGCAGAAGGTCGACAGTGTCGGTCATCGTCAGAAGTAGCCCTCTCGCTTCTTGCGCTCCATCGACCCCGATTGGTCGCGGTCGATCAGCCGTCCGGTTCTCTCGGATGTCCTCAGGGCCCGCATTTCGTCAATGACCGCCGGTACGCTGTCGGCCGCCGACTCGATGGCGCCGGTCAGCGGCCAGCATCCCAGGGTGCGGAATCTGACGCGGCGCATGCGAACGGTCTCGCCCTCCTTCAGCTCCATGCGCCCGTCAACCCGCATGATGAGCATGCCGTCGCGCTCGACGATCGGGCGCGGCGCGGTGAGGTAGAGAGGGACGATGTCAATTCCTTCGCTTTCGATGTAGCGCCAGACATCGGCTTCGGTCCAGTTCGACAGAGGAAAGACCCGCATCGATTCCCCCGGTCCGACACGCGTGTTGTAGAGGTTCCAGAGTTCCGGCCGCTGATCGCGGGGCTCCCAACGATGGGCCGCGGAGCGAAACGAAAAGATCCTTTCCTTGGCCCGGGAGCGCTCCTCGTCCCGTCTGGCGCCGCCCAGGGCGGCGTCGAAACCGTGTCGGGTGAGCGCCTCTCTCAGGGCCTCGGTCTTCATCACCTCGGTGTGCAGTGCCGATCCGTGGACGAAGGGGGAGATGCCGCGGTCAAGTCCCTGCCGGTTGACATGGACCAGGAGTTCCATTCCGAGGTCGCGGGCCATGCGGTCGCGGAAGGCATACATCTCGGGGAACTTCCAGGTGGTGTCGACATGGAGCAGGGGAAAGGGCGGTCTGGAGGGATGGAAGGCCTTGCGCGCCAGGTGCAGCATGACCGAGGAATCCTTGCCGATTGAATAGAGCATGACCGGGCGGCGGAACTCGCCCACCACCTCGCGCATGATATGAATGGATTCCGCCTCGAGCCGGCGCAGATATGAAACCATGCTGCGAACCCTTCCCTGCAGTCATGTCCCGGGGCAGGGATGAGGGTGATCAGTCTATCGATCAGTCCAATCACGTGTCCAGACGCCTGCCTTCATGTTGCAGCGGGCGTGATGTAGGGTTGCGGGGAGGTGACAGCGTGGATCGCAGCAAGGCGGCACTCCGATGACGACACGTTTCTACACGCACGAAGCGTGCCTTGCCCACGACACCGGCCCTCATCATCCCGAGAGGGCGTCCCGACTGCAGACAATCCTCGATACCCTCGGTGACGAGAGGTTCGAGGCGCTTGAGCGCCGCGTTCCGCAACCGGCGACACCCGGTCACATTGCCCTCATGCATCCGGCGCCATGGGTCGAGGCGGTGCTGGACGCCATACCGTCGGCCGGGCATGGCCATCTTGATGCCGACACGGTGGTCTCGAGCGGTTCGGGGGAGGCGGCCCTGGTTGCGGCCGGCGCGCTCGTCGAGGCGGTCGATGCGGTGGTGGATGGCGAGGCCGGCAACGCCTTCTGCGCCGTTCGTCCGCCTGGCCATCACGCGGAACAGACCCGAGCCATGGGTTTCTGCCTCTTCAATTCCGTCGCCGTCGGCGCCGCCCACGCCCGGGCCGCCCACGGTCTTCACAGGGTCGCGGTCGTCGACTTCGATGTCCATCACGGCAACGGCACACAGGCGATGTTCTGGGATGAGGAGGGCATGTTCTATGCCTCGACCCACCAGTATCCCCATTACCCCGGCACCGGCAGCGAAGACGAGACCGGACGCTGGGACAACATCGTGAATGCCCCGCTTCGCCCGGGGTCGGGGAGCGCCGCCTTCCGTGCTGCCATCGATGATCGCGTGGTGCCGGCGCTCGATGCGTTCCGTCCCGAGATCCTGTTCATTTCCGCAGGCTTCGATGCCCACGAGCGCGATCCTCTCGCGGACATCAACCTGGCCGACGAGGACTTCGCCTGGGTGAGCGAGCGCCTGCTCGATGTCGCCGGTCTTCATGCCGCAGGGCGTGTTGTGTCGGTGCTGGAAGGCGGTTATGACCTCGATGCGCTGGCGGCGAGCGCCGCCCGGCACGTCGCCACACTCATGGAGGCAGGGCAATGACAGGCGTGGATGCGAAAGACGATGTTGCCTCGATGAGCTTCGAGGCCGCCATGGCGGAGCTCGAGACCATTGTCGCGCGTCTCGAGAAGGGCGAGGCAAGACTCGACGAGGCGATCGGCGACTATGAGCGGGGCGCTCTCCTGCGGCGCCATTGTGAAGCCAGGTTGAGGGAAGCCCGCGAGAAGGTCGAGAAGATCCGGCTTGGAGCCGACGGAACCCCTGAGGCCGAGCCGGAGCCAACCGGGCAGGAGTGACATGTTGGCCGGCCTGCCGGACATGCTGGAGAGTGGCGCCCGGAGCGTCGAGGAGACACTCGAGAAACTGCTGCCGCAGGCAACCGGGCCGGAAGGCCGGTTCCACGAAGCCATGCGGTATGCCGTCTTCAACGGCGGCAAGCGCTTGCGCCCCGTCCTCGTGACACTTTCGGCCGCGGTGTTCGGGATCACGGGAGTCCGCGCCCTGAGGACGGCAGCCGCTGTCGAGATGATCCACTGTTATTCGCTGATTCACGACGATCTGCCCGCACTCGACGACGATGACCTGCGACGCGGCCGGCCGACCTGTCACCGGGCCTTCGACGAAGCGACGGCGATCCTCGCCGGAGACGGCCTGCAGTCACTGGCCTTCGAGGTGCTGGCCGATCCGGCTACCCATGAGGATGCCGATGTGCGTATCGGCCTCGTCGGCGCCCTTGCCGGCGCCTCCGGTTGCACCGGCATGGTAGCCGGTCAGGCCATCGACATGGCGGCCGAACACATGGTGATCGATGCCCCCGGGATCAGGCGCCTGCAGGCTCTCAAGACCGGAGGTCTCTTCCTCTTCAGCGCCCGGGCCGGCGCCATTCTCGCCAAGGCGGATGAAGACGCCATGACTGCCTTTGGCAGGGATCTGGGAACCGCCTTCCAGATCACTGACGATATCCTGGATGTCGAGGGAAGCCGGCAGGCGCTGGGCAAGGCGACCGGCAAGGATGCTGCCGCCGGCAAGGCGACGCTGGTCCAGGCTCTGGGGCTGGAGCAGGCACGCCGCAAGGCGGCCGAACTTTCCGAACGGGCCATTGCTGCTCTCGATGCCTTCGGGGAGGCAGCCGACGGACTGCGCGACATGGCGCGGTTTGCCGTCCATCGCCGGGTCTGACGCCCTTCGTGACACGATCCTGCCGCCAGCGCATCGATCAGCTGCTGGTCCGGCGCCAGCTGGTGGCAAGCCGGACACGGGCGCAGTCACTGATCATGGCGGGAGCCGTGTTCAGCGGTTCGAGGCGGATCGACAAACCCGGTGAGCTGGTGGCTGTCGACAGCGTCATCGAGGTGCGCGGGCCGGACCATCCCTGGGTGTCGCGGGGAGGCCTCAAGCTCGATCATGCGCTGGATCACTTCGCCATCGAGGTCCGCGATGCCCTGGCCCTCGATCTCGGGGCGTCCACCGGCGGTTTCGCGGATGTTCTTCTTGCCCGGGGAGCGGCGCATGTCTGGGCCGTCGATGTCGGCAAAGGCCAGCTTGCATGGCGGTTGCGCCAGTCTCCCCGCGTCACCGTTCTGGAGGGGGTCAACGCCCGGGCCCTCGACGCGGAGCTCATTCCCGAACCGCCGGGGATCGTCGTCGCCGATCTTTCCTTCATATCGCTGAAGACCGCATTGCCGGCGGCGCTGTCGCTGGCGGCTCCCGACTCATGCCTGGTCGCCCTCATCAAACCCCAGTTCGAAGCCGGACGCGAGCGTGTCGGCAAGGGTGGCATCGTCCATGATCCGCTGGTGCACCGGGACGTTTGCACCATCATCCGGACCTGGCTCGCCGATTCCATGGGCTGGCGTGTACAGGGTCTGGTCGAGAGTCCGATCACGGGCCGCTCGGGCAATCGCGAGTTTCTCATCGCCGCCCGCAAGCCCGGCTTGTGACCCACCGGGTTGCCGTTGCCGTTCATCCCGGGCCTGCGTAGTCTCGCGGATCCGAGGAGAGGAGAGGCGTCATGGCCGATGCACTCGTCGACACCCGCATCGCCTGGCCCGGCGGCGCCAGGTGCGCGGTTCTGCTGAGTTTCGACTTCGATGCCGAGACGCTCTGGATCGGCCGCGACAAGGCCAACTGGAAGCGCCCGGGCGTGCTCTCCCACGGCAGGTACGGCGCCAACCTTGGCGTACCGAAGATCCTCGAGACCCTGGAGGATGCCGGCGTTCCGGCGACCTTCTTCGTTCCCGGCTGGACCGCAGAGAACCACACCCTGCGTGTCGAGCAGATCCTGGAACGCGGTCACGAGGTCGCCCATCACAGCTATCTGCACGAGTGGATCGATCCCGATGATCCGGCGGCCGAGGAAGCGGAACTCGACCGCGGTCTGGAGGCTCTCCGGAAGACGGTGGGCGTCGTTCCGACGGGCTATCGCTCGCCGGCGGGCGAAACCAGCGACAACATGGTTCGCCTGCTGAGCGATCGCGGATTTGTCTACGACAGTTCCCTGATGGACCACATCAATCCCTACAGGCATCCGTCTGGCCTCATCGAACTGCCCTGGCACTGGAGTCTTGACGATGCGATCTATGCGCTCTTTTCCGTCAGGAATCCCAGACCGGTATTCCCCAACAGCCACATCCTGGAGATCTGGCAGGAGGAGTTTCGGGAGATCCATGCCTGGGGCGGGCTCTTCGATCTCGTCATGCACCCCCAGATCACGGGCCGGCCCTCGAGATTGAGGCTGCTGCGCGACATGATCGCCTGGATGCAGTCCTGGCCCGACGTCTGGTTCGCCACCGCCCGCGACATCGCCGCCGCCTGGGCCGCCCAGGAGTGACGTGCAGGCCTGACACCGCCCGATGAGTCAGAGAAGGGTCCTACTGCGATGCCGCGCGCTCCCCGAATCGCATCTCTGAAGCTTCGAAACTTCGGGGGCATCTCGGTTAGACAACCCCTGTCCATTCGCGCATTTTTGTGCGAATCTGCCGGCCGTGAATGGGTGTGAATTCATAACGAGAGTGAGAAGGCTGGCGCGCAGGAACGCAATTGCGGTCAGGTTCGACCGGACGAGGGGCAAGGGCAGCCACGGCACCCTCTATTACGGCGACCGCCGTACCGTGGTGAAGGACCGCAGGAAGCCGCTCAAGACCGGCGCGCTCCGCGGCATGTGCAAGCAGCTCGGCATCGACCCGGACAGCCGTTAGGGAGTTCCGATCATGGCAACCAGATACAGCTACCCCATCGACCTCCACGAGGAACGCGAAGGCGGGTACTCGGTCAACTTCCCCGACTTCGACGAGGCGTTTACGGACGGCGACACGCTCGCCGAGGCGGTAGCCGAAGCTGCGGACTGCCTGGAGGAGGCGCTCGCGGGCCGCATCGCGCGGCGCGAGGACATCCCGGCGCCGAGTCCGGCCAGGGGTCGGCCGGCGGTGGTTCCGGGCGCGGTGCTGGCCGCCAAGGCGGCGCTCTACGAGTCCCTGCGCGAAGAGCGGCTGTCCAACAGCGCCTTCGCGGCTGCTATGGGCGTCCAGGAAAGCGAGGTCCGCCGCATGCTCGACCCCCGCCACGCCACGAAGATCGGCAGGCTGGAGGAAGCCCTGGCCCGCTTCAGCAAGCGCCTGGTGGTCACCGTGGAAGAAGCCGCCTGAGCTTCGACCGGCGGCGAGGACTTCGGCATTTTCCCGACAACCGCTTCGGCATCCGATACCGGTGCGGCGGCACGTGATGACGGCCGCCGGAATCGGGACTGGTGAAGCGGCGGACGGTGGGCCGGCTGCGCAGCAGGTGATGGCCAATTGCGATCGGATGGTGGTTGGCGTGGGGTAGGGCAGTCCGGCAGTTGAAGAGTAGTTCTCCCGGTATCTCTTCACGAACTTGCACGGGTTGCCGGCGGTGCGCAGATTCCATTCCTCGGCAAGGTTGAACAGCTTGAGCGCCGGGTTCGCCGACGTCTCCGCCCAAGTGTACAATGGAGCATGACGGACAGGGACGATGCCGATTTCGCCGCGAAGGTGGCGGCGCTCGCACTCGCGGTTGGTCTCATCAAGATTCTGCCCAGGAGGCATGCGATGGCTGATGTCCCGGCAATTGTTCACCGCCTGGAAGCCGCGGGCGACGATCGCGATGTGGCGGGGGCGCATGTGGCCGCGATCCAGACTGCGGTCGATGATCGCCGCGAGCACCTGGCCACAAAGGCCGACCTGGAGGCCCGCTTGACCTGGCGCATGATCGGTCTCCAGATCGCCGCTGTCGGCCTCATCATCGCGGGTCTGAAGTTCATTGCCTGATCCGCTCTTGACGGCGACCGCTCACGCCGGGTTGTGAGCGCTCCACCAGTCCGGATCCTCGAGAAGCGCCCGCGCGGTGCTTCGCCGAAGCTCCTTGCGCTGGTGGCGAAGAACAGTCTTTTGGCGGTGGCGTGAACTCTTGCCGTACAGGCGAAAGCCTGTGCTTTGCCAAAGGTATCCCGCGTGTTTGTGCCATCGCTCTCTACCCGGACGAGGATCCAGCGAGCCTTGACACGATCGTAATGACGCCCGGTTTCCTTCGGCAAGCAGGAGCGGTGTGGTGGTGGCAGCCGTGCACGATCCCCAGGGCTTGCGGATGAGTCCGGGCCGTCACGCGGGATGACAGTGGATCAGGCCTGACGATCAACTGTCCGGAAGTAGAGCCTGCAACGTGTCCGCAGTCTCTCGTATCTGTGCGGCAGCTTCGTCGATCACCCTCTCCGAGCCGAGCTTGAGGCGAATCGGAACATAAAGGTTCGTGCCGTTCTTGTCGGCCTTCGCATCCGCGAACTGACCCCGGATCGTCTCAAGGTGGCCGGAACCCCCCGGGCAATTTCTCGACCCTGATACGCATTCACAAAGACCTGATCCCGCACTCACGCCACACCTCAAGGTCGACCCCGAGCCACACCTCGAATCTCTCGCGCAGATGCAAGAAGTGGCCAGTGCGGTACCACGTGTGACCCGGGCCCAGTCCCTTCGCGTCGGCGACTCCGCAAGTCTTGAGTTGCGTGATAACGGCTTGAACCAGGTCGCTATAGTTGATCAGGCTATGTGCGGTTTCCTGGCTGGTGGGCTCTTCGGCACGCAGGGGCAGAAACGCCTGCGAGTCCATCCGGTCCGTGAGGCCCTGCAACTGGTCGATGTCCTGCCTGACGGTGACATCGGCGGCATTCCGCAAGCCCTCCAGGACGTATCGCCAACTCGTGATCAGCATGGCCCTGCGCCCGACACGGGCGCCGGTGACGCCTTCGGTTCCGGCACAGTCGCTCCATTCGAGCTCTGCCTTGCGGCATCGCTCGCGGAGTTCGTTCCAGGCCGTGGGCACCCTTTGTTCGGGAACGATGAAGACGAGGGCGGACGGAGGGTCTTCCGGCAAGCATTCGAGATAGCGGACAGGCTGGGCGGGAGTCAGATCGGCCCAGAACTTGTTTTCGATGAACATTCGCGCGTGATTGTCCCTGTCGTGGAGCGTCAGGTCCGGCTGACAGTCGTCCTGGGCCAGTTCGGCCGTGATGCGCGTGGGTACGAAGGAGATGCACGATGGGTCCAGTCTTTCGAGAAAGGCCTGAGCCATGTCCGGCGATGCGTTCAGGATGAACGCCAGGGCCCGGGTTGCCGCAGGCTCACTATGGATGGCTCCACCAAGAACGACATGCGCCAGCACACTCATGGGTCAGCCCCGCCTTTCTCTGGAGATTCGGAACCTATGCGGGCCCACCGGCGATCACCACAGATGATGCCGGTCTGACCTCCGTCGTCCCCGCCACGCCATTGGCACGGGTGAGTCATATCCACCCGGTCGGGCTACACGGTGGTGATGGTCCGGGGCAGCGTCGAGAGGACCTCGAGGCCGGTGTCGGTGACGAGGAAGCTGTCGATCCAGACGACGCCAGAGCCACCATCGGAGATATTCGGTCCGGCCAGCGGGCTCTCCCGCCGAGCCAGAAGCTTGACATGGGGGTCTGCGCCCTTGTATGTGTTGGTTCCCGTTTTGGGAACAATGTACGGCATACCCAATCGGGACCGGTGCACAAACGTCATACGGATCATCGCCAGGAAGACGCTCCGGGAGTTCTGGCAGCGTCACCCGGATGCCGAAGAGCCGCTTCTTTCTTGGTACCGGGAAGTGAAGCAAGCGGATTGGGATACGCCGGCCACTTTGAAGGAGATGTACCGCAACGCGAGCATCGTTGGCGACAATCGAGTGATCTTCAACATCAAGGGCAACGATTATCGCCTCATGGTGAAGATCAATTACCGGTATCGCGTCGTCTACATACGGTTTGCGGGTACGCATGCCGAGTACGACGCCGTGGACGTGGAGGAGGTGTGAGATGACCCAAGTCAAGCCAATCCGGTCCGAAAGGGACTACGAGGCGGCTTTGCACCGGATCTCTGAACTCATGGATGCGCAAACCGATAGCCCGGAGGGCAATGAACTCGACGTCCTGGTCGATCTCGTGGAACTGTACGAAAGCAAACAAGTGGCGATGGGTTATCCAAGTCCGGTCGCCGCGATCAAGTTTCGTATGGAACAGGCAGGCCTGCGCCCCGTAGACCTCGCCTCGTTCATCGGAAGTCGCGCCAAGGTCTCGGAAGTTCTCTCCGGTAAACGCGCAATCACCATGCCGATGGCGCGCGCTCTGCATGAGCATCTCGGGATTCCGGCGGATGTTCTGCTGCAGAAGCCGGATGTCGACCTGGACGACCCGTGGGCCGACATGGAGTGGAGCCGGTTTCCCGTCAAATCGATGGCAAAGCTGGGCTGGATCCCGGACAGGCCCGATCTGGCGCGATGCGCCGAGCCTGTGATGCGGGACCTGATCAATCGGGCAGGGGGAATGGATGTCGCGGGCGCCGCGCTCTACCGAAAGAACGATCACATGCGTGCGAATGCCAAGATGGACCCCTATGCGCTCAAGGCGTGGTGCTGGCAGATCCTTGCACGAGCCAACGAGGACCTTCCGAAGACGGGCTACGAGCGTGGCACTGTAACCATGGACTTCCTGACGAAGGTCGCGCGACTGAGCTGGCGGGAAGACGGCCCGCGACTGGCGAAGGAATTGCTGGTCAAGCGTGGCATTTCACTTGTGATCGCAAAGCACCTGCCGAAGACCTATCTGGACGGGGTGGCACTCCGGCTCGGCGATGGCAGACCGGTCATCGGACTCACTCTGCGCTACGACAGAATCGACAATTTCTGGTTCTGCTTGTTGCACGAGCTGGCGCATGTGGGTCGACACATGGACAACGACAGGGGCGAAGCCTTCGTCGACGACTTGACACTTCGGAAACTCGAAGGGAGACGGGAAGACCCCAGGGAGACGCAGGCGGACGAATGGGCGGAAGAAGCGCTTGTTCCGCGCTCGGTTTGGGAGGCGAGCGCAGTGCGGGATCGGCCGACGACCATAGCCGTGATGAATCTCGCCAACGCCTTGCAAGTACACCCGGCGATCGTCGCAGGGAGGGTTCGATACGAAAGGAAGAACTACCGGCTGTTATCGCAATTCGTCGGGACCGGCGAGGTGCGGCGACAGTTCGGCATGACATCGTGAGATAACGGACCGATGCGCTACGCGGTCAGTTCCGGTGCGCCAGTCTCCTTTCTCCAAAACACCTTCTCCCGGCGTTTCATGCTCCGGGGTGAGCGCAAGCGCTCATGACCGTTTGCTCTTCACCAGCAGGACGCGAGAACGTCAAGGACTGGTCAACGTGACCGAGTGCAGGTCTGGCCGTTCGTGACGGCTGAGTCTGGATCACCGGATGCGGACCGCGGGTGGTCGCTCATACGGTGGTGATGGTCCGGGGCAGTGTTGAGAGGACCTCGAGGCCGGTGTCGGTGACGAGGAAACTGTCGATCCAGGCGACGCCGGAGCCGCCGGGCCAGTCCTCCCAGACGTCGAACTGGTTCTCCAGATTGAACACCTGACCCGGTTCCAGGGTGCGGTCTCCCAGGTTGTTGCGGGGGCTGATCCAGTGGCTGCCGCACCAGTCCGGAGGCACCGCGATTCCGAGAGAGTAGCCACCGACAAACCAGACCCACTGCCTGAGGCCGGCGCGGTCGATGTAGTCGTCCGCCACCTCCTGGACCTTCGAGACGGGGTCGCCGGGCCCGCATGCCCCGGTCACGGCATCCATGCAGCCGGCGGACGTCGTCATCAGTCGAGTCCAGCGCTCATCGGGTTCGCCCAGGGAGAACGTGCGGTTGAGGTTCACATGGTAGCGATGGAGGCAGCCGCAGAAATCGACAAACACCAGGTCTCCCTTCCTGATGCGGCGGTGCTGCGGGGGACTGTGGTGGGTGCCGGCGCGCGGGCCCGAGCCCACCATGGTGCGGATTCCGGGATAACCGCCGCCTGCCGACATCATGGCCGATGCGATGACCGCCTCGATGTGCGTCTCCATCACGCCTTCGGCCATGGCGTCACGGGCTGCCAGCATGGCTTTGTCAGCCATGGCGGCCGCCTGTTTCATCACCGCTATTTCCGCCGGCGACTTCACGAACCGCAGTTCCTCGATGAGGAACGAGGCGTCCTTCACCGTCGCTCCACCGGCCTCGAGAACCTCCCTGAGCGTGTCACTCGTCCGGCCGTGGGGGGCGTAGGCCCAGGGCTGTATGCCGACTGTTGCCGAAGCGAGGCCGAAGTCGGCAAGGGCCCCGGCGATCTGACGGCACTCGCTTTCCACAGACTCGTGATCGAGCCAGCACACGTCGCGGATTTCCGGCGTGGTCGAAATGATCGTCGTGTGGCCTCGACCGTCAAAGAACAGCGTGTCGTCGCTGCCGGTGCGTACCAGGAGCCCCGTCAGGTTCTCGAGGTGATACCAGATCATGTCGTAGCCGGTGAGCCACGTGAGATCGGCCGGGTTGGTGACGAAGATGGCCTCGAGACCGGCATCGGTCATCGCCTGCCTCGTGCGCTGCCGGCGCCGGGCATACTCCTCGACGGTGAAAGGCTGGTCCCAGTCGATCTGTTGGCGCAGGTAGGTCTGGATCATGGCGTTCTCCCGAGGCTGGTGGTTGTGGGGGCCGGTTGTGGATGGGCGGGTCAGTCGGTCTGCCAGCCCCACATGGCGCCACCCCTCATGTCGCCTGGAGGCACACGGCCCTGATCGGTGGGGTAGTAGCCGAGCATGCCGTCGTGCAGGCCGTAGCCCATGAGGCGCTGAAGGTGCTCGGGCAGGGCGGCAGCGGTGGCGCGGGGGACAGCAAGAATGTGGTTCACTTCCTGGCGCAGCCAGCCGAGGCAGTAGGTGTTGATCAATCCGGCACGGGGTTGGCTGTCGCGGTTCGCTCCGCCGCCGTGCCATACGGATCCAAGATAGAAGAGCGCCGATCCCTTCGGCATTCCGGCCATCGCCACAGGGTCGTCTGGCCCCGGAGTGCGCGATGGTGGCCAGCGATGGCTGTCCGGAACGAGCCGGGTGGCGCCGTTGATGTCGGTGAAGGTGTCGAGTGCCCACATGACCGAGACCTGCAACTCGACGCCGGGAATGTGGACGGGATAGATCGTGTCATCGCGATGGAGAACCTGTGCGGTCTCTCCTGGATGAATCTCGATGGCCGTGCAGCTGCCGATGAGATAGGACGTGCAGTGATCGAGGAGGAGGGCGTCGAGAACCCGCATCATGCCACGGTGGCCGACCATGCCGGCGGATGCCGGCGAGATGTCGAGGACCGAGTTGACACGCAATGTGGTGTAGCCGTTGAAGTCGCTCTCGGTGGATCGACCTACCTGGTCGAAGGGTTCCCGCAGGTCGCCCCTTATCTGGTCGGCGACGGCGTCGTCGACATAGTTCTCGACGATGGCCGCGCCGTCACGGCGAATCGCCCCGACGATCCCGTCAACCGGTGCATCGCCCCTGAACCGTTCGAGCCCGGACATGTGCTTCCCGCTACTGCCCCTCCCTGGGATAGACAATGATGGAAAGAAACCTGACCGGCAATCGAATCAGCGTTTCTGGTCCGTGCGGCGCATCGGCATCGAAGAACAGGGAATCGCCGATTTCCATCCGGTAACTGGTCCCGGCATGGCGGTAGACCATGGCGCCCTCGACGACATAGAGGAACTCCTGGCCGTCGTGCTGGAAGACGGGAAAGACCTCGGATTCGTGGGTCAGGGTGATCATGTAGGGTTCGACGGCCACCTCCTTGTGGACACTGTGGCCGAGCAGGGCGTACTGGTGGCCGGCGCGGGTTCCCCGGCGTTCGATCTTGAGACCCTCTCCCGCCCTGACATGACTGGCATCGCGCTGTTCCTCGAGTCTCTGGAAGAGCGCGGTAAACGGAACATTGAGAGCGCCGACCAGGCGCTGGAGGGTCCCCAGGGACGGCGATGTATGGCCGTTCTCGATCTTCGAGAGCATGCCGGGCGAGACGCCGGCCTGGGCCGCGAGTTCCGTCACGGTCATGTCGAGATGTCGCCGGTAGTGACGGATCCGGTTGCCGATGGCGGCTTCGAGGTCGCGGTCCCCCCGGGCGACGGCATGGGGATCCTGATCGAGGACTGCGGGAGGCTCATGGTCCGGCATGGCGTCGCATCCTAGAGTGTGTCGTCATCGAGATGCCCGGCTCCCAGGATCACCGCCACGGGTCCCTTGCCATCATGGCGCACCAGGAAGTGGACGGCCATGCCCGGAGCAATGGCGCCCAGTCTGGCGCAGGTCGTGCTGTTGACATCGAACACCATGTCGCCACCGCCGTCGACCGGGCGCACGAAGCCGTAGGACCGTTCCGGCCGCAACCAGACGATGTGACCATTCATGAACGAGACACATGCGGGGCTGCCGCGTCGGGTGTCAAGAGGCAGGTTGTGCGGAAATCGCTTGCCCTCGGCGGCATCCTCGCTACACTCGCCGCGCTTCGGGGATGTGGTTCTCCGGAGCGGCCGGGATGTGGGCCAGGGCGTCCACGCGTATGCTCAACCAGAAGTATGGAACGGCGTCGAGGCGCCCCGGCGCGTCTCTGGCGTGTGGCGGTCATGGAGGACACGACACTGGAGGACAGGCTCGAAAGTCTGATCGCACCGAGCGTGGCGAGCATCGGTTTCCACCTTGTGCGGGTGAAGATGTTCAACCGCCAGGGCAGAGTGCTGCAGGTCATGATCGAACGCGCTGACGGCGACAGTGCGACGATCGACGACTGCGCCATGGTGAGCCGCCTTGTGAGCGCCCATCTTGATGCCGAGGATCCGGTTTCGGGATCCTATGACCTGGAGGTGAGTTCCACCGGGATTGACCGTCCGTTGGTGCGCCGGGAGGATTTCTGCAGGTTCGCCGGCCTTGAGGCAACGGCGTCCGTCGATCCGCCGCTCGACGGCCAGAAGCGCTTCCAGGGCCGGCTGGCGGGCATGGTCGACGGCCATGTGCAGATGGAGCAGTCTCCAGGCCGTGTCGTCAGTCTGCCGTTTGCCCGCATTGTCGAAGCGAAACTTGTCCTCAGTGACGAACTGATCAGGGGAACGGCCCAGCCGGCCGGCGAGCCGGCGCGGGCCGGGGCAGGATAGGATCATGGCGGCTGTGACGAACGTGGCACACAGGGATCTGCTGCAGATCGCGGCGACTGTGGCGACGGAAAAGGGCATCGAGCACGAAACCGTGATCGAGGCACTCGAACAGGCGATCCAGAGTGCCGCGATGAAGAAGTACGGTGAACTCGACATCAGGGTCGAGATCGACCGCACGTCCGGCGCGGTGACGCTGCTGCTCTACCGCGAAGTCATCGGAGACGATGTCGAGCTGCTGGCGGGCCGGCACATCACTCTCGATGAGGCGCGCCGCAAGAATCCTGTCGCCGAGGTCGGGGATTTCATCACCGAGGATCTGCCGCCGGTGGAGTTCGGTCGCATCTCCGCCCAGGGCGCCAAGCAGACCATCATGCAGAAGGTCCGCGAGGCCGAGCGCGCCCGACAGTACAACGAATTCAAGGACCGTGTCGGGGAGATCATCAACGGAATCGTCAAGCGTGACGAGCGTGGCAACCAGATCATCGACCTGGGTCGTGCCGAGGCGATGTTGCGGCGCGATGACTGCCTGCCCCGCGAGCCGCTGCGCCGCGGCGACCGGGTGAGAGCCTATGTCTACGACGTTCGCCAGGAATCCCGCGGCCCGCAGGTCTTCATCTCGCGTGTGCATCCCGATTTCATGCGCAAGCTCTTCGAGATGGAGGTCCCGGAAATCTACGACGGGATCATCGAGATTCGCGCCGTTGCCCGCGACGCCGGGAGCCGGGCAAAGATCGCTGTCAGGACCAATGACGACTCCATTGATCCGGTGGGCGCCTGCGTAGGCATGCGGGGCAGCCGCGTTCAGGCCGTTGTCAACGAACTGGGCGGCGAGAAGATCGACATCATTCCCTGGTCGTCGGACACCGCCACCTTTGTCGTGAACGCCTTGCAACCGGCGGAGGTCGCCAAGGTTGTCATGGACGAGGCGGACCGGCGCATGGAAGTCGTGGTGCCGGACGACCAGTTGTCCCTGGCGATTGGCCGGCGCGGCCAGAATGTGCGCCTCGCCTCGCAGCTCGTTGGCTGGGACATCGACATCATGACGGAGAGCGGTGAATCGGAACGCCGCACCAATGAAATGCGCGTGCAGTCCGAACACTTCATGGAATCGCTCGACGTCGACGACGTGCTCGCCAGACTTCTCGTGACCGAGGGCTTCTCGGAGGTCGAGGAGATTGCCTTCGAGTCCACCGAGGAGTTGCTGTCCATCGAGGGTCTCGACGAGGGGATTGCCCAGGAACTGCAGAACCGGGCGATTACCTTTGTCCAGGAACGCGACCTTCAGTTCGATGCCAGGCGCCGTGAACTCGGCGTCGCGGACGATGTGGCTGCCATCGACGGACTGACGCCGGCCTTCCTTGTCGAACTGGGCGAGAAGGGGATCAGGACTCTCGATGATTTGGCCGACCTGGCGGCCGACGAATTGTTGCAGGACTACCTGCCCGGCACCTATCTGACGCCGGATGATGCCAACGCCATCATCATGGCGGCACGTGCCCACTGGTTCGAGGGTGAGGAAGACGGCCACGAGACCGGGTCGTCCGCGCAAGGTGACAACGCTGATGCCCGGTCCGAACACTAATGTCCAGCGGCGCTGCATAGCGACAGGCAGGTCCGTCGACAAGTCGGAGCTGGTGCGGTTCGTGCTGGCTCCGTCGGGAGACATTGTGCCGGACGTGGCGGAGCGCCTGCCCGGGCGTGGCGTCTGGGTGTCCGCCCGCCGTGACGCCATCGACCGCGCGGTTGCCAGGAAGCAGTTCAGCCGGGGTCTACGCAGGTCCGTGGCCGCCCGTCAGGATCTCGCCGACTCCGTTGAGAGCCTGCTGGTCCGGCGGATCGTCGAGCTCTTGGGGTTCGCCCGCCGGGCTGGCGAGGCCGTGTGCGGATTCGAGAAGTGCCGCGCTCTTGTCTCAAGGGACGCCAGTCTCCTGCTTCACGCCCGTGACGGCTCGGCTGCCGGCCTTGACAAGCTGGCGGGACGATCATCCGTCACGGTGTTGCGGGTATTGGATCGCGTGGAACTCGCAGAGGCCTTTGGCCGCACCGAGGCGGTTCACGTGGCTCTTCAATCCGGTGGTCTGGCCACCAGGATTGCCCGGGAATGTACCCGCCTTGCGGGATTTCGAGGACTCGCCGAACATGGCATGGAAGGAATCTGAAGGATGGCAACCACCGACGAAGGCCCACGCAAGCCGACGCTGAGTCTCGGCGGGCGCAGGCAGGTCGAGCGCAAGACGACCGAAGTCAGCGGCTCCGTGCAGCAGAGTTTCAGCCATGGCCGCAAGAAGAATGTCGCTGTCGTGGTCAAGAAGCGGCGCACCCTGCGTGTCGGCCGTTCCGAGAGCGTCGAAGCCCTGCCCGACACGCCTGAGCCGGAGGCCAGGGAACCGGCCAGGGAGCCGGAGACCGCAACGCCGGTGAAGGAGGAGAACCGGCGCTCGTCCCTGGTTCTGCGGCATCTCAGTCCCGAAGAACGCGAAAGCCGCATGCGTGCCCTTGAACAGGCGCAGAAGGCCGATGAGGAAGCCCGCGTTCTCGAAGGTGAGAAGGCACGGCTGCGGGCCGAGGAGGAGGCGAGGCTCAACGCTGAACGCGAGGAGGCCGAGCGCCGCTCCCGCGAGGAAGCCGAACGGCGTGGGCGGGAGGAGGAAGCCCGTCGGCGGGCCGAGGAACAGGCCAAGCGGCAACTCGACAGACAGCGCGACTCCACCGAGAAACGCGAGGGGGCTCCGGCGTCCGAGACAGTCGCTCCCCCCGCTGCGGCCGACGAGGAGCCGCGGCGTGGCAAGCGCGATCAGAAGCGCTCCGCCCTGGCCCCGGGCAAGCGCGCCGCCGGCCGCCGCCGGAGCGGCAAGCTCACCGTCGCCCAGGCCCTCAACGAGGAGGGCCGGGAGGAGCGGGCACGCAGCCTCGCGGCAGCAAGACGGGCCCGCGAGAAGCTGCGCCAGCAGCAACTCGAGCGCAGGATGGTCACGGGATCGACGAAGAAGATGGTGCGCGAGGTCATCGTGCCGGAAGTCATTCTCGTCAGCGAACTGGCCAACCGCATGGCGGTACGCGGCAGCGAGATCGTCAAGAAGATGATGGAAATGGGCCAGATGGTGACCATCAACCAGACCATCGACGCCGACACGGCCGAGGTTGTCGTGGCGGAACTCGGACACCGGGCGCGGCGTGTCTCGGCGGCCGACATCGAGGTCGGGCTGAAGCAGGATGACGACCCGGACGACATGAAGCAGGCGCGGGCGCCCGTGGTGACGGTCATGGGCCATGTGGATCACGGCAAGACATCCCTGCTTGATGCCCTGCGCCGGACCGACGTGGTGTCCGGCGAGGCCGGCGGCATCACGCAGCATATCGGCGCCTACCAGGTCAGACTCGATGGCGGCGAACGGATCACGTTCCTGGACACTCCCGGTCATGCCGCCTTCACGTCCATGCGTGCCCGCGGCGCCAGCGTCACGGACATCGTGGTGCTCGTGGTGGCGGCCGACGACTCGGTGATGCCCCAGACACGGGAAGCGATCGACCATGCCAGGGCCGCCGAAGTGCCGATCATTGTCGCCATCAACAAGTGCGACCTGCCTGGTGCTCAGCCCGACAAGGTGCGCCAGGATCTGCTGCGCAACAGCCTGGTGGTCGAATCGCTGGGCGGCGACATCCTTGATGTCGAGATCTCGGCCATCAAGGGGGATGGCCTCGACCGTCTCGAAGAGACCATCCTGCTGCAGGCCGAGGTCCTCGAACTCAAGGCGAATCCCGATCGTGAGGCCGAAGGCGTTGTGGTCGAGGCCAAGCTCGACAAGGGCCGCGGCCCCGTCTCCACGGTGCTGGTACAGCGTGGGACGCTGGAAGTCGGAGACACGGTCGTGGTCGGCCATGCCTGGGGCAGGGTCCGGGCCCTGATCGATGACCGGGGCAGCAACGTCAAGAGCGCCGGTCCGGCCCTGCCGGTCGAGATTCTCGGGCTGTCCGGGGCCCCGGCGGCCGGCGACGAATTCTTTGTCGTGGAGAACGAACGGCGAGCGAGGGAGGTGGCCGCCTACCGCGCGTCGCAGGAACGCCAGAAGAAGATTACCCCGACGGGCCGGGGCTCGTTCGACCAGATTCTCGCCGGCATCAAGGCGGGCAAGGCGACAGAACTTCCTGTCGTCGTCAAGACGGATGTCCAGGGTTCGGCGGAAGCCATTGCCGACAGTCTCCAGGCCTTCGGCACGGAGGAAGTCAAGCCCCGCATCCTGTTGTCGGCCGTGGGCGGAATCACCGAAAGCGATGTGACGCTGGCCAGTGCCTCCAGTGCCGTCATCGTGGGATTCAATGTGCGGGCCAACAGCCTCGCCCGCCGTCTTGCCGCCCGCGAGGGCGTGGAGATCCTGTATTTCCGGGTGATCTACGAGCTTCTTGACCAGGTGAAGGACATGCTGGCAGGCCTGCTGAAACCGGCAACGGAGGAACAGGTCCTCGGGGCCGCCCAGGTTCTGGAAACATTCGATATCTCGGGTGCCGGGACGATCGCCGGTTGCCGCGTGATGGACGGTTACATTCGCGCCAGTGCGCGGGTCCGGCTGCTGCGAGCCGGGCGCACCATGTTCGACGGTTCGATCCGGTCGCTGCGCCATCACAAGGACCAGGTCCGCGAGGTCCGCCAGGGCAGCGAGTGCGGCATCCAGCTCGCCGAACACCAGGACATCGAGATCGGCGACGAGATCGAGGCCTATGAGCTGAAACAGGTTGCCCGGACGCTGGATGCCTGATGTGGTTCAGCGCAACGGCCAGCGTCGGTTGAGAGTGGGTGAGGCGATTCGCCATGTGCTGTCGGACATGTTTGCCCGGGACGAAGTTCATGATCCTGCGCTGTTCGGCCGGGCCATCACGGTCTCCGAAGTGCGCATGAGCGTCGATCTCAGACACGCCGCCTGCTACATCATGCCGCTTGGCGGGGAGAATGTGGGTGACGTGATGGAAGGATTGCGGCGGGCCACGCCGTGGTTGCGTGGCGAGGTCTCGCGCCGTGTGCGTCTGCGGGTGGCGCCCGAACTTGTCTTTCGTGCCGACCGCGGTTTTGATCATGCCCAGCGCATCAGCGCCCTGCTCGAGACGTCCGGCCGACCCTGACGACCCTCATGAGGCGAGGCCGCCCCATTCATGGCTGGCTTGTCTGTGACAAGCCGATGGGCGTGACATCGAGTCAGATGGTGGGGCGCGCGCGCAGGCTGACCGGCGCCGCTCGCCTGGGACATGGCGGCACGCTTGATCCACTGGCCACCGGCATCCTTCCGGTGGCCCTGGGCGAGGCGACGAAGACCATCGCCTGGTGCCAGGACGCCCTCAAGACCTACCTTGTCACGGCGCGCTGGGGAATCTCGACATCCACCGACGACGCCGAGGGCGAGGTCATCGCAACATCTGATGCCCGGCCGTCGGCGGAGGGAATCCGGGCTGCCCTCACCTCCTTTACCGGTGAGGTCAGCCAGACGCCCCCGGTCTTTTCGGCCATCAAGGTGGCGGGCCAGCGGGCCTACGCGCTGGCCCGCAGGAACATCGCCCCTGACCTCAAGCCTCGCCTGGTGAGGATCGAGCGGATCACGCTTGTGGCTGTCGATGACAGGGATCACGCATCGTTCGAGGTGGTGTGCGGCAAGGGGACCTACATGCGCGCCCTCGTTCGCGATCTGGCGGCCTGCCTCGGCACCCCGGGCCATGTTCATGCCCTGCGCCGTACCCGGGTGGGACCGTTTTCCCCGTCCATGGCGATTTCTGTGGATTCCTGGCTGGAACATGGTAGGAATGCGCTTGCCTGCGGGGCGATCCATCCCGTGGAGACAGCGCTGGTCGACATCCCGGCGCTTGTTGTCACGGAATTGCAGGCACGTCAGCTCAGACACGGGCAGGCGGTCCGGATCGGCCAGACCCGCAAGGGCACCGTTCGCCTCCAGGACGACCACGGGATTGTCGCGATAGCGAAGTCCGATGGGGATCTGGTTCGGCCGGTGCGCGTTTTCAACCATCAGCGAACACGAGGTCACGATGTCGATCACAGCTGAACGCAAGAGCGAACTGATTCGCCAGTATAGCCGCACCGACGGTGATACCGGATCGCCCGAGGTGCAGATCGCCATACTGACGGAACGCATTGTCAATCTTACCGAACACTTCAAGTTCCACCGCAAGGACAAGCACTCCAGGCGGGGTCTGCTCATGCTGGTCAGCAGGCGACGGGCCCTGCTCGACTACCTGCGTGGCCGGGACGAGAGTCGCTATCGTTCGATTATCGGTAGCCTGGGTCTGCGCCGCTGATACCTTCGGCGAGGCACGGCGGAAGCGCACGTCGTCAGGCAACGCCTCCCTTGAGGGTGCCTGGCTGGGACTGTCATGGCCGGTTCATCTCTTGAATCCGGACGTGCCGGGGAATCTTCACATCACACCGGGCGGAGTGCGCTGATTCCGCCAATGTCAGGGAAAAACATACATGTTTGACATTCACACGAAGGAAATTGTCTGGGGTGGCCGGACGCTGACGCTGGAAACCGGGCGCATCGCCCGTCAGGCGGACGGAGCTGTCCTGGCGACCTACGGCGCTACCACCGTGCTGTGCACGGCCGTGGCCCAGAGGCAGCCACGGGAGGGTGTGGACTTCTTCCCGCTGACCGTGAACTACCAGGAAAAGGCGTTTGCGGCCGGCAAGATTCCCGGAGGGTTCTTCAAGCGAGAAGGCCGACCGAGCGAGAAGGAGACACTGTCGTCACGCATTATCGACCGGTCGATCCGGCCGCTCTTCGCCTCCGGTTTCCGCAACGAGACGCAGGTCATCTGTACCGTGCTCGCCCATGATCTCGAGAATGACCCGGATGTTGTGGCCCTGATCGGGTCCTCGGCCGCGCTCGCCATATCGGGTATCCCGTTCAACGGACCCGTTGGCTGTGCAAGGGTCGGCTTCATCGACGGTGACTATGTTCTCAATCCGCTGCTGAGGCAGATGAACGAGTCCCGCCTTGATCTCATCGTGGCCGGACGTTCGGATGCCGTCATGATGGTGGAATCGGAGGCGCAGGAACTGAGCGAGGATGACATGCTGGGCGCCGTGATGTTTGCCCAGCAGGAATTCCAGCCGGTGATTGCCGCCATCAGCGATCTTGCTGCGACCTGCGGCCGGGATCCCTGGCGCGTACCGGAACCCGAGGATACAGGTGATCTCGAGAGCGCCGTACGGAACCTTGTCGCAGAGGAACTTGCCGATGCGTACCGGGAAGCCGACAAGCAGACCCGCCAGCAGAGGCTGCAGGCGGCCAGAGGCACCGTGAGGGAGCACTTCGCCCGAGACGAGTCGGTGAGCGCCGATACCCTGACCGGTGTTCTCAAGTCCCTCGAGAAGGCGACGATGCGCGACGCAACCCTGACCTCGGGCGTGCGTGTCGATGGCCGGCAGACCAATGCCGTGCGACCGATTTCATCGGAAGTCGGCGTTCTCGAACGCTCCCATGGCTCGTCGCTCTTCACCAGGGGCGAGACCCAGGCGCTTGTGACCGTGACGCTTGGAACCGGACAGGACGAGCAGGTGATGGATGCCCTTGCGGGCGAGTACCGCGAGCACTTCATGCTGCACTACAACTTCCCGCCTTACTCCGTGGGCGAGGCGAGTTTCCTGCGCTCGCCCGGCCGCCGCGAGATCGGTCACGGCAAGCTGGCCTGGCGGGCCATTCACCCGCTGTTGCCGGAAAAGGAGAAGTTTCCCTACACCATCAGGGTGGTCTCGGAGATCACCGAATCGAACGGGTCCTCGTCAATGGCGACGGTCTGCGGCAGTTCTCTGGCGCTGATGGATGCCGGCGTGCCTCTGGCCCGTCCCTGTGCGGGCATTGCCATGGGTCTCATCAAGGAAGGCGACCGGTTCGTCGTTCTCTCCGACATTCTCGGAGACGAGGATCATCTCGGCGACATGGACTTCAAGGTGGCCGGCACCGGGAACGGCGTCACAAGCCTGCAGATGGACATCAAGATCGCCGGAATCACTCGGGAGATCATGTCTGTTGCCCTTGAACAGGCGCGGGAAGGCCGACTCCACATTCTGGGCGAAATGGCGAGCGCGATCGGCACGACGCGCGATACGCTGTCGGATTTCGCGCCGCGCATCACGACAATCAAGGTTCCGTCCGACAGGATTCGCGACATCATCGGCCCGGGCGGCAAGGTCATCCGCGAGATCACCGAGGTCAGCGGGACCAAGATCGATGTCGAGGATGACGGCACCGTCAAGATCGCCTCCTCGGATCCGTCGGCAACCGACACGGCCCTGAACATGATCAGGGACATTGTGGCCGAACCGGAGGTCGGCGTGATTTATGAGGGAACCGTGGTCAAGTGCCTCGACTTCGGTGCGTTCGTCAACTTCATTGGCAAGCGGGACGGTCTCGTGCACATATCCGAACTGGCGCAGGGCCGTGTGGCCACCGTCGGCGATGTGGTCAAGGAAGGAGACAGCGTCAAGGTCAAGGTGCTGGGCATCGATGATCGCGGCAAGGTGAAGCTTTCCATGAGGGTGGTCGATCAGGAGACCGGAGAGGACATCACGGAACAGGTTGGCGAGCGCGAACAGCCCAAGCGCCGCGAACGCAGGGATGACGGCCGCAAACCCCGGCGGCCACACCAGAACTGAGTGCATCGCCGGATGATCGGACACCGTGTAACATGTCATAATGGTGTGCCGTAGCCAGGGGAGACCGAGTGGGTGAAGCCGCTGAACTCCATACGCATCTCGGGACGCGATGTCCTGCCCCTTGTCGAGGGCGGCAAGGGGATCTCGATTTCGAATGGCGAGAGTTCAGGCGCATGGGCGAACTGTGGCGGCGTCGGCACCTTCTCCGGAGTCAACGCCGATGACCGTGACGAGAGCGGGGAACTGATCCCGCAGGTCTACACGGGGCGTAGCCGCAAGGAGCGTCATGAGGAACTGGTGTCGTTCGGTATCAGGGGCGGCATTCACCAGGCACAGGTGGCGCACGAGCTCGCCGCCGGCGAAGGCGTCATCCATGTCAACGTGCTGTGGGAGATGGGAGGATGCGAGAGGGTGCTGCATGGCGTCCTCGAGGGGGCCAAGGGACTGGTCCACGGCGTCACATGCGGCGCCGGCATGCCCTACAGGATGGCCCAGATCTGCTCGGAGTATGGTGTCTACTACTACCCGATCACCAGTTCCGCCAGGGCCTTCAACATCCTGTGGAAACGCGCCTATCACCGATTCCCGGAACTCCTCGGAGGTGTCGTTTACGAGGATCCTTGGCGCGCCGGCGGGCACAATGGCCTGTCGAATGTCGAGGATCCGGAGGTTCCGGAAGATCCCTTTCCCAGGGTTGTAGCATTGCGCAAGGTGATGCGCGGTGTCGGTCTGGACGATACCCCCATCTTCATGGCTGGAGGTGTGTGGCGCGTCGACGAGTGGCTCGACTGGCTTGACAACCCCGAACTCGGCCCCGTCGCCTTCCAGTTCGGCACACGTCCCCTGCTGACCGAGGAAAGCCCGATCTCGGACACCTGGAAACGGCGATTGCCCACGCTGCGCAAGGGCGAGATCAGCCTCAACCGGTTCAGCCCGACCGGGTTCTATTCCTCGGCGGTGGAAAACAGTTTCCTTCTCGAGCTCAAGACCCGCAATCGCCGCCAGGTGGCCTATGCGACCGAACCCGTCGGCGACCATGTGGTCGAGTTTGCATTCGGCCCCCGGGGGCGCCTTGTCTACCTCACGGAGCACGATCTCGACGAAGTCCGTCATTGGGTCGCGGCGGGATTCAGCGAACCCCTCAAGACTCCCGACTCCACCCTGGTCTTTGTCACGCCCGAGAAATCCCGGCAGATCCGTACCGACCAGATCGAGTGCATGGGCTGTCTCAGCCAGTGCCGGTTCTCGAACTGGAAGTGCAGCGAATCGGGGACCACCGGCCGCAAACCGGACCCTCGCAGCTACTGCATCCAGAAGACCCTGCAGGTCATCAGCCATTCCGACGACATCGAGACCCAGCTCATGTTCGCCGGCCATAATGCCTACCGGTTTGCCCATGACCCGTGGTACGCCAACGGCTTCGTCCCCACCGTGGCACAGCTGATGGACCGTCTTCAGACCGGTCAATAGGACAAGCGTGGAGTCCGGTCGTGACCAGCGCTATAGTGAGCTGTCATGCATCACGACGATGACCACATCGATGATCTGCTCGCTTCCGGGGGGTTGCGGCCGACACGTCAAAGACGCCAGCTCGCCGGCCTCATTTTCGGGGGCGGCGAGCGCCATGTGACGGCGGAGATGCTCGCACGGGAAGCGAAGCTGAACGACATCATGGTGTCTCTCGCCACCATCTACAACACCCTGCACCAGTTCACCCGGGCGGGTCTGTTGCGCCGGATCACTGTCGATCCGGTCAGGACCTGGTTCGACACGAACACGAAAGGCCACCACCACTTCTTCAATACCAGGAGTCTGGAGCTCACCGACATTCCCGAGGACAAAGTCAGCGTCGACGTCCTGCCGGAGCCGCCGGAAGGCACCGTCATTGACCATGTCGACGTGGTGATCCGGGTCACGCCGCGGTGATTGTTGCTTGACAGATTGGAATGATTCCAGATAACGTGTGATTGGAGCGGCTGACCGCTCGTCATCACCAGCACCCAAGGGCCCGCAGGGCCGCAGAATCCTGAGGAGAGAATCATGTCACTTGGTGGCACCAGGACCGAACAGAATCTGAAAGATGCCTTCGCCGGCGAAAGCCAGGCCAATCGCCGCTACCTCTACTTCGCCCAGAAGGCGGATATCGAGGGCTACAACGACGTGGCAGCCGTTTTCCGTTCCACGGCAGAAGGAGAGACCGGGCACGCTCATGGCCATCTCGAGTTCCTCGAGGAGACCGGAGACCCGGCAACCGGCGAGCCGATCGGGTCCACCGACCGGAATCTCAAGGCGGCGATTGTCGGAGAGACCCACGAGTACACGGACATGTATCCCGGCATGGCCCGGACGGCCCGCGACGAGGGACTTGACGAGATCGCGGACTGGTTCGAGACCCTGGCCAAGGCAGAGAAGAGTCACGCCGGACGTTTCCAGAAGGCGCTTGACACGCTCAACGACTGACCCGGAACCGGGACGGGATCCTGGCTGCGGCAGTCCCGTCCCTTTTCCCCGCCGCAGGCAAGTCTTGTCCGGATTGTGACCATGCGAGAAGGCAGTCTCGACGCTCCGACGCGCCACGTCATCGACTGGCGTCATCCCGACTTCGCCGATGCCGGGAACATTGACGCCGAGTTGCGGCGCGTGTTCGACATCTGTCACGGATGTCGGAGATGCTTCAACCTGTGCGACGCGTTTCCCCGGTTGTTCGATCTCATCGACGACTCGGCGACCGGTGAACTCGATTCCGTTGACAGTGCGGATTTTCCGACCGTCACAGATGCCTGCACGTTCTGCGACATGTGTTTCATGACGAAGTGTCCCTACGTGCCGCCCCACGCATTCGATCTCGACTTTCCTCACCTCATGCTTCGCGTCAGGGCCGCCGAGTTTCGCCGGGGTGAGCGCGGCTTCATGGATCGCCGGATCTCGGATACCGACACCAACGGCCGGCTGGGAACGACATTCTCGCCCCTTGCCAACTGGGCGCTCGCCAGGAAGAACCGCCTGACCCGTCCCCTGATGCAGGCCGCCTGCGGCATCCATGCCGAAGCCGAACTTCCCCGGTTCAATGCGGCAAGTCTGGTTTCCGCTGCCGCCCGGGACCATCTTGACGTCAACCGCGAGGCCCCGGCCTACCCGCGCAAGGCGGTGATTTACGCCACCTGCTTTTCGAACTGGAACGATGCAGGGATCGGTGACGCTTTTCGGCGCATCCTGGCCCACAACGGCATCGAGTCCAGGGTGGTGCATCCGGGCTGTTGCGGGATGCCGAAGATGGAGCTGGGCGATCTGGCTGATGTGGCGCGGCGTGCCCGGACAATCTCAGGGGAATTGCTGGGCTGGCACGACGATGGCTGGGACATCGTCTCCCTTGTGCCGTCGTGTTCACTGATGATGAAGTTCGAATGGCCACTGATTGCTCCGGACGATGACTCCGTCGCCCGCCTGGCTGGTGTGGTTCAGGACGCCAGCGAGTACATCGTTGCGACCGCCCGCTCCGCGGGCCTCACGGACGGCCTCAAGCCTGCCGACGGACCTGTGACCCTGCATGTTGCCTGTCACGCGCGGGCCCAGAACATGGGCGCGAAGGCGGCGGAAATGCTGCGTCTGATCCCTGATACGACGGTCAATGTCATCGAGAGGTGCTCGGGGCACGGCGGGTCCTGGGGGGTGCGAACCGACACCTTCGAGACCGGCATGAAGGTCGGGAAAACCGTTATGCGCAACATCGCCAGACACCATCCCTCGGGCGCCGGGGTCGTCGCTTCGGAGTGCCCGCTGGCCGGACTCCATCTCGCCCAGGGAGTCGCGCGCCTCGAGGGACAGGACGCATCGGCCCTGCAGACGTGTCACCCGATCGAGCTGATGGCTCGATCCTGGGGCCTGGAAGGAGGAGGTGCGCGATGAAGCTTCACCGCGGCGACATCATGGTGCCGGAGGACTACGCGCGCAGGCGTGGGGAGTACCGCGCCCGTCTGCGTGACCTCAAGCGACACCGGCGTGTCGAGGTCGGCCCCTTCATCACCTTCTTCTTCGAGAATCGCCAGACGATGTGGCACCAGATCCATGAGATGCTGCACATCGAAAAGGGTGGCGAGGAACAGATCGCCGACGAACTCGACGCATACAATCCCCTGGTCCCCGAGGGCCGCGACCTGCGCGCGACCATGATGATCGAGATCGACGACCCGGTGCGGCGCAACACGATGTTGCGGCGACTGGGGTGGATTGACGAGACGGTATCGTTCCTGGTTGGTGATCGCCCGATTACCGCAGAACCCCTTCAGGAGACCGAACGCAACACGTCTGACGGCAAGACGAGCAGCATCCACTTCCTGGTGTTTCGCTTCGACGACGAAACGGCCGCCATGTTCCGTGATCCCGGCGTATGCGTGACCCTCGCAGTCGGCCACGAGAACTACGGGCACCAGGCGATCCTGTCGCCGCAGACGTGCGAGGCCCTTGCCGGCGACTTTTCCTGAAAGTGCCCGGAGCGTTCAGCGTGTCCGCTTGAGGGCCGTTTGCGTGAAGTCCTTGAGATCGAGGTCGGTTCGGAACGCCTGATCTGTCCAGATGAGTTCGGTACTCTTGCCCGTGAGATGGTTCGTCATGGACATGAGTCCGGCGCGCCAGAAGCGGTCGAGATAGAGGTTGTAGTCATCGACCACCATGGTCTTGAGATGGGACCCTTTGCGGTCGTAGTACTCGACCCTGACAGTGCGCAGATTGTCCTTGTCGATCCACATCACCTGCCTTGAATAGCCGGAGTCTTTCTCGGTCGGGAAGCGTTCGATCACGTCGCACGTCAGATCGCCACAGGGTTCGTCTCCGAGATGCCGGTAGGTGTACTTCTCCACTTCCGTGGAGCCCAGATCCTCGTAAGAGAACTCACTTCCCATGAAGGAGCCCGACCGGTTCGACGAACTGATGCGCTTGACCCTCTTGAGAGCCGGGAGATAGAGCCACTGATCGTCCGCCTCGTCCTTGTGGGCGTGGACGAGAAAGGCCGTACCCTTGACATCACGTGGCCGGTCGAAGACGAAAATGGTGCGGTCTCCGTCGTTCTCGACCTCGATCACCTTGATGCGCACCTCGCGTGTGCTTTCCTCCCCGCGCTTGTTGCGCAGGATCATGCTCATGCTGGCGGTGGAGTTTCCGAAGCCCTTCTGGCGTTCTCGGGCCTCTGTGGCAATACGCAACCCGGCTTCCTCCGGGGTTTCGGCATCAACCGGGGACAGTCCCGCAAACCACGTGACGGCGAAGGCAACGACAACGAGACTCATGCGCATGACGGAACCTCCCTGGTTCACCACACTCGAACGCCGGGTCTTTCGACTGACCTCTGATGGCCGCCACGAAGCCCGCCAGCAGGTGCGAAGCTTGTTGGACATGAACGACACGTTCCGGTTCACAATACAGGCGGACTTTCAGCACGATCATCACCAGGGCACAAGGGTAACCCGACTGGTCCCGTTGTGCACGGGCGCCATTTCCCTGACACCTGACACGGCCCGCAGGGGTCAGATCTTCCCGTCTCCATGCGGGGCGAGGAATTGGCGGCAGGCCGGATGCCATGATGTCTGGAGTCCGGCCCTCGATTGTCCCATTCTCCTCAAGTCGCCGCTGTTCCATCGGGAGAATCGATCATGCAGGGATCCGCCTACGCCGGAGACGTCTTGCCGGCTCATGCCTTCGCCGCCCTCGGAAAGGACGAGGACGCCGTGCTCATCGATGTGCGCACGGAACCCGAGTGGCGCTTTGTCGGGGTGCCGGACCTCTCGGGCCTGGGCAAGAGAACGAGGTTCGTCGAATGGCAGCTCTATCCCGATGGCCGGCCCAATCCGGCCTTCGCGAGACAGTGCGAGGAGCAGGGTCTCGAGAAGGGCAAGGCGGTCTACTTCCTGTGTCGTTCGGGCGTGCGCTCCATGCATGCGGCGATCACCATGACATCGCTGGGCTATGGTCCCTGCTACAACGTGGCAGAAGGATTCGAAGGCGACAAGGATGCGGCGATGCAACGGGGCCATCTTGGTGGCTGGAAGGCCCGGGGCCTGCCCTGGCGCCAGGATTGATCCGGAACAGCCTGAGGTGTCTCAGGCCAGGGGAGTTCATGACAACTCCACCTGCCGGGCTCGCCTTGTCATCCATGTGACCGGCCGATAGCATCTCGTCGATCAGGCTCCTCCAGCGGACGGTCCACCAGCATGTCGACCACCTACGTTCGCCTTGACGAGGTCTCGGACACGTTACCGAGCGTCTTCTATTACGACCGCGATCACCATGAACGGGAACTGAAGCAGATCTGGTTCAGACAATGGTTGCTGGTAGGCCGTTCTGACGGGTTGGCGGCAGTCGGCGACTATCAGGTTGTGGAAGTCGGTGATCAGAGTGTCATCATCACGCGTGCCGGCCATCATCGGCTGCGGGCCTTTCACAACACCTGCCGGCACCGCGGTTCGGTGCTGTGCCAGCAATCGCGTGGCCACTTTCGCGCCGGGCGGATCGTGTGTCCCTATCACGCATGGACCTACTCGCTTGAAGGCGAACTGACCGCAACACCCTGGCGTCTCGAAGGTGGCGGGTTCGAACCCGCACGATACCCGCTCTACGATGTTGCGGTCGGGGAATGGGCGGGCTTCATCTTCATCAACCTTGATGAGAAGGCGGCGCCCTTCGATGACCGGACACTCGCCGATACGCCTGCTCTCCTGGCGAACTGGAATCTGGGAGAGACCGTGACCGTGCACACGATGACGCTGGATCTCGAGTGCAACTGGAAGACATTCTGGGACAACTTCAACGAGTGTCTGCACTGTCCCGCCGTACATCCGGAACTGTGCCGTATTGTGCCACAGTTCCGCGAAGGACTGGCAACCGGCAACGTTGTGCGCAGTGACGGGGACACCTCGTCGCCCCTCATTGAGGGCGCGGTCACGTGGAGCGTCGGTGGCACGACAGATCTGCCGTGGTTCGACAGACTTACCGAGCGTGAGCAGCGTGCCGGCGCGACGTTCGGCGTTTTCCCGCCGAGCGGCTATGTGGTCGCGCACGTGGATTACGCCAGGGTGGTGCATATGCTTCCCACCGCCCCGGAGCGTACGCGGCTTGAGGTGTCGTGGCTTGTCCCGACCGGGACCGTGGAGCACCCCGGGTTTTCGGTAGGGGAGCTGATCGAGCTCGCCGAGACCGTGGTGCGCGAGGACGGCCGGGCCAGCGAGATCAATCAGAAGGGGTTGCGCTCCAGCCGGCACAAGACAGGCGTGCTTGTGCCGCAGGAAATCTTCGTGCGCGAATTTCACGATTGGGTGAGGGAACAGCTGGACGATGTCGACGGTTGAAGACGCAGCGAGTCAGTTGTCTGCGTGCTCCATCGGGAGGTAACGCGGCTGCTGTGCACGCCCGGATTCCGTCGGGGTCCGGTGCGTTTTCGCTTGACTTGCGGACCCTTGCCTTCCAGATTCGCGCGACGTGGTGATTTGTGCCAACCGGCTTGCGGCCACGATAAAGAACCCGCTAAAAGGTTGCGGTCGATCTTCCCCGTGAGGCCGGAACTCGAAGCGAGGTTTCGGGAAGGAAGATCACGCGATGGAACAGCCTTCGACCGATTGGCGCCTGCCGACACGCCTGGTGCGTGGCGGCCTGACGCGAAGTCCTCACAACGAGACCAGTGAAGCTCTCTACCTGACGTCCGGCTATGTCTACGACACGGCCGAGGAAGCGGCGGCGGCCTTCGCCGACGAGAACCCGCGCTACATCTATTCCCGCTATGGAAACCCCACGGTCTCCATGTTCGAGGAACGGTTGCGCATGCTCGAGGGAGCTGAAGCATGCCGCGCCACGTCTTCGGGCATGGCGGCAGTCTTCGCCGCGCTTGCCTCGATTCTCGGGGCGGGGGACAGGCTCGTGGCGTCGCGCGCGCTGTTCGGTTCCTGTCTGCATGTCGTCGCAAAGACACTGCCGCACTTTGGAATCGAGACGCATCTCGTGGATGGCACTGATGTTGACCAGTGGCGTGACGCTCTCAGAGGAGGGGCCAAGGCTGTCTTCCTCGAAACACCCTCGAACCCCATGCTCGAGATCATCAATCTTCCCGAGGTCTGCGCCCTGGCGCATGAGGCGGGCGCGAAGGTCGTGGTCGACAATGTCTTCGCCTCACCCCTGCTGCAAAAGCCACTGGAACTCGGTGCCGATATCGTCGTCTACTCCGCCACGAAACATATCGATGGTCAGGGGCGCTGCCTCGGCGGTGCGGTGCTGGGCCCGTCGACATTCGTGGACGGGCCACTGTTCACCTTTCTCAAGCACACCGGTCCCGCGCTTTCTCCCTTCAATGCGTGGGTGCTGCTGAAGGGGCTCGAGACTCTCGATCTCAGGATCGCACGCCACTCGGCAACCGCCGAGACGGTCGCTGGCTGGCTGGACTCGCGCGATGACGTGCGGCGCATGCTCTATCCCTGGCACCCGGCCCACCCGCAGACGGAACTTGCCCGACGCATGATGCGTGGAGGGGGCAGTATCATCGCCTTTGACCTTGATGGCGGGCGCAGGCGCGCCTTCAGGTTCCTCAACGCCCTGAAGCTGATCGACATTTCGAACAATCTCGGCGACTCCAAGAGTCTCGTCACGCACCCCGCCACCACCACGCACTCCAGACTTTCCCCGGATGAACGGGAGCATCTGGGAATCACGGAAGGTCTGGTGCGCCTGCATGTCGGTCTGGAGGAGGCGGCAGACATCCAGGACGACCTTGCACAGGCCCTCACCGAGTGACCGGAATCCGGCCGGGGAGGTGAAAGCGCGAACCGCCGGAAGCGGGGGCAGGGCAAGCCGGAGACGTTCGACTTCCTCGGCATGACGCACTACTGCGAGAAGACGAGGAAGGGCGGGTTCAGGGTTGGTCGCAAACCGTCCCGGAAACGGGTCCGCCGCACCCTGCGGCGGATCAGGGAGGAGTTGCGCATGCGATGGCACGACAACCGGCACGAGACGGCCCAGTGGCTTGGGAGAGTTATCAATGGCTGGCTCAACTACTATGTCGTTCCCGGGAGCGGTTGCGACTTGCGGAGGTTCATACGCCAGTGCAAGCGGCTGCTCATGCGTGCCCTTCGGCGACGGTCCCAGAAGGACCGCACCGCATGGGAGGGTCTCGACCTTCTCATCGCTGCCCACTGGCCCAAAGCCAGTATCCGCCACCCATGGCCAACCCAGCGACTTGTCGTCAAGACCTGAGGGAGGAGCCGGATGCGAACAGCGCCTGTCCGGATCTGTGCGGGGGGACCGGGGAAACCCGGTTCCCTACCGCGATACAACGCCGACTGTGAATGCGCGGCGAACATCAGGCGTCTGGGGTTGGCGCACCTGGTGTGCCAGGCGAACTGGCAAAAGGTAGGAGGTGAAAGTCCTCTGGAACGAAGGAGTAACCAAACCACGTTTCTCCGCGAGCCGTGCGTCGGCCCCCGTGAGGGGGCAGGCGAAGCGTCGGTAGCGGTACGGATGGGCAGGGCTATTGAGCACCGAAATACAGCTCACTCGGGGTGCCGAGGCCGTCAGATGGGTCGAAGGCAACATCGCAGGCATCGTGTTGGTGAGATGTCGGCGGGCCCCGCGGTGTCGAAGAACCCATGCACGTCCGCACGCCTTTTGTTGGGACCCTGGGAGGTCTTCAGACCGTCCCGTCTGTCGTGGCGGGACCGTGTAGGGAAAGGAGAAAGCCGAAGCCTATGATGAACGGTCTGAAGAAGTCGGATGGGGCCATACGACCTGAGAGGGTGGCGAACAAGGGGGCGCATGCTCCTGCGGAGTCACCGGAGGAAAGGGCCTCAACCAAGGGGAATCCGGGAGGCCAAAGCACGCACCGGACGCAGTGTCGGGCAAGCGTGACACAGGCGGCCGACCGGATACGGCAAGCTGTAGAGAGAAACCCGAAGGAGCGTCTCACGGCGCTTCTCCACCACATCACGCCGGAGGTGCTCGGCGCGTCCTATCTCGCATTGAGGAAGGATGCGGCGTCGGGTGTCGATGGCGTGACGTGGGGGGCCTATGGCGAAGGTCTGGAAGAGCGACTGCTCGACCTGCACCGACGTCTGCACCATGGGGGAGCGTACCGGGCGCCGCCAGTGCGGCGGGTAGAGATACCCAAGCCGGACGGCGGGACACGACCGCTCGGGATCGCGGCACTGGAGGACAAGATCGTCCAGAAAGCGGTTGTGGATGTGATCCTGACGCCGATATTTGAGGTGGAGTTTCTTGGTTTCAGCTACGGGTTCCGACCGGGCCGCGGTGCGCATGATGCGCTCGATGCCCTGGCCTTCGGGATCGAACGGCGCAAGGTCAACTGGATTGCCGACGCGGACTTGAAAGCGTACTTCGACACGATCCCGCGGGATTGGTTGATGAAGTTCGTGGAGCATCGTATCGGCGACAGGCGGGTGACCCGCCTGATCCGGAAATGGCTGAGTGCTGGCGTCATGGACGACGGATCATGGACGGACACGGGCACAGGGACGCCACAGGGGAACATTGTGTCCCCGCTTCTGGCCAACGTCTTCCTGCACTACGTGCTCGATCTGTGGTTCCACAGGAAATGGCGCCCGAATGCCCCGGAGGGTGAAGCGATTATTGTCCGCTATGCGGACGATATCGTGGTCGGGTTCCAGTACAAGCGGGATGCGGAGCAGTACCTCTGCGACGTTCGGGAACGGCTTGGCCGCTTCGGCCTCAGCCTCCACCCGGACAAGACCCGCCTCGTGGAGTTCGGTCGGTTCGCGAAGGCGGATCGGCGCCAGCGCGGGGAGGGCAAGCCGGAGACGTTCGACTTTCTGGGCTTCACGCATTTCTGCGCGGTGACCCGGCAAGGCCGTTTCCGGCTTGGTCGCAAACCGGTCGCGAAAAGGGTCACGAGGACCCTGGCGCGTATCGAGGAGGTTCTTCGCAGGCGCAGGCACCACGACATCTGGGAGGTCGGCGCGTGGCTTGGGCGGGTCTGTCATGGCTGGCTCAACTACTTCGCCGTCCCGGGGTCGGGCCGGTGGCTCATGGGCTTCCGCCGCAGGCTGCAACGCCTGTGGATGCGGGAGCTACGCCGTCGGTCCCAGCGAGACCGCTTCAACTGGAAGCGATTGGAGCGCATGGCCGAAATCCTTTGGCCACGCACGACGATCCGCCACCCGTGGCCGGACCAACGGTTCGCCGTCAAACACCCGAGGTAGGAGCCGGATGGTTTACCGACCACGTCCGGATCTGTGCGGGGGGTGCGCTGCAAATGCGCATCCCTACCGCGACCACGGGGAGGGCGTTGCCTTCAGGCACCCGGTTACCCTTGAAAACATGTCGAAGCTGGCGGCTTGACCGTTTCAGTTATCGATGTAATCCCCTTTCGATGATGTATGGTTCGAGCCGCGAAATCGGCCTGGGGAGATCGACGTGAGCACGTATGGGAATCTTGAACAGCGCCTGGCGCGGCGCGAGATCATTCTGCTCGACGGAGCCGTCGGCAGCCGTCTCCACAGCATGGGCGTGCCCATGTCCGGACTGGCCTGGGCGGCGGCGGCGCTGGAGAGCCATCCCTTCACCGTGCGTCGCATGCACGAGGAGTATGTCGCCGCAGGAGTCGACATCATCACCACCAACACCTATGCGTCGGCGCGCCACAATCTCGAGCCCATTGGTCTCGGCGACAAGGTTGTCGAACTCAACCTGCGTGCCGTCATGCTGGCACAGGACGCCCGTGACAGGAGGGCCGGGGACCGGCCGCCGCTGATTGCCGGTTCCGTCTCGAACTTCGGCCTGCGGGTGGCCTGCGAAGGAGACTACGAGGAGCGCCGCAGCGAGACCTCCGAGGACCAGGCCCGGGCGAATCTCCGCCAGCAGGCCGATGTTCTGGCAGAAGCCGGGGTCGATTTCCTGCTCGCTGAATCGACTGGTGGCAGCATTCATCGAAAATGGGTTGTCGAGGCGTGTCTGGCGACCGGCCTGCCGGTGTGGCCCGGCTTCAAGGTCAGGCAGGACGAGGGCGAGTCGGTGCCCCGGCTTGGCTATGCGTCGCCCGAGACCATTGCCGATGGCTTCGACGAGGTGATGGCGCTCGGTGGTGATGTGGTCTGTCTCCTCCATTCCCCGATCAGGGCGACCGACGCGGCGCTTGACGTTGTGCGCGCCCGATGGAACGGGCCGGTCTGCGTCTATCCCGAAGCCGAGCGCATGGACTATGTCGAGACCTACCGCGACCGGGGAAGGGAGACACCGGTCTCGCCTGAAGAGTTCACCGCATGGGCCAGGGGCTGTGTCGAAGCCGGTGTGCAGGTGGTGGGAGGTTGCTGCGGTATAGAGATCGAGCATATCCGGCCGCTGCGCGACGCCCTGCCGACGCATCTGCCCTGACGGAGGTGCGGCCTCTGGCGCGCCTGTCATGGACTGTCTCCAATGAGCTCCATCGACCTTGCGCGGGCTGCCTGTGCCGAGGGAGAGACTCATCGAAGTCGCCTGGATTGTCGAAGATCCCGGAACACCGGCCGGTTTCAAGCTGGCAGCGCGGGCCATGCAGGTCCATCACTCTTGCAGTCAGGGCCGTCCGTGTTCATCCGAAAAATGCCGAGGCTCATGTGCGCTCACCACCGCCATGAGCTGCCGGCATGCGGTCCTGATTGAGGCCCTGGGTTCCTTCATGGACGGATTGCCCTACGATGCCAGCGAGGATACGGCGTCGGGAGATGTCGAACGGGCCCTCGTGCTCCAGCCCGACAGCAAGACCATCATGCTGGAGTGTGCCGCAGGGCCGCTTCTTCCGGACGACGGGAGTGAACGTGCCCGCAACCTTCTGGTCAGGGATATCGCCATGGACAGCAGGGATGCTGCCGGGGCGATCGAACGTCTCGGGGCGCTCCAGACCCGCAGGCGGTGGATCCCTGATCTGCAACAACGGCATCGGTCCAGACGCTGACATGTCCCGGGCGGATGGTCAGGAGAGTCGAGATGAATGGTGACAATCCGCTGTTTACAGACATCCACAAGGTGGAGGTGCCCGCATCCTGGACGGATCACTACGGCCACATGAACGAAGGATACTTCGTGGTGGCTGCCAGTGACGCCTCGTGGGCGTTTCAGGCGCACCTTGACATCGGCACCGCCTACTACGACAGGAGCGGATGCGCTCTTGTGACGGTGGAAACCCATGTCCGCTATCTTGCCGAAGTGTCGAAGGGCGAGTGTCTTTCCTTCGACAGCCTTGTCATCGGGCACGATTCCAAGCGCCTCCACATTGGTCACATCTTTCGGGTCGGCGAGCGTGAGTGCGGGACCATCGAGTGCATGTGGCTCCACCTCGATCACCAGGAAGCACGCACGAAACCCTTTCCTCCGGACATCGGGTCACACCTTGCCACACTTGTGTGGAATGAGCCGCCGGTGTGGGCCGCACGCCACATCGGCCTCGCCAGGGGCGTCAGCCGGTGACTCCAGTTTCCGGCAGCACTGCGCTATAGTGATGCTTCAGAAAACAGTCATCACCGGCGCCTGACCCGTGATGAACCCGGCATCATGAAAATCTCCCACATTCTCGCTGTAGTCTTCGCGATGGGTGCCGCAGGCTGGGTGCTGTCCGGCAATCTCGGGGACGATGTGCCCGCAGCGCAGGGCGCGGCGGAGCCGGCACCGGAATCCGTGATTGAGGCACCGCCTGCCACCTCTGTCAGGGTTGCGACGAGCGTTGCGGGTCCCCATGCGCTTGAACTGACCCTGACGGGACAGACTGCCGCCCAGAGGATTGTGGACATCAGCGCACAGACAAGGGGCCGTGTCGAGTCCGTCGCGGTGCGGCAAGGAGACTTCGTTGACGCCGGCGACCTGATTGCCCGACTGGCCCCTGACGACCGCATGGAACGTCTGGAGCGGGCCCGGTCAGGTGTCCGTCTGCGTGAAATCGAGTACGAGGCGGCGTCCAGGCTGGCCGAGAGCGGCTGGCAGTCCGAAGCCGCAGAGGCCGAGGCGCTGGCCCAACTCGAGCGGGCGCGGTCTGACCTCGCGGCCATCCGTCTCGATATCGAGCGAACACGGATCACGGCGCCGATATCGGGCATTCTCGAGGAACTCGACATCGAGGAGGGGTCGGTCGTCTTTACCGGTGCAGCCGACGCGCTTGGCAAGATCGTGGATCTCGATCCGATCACGGTTGTCTGTTTTGTCAGCGAAACCCGAGTGGCAAGCATCGAAACCGGGATCCGCGGCATGGTGACGCTGGCGACGGGAGAGACCGTGAGTGGAGTTGTGCGCTACATCGCCAACACCGCCGATGAACAGACCCGGACCTACAGGGTCGAACTGGACATTCCCAATCTTCAGAACACCATCCGGGCTGGCATGACGACACTCGTGAGACTGCCGCTTGCGACCGTCCCCAGCCACTTCCTTTCGCCTTCGATCTTGTCTCTCGACGACTCGGGCACACTGGGTGTCAAGATCATCAGCGGGGATTCGACGGTCCGCTTTCTCCCGGTGACGATCATTTCTGCCGAAGACGATGGATATCACGTGGTCGGGCTCCCTGAACGGGTGACACTCATCACTGTGGGTCACGAATTCGTCATCGACGGTGAAGTCGTCACGCCTGTCCATGCCGACAGTTCCTCGGGAACATCGTGAACGCTCTGGTCAACGCCGCGCTCGACCATCCCCGCACGGTCATGCTCGGCCTCGTGCTGCTCCTGATCGTCGGCGTATCGGTCTACATTGCGATCCCGAAGGAGTCTGACCCCGACATCAATATTCCCATCATCTACGTGTCGATGCACCACGAGGGAATCTCGCCCGACGACGCAGTCAGTCTTCTGATCAAGCCCATGGAACAGGAACTGCGTGGTATCGAGAATGTCAGGGAAGTCCGGTCGACGGCCTACGAGGGTGGCGCCAATGTCACTCTCGAGTTCGAGGCGGGATTTGATGCCGATGCTGCCCTTGAAGATGTCCGGGCCAGGGTAGACGTCGCCCGATACGACCTGCCTGACGATACGGACGATCCCACCGTGCACGAGATCAACCTGTCGCTGTTTCCCGTACTCGTGGTGAGCCTGTCGGGCCATGTGCCGGAGCGAACCATGTTGCGCCTGGCTCGCACACTCAAGGACAACATCGAGGGTGTGAGCGAAGTTCTTGAGGCCGTCATCAAGGGAGACCGCGAGGAAGTCATCGAGGTCATCGTTGACCCTGTCACTCTGGAGAGCTACCGGCTCAACGTCGCGCAGATCGCGCGGGACATCGGTTACTCCAATCGGCCGGTGGCCGTCGGTCTGATGGATGCAGGCGCCGGACAGTTCGCAATCAAGGTCCCCGGACTGATCGACGATGTGAGTGATTTACTGGGTCTTCCCCTCAAGATCAGGGGCGATGCGACAGCCAGTGTCGGCGACCTGGCGGAGGTCAGGCGGACATTCAAGGATGCCAGAGTCCACGCCCGGGTGAAGGGAGAGAGGGCGCTGACCATCGAGGTCTCGAAAAGAACCGGCGAGAACATCATCGAGACCATCGAAAAGGTGAGAGCCGTCGTTGCGGAGACAAGCGCCGGCTGGCCATCGAGCGTGAAGGTCGCCTTCTCGAGGGACCAGTCGAAGGGCATCAGGCTCATGCTGGCCGATCTTCAGAACAATGTGCTGACAGCCGTGCTTCTCGTGATGGTCGTGATCGTGTGGTGTCTGGGCTGGCGATCGGCCGCGTTGGTCGGGGTCGCCATACCGGGGTCGTTTCTGACAGGAATCCTGGTTCTGGCGATCGCCGGCCTCACCCTCAATATCGTCGTGTTGTTCAGCCTCATTCTCGCGGTCGGCATGCTGGTCGACGGGGCCATTGTCGTGACCGAGTATGCCGACAGGAAGATGTCCGAAGGCCTTGATCGCCGCGAGGCCTACTTTGCCGCCGCCTCCCGCATGGCGTGGCCGATCACCGCCTCGACCCTGACAACGCTCGTTGCCTTCCTTCCACTCATGTTCTGGACGGGAATGGTCGGCGAATTCATGAAGTACATGCCGATCACCCTGATTGCCGTTCTCTCCGCATCGCTGGCCATGGCGCTTATCTTTGTGCCCACCCTGGGATCGTTGGTCGGCAAGAGCACCGGGCACGACAGCAACCAGGCACGCGCCCTGTCCGAAGACTCGGGGGGCAGCCTCGATGGCGTGCGCGGCTTTACCGGTCTCTATCTCGGAATTCTGCGTGTTCTGCTGCGCCACCCGGTCAAGGTTCTCCTGGTTTCGATCCTTTTGCTGGCCGGGGCCCAGGTCGCCTACGCCCGCTACGGCAAGGGTGTCGAGTTCTTTCCCGATATCGAGCCCGAGAGGGCCGCGTTCCAGGTGCATGCCAGGGGCAACCTCTCCACGGCGGAAAAGGATACCCTGGTGCGCGAGGTCGAGGAGCGACTGCTCGGCATGGACGAGTTCGAGACGATCTTTGCAACATCGGGCGGGGACGGGGATTCCCGGGGGGCCGAAGACTCCATCGGGAGGGTCAACGTGGAACTCGTCGACTGGTCGTTGAGACGCTCCGCGGCGGCCATATTCGAGGATGTCCTCGCGAGAGTCGCGGATCTTGCCGGCATCCATGTCGAATCGCGTGGGCAGAGACGTGGACCACGATCCGAGAAACCGATCACCATCCAGGTATCCTCCAGGGACCCGGACTTGCTGGAGGAAGCGATTGTCACCCTGCGCAACCATCTCGACGCGCTGGATGGGCTGAAGGAGATCGATGACAGCCGTCCGATCCCCGGAATTCAGTGGGAGGTCAATGTCGATCGTGCCCAGGCGGCAAAGTTCGGGGCGGACGTCGGCTCGGTCGGCTCGATCATCCAGCTCGTGACCCGCGGGCTGCGCATCACCACGGTGCGCCTCGAGGATTCGAACGAGGAGATCGATGTCCTGGCCCGGTTCCCGGAAGGTATGCGCACTCTTGACGGGCTTGACCAGCTCCGCATCGAGACGCCATTGGGACATGTGCCGATCAGGAACTTCGTGGACCGCTCGGCCAGGCCAAGAGTCGGCCGGATCCAGCGGGTGGATGGCGAGCGTGTCATGACCATCGCGGCTGATATCGAGGAGGGGGTCCTGGCGGATACACTGGTGCGTGACCTGCAGGCATGGCTGGACACGGTCGAACTGGGACCCGGCGTCGAGGTTGAGTTCCGGGGGGACAATGAAAGTCAGGAAGAAGCATCCGAATTCCTGCTCAGGGCATTCATTGTTGCCCTCTTCATGATGGCCATCATTCTCGTCACGCAGTTCAACAGTTTCTATTCGGCTTTCCTCATTCTGTCTGCGGTGATCATGTCGACCGTCGGGGTCATGATCGGGCTTCTTGTGACCGGCCAGCCCTACGGCATGATCATGTCGAGCATCGGCGTGATTGCCCTTGCCGGCATTGTCGTCAACAACAACATCGTGCTGATCGATACCTTTGACAGACTGCGTCGGACGGTCCGGGATCCTGTCGAGGCCATCCTGCGGACCGGGGCACAGCGTCTGAGACCCGTGTTCCTGACCATGGTCACGACCATTCTCGGACTCATGCCCATGGTGCTTCAGGTCAACATCGACTTTGTCACCAGGGCGGTCAGTGTGGGCGCACCTTCGACCCAGTGGTGGGTCCAGCTGGCAAGCGCCATCGTGTTCGGTCTGGCGTTCGCCACGGTCCTGACACTGATTGTCACACCCTGCGCCCTGATGGTACGCGAGAACGTCGGCGCCTGGCGCCGTTCCCGCCGCGCCGTCACAGCGCCGCAAGCGGCAGAGTGATTCTTTCGGGACCCGTGGTCCGACGTCGTGTCCTGTGGATCACAGGAGCGGTTGTCGCACTGGCGGTCCTCTACACGGCAGCATGGCACGGTCTCTCGCTCAGGCTTGAGGGACTCATGAATGACGCTGCGGCGCCGTCTCGGCAGAAGGACTGGCAGGCCTCCTGGTCACGCCTGGCAACGGGCGGCTTTCCGTTTTCCATGCGCATGACCGCCGAGCAGCCGACCGTGGTCTGGGGACCTGGCGACGAAAGGGTCATCTGGCAGGGGACGGAGCTTGTGATCATCACGAATCCCTGGAACCCGTCCGGTCTATCCCTGGTGCTGCCCCACAGGCAGAATCTCGCCGTCGAGACGTCTGCACGCCGTCATGACGTCGACATCACCATGGCCCGTGGCCGCGCCGCAGTCGGGCTTGCCTCCGGTGAGGTGGGCGCCATCGAGATCAGTCTTGAGGACGTGACCGTAACGTCCGGCAAGGGCGAAGCTGTCGCCGCGGCCGGCACGCTGGACCTCGTCTCGTCCCCCGGTAGTGAAGGAGAAGGCCGGGATGTCTTCCTGGAGATGACGGGACTGGCGATCGGGAGCGGATCCGCCGGGCGGGTGGAGAGAGGCCTGGCGCGGGTGCGTGTGGCGGGTCCCCTGCCCGGCCGGGGTACGGCGAGGGAACGCGTGGATGCTTGGAGGCGCGCCGGCGGCTATGTGGACCTGGATGACCTGGTTCTGGAGTGGCCGCCAGTCGTGGCCCGGGGTCAGGGACGCCTCGCTCTCGACGGGGACAATCGGCCCATTGGCGCCCTGCGTCTCGAAGTCGTCGGCTATCGCGAGATTATCATGGCCCTGACGCAGGCAGGCAAGGTGCGCCGGGACCAGGCGGACATCGCTCTGGCGGCACTCGATTTCATGGCCGGTCCGCCGGTTGACGGGCAGCGGCGCCTTGATGTCGATCTTTCGATGCAGCACGGACAATTGACCGTTGGCCCGTTCCTCCTCATGCGTCTGGCTCCGCTGTGGCCACCGCCATGATGACGGTTCAGCCCTGCGCCGTGACGTCGAACAGGTAAGACGTATCGAGCAGAACGCGCATTGTCTGTCCAGTTACTCTTCGTCGAGCCCAGGCACTTTCCGGCTGAAGGCAGGGTCGTTGAATTCCTCCGGCCAGCCTTCCCCGACGCCTTCGATCCCGAGACGCCGCCGGGCGGCCTCCAACTTGTCGAAATCGATCCCGCCGCGTCGGTTGCAACGCACCAGCTCGGTCGTCGGCTGCTGGCCTGTATGGACAGGCGCGATCTCACCAGTTTCGCCTCTGCCGGCCTGCCCCGGCACCCGAGCCGGGGAGCGCCCGGTGATGGTAGCGCTCATCGGCAGGATCGCCTCGCTGTCGCAGGGCGTGGTCAAGGAAGCGCCGTCCTTCGCCACCGGCGAGCGGCACGCTGCCGCGAAGAACTGGCCGTCCCTCCGTGAACGCGCACCGCAGGGTGCCTGCGGCCAGAAGGGCGCCAGAGCCGATGGCGAGCGCCCGCAGGGTCATGTGTTCCGGCCACGATGGCCACAAGGCGAGTGCGGCGAGCCACAGCGCCACAGCACCGCCTGACACAAGGCACAGAGTCAAACCGTGCCAGTATCGGGTTGCCGGTCTCAGCATCCGGTGACTCCCCGCCCGACACGTTCCTTCCAGTCCCCGAGGAGTCTGTCGCCATCCATGCGCCGGCGAACCTGCTCGCGGACATCGCGCCAGCGAAAGCGGATCGAGTTGGTCACGATCTCGCGGTCGAGTTCCCTGTATTCATCAATAACGGGTGCAAGGCGCACAAGGTCCGCCTCACTGCCGGCGAAGGCCCTGCGGCCCTCGGCCGCGGCGCGCCAGTCCTCGATGCGGGCCCGCCGGTCAAAGGTATCGAATGTCGAACTGAGGTCGTCGCGCTCCGGTTGACCGGTAAGCCCGGCCATGGCGGCCTTGCGGAAGGCATGACAGGCGAGTTCCTGCAGGGTGTCGTCGTCGACGGCGGTGTGGCGGGCAGCCGTTGCCACGGCAAAGACCGTGAGGTCGGAGAGGCAGGAAAGGAAGATCCTGACTGACGCGATGCGGATCGAGGCGGAGAAGGCCTCGTCCTCGAACCACGCCCTGAAGCTCGTGCCCATGCGGGTCTTGAGGTATCCGTGGAGCGACGTCTGCGCGATGTAGGAGGATCTCGTGTGGATGAACTCCACCAGGGTGTCGACCGAAGCCAGCTTCGAGCGATCGAAGCGCAGTTTCAGGACTTTGGAGAGCGAAGATGCGGGAGACACCCCGGCCTTCAACAGGCGCGCCACACCCTGTTGAAATTGTGAGAGCATCATCCATAATCCCGGGAGCCGTTTCAGATGCCCCTCCTGGCACTCGACACGTGCACCGGGAGCTTGTCTACGGCACCAACTGTTGAAGGAGGCGGCGAATGTCGCAGGATAACAGAAGACTTCACTGGGCCAAGACGTCTCGTCTGACCTACTGGGTTCTGGCGATCTGGTTCCTGTTCGGATACGTGTTTCCGTTCTTTGCCAAGGATCTCGACGGCGGTTCGTTCCTTGGGTTCCCGCTCGGTTACTACATGATCGTTCAGGGGTCGCTCATCGTGTTCGTTCTGTTGATCGTTGGTCAAAACTTCCTGCAGGATCGCATCGATGAAGAATGCGGCCTGAGCGACGACTGAGGAGGATGTCATGAGCGACCAGACACGGGGAACCCGTTTCGTCGACCGTCTGGGCAAGGTCTACGGAATCTACACCCTTGGATTCCTGGGTTTCTTTGCCCTGATGGCCATTGTCGAGCAGCTCGGCGCCAGTGCCCAGCTGATCGGCATCCTTTTCCTTCTTTTCACCATTGTCATCTACGCCACCATCGGCTGGCTCTCGCGGACCATGCAGGTTGACGCCTACTACGTTGCCGGCCGGGAGGTTCCGGCATTCTACAACGGCATGGCGACGGCCGCGGACTGGATGTCCGGTGCGTCCTTCGTCGCTCTCGCCGGAGGCATCTACTTCGGGGGCTATCCCTATCTTGGGTTTGTCATTGGCTGGACGGGCGGTTACGTGCTTGTCAACGCCCTGATGGCGCCCTATCTCAGGAAGTTCGGCTGCTACACGGTTCCCGACTTCATCGGCACCCGTTACGGGGGCAACCTGGCGCGGTTCTGCGCCGTTGTGGTCCTCGTGGTGGCGTCGTTCACCTATGTCACGGCGCAGATCAACGCGACCGGCACGATTGCTGCCCGGGCCCTTGCCATTCCATTCGAATTCGGTGTGTGGTTCGGTCTCCTTGGCATCCTGCTGTGTTCGATGCTGGGAGGCATGCGCGGCGTGACCTGGACACAGGTGGCGCAGTACATCGTCCTCATCATCGCCTATCTGGTGCCCGTGGTCTGGATGTCGAATGCCCAGGGCTTCGGCATCATCCCGCACTTCACCTATGGTGACGCGGCATTGCGTATTGCCGAACTCGAGGCGGAGTACGGCCTCGTGGCGGCGTCGCAGGCCGTGGCCGGACTGAAGGTCCTGACAACGCCCCACTTTGATCCGCAGGGTGGGCTTGATTCATGGAAGTTCGTGACTCTCGCCCTGTGCATGATGGCGGGCACGGCCTCCCTGCCGCACATTCTCATGCGTTACTTCACGACGCCTTCGGTGCGTCAGGCGCGCAAGTCGGTGGGCTGGTCCCTGTTCTTCATCTTCCTGCTCTACTTCACGGCGCCGGCACTGGCGACCCTGACCAAGCTCCAGCTTCTCGATCCGAATCTGGCAACGGCAGTGGTCGGCAAGGCGATTGACGATGTCAGCAATCTCGAGTGGATCAGGAACTGGACCGAGGTCGGCATGCTGTCGGTGGTCGACCAGAACGGTGATGGCATCGTCCAGCTCAACGAATTCTTCATGAGGCCCGACATCGTCGTGCTGGCAACACCGGAGATCGCCGGTCTGCCCTACGTGATTTCGGGGCTCGTGGCAGCCGGAGGCATGGCGGCAGCGATGTCGACTGCCGACGGTCTGCTGTTGGCAATCGCCAACGCGCTGAGCCACGATCTCTACTACAAGATCATCGATCCCAAGGCCGACACGAAGCGTCGTCTGATTGTGGCGCGTGTCCTTCTGGTGGTTATCGGTGTCCTTGCAGCGCTGATCGCGTCGTTGCAGCTCACGGGCATACTGGGGGCCGTGGCATGGGCCTTCTGCTTTGCATGCTCGGGCCTGTTCTTCCCGCTGGTTCTGGGAATCTGGTGGAAGCGGGCCAATCAGCCGGGGGCGATCGCCGGCATGGTTGCCGGTTTCGTGGCAGGGACGATCTACCTGGTTCACGTCTACAACGGTGGTGATCAGCTGTGGTCGATCGACCATCTGCGGTTCGGCATGATCGGCATGCCGGTCTCGTTGGTGGCGATGGTCGTGGTCTCGCTGATCACGGAAGCACCGGATGCCGAGATGCAGGCCATGGTGGATGAAACCCGCGTTCCGACGGGCAAGTCGATCCTGGCCGAAACGCACTGACGCATCGTTGAAGACTGTTGATTGCAAGGGGGGTGGACAAGGACTGTCCGCCCCCCTTGTCTTGTTCATGACAAGCCCGGGAGCCGTGATCCGATGACCAGCCTGGCGGCTGTGCTTCCCTGGTGGGTGGTGGGCCTTGACTACATCCTTGGCGCCATCATGTGGACGCTGATTGGCCGTGCGGCCATGAACATCTTCCTTCCCGTGACATCCGACTTCTTCTTCATGCGGGCGTTCGTCATGCTGACGGATCCGGTCCTGCGGGTCTTCCGGCCGGTGACGCCGGGATTCCTTATCGACCCCGTCGTGCCGCTGTTCGTCGCCTGGTTCTTCTTCCTGTTCCGCTTCTATGCCCTGCCCTGGATCCTCGGATATTCGGTGCTCGGCATGCTGTCCTTCCCCCTCGAAGGGGAAATCGCCGCCATCCTTTTCGATCTCTTCGGCGGCGGGCTCGGCGGTTCCTGAGGAATAATGACCGGGGAGCGTGCCCTGTGTGACGCGTTCATGGCCTGGCAATGCCTGGTCCGCCAGCATGCCATGCGCCGGGATAGCGGGCGTCCATCAAGCGCCATGACACCCCGTGTCGTTCTCGCTGACGCAAGCGTGCCGGGCCACATCCGGACCGTCCTTCTCGAAAGGGATCCAGCCGCCTCGGCTGCTCTCTTTCGCCAGACGGTCTCGGGCACCCATGATCCCCGGGAACGCTTCGAGAGGGGTTTGAAACACCTGGCAGCGACCTACTTCCAGGCATCGCGGGAGTTTGAGCCGCGTCTGTTCGCCCAGTTCTCCCGGCAATCGCCGGACGCAGCCGCTCTCGTTGCCGCTGGCAGGGCGACCCTTCATTTCGAGCAGTTCAGCCAGACCTGGATTCTGCCATGCGTCGTTCAGGACCTGCCGGGGGACGATCCCTTCGCCGTGGCACTCTTCTGGCACAATGCCCTGTTTGCCTCGCCACCTGGAGCGCCGCGGGCCCTCGCGTTCCTGCCCGACTGGCACGCAGCGACAGCCAACCCTCCGGTTACGCACGATTGACGCTTGGTACCTTCCTCGACCGGGCTGTTCCCGTGAGCGTGGCAAGTCAGGACCCGGGCACCCAGCCCTACCATGGCATCGAATCGCGACCTTTTGGAGCGCCTCCTCTGTTGCGAGGGCCGATTGAGAGTCAACTAGGCGGAACTTCATCGACATTCAACTGATCTAACTCGCTGAATTGGTTGTGCAATCGGCGTGATCGGGGGTGTGTAAACTGGCATTGTGTTCCCATAATGGAGAGAGGATATGTTGGGGATAGCGGAGTGTTGACAGGCGATATGTGGGGAATTAGTGTCTGTTGTGTGTTCCCATAACGGATGCCCCATGGCCTTCAACATCGAACGCGTCCCCAACCAGGCCGGCAAACCCGCCGTGCTCTTGAGACAGGCCTGGCGCGAGGGATCCAGAATCAGGAAGAAGACCATCGCCAACCTCTCCATGCTCCCCGATCATGTCGTCGAGGGCTTCCGCACCGTGCTCAAGGGCGGTGTCGCTGTCGGTGATGTCGGTGATCTCATGACCGTCGAGCGCTCCCTGGCCCATGGCCATGTCATGGCCGTGCTCGGCACCTGTCGCCGGCTCGGCTTCGAGCGCCTGCTGCACCGCCATGAGAGCCGTCAGCGGCAGCTGGCGCTGGCGGCCGTCGTCGCCCGGGTCCTGAACCCGGACTCCAAGCTCGCCACCGCACGGCGGCTGTCGCCGCAGACCGCCACCAGCAGCCTCGGACCGTTGCTCTCCCTTGGACCTGTGACCGGCAACGAGATGCTCGCCATGCTCGACTGGCTGCTCTCCCGCCAGCGCTGGATCGAGCGGGTCCTGGCACGGCGCCACCTGGAGGATGCGACCCTGATCCTCTACGACGTGTCGAGTTCCTATCTTGAAGGCCGGATGTGCCCGCTGGCCGCCTTCGGTCACAACCGTGACGGCAAGAAGGGCAAGCAGCAGATCGTGTTCGGCCTGTTGTGCAGTTCCGGGGGGTGTCCCATTGCGGTGGAGCTGTTTGCTGGCAACACCGCGGATCCGGCGACCCTGGCCTCCCAGGTGGCCCGGATCCGCCAGCGCTTCGGCATGGCCCGCGTGGCCCTGGTGGGGGACCGGGGCATGATCACCACGGCCCGCATCCGCGAGGACCTCGAGCCGGCGGGGCTGGCCTGGGTCTCGGCCCTGAAGGCGGCCGACCTGCGCCGGCTCAGCCGTGGGCCCGAGCCGGCGCTCTCACCGGAGGCTCTGGTGGCGGATGCGGTGGCCGAGATCACCAGCCCCGACTTCCCCGGAGAACGCCTCATGGTATGCCTCAACCCGCGCCTGCGAGAGGAACGCCGGCGCAAGCGCGAGGCCCTGCTCGAGGCCACCGGGGAGGTACTGGAGACGATCGCCGCATCGGTCCGTGCCGGAACCCTCAAAGGGGCGGCGAGGATCGGCCACCGCGTCGGCCGCGACGCCAACCGCCGCAAGGTCGAAAAGCACTTCGACATCACCATCACCGACACCTCCCTGACCTGGCGCCGTCGTGAAGACAGGATCGATCAGGAGGCCCGCTTCGACGGGGTCTATGTCATCCGCACCAGCCTTGCGGACATCGCGCCCGATGCCGCTGTCGAGGCCTACAAGAGCCTTGCCACCGTGGAGCGCGCCTTCCGCGTCGCCAAGAGTGACCTCAAGATCCGGCCAGTCTACGTCTACACCACCGATCATGTCCGCGGACATGTGTTCCTGTGCATGCTGGCCTACTATGTGGAATGGCACATGCGCCAGCGCCTGGCGCCGCTGCTCTTCGAGGACGATGATCGTGAGGCGGCGCGGCACCAGCGCGCCACGCCGGTGGAGAAGGCTCGAGCGTCGCCGTCGGCCAGGCGCAAGGCGCAGACCAGACAGACCCCCGACGGTTTGCCGGTGCACAGCTTCCGCACCCTCATCGACGATCTTGCCAGCGTCGTCGTCAACGTCGTCCGTCTGCCTGGCGCCAGCAAGGAACGCACGACCATCGTCACACGGCGGACCCGGCTGCAGAGCCGCGCCTTCGAACTCCTGGAGGTCAACCCGGATCGCACTGTTCCCATAAGCATGACAGATTGAGACCACGGCACTCAGCCCAACAATGACGTCAAATCATCACGTTGGGAGACGCCCGGCCACTTGGGAGCCGATGAAGTTCCGACTAGGCTGCAACAAGAGGCTCGATGCCCGACACGTCAACCTCCCTGGATGCCGCAGCCATGTCATAACTGCTTTGCATGTTCATCCAGTAAGCCGGGGTGTGTTGAAGGCGCGGGCAAGGCGCAAGGCCGTGTCAGGCGTCATGCCGGTGATGCCCTTCACAAGACGTTCGATCCGTGTGCGAGGAACGCCGAGACGGCGGGCCAGGGCCGTCACTCCCACGTCCAGTGGATCGAGGTACAGTTCCTTCAGGACTTCGCCGGGATGCGATGGTTCTTCAAGCAGGCTCATCACGGTTTCTCCCAACGGTAATCGACAACCTCAACCCCGGCGCGTTTGGTGTCCAACACAAGGCAAATACGCCATGGGTCGTTGATCCGCACGGAATGTTGTCCTGACCGATCACCTTTCAGTCGGGGATCATGGTGCGCGGATCGTCGGGCCTTTCCGGGATGGGAGGGTGGGTGCTGCTGCCGGTGGCCGCTCGGGCGGACCACCGGCAGGGAATGATCAGAACTTGCGGTAGGCGCGGTAGAGATCGCGCATGGGGTGGCGATCCGACATCTGGAACTTGATCAGGAGTTCGCGGGCGATCATGTCGCGGTCCTGCTGGTTGTCCGGCAGATCCATGGAGTCGGGAACCCGGATCCAGCCGTTCGCATTGCGATCGAATACCGCGGCATGGCCTTCCTCGTAGCCCATGTGGACATCCTCGAGCCAGTTGAGATCGTCCCAGCCCATGAGTTCGATGTAGGTCTTCAGAAACGGCGTCAACCGGTCGTAGTCGGGAAGCAGGTTGACGTCGTAACGATAGCCGATGTGCTGGCCGATCTCCTTCTCACGGGACGTGTCGAGACCGTCCGAGGTGAGGAAGTAGTCGACGTCGGCCGTCTGGTCGGTTGTGCCTGTCATCTGCGTTTCCTGCCCAAATCAGAGGTGGTGGTAGTCGTCGACGCCGACGGTGTGCGTGGTCCCGGCGAGGGGGACGCCCGCCATGGCCGAGGCTTCCATGGTCAATGCGGCCAGATCTTCCGGTTCGAGGCTGTGGACGTTGGTCTTGCCACAGGCCCGCGCCATCATCTGGCACTCGATGGTCAGTGTATGGAGGATGTTGTAGACGCGCTCGGCCGCATCGTCGGGGTTGAGGCGTTTGCGCAACTCCGGATCCTGGGTGGCGACGCCGACCGGACAGCGGCCGGTATGGCAGTGGTAGCAGTACCCGGCAGGAACGCCGATGGTCCCCTCGAAGTCCGCCTCCGGGATGTCCTTGTTGCAGTTGAGAGCCATCATGGCGGTGGTTCCGATGGCGACGGCATCGGCGCCCAGAGCGATTGCCTTCGCCAGGTCACCGCCGTTTCTCACCGCACCGGCGTAGATGAGCGTGATCTCGCCACGTTTGCCAAGATCATCGATCGCCCGCCTGGCCTGGCGTATGGCGGCGATTCCGGGAATGCCGGTCTCCTCGGTGGCAAGATGGGGGCCTGCCCCGGTCGAGCCCTCCATGCCATCGATGTAGATGGAGTCGGGATCACACTTTACCGCCATGCGCACGTCGTCGTAGACACGCGCCGCGCCGAGCTTGAGCTGGATCGGAATCTGGTAGTCCGTCGCCTCGCGAATCTCCTGAATCTTGAGGGCGAGGTCGTCGGGACCCAGCCAGTCCGGATGGCGCGCCGGCGAGCGCTGGTCGATACCCGCAGGCAGGGATCGCATCTCGGCCACCTGGTCGGTGACTTTCTGACCCATGAGATGGCCTCCAAGGCCGACCTTGCAGCCCTGGCCGATGAAGAACTCGCATCCGTCGGCCAGCCTCAGGTGATGCGGATTGAAGCCGTAGCGCGACTGGATGCACTGGTAGAACCACTTTTCCGAGTAGCGGCGCTCATCGGGAATCATGCCCCCTTCGCCGGAACACGTTGCCGTGCCGGCCATGGTGGCGCCGCGGGCCAGCGCGGTCTTCGCCTCGTAGCTCAGGGCGCCGAAGCTCATGCCGGTGACGTAGACCGGAATGTCGAGAACCAGAGGGCGTCCGGCACGAGGGCCGATCACGGTCCGTGTCTGGCACTTCTCGCGATACCCTTCGATCACGAATCGGGTGAGGGTACCCGGAAGGAAGGTAAGATCGTCCCAGGTCGGAATCTTCTTGAACAGGGCCATGCCGCGCATCCGGTAACGTCCGAGCTCGGCCTTGATGTGGATGTCGTCGACCACCCGCGGCGGGAACATGAAATTCTCGCCGAGGATTTCCCTGTTGCGGCCATTGCCGTTTGCGTCTGCGGTCATTTTCCGGTTGTCTCCCACCGCCCCTAGAGAACGATCTTCTTCTCTGACGGTTCAAGATTGTCGTAGTTCCAGAGTTGCTTGCCAGCGACGATCTTGGTCATGTTGGCGACGCCGTCCGGCGCCTTGAGGCCATACATGCCGAGTTTGCGCTCAAGCCAGGCGCAATCGAGATCGGACATCTCCCCCGGCACGGCATCGACACCGAGACTCTCGATCGTGCCGCCGACGAAGATTGTTCCGTCATACATCGAGTCGCCGAGGTTCTTGCCCGCGTTGCCCAACACGATCATGCGGCCCCGCTGCATCATGAACGCCGAGAAGGCACCTGTCCGGCCGCCGACAATGATGGTGCCGCCCTTCTGGTCGATTCCGGTCCGCGAACCGACATCGCCCATGCAGACGAGGTCGCCGCCACGCATGGCTGCCCCGAAGGTCGAGCCGGCGTTCTTTTCGACGATCACGGTGCCGGCCATCATGTTCTCGGCGCATGACCAGCCGACGCGCCCGGTCACCCGGACGTTGGGGCCGTCAATGAGCCCGACGCCAAAGTACCCGAGGCTTCCTTCGAAGGTCAGGTTGAGCCTCTGCAGGATGCCCACGGCCAGGGAATGGCGGGCCTGGGGGTTGCGGACAACGATGGAGCCGTATCCTTCGGCCATCAGGTCACGGATCTTCCGGTTCACGTCCCGGGCATCCATGTCGGCGGCATCGATGGTGGCGCGCTTGTTGAAATCGACGTCAAAGGCTTCCGGGTAGAGATGGTTCCCCTCTTCGCTGACATCGAAGAACCTCTGCTGCGTGCGTCCGGTGAGCTGCTCGGTGTGCAGCCCCATGTCGTGGGAACGCGCGGTCTCGTTCAGCTCTGCCATACCCGAACCTCCCGGTCGTAGGGATCGTGTGTGTCGATCTCGTGGGGCAGGACCTGGCGGATGGCGACTTCTTCGGAGGCCATGGCCACCAGGTCGTCGCTCTCGTAGAGCACCATGGGCTTGGCAGCCATGTCGTCCTTGGCCATGCCCAGCTTGTCCGTTGTTGCCACGAGGTAGGTGAAGACTCCGTCGAACTCGTCGATCGACTGCACCATGGCTTCTTCCAGGTCGACGCCGTCCTGCAGCTTGTCGGCGAGGTAGACAGAGATGAGTTCGCTGTCGCAGCTCGACATGAAGCGGAAGTCCCTGCGCTCGAGTTCCCGGCGCATGATCCAGTAGTTGGTGAGCTGGCCGTTATGCACCACGGCGATGTCGTTGTAGGGATAGGCCCAGTAGGGATGGGCGGAACGGATGTCGACATCCGATTCCGTGGCCATGCGCGTGTGCCCGATGGCATGGGTGCCGTTGAAGCCCCGAAGCGCGTACTGGTCCGACACGGTCGTTGCATCTCCCAGATCCTTGATCAGTTCAAGGCGGCTGCCCAGAGAGAGGATCTCGGTGGAGGTCACGTCCTCCACGTAGTCGGCCACCTTGCGCATGTCGCCGCCATGCCTGATGCGGTAGCGATAGGCGTACTCCGTGGCGTCCACGGTCTCGACCACCTCCACTCCGAGTTCGGCGAGACGGCGGTCGACTTCGGCCCGGCGATCCCGAATCTCCTGGTGAATGTTGTAGCCCTTCGCCGCGTCTTCCTGTTCGGCGACCTTGAAGCGCAGGACAAACTCGTCCTCCCGGGGCATGCCGTAGATGGCAAATCCCGTTGAGTCCGGCCCCCTGTGCTTGAGCGACTGCAACATGGAAGTCATTTCCGAGCCGATGTCGGACGACCTGTTGCGGTGAATGATGCCTGCAATGCCACACATGCCTTGTTGTCTCCCCTTGTCTTCGCCCGGCAGCGGGACGGGTCCCGCTGCCGCTCTGACAATGCGCCTGTCAGGGCAGGCAATCCCAGTAGGTCTCCATGTCCCATTCGGTGACGGTGGCCATGAAGGTCTCCCACTCGTTGGTCTTGTAGTGCATGAAGACCTTGTACATGTCCCCCGGCATCGATGACCTGATCACCTCGTCTTCGCTCAGGCGCTCGAGGGCATCACCCAGGGACATCGGCAGTTTCTTGACCAGTTTGCCCTCTTCCATGGCCTGATAGATGTTGCGTTCCTCGGGTTCGCCGGGATCGAGATCGTTGTCGATGCCGTCGTCGAAAGACTGCAGCAAGGCGCCGGCCATGAGGTAGGGGTTGACCATGGAGTCCACGGCCCGGTACTCGAAACGTCCCGGCGCCGAAACGCGCATGCCGGTGGTCCGGTTCTGGTATCCCCAGTCGGCAAACACCGGAGCCCAGAAACCCGTGTCCCACAGGCGCCGGTAGGAATTGACCGTCGAGCAGCCGATGGCCGTGAGGGCGCCGAGATGCGCCATGACGCCACCGATGGCCTTGAGACCGACGGGACCGGGCTTGCGCGGATCGGAACCGTCCGGAAGGAAGGTATTGGTTCCGCCCTTGCGATAGGCGAAGTTCTCCACCATGCCCGCGGGGTTATCCTGGCCAAGCCTGTTGATCTCGTCAGCCCCGCCCGTCCACAGGGACACATTGTGGTGGCACCCCGATGCCGAGACACCCATGAAGGGCTTCGACATGAAACATGCCACGAGGTTGTTCTCGCGCGCCACCTGGGCACAGATCTGCCGGTACGTGGTGAGACGGTCGGCGGTGCGCAGGGCATCGTCGAACTGGAAGTTCAGTTCCAGTTGGCCCGGTGCGTCCTCATGGTCGCCCTGGATCATGTCGAGACCCATGGCGCGGCTGTACTCGATCGCCTTCATGAAGACCGGACGCAGACTCTCGAACTGGTCGATGTGGTAGCAGTTCGGCTTGGAAAACCCGCCATCAGGCAGGCCATTCTCGCCCTTCTTGAGCCACATCATCTCCGGCTCGGTGCCATGGCGCAGATGCAGGCCATTGTGCTTTTCCTGGAAGGCGTCGTGGATGCGCCGCAGGTTGCCGCGGCAGTCACCGGTGAAGTAGGCGCCCGGGTTGACGGGTTCCTCGCGGTTGCGGAAGCAGGTGCAGTAGACCCGCGCCACGCGCTTGTCCCACGGCAGCTGCACGAACGTCTCCGGATCGGGGATGCCCACGAGTTCGGACGATTCCGGACCGTAACCGATGTAGCTTCCGTACCGGTCGACGTAGAGATTGGCGACCGAGCCGTAGACCAGCTGGAACCCCCGCTCGGCGATGGTCTCCCAGTGATCGGCGGGGACACCCTTGCCGACAATGCGCCCGGTCACGGAAATGAACTGGTAGTAGATGTAGTCGATGTTCAGTTCATCGATCTTCTCGCGCACCTGGCGCACCTTGTCGGCACGGCCTTCCTGTTCAACGTAACGTTCGATGTCCATCGGCATGGATCCTGCTCTCCCTTCGGGCCGGTTCTCTATGGTTGGTCCTTGTCCCCTGGATTGTCAGGGCCGGTGGCTGTGTCAGCTCCACGGGAAGGGGCTGTGCGACACCGGATGAAGTTGTCCCTCGGCATAACGTGAAAAGCGGAACGGCTCGAGCAACGCCATGGTCTCACCAACGCACTCGGCAGCCACAAGCTTGCCGACCCCGATCATCTTGTAGCCGTGATTGGAGTCGGCGATGATCTGGACATTCTCGCACATCGTATCGAAGACCGGGAAGCTGTCGGGCGTGAAACAGCCAAGGCCTCCCGACGGTTCCTTCTTCCAGTGTCTGATCTGCCCGGAGAAACGCTCCTGGCAATGGGCCAGTGCCGAACACCACATGTGGGCGAATTCGTCGCCGACGATGAAGTCCGGCGAATCCGGGCCGTAGGGATCGAGCGCCACTTCGTTGACCGGTGTGGTGACCTCGTAGGGCATGGCGCCGCCCTGGATACCGGCGAAGTTGAAGTCGGGCTTGTAGTAGATGCCCCACATCTCCTCGGTGAGGACGGAGTTGTCGATGTCGGAATGGAGCGGAGCATCAGTGTCGACATGGATGACCGGCGGCATGCCGCCGTCGTTCGTCTTCTGCAGGTTCGGATCGACGCCGAGCGTACCCTCTTCAAGGCACCAGTAGCGCCACATGTCGATGCCGTGATGCACCGTGCCGTCCGCGCCCTTGATGGAGACGCTTTCGGGGAGATCGAGCATGTTCCAGACTTGGGAAACCCACGGCCCCACGGCTACCACGACCATGTCGGTTTCGATGGCGCCCCGGTCCGTGATGACAGCGCTCACCGCCTCGCCCGAGCGCCTGAAACCGGTGACGTTGCAGCCGGTGAGGATGCGCACACCCTCGCTTTCCGCCTTGGAGGCAAGCCCGTAGATGGATGCGGTGTTGTTGGCGTAACCACCCTTCTTTTCGTGAAGGACTGAAGTGATGTTCCGGGCCCGCCAGTCGGAAAACAGTGACTTCATGTAGGTCATGCAGTCGTCGGCGCCCTCAATGAACGCCGACTCGTAGCCGATTGCCTGCTGCTGCTGGTAGATCGTGGCGACGTCCTCATGCATGGACTCGCTGGAAATCTGCATGTAGCCGACCGGGTGATAGCTGTAGGCTTCAGGGTCGCTTTCCCAGACCTCGACGCACTGCGCCATGAGCTCGCGCATGGCCGGCTGGTAGTAGTTGTTGCGGACCACGCCACAGGCGATGCCGCTGGCGCCGGCTGCAATCCCCGTCTTGTCCACAACGAGGATGTCCTCGCCACCACCGCGTCCCCGGGCCTTGAGTTCAAGGGCCAGGTGGTAGGCTGTCGAGAGACCGTGGATGCCGGCTCCGATGATCACATAGGGTGAGCTGTCCGGGAATGCCATGCGGTGTTCGTCCCCTGTTGTTCGCAACTCCCTTGTCCCACAAAGGGGAGGGAGAATGCTTGACGATCGATGACCCGCCAGTTATACCAATTGTGAACCAATGCAACCAATCCTGAAAAACCCTAGAACGCACATCACGCCCATGTCAACACCAGCGATGAGTCCAATCCACACCGCGCCCCTTCCGCGGCCGCGGGCCGGAACCGCCGTCGCCATTGCGGCCCGGCTGAGCACCGCCATTGCTGACGGCATCTATGTCGATGGCGAACGCCTGCCTGCCGAACGGGCCCTCGCCGAAGCCTTCTCCTGTTCAAGGACCACCATCCGCGAGGCCCTGCGCCTGCTCTGCGACAGCAGCCTCGTCTCCCGCCGGGCCGGAAGCGGGACGTTTGTCACCTTCAGCCATGACGCCGAGAATCCCGATATTGCCGAAATCACCAGTCCCCTCGAACTGATCGATGTGCGGATCGCCGTGGAGCCCCACATGGCGCGGCTCGCCACGGTCCACGCCACCATGCGCGATCTCGGCCGGCTCGGCTCTGCCCTGGATGCCCTCGAGACGTCGGGTGAGCCGGAATCATTCACACGCCAGGACCGCATCTTCCACCAGTTGATTGCCGAGGCCACCCACAATCCGCTGATGTGCTCCTTCTACCGGCGGATCAATCATGTTCGCGGACACCGCCAATGGAGCGCCATGAAGGACAAGGTGCTCACCGGGCAGGCGATGGAGTCCTACAACCATGACCATCGCCAACTCTTCGAGGCCCTTGGCGTGCGTGACGCCGACCGTGCCGCCGACATTGTCCTCAACCACCTGCAGACGGCGCGTCTTCAGCTGGTGGCCACCTGACATCGTCGGGATCGCGCACCCGCGTGATCTCGACCCCGGCGGCACGTGCCGCCACCACGGCATCGGGCTTGACGGCGCGCACGGTGACCGTGGCGGCATGCGGCAATTCCAGGCAGGCTTCCGCCAGGTCTTCGGCAAAGTCCTCGACCAGCCGGATGTGACCACGGCCGATGATGTCTTCCGCCCGTGCCACGATACAACGGTAGTCGACGGTGGTCTCGAGGCGCCCGGGTTTCCATGGGGTTCCCTCGAGTTCGAGTGTGACATCGACGATGAGTGGCTGCCTGGCCGCCGCCTCGTGATCGAGGATGCCGATCGAGGCCTCAAGTTCCAGGCCCTCGATGAACACACGGGCGCGGTTCATGCCACGTCGGGCCCGAGCGGGTAGCCACCCGCTGGATGTTGCCAGCCAAGACGCTGGCCGCCATCGAGATGGATGACCTGTCCCGTCACGGACGGCGCCACGACGAGAAATCTCAAGGCATCGCAGATTTCCTCGGGAGTTGTCCCGTGTCCCATGGGGAAGCCGGCTGTCCAGCGGGCCATGGCGGCGTCATCGCTTCGGTGGTCCGGCAGGGCCATGCCCGGAGCGATCCCATTGACCCTGACAGAAGGAGCGAGTTCCAGCGCCCATGTCCGCGTCATCGCCTCGAGCGCCACCTTCGATGCCGTGTAGGACATGTAACGGGGTGTCGGATTGGCCACGCGCTGGTCAAGCATGTTGATGACACACCCTTGTGTCGCGGAAGGCAACTGTCCGCAAAAGGCCCGTGTGAGCAGCATGGGCGCAATGAGGTTGGTGTTGACGTTGGCGTCGATGGTGTCCGGGTCGGCGGTGCGCACACTGTCGTCGATGAAGACGGCGGCGTTGTTGACCAGAAGCGTCACCGGACCGAGTGCTTCCATGGCCTCGCCCATCAGCCGCGCCGGTGTCTGGCGGTCCGCGAGATCGCCGCTGATCGCCAGGGCCTTTCCACCTCGACCCGTGATGTCCTGGGCCTCGGCGCGCGCCTCAGTGAACGAATTCCGGGCGGCCAGAGCAACCGGCCATCCGTCGGCCGCCAGTGCCCTTGCCATGGCGAGGCCAAGGCGCCGGCCGGCACCGGTGACAAGGGCGCAACCCATGGGGCGCCTCTCAGGGTCCCCGGCGCCCGCGGGGCCGGCGCCGCGGCTGGCGCGCCAGAGCGGTCTCGAGAGGCGCGTCGCGAATTCCGAGATCGACGGCCTCGAGGCGGCGGATCTCGTCGCGCAGGCGCGCTGCCTCCTCGAACTCCAGGTTGCTGGCCGCTTCGCGCATGCGCTGGCGCAGGTCGTCGAGGCGTTCCTCGAAGGTGGCGCCGGCGTTCACACTGTCACCGGCGATGCCTGTATCAACCGTGACGTGGTCGGCATCGGCGATGCTCTGGAGCGAGTCGGGGATGCCCTTGCGTATCGACTCCGGTGTGATGCCGTGTTCCTCGTTCCACGCCATCTGTTTGTCACGGCGGCGTTCGGTTTCGCCGATGGCCCGTTCCAGCGAGTCGGTCATGCGGTCGGCATAGAGGATGACCCGTCCGTCCACGTTGCGTGCCGCCCGCCCGATGGTCTGGATGAGGGAGCGTTCACTCCTCAGAAACCCCTCCTTGTCCGCATCGAGAATGGCAACGAGTCCGCACTCGGGAATGTCGAGTCCCTCGCGCAGGAGATTGATGCCGACCAGGATATCGAAGGCGCCCAGTCGCAGGTCCCTGATGATCTCGATACGCTCCAGAGTGTCGATGTCGGAGTGGAGATAGCGCACACGCAATCCGGCTTCAGTCAGGTACTCTGTCAGCGCCTCGGCCATGCGCTTGGTGAGTGTGGTGACAAGAACCCGGTGACCTGCCGCGGTGACTCCGGCACATTCGGCCATCAGGTCATCGACCTGGGTTGCCACCGGACGCACGATGCATGGGGGATCGACGAGTCCGGTGGGACGGATCACCTGTTCGGTGAAGGCGCCTCCCGTCCTTTCCAGTTCCCAGGGTCCCGGCGTCGCCGACACGAAGATCGATTGCGGGCGCATCGCCTCCCATTCCTCGAACTTGAGAGGACGGTTGTCGACACAGCTTGGCAGTCGGAAACCGTATTCGGCGAGTGTCGACTTGCGGTTGAAGTCCCCCTTGAACATGCCGCCCACCTGGGGCACGGCAACGTGGCACTCATCGATGAAGATGATGGCGTTGTCCGGCAGGTACTCCATCAGGGTCGGCGGCGGCTCCCCGGGAGCGCGTCCCGTGAGGAACCTGGAGTAATTCTCGATGCCGGCACACATGCCGGTCGCCTCGAGCATCTCGAGATCGAAGGTGCAGCGCTGTTCCAGTCTTTCTGCCTCGAGGAACCGGCCGCAATCGCGAAAGAACTGCAGCCGCTCGTCAAGTTCCACGCGGATCGCCTTCGCAGCCTGGTGGAGCGTCGGCTTGGGAACGATGTAGTGGCTGTTGGGATAAACGACGACCTGCTGCATTTCGCCGGCGCGCTGTCCGGTGAGGGGATCGAATTCCTCGATGGTCTCGATTTCGTCACCAAAGAGCGAGATGCGCCATGCGCCGTCCTCGAGGTGGCTGGGAAACACCTCGATGGAATCGCCGCGCACCCGGAAGGCGCCACGCTGGAAGGCGGTGTCGTTGCGGGTGTACTGCAGTTCGACGAGTCTCCGCATGATGGAGTCGCGGCGGTACTCCTTGCCCTGGCGCAGGGACATCGTCATCGCCGAATAGCTCTCGACGTCACCGATTCCGTAGATGCATGAAACACTGGCAACGATGATGGTATCGGGGCGCTCCAGGATGGCCCGGGTGGCCGAGTGGCGCATGCGGTCGATCTGCTCGTTCCTGCTCGATTCCTTTTCGATATAGGTGTCGGTCCGCGCAACGTAGGCTTCCGGCTGGTAGTAGTCGTAGTAGGAGACGAAGTACTCGACGGCATTGTCCGGAAAGAAGCCCTTGAACTCGCTGTAGAGCTGTGCCGCAAGGGTCTTGTTGGGCGCCAGCACCAGTGCCGGACGGCCCATGCGCTCGATCACCTGGGCCATGGTGAAGGTCTTGCCGGATCCGGTGACGCCGAGCAGCACCTGGTCGCGCTCCCCGACAATGAGTCCGTCCACGAGTTCCCGGATCGCGTCCGGTTGATCCCCCGCCGGCTCGAAGTCCGCAACCAGGCGGAAGAGCGACGGCGTCACGGGAGCAAAGGGATTGTCGCGTTGAACGGATGCCAGCGTCATGACGACAACCTACACCAAGCAGCAAGGACCGATAAGTGGCGCGATTGCCATCCGGGAACCCGCCTCGACTCCTGCACTGTCGCGTTGTGCTCCCGCTCCTCGAAACCGCGGTTCCGGCCACGCATCCCGCACAGGTCAATGTCGGCAATGAACAATTTGGCAAAACTCTCATTGCCAAAGGATTCTTTGCTGCCTCTCGTATGGTCAGGGCCCCTTCACAGACTGACCGCCGTGACGAAGCGGTGACTGCCTGGAAGCGGGCTGGAGAATGGACTGTTCCGGGTGATCCTCCAAGCCTGCGGCACAGGGTGGTTCTGGCACTTGCGTTGCGCGGATTTGACTTGCAAGAGTTGGACCGACACGAGGAGGCCATCGCTTCGTGGCGGAAGATTTCGGACTATGCCCGTCCGGACGATCCGGAAGATCTGCGCTTTGCAGCCGCCCTGTTCATTTGTGGCCTGGGCCATGCCTTGGCGGTGGAGTACGACGAAGCTGCCACGTCGTGGGAAAGGGCTGCCGGGTATAGTCATCGCGCCGTCCCGCCGGAGCGGCTTCAGGTTGTTTCAGGCTCGCTTGCGAAAGGTGCGAGCATACTGTGTCACGCTGGCGAGCGTGCGGCAGCGGAGACGATTTGTGGACGGATTCTTGAGGTGTCGCTAGAGTGCGGTGAGGCGTGGCGCGCTACGGGAAAGCGGAAGACCACGCCCGTCGGGCAGCAGAACTCCTCCCGCAGAGCTGCGCTGCGCTTCTCCTGGTCTCGGATGTTCTGGCCGTTCGGGGCGAGTGGGCGGAGGCCTTGACGTGGCTGGAGGAGGCGTTGCGGCTGGACAGGAAAGACGAAGACCGAACCGGGTTGATCGCCTCGTTGATCTCGGCGGTCGTCGCCAACCTTGGACGGTTCGTCAAGGGAATGATGGAACGGACCGATGCGGAGAAGACGATGGAGCCGCTCTGGCACGCAATTCGGGCCGACCTGGGCGAGGAGACCGGATCGCTGCCAGCCGAAATTATGGATGCCGCGAACGGGTTCCTGGAGGAGTTCGCGAGAAGGCGAGGTTGCTGAAGGAGTCGCACGTCCACGATCCGGGGCGACTGCGTCCATTGTGTTCCTGGAATTCCACTCACTGCACTAGGTGCTCGAGAGACAGCGCGCCTGCCGTCCGTCCACGAGTTTCCGGAGCGTATCGGGTTGGTCTCCCGCTGGCTCGAAGTCCGCAAGCAGGCGCAAGAGCGAGGGCGGGGGATGGTCGCGTCGAACGGACTCCAGCGACACGAATCAAGATACTGTACGAGGCTGGCATGGGGTGACACGTTCCGGGGCTATGATGTCGCGTGCCGAGTTTCAAAACGCGGCGGATTTTGCTACCGAACTCCGGTGGCGACATGTGACGGCGGAGGTTCTCTTGAGCGATGGCTGACATTCGGGTCCTCGACATTCACAAGTACTTCGGAACGTTCGCGGCGCTGAAGGACGTCAACATCGATATCTCCTCGGGTGAATTCGTTGTCCTGGTGGGGCCTTCGGGTTGTGGAAAGTCAACGCTTCTTCGCGTGATATCCGGCCTTGAGGTCGCGAATGGCGGCCGCATCCATATTGATGGCAGGGACGTGACGGACCTGCCCGCCAAGGCCCGGGACATCGCCATGGTGTTCCAGTCATACGCCCTCTATCCGCACATGAGTGTCGCGGAAAACATGGGTTTTTCCCTCAAGATACGCGGCGAACGGCGGGCAACGATCGACAAGCGTGTTCGTGCGGCGGCTGAGATACTTGGCCTCACGGAACTCCTCGAACGCAAGCCGGCGGCGCTTTCCGGTGGCCAGCGCCAGCGCGTGGCGATGGGCCGCGCCATCGTGCGGGACCCCAAGGTGTTTCTCTTCGATGAACCCCTCTCCAACCTCGATGCGCAACTGCGCGTGGCGATGAGGAGCGAAATCAAGACCCTGCACCAGCGTTTGCGCACAACCGTGATCTATGTCACCCACGACCAGGTCGAGGCGATGACGATGGCCGATCGCATTGTCGTTCTGCGTGAGGGCGAAATCGAGCAGATCGGCGCTCCGCTGGAGCTGTTCGACCGACCCCAGAACACTTTTGTTGCCCAGTTTATCGGTTCGCCGCAAATGAACCTGTTTGCAGCAACCGTCGAGAACGATGGCGCTTCGTGCGTTGCCAGTCTCGATATCGGGGCCCGGATCGCTCTCCCCGGCTCGACCAGTCTCGATTCATCGCGCCGCATTCAGGTCGGTATCCGTCCCGAGCACCTCCATGTCAGCGATGCGTCAGATGCCCTGGAGATGCGTGTCGATGTCGTCGAACCCCTGGGTTCGCAGATTCAGTTCGGTCTCTCCGCCGGCGGGAAATCCTTCATCGCCCTGGTGAACGAACGGATCGACGTGTGCCCGGGCAGTCAGCTTGGATTCGCTGCCAGGCCCGCAGACCTGCACCTGTTCGACGCCGAGACTGAAGACAGGATTGTCACGTCACAGTGAAAAGTTCTCAATTGGCACCCCGGCTTTCGCGCCATAACGGGATAGGTCATAGTGCGATCAGGGGATCAACACGAGCCGTCCCCAGCAAGATCCGGCCTGCCTCGCGCGCCACGACGGGGCCGGGCAGTGAACTCGGGAGGGAAGACATGGTGACACCAGGCGACCTTGAGACGAACATCATATTCGGCCATCCGGAACACTGCGTGAATCAGATCGCGATGCGGTGCCTGAAGAACGGCGACCTTCTCGCAGTGTTCAACGAAGAGCGCTATCCGTACCACCACGACAGCGGACAGACCCTGATTTCCCGATCAAGGGACGGCGGCAGGTCGTGGTCCGGGCCCGAGGTCGTGGTTCCATGGACCGAGACCGAGGGTAACTGGGACTGCGGGATCTGCGAACTTCACGACGGCACCCTGATTGTGAACTTCACGGTTGCCGGATTCTTCCGGCGTGGTGTGAGGCCCGAGGGCGTATCCTGGGCAAGCCATCCCAGCGGCGGGGAATGGGGCGACTGGACCTGGTCGCGTCATACCCGGGGTTGTCTGGGCACATATGTGGTGCGGTCCGAAGATGGCGGCCAGACCTGGTCGAGACCGATTCCGGTCAACATACGTCCACTCAAGCACGGCGGCTGCCGCCTGGGTTGCTGGCAGCTCCCCGGCGGAGAACTTCTGCTTGGCCTTTATGGCCGCATTCGCGGCTACGAGGAGAGCGGCGAGTACGAATCGACCCGGTCCGCGTTGATGCGATCCGATGACGGCGGTTTCAACTGGGAGTACTTCTCGACGCTTGCCTTCGATCCCGCCAGCATCATCGACTACGAGGAACCGGCGCTGCTTCGTCTGCACGACGGACGGCTTGTCTGTTTCCTGAGAACACACAACCGGCCCAGTGAAGACGCGAGGAACATGGTCGTGGTCGTTTCCGACGACAACGGCTATACGTGGTCGGCGCCGAAATGGACAAACATCTGGGGCTATCCGGCGGATGCGATAGCGCTTCAGGATGGTCGCTATCTGTGCGTCTACGGATACCGGCGCCCACCTTACGGCACCTTCGGATGTCTCTCCGAAGATGGGGTCACCTGGGACAAGAAGAACGAGTTCATCATCAGGAAGGGCGGCGTTCCCGATCGTCCCGGCACCATAGACTGGAACAATCCGGGCGAGTTCCAGCACATCGGCTATCCAACGGTGGCTCAGCTTCCCGATGGAACGGTGGTCGCTGCCTACCACGAGTGGAACGATGCGCCCAGGCCACTCCAGCACTGCCTCGCGACTCGCTTCACTCTCTGAAGGCGGCTGTCAGCGAGGGAGGCAACGGCAGAACGTACGAGGCTTGCGTCGCCATCTCTCCATGCGCGTGACCGGTCCCCCACAGGGCAGGGGGCGAGGCTCTGTGCCATCATGCACGGACGGGCCGGTCGACGGTGATCAGCCCGGGAGGAGCCCTTCTTGCGCGGCGGACAGGCGCGATCGGAGGCGAACTGCCATGAACGTCGATATCGTCATGTACGGACCTCTTTCCAGATGTTTCAAGACCCACTTCGGTGTATCACCACGCGATTATCGGCGCCGGACACCCAGCCATGAACTCGAGAGGTACCGGCAGAAATTGACCTTCTGACGGTGCTTGTCCGCCGTCCGGGCGAGGCATGTCACCGGTGATCGTGTTCTGGATGGAACGGGAGAAAGCTGTGTCGGTCAGAGACTTGAGAAAGGACCTTGAGGGCTGCTACGTCACCATTCCCACGCCGTTTGCGGATACGCCCGGAATGGAAGTCAACGAACCCGCGCTCAGGGAGTACGTTCGCTTCCTTGTCGATTCCGGGTTGAGCGGCGATTACGCCACGTTTCTTGCCGGTGGTGCGGCCGGCGATTTCTCGACCATGAGTTTCGATGAACGCGTCCGCGTGGCATCGATCGTCGTCGAGGAAGTGGATGGAGCGGCACCGGTCGCCATGGGGGCCCAGACGACATCGACGCTTGAACTCGTGCGTCTAGCCAGGTCAGCCAAGGCGCTCGGCGCCCGCTACATCCAGGTCTCCTGTCCATTCTACTTCACCCATACAGAGGGTGATTTCGAGGACTACATCCGCGCCGCTGCTGCTGCCGAGCCAGACCTGGGCATCATTGTCTACAACACATTCTGGACGAGCCAGAACCTCTCCTTTGCGATGATCGAACGGCTGGCCAGGATTCCGAACATCGTCGGTCTCAAGTGGGCGACTCCGCGTTCCGATTCGATGGAGTTCGAGGATGTTGTCTCGACCTTTTCCGACCGTTTCACCATCATCGACAACAATCTCCTTTTCTCGATGAGCGCGATGCCGGCACTCGGTGCCCGCGCCTTCGAGGTTCATCACTGCAACTTCTGGCCGGAGTGGGGTATCAGGCTGATCAATGAGGTCGAAGCGAGCAACTACACTGGAATCGCCCGCATGCTCGTGGAAGAGGCGATGCCCTTCTACAAACTCTGGGTCGAGATCGAGAACACCTATACCAGCGGTGACGGGTACCTCGACAAGCTCTGCATGGAGCTCATCGGCCTTCCTTCAAGCCGCTGCCGTCCACCGACAAGGGACATCCGCGAACTCTACCGGGATCGTTGCCATGCGATGATGCAATCCATCGGTGTGCCGCGGCTCGGCCGGGCATGACAGCCGGGCGCATCCCGGGAGTCCGCCGCACCCGAAAGGAAAGGAACAAATCATGTCACCCATCCGGAACCTGACGCATCACGACATTTTCCGACACCCGGAACATTGCGTGAACCAGATCGCCCAACGAACATTGAAGAACGGCGATGTTCTCGCGGTCTTCAACGAGGAGCGGTTCCCGTTTCATCACGACAGCGGTCAGACCCTGATGACGCGATCCCGGGATGGCGGGCTGACCTGGTCCGAGCCCCGGATCATCGTTCCCTGGACGGCGACCCAGGGGAACTGGGATTGCGGCATCTGCGAGTTGGCCGACGGAACACTGATCGTGAATTTCACGATGACGGGATTCTTCAAGCGTGGGATGAGGGCCGAATCCCCTTCGTGGAGTTCCTTCCCGCTCACCGATGAATGGGGGGACTGGACCTGGTCCTTCAAGACCCAGGCATGGCTTGGCACCTTTGTGATTCGCTCGGACGATGGCGGTGAGACGTGGAGCGAGCCGATTCCCGTCAATGTCCGCCCGATGAAGCACGGCGGCTGCCGACTCGGTGCCTGGGAACTGCCGGACGGCGGTCTCATTCTGGCGCTCTACGGCCGGATGCGGGAGTACTCCGAGGATGGTACCGGCGAGACCAATCGCTGTTTCCTCGTGCGCTCTGACGATGGCGGCGACAACTGGGACTACTACGGTACACTGGCCTATGATCCCAACAACATCATTGACTACGAGGAAGCCGGGATCGTTCGCCTGGATGATGGGCGTCTGGTGTCATTCATGCGCACCCATCTGCAACCCAGTCAGGACACCAAGTGCATGATCATGGTGGTTTCCGAAGACGACGGTTTCACGTGGTCGCCACCGAAATGGACCAGGATCTGGGGATACCCGCCCGAGCTCATCCGACTCCAGGATGGACGTTATCTGCTTGTCTACGGCTATCGCCGACCATCCTACGGCGTTCGCGGAATCATTTCCGATAACGGGATCGACTGGGATGTCGGGAACGAGTTCGTGATCAGCGAGGGCGGTATTCCGGCGACCTCGCAAGTGGTGAAGCCGTCGTCAAGCCGCGTCGTCCCTGCGGCGGGACTCTATGACGAGGGGGCAGTCAACTACTACCACCCGGGCCTTTATCAGCACATCGGCTACCCCACAGTGGCCCAGGTGCACGATGGCACTGTTGTCTGTTCCTACCATGAATGGAGCCAGGATGAGACGCCGCTGCAAATCCTGAAGTGCGCCCGGTTCCAGGTCTGAGCCACCGGGAAACCGGACGATGGATATCGCGGTCTGCATCGCTCTTGATCGTGAGGAACGACGAAGGCTCGTCAATGGTGTCGGGGACTGGCCGGTCACGTTCAGCGAGACCACGGCGCCCTGCAATGCGGCCATCGTGTTCGGCAATCCGGCACCCGAAGTCGTCGCGGCCAATTCCTCCCTGCAATGGCTGCAGCTTGAATCGGTCGGTTTCGGCGAATACGCCGGGCTCTGTTGGTCGCGTTCCGGCCGGCCGGTGCAGGTGACCAACCTGGCCGGGTTCTTTGCGGACCCGGTGGCAGAAACCGCCCTTGCCGGCATTCTCTCACTCGGTCGGGGTATCGACCGCCTTGTGGTGTTGCGCAGGCACCGGGACTGGGTGGGTGATCCGCTCCGTGCCGGCCTGCGGTTGCTGTACGGTTCGCATGTCGTCCTCTTCGGGCGCGGAACAATCAACGCGCGGTTGGCGGAACTCCTGAAACCGTTCCGTTGCCGCATCACGACCTTCGGCCGCGACTGGACGTCCGTTTCGCTCGACAACGCACTGGCGACAGCCGATGTGGTCGTGGCGACGGTGCCGCACACGCCCGAGACAGTCGGCCTGTTTGACGCGGACCGCCTGTCGTGTCTCAAGCGGGGTGCGGTGTTCTGCAATCTGGGCCGGGGTTCCCTTGTCGATGAAGAGGCTCTGGCGCTGGCGCTGGCGCAGGAGCACCTGGGCGGCGCCGTGATTGACGTTACGCACGACGAGCCGCTCCCAGAAGGGCATGTGTTCTGGACTGCACCCAACGTCATCCTCACCCAGCATTCGGGCGGAGGAAGCGTTGACGAGATCGATCGGAAGATAGACCGCTTTCTCGAGAACCTCTCCCGGTTCCACACGGGAACACCTCTCATCGGTCTGGTCGACTTCAAGCGGGGGTATTGATGCCGCTCATCACGCATTGCCGTTGTCTGCTCCTCACATCGCCCTATGCCGATGCCGATGATCCCGAGATCAGGGAGTGTTTTCCCAACGGCCCCAGACGCACCATCGGAATGGTTGAGGTGACGCTCGAGAATGGTGTGACGGGACTGGGCGAGGGATACCTTGCGGTGTTTGCGCCGAAAGTCTTCCGGTCGATCGTCGAACTCTGCACCCCCCAGGTTCTGGGCAAGGACGGTTTCGACGTTGCCGGCCGGGTTCGCGACCTGCGTTCGCTCTGCGACTACTGGTCCCTCCAGGGAGCCGCCCGTCATGTCATTTCGGCCTTCGAGATCGCCTTGCAGGACGCGAAAGGCAAGTCGCTGGACAAACCGGTCCATGATCTCCTTGGCGGCGCCAGGGCCGATGCGATCCCGATCTATGGCTCAGGCGGCTGTTGCGATCACAAGGATCAGTTCCTGCGCGAGTTCGACCTGCTCGGATCTCTCGGGATTTCCACTTACAAGATCCGGGCGGTCAGGGGCGACATCCGGCGTACTTCCTGGGTCCTTGATGAAGCCGCCCGGAGAGGTATCGAGGTGGGTGTGGACATGTGCCAGAACCTTGCCGATCCGCCCCAGGCGGTGGACGATGTCGTGGCCTACGTTGATGCGGTTCACGCCCGGACAGACGCCAGGATGATCTTTGTCGAGGAAGCGCTTGGCCCGGAGTGCGCCGAGGAATTCCGCGAACTCAGGGCCCGCGTCGATGTTCCGGTCTGTGGCGGCGAGATCATCACCACGCCCCGGGAAATGATCCGGCGCATCCAGGACGACGTCTACGACTTTGTCCAGCCCGACGCCTCGGTGATTGGTGGCATCTCGGCGGTGATGGATATCTTCGATGTCGCGAAAGAGAGAAACAAGGATGTCGTCGTCCATGCCTGGGGAGGAGCGGCGGCGATTATGGCGAGCTACCATGCGGCCTTTGCCGGGGGAGGCAGACTCGTCGAATACCCCATGCTGGACTTTCCGCTGGCCCGCGAGATGATCGGTGACGAGGGACAGATCAGGGACGGTCAACTTCTCCGTCCCGACGCACCCGGGCTCGGCCTGACCCTCACTCCCGAGATGGAAGCGCGCTATCCTTTTGACGAAACGGCGGTCTATTCCTGTGCGTTGCTCGACTACGGCCCGCCACCCGACAGCTATTGGGAGTGAGCGGAACCGTATCCCCACATCACAGCCGGACCGCCACGTTCTTGACCGCCAGGTAGTTTCGCACGCCTGCAAGGCCGCGCTCCCGGCCGATTCCACTCTGCTTCATGCCTCCGGTCGGAGCCTGGACACCGCCCATGAACCAGCCATTGATCCATACGGATCCGTGTTCGAGTCGTTGGGCCATGGAGAGTGCGCGGCTGATGTCCCGGGTGTAGACCCCTGCAGCCAGCCCGTAACCGAGGCCGTTGGCCACTGTGACCGCTTGGTCGGCATCCTTGATGTCGACCGCCACGCCGACCGGCCCGAAGATCTCCTCACGGGCAATCGCCATGTCCGCTGACACACGGTCGAACACGGTTGGTTCGACGAAGTAGCCGCGGTCCAGATGCGGCGGGCGGCCACCGCCGTGGCGTATACGTCCTCCGGCCGTGACGCCGGTATCGATGTGGCCGCGTACCCTGGCGTATTGCTCGCTGGAGATCACCGGCCCAAGGGAGAGATTCTCGAGGCCAGGGCCAATGGAGAGCGAAGCCGCTGCGGCGCACAACCGTTCGATGAACTCCTCGCGGACCTCAGGGGCGAGAAGATAGCGCGAGGCCGAGGAACAGACCTGACCGGTATTGTCGAAGGAGGCATCGATGGCGTCATCCACCGCCCGGTCGAGATCGGCGTCCGCAAGGACAATCATCGGATTCTTGCCGCCCAGTTCCAGCACAACCGGCTTGATACCCTGTGCGGCGGTGGACATGATCCTGCGACCGGTTTCGACTGATCCGGTGAAGGTGATGCCACGTACAAGAGGATGGCGGACGAGCGCTTCGCCTGCCTCCTCGCCAAGACCGGTGACGACATTGACGACCCCGTCGGGAATCCCTGCCTCTTCAGCGAGTCTGGCGAAGGCGAGTGCCGACAGTGGCGACTGTTCGGCCGGTTTCAGAACCGAGGTGCAGCCTGCCGCGAGGGCCGGGGCGAGTGAGCGGACAGCCATGCCCAGGGGAAAGTTCCAGGGCACGATGTGCGCGGTCACACCAAGGGGCTCCAGCATCGTGAAATCCACGACATCACGGCCGAGTGGCACCGTGACGCCTTCCATCTTGTCGGCGGCTCCCGCGTTGTAGCGCAGTGTTTCGACCACACCGTCGATATCGCCCCGGGAATTGTCGAGCGGCTTGCCTGCATCAAGGGTTTCGAGCCTGGCGAGATTCTCGCGCTCCCTGTCGATCAGCCCGGCCAGCCGCTCAAGGAGTCTGCCCCGGTCTGCCGGCGCGATGGAGGACCAGTCGCCGTGTTGTGCCCGGTGTGCCGCCTGAACGGCGTCATCGACGTCCTCACCCGCGGAGCGTGCGAAACGCGCAAGAGGTTCTTCCGTCGCCGGGTCGATCGTGTCGAGGAATGCACCGCTTGCCGGAGCAACCGGTTTCCCGGCGATGTGATTCATGTGAATTCGGTCAACCACGCAGTGCTCCACTTGAAATTCCCTGGATGAAGTAACGTTGAAGGATGAGGAAGACGAGTACGCTCGGGATGCACAGGACGGTCACGCCCGCCATTGAGAGCGCGAAGCCTTCAAGCTGGGTTGCCGTGCCGGAAATCGGTGTGAATGCTGCGATGCCGACGGGCAGGGTCTTCATTTCCTCCTTGAAGACCGCCAGCAATGGCCAGAGAAAGTTGTTCCAGTTGAGCACGAAGATGATGATTGTCGCGGCGATCAGCGGTGCCCGGGCCAGGGGCAACGCGATCTTCCAGAAGATCAACCCATGTCCCGCGCCATCGATCCTTGCCGCGTCCTCAAGGTCTCGCGGGAAGGTCAGGAAGAACTGCCTGAAGATCAGGACACTGAAGACGTTGCCCACCGACGGCAGGATCAGCGCCTGATAGGTATTCGCCCAACCCACCTTGATGATGCCGAGAAGCATCGGAACCGCGTAGACCTCGATCGGCACCATGAGAGAGGCGACATAGAGAACGAACAGCAGGCGGCGGCCGGGAAAGTTCATCCGCGCCAGAGCGTATCCCGCCAGGGCTCCCGACATCACGCACAGGAATGTGGCGCTGACCGCGACGATGATGCTGTTCAGGGTCCAGCGCCATACCGGGTACTTCGTGAAGATATCGACATAGTTCTGGAAGGTGACGCGGTGTGGCAGCCATTCGATGTCCACGGTCATCACGTCTCCCGGGTACTTCAGGGAGGTCGAGACCATCCAGACAAAGGGCATGACCCAGAGTGCGGCGATCGCCAGCCCGACGATCCACACCGGAATGTCGCCAGCGGCCATCCCGTACTCGCGTTTGAGGTAGGTCAGGGGGTTCAAGTGGATTGTTCCCGGATCAGCCTGCGACTTAAGAAGGTCACAAGGAGAATCACCACGAAGAGCATCATCGAGACTGCCGCACCGAGGCCGAATTTCTGATTGCGGATTGCCACCGTGTAGATTTCGTAGAGGACGGATGTGGACGACGAAGCCGGTCCACCACTCGTCATCACGTAGACCTGGCTGAAGATTCTCAGTGTTGCAATGAGCTGCAGCGTGATCACCATGCTCAGCACCGGGCGAAGCATGGGCAGGGTCACATAGCGGAAACGCTGCCAGCGTGTCGCACCGTCAATCTCCGCGGCGTCGTACATATCCCCGGGTACATCCTGCAGGCCCGCGAGAATCAGAACGAAGGCAAGGCCCATGTCCCACCAGATCGAGGTGATGCCGACACCATAAAGGGACCAGTCGGTGCTGGTCAGCCAGGGAATGTTGTCGATTCCCAGATAGCCCAGGTAGTGATTGGCAATGCCGAACTGGGTGTCCAGAATCCAGACCCATACAAGTCCGATCACCGTTGCCGAGACCACATAGGGAGAAAAGAAACAGACCCGCGCCACGGATGACAGCGGCCACCGGTTGTTGACGTAGAGTGCCGCCATGAGTCCGAGAACCAGCACTCCCGGCACGATGGTCAGGCCGTAGAGGAGAATGTTCTGGAACGAAATGAGGATCTGGTCGTTTTCCAGCGCCGTCCGGTAGTTGTCCACTCCGACGTACTTCGGCGGTCCGAAGATGCCCCATTTCATGAATGACAGGTACGCGGTGAAAAGGATTGGCGCGATGTTGAAGAGCAGGAACGGAGCGGTGAAGACGGCGATGAAAGCATAGGCGGACCAGTCGACCGGTGGCTTCTCGCTGCGGTAGTTCAGCATCTCTCCACCCATGCCGAATGCTCCATACCCATGATCCTGATCAACAACAGGCAGGGATTATCCGGGTCTGCGGGGCCATGGCCGGGGGGCCGTAGCCCCCCGGGACCCTTGTTCAGCCCTCTTCCAGGGCTTCGCTCCAGCCGTCCTGGAGCTTGGTCATGGCATCATCAATGGATGTCTGGCCCGCCCAGACAAGTTCCAGGGTCTTCGCCAGGAAGTTGCCACCGGAATAGATGTTGAAGTCTGCGCCGTTGATGATCGGGAAGTCGGCAATGGCCGTCGCGAACTCGAGACCATCAACGAACGCTCCGCGCACATCCCAGGGGGCGCCTGCCGTCCTGTAGTCGCTGCGGCCGAGAATCGACTGCCTTGGCGATGCCCCACGGCCTTCCGTGCACCACAGGAAGCTGTTGTCCGAGAGCCACGTCACGGCGTCCATCGTTGCCTGGTAGCGTGAAGGATCACTCTGGATGTAGAGCTCGAGGGCGCCGCGCTCGAAGTAGGTCACACGCTTCTCCCCGACCCTCGGGAACAGCTTGGTCGCAAAGGGCAGTTCCTGCGCCAGATAACCGTTGATCGTCCATGGGCCAGTCCAGAAAATGGAGCCTTGGCCTGTGCCGAAGGCCTTGTAGCGGTCGGTGACATCGCGGGTCGACACCCTGTGTGTGTCGAAAAGATCGAGCACCCACTGCATCGCCGCCTTGCCGGCGTCGGGATTCACACAGACGCTTGTGAAATCATCGCTGATACGCCGAAATCCCATCTGCTCGGCGACGATGCCCCAGGTGACTGTGGGCTGCACGCCCGATCCGGTCATCATGATGCCGGACCGCACGACCTTGTCACCATCCAGCCTGGTCATCGCCTTGGCCCACTCGATCAGACCGTCGCCGTCATCGGGCCAGTCGTTGATGTCGAGTCCGGCCTCGGCTACATGAGCGGTATTGACCTCGGGCTGGATCGACATCAGGTCGAGCGGGACCTGGAAGAGTTCGTCGCCGCCGTAGTTCGGGAACTTCGAGGCATTGATCGAGAACTCCGAGAAGTCCGACAGGTCGAGTCCGGAATTGGCCGCGAGTTCGTTCAGGGGCACCAGAAGCCCGTCACGCACGAACGACGGCCGCGGATCCGTGTTCCAGCCGAAGTCCGGGGCTTCGCCCGCTGCGGCGGAGGCCAGAACCTTGGTGGTGTAGTCATCCCAGTTGACGACCTCCATCCGGATCGAGACACCCTTGTCCTTGTGCGCTTCGTTGAAGTTCTGGATCATCTGGGCCCAGACTTCTCCGTCCGAAGCCGCAAGCGGGCTCCAGTGAACAAGTTCGGTCGCGGCCGAGGCGCGGCGGATGAACGGCATGGGAAGCGCGCTCGTCAACGCAAGTGTGCCAGCGGTCTTCATGAGCTTTCGACGCGTTACTCCTGATCTCTTCATGACTGTCCTCCTGGTCGTGTCGGTACCCGCAAGCGGGAACCTGGATCCTCCGTACGGTCGTTCATGCCGCACCAGATACCATTAGCACAATTCAACGCCCCCATACACTGCAGGATCGAACGCCTGCCTGACAGGGTTCCGGCGATTTCCCAAGGAGAGTGATAGGATCGCAGCGCAAACTGGGAGATCAGCATCCATGAAGGTGATCGGCACGGTGGAAAGCCTTTGGCGCTATCCCGTCAAGAGCATGGCGGGTGAGGAGCTGGACCGGGCGTGGCTGGGATTTGCCGGTATCTACGGTGACCGGGTGGCCGTCTTCAGGAGCGATCAGGCGAGCCCCGGATTTCCCTGGCTGACGGCGCGGGAACAGCGCCGCATGCTGCTCTTTCGTCCCCGGTTCCGGGATCCCGTGTCTGCGTCAAAGCCTCCCAACCTTGCCGAGGCGCTGGCGGAGGCGCCCGGCCTCTCTCCTCTCTACGAGGATCTCGTGATCGATGTCGAACTTCCCGATGGCGAGGTTCTGGCGATCGACGATCCGGCATTGAAGCAACGTCTCGGAGAACATCTCGGCCGCGAGCACCGCATCGATCTGCTGCGCTCCGAACGCGCCTTCACGGACTGCCGGCCGCTCTCCCTGCTGTCGACAGCCACGGTCGCCATCCTGTCGGCAGAACTCGGCCGTCCCGTCGACAAGAGGCGTTTCCGGGCGAATGTCCATCTCGAACTTGAAGGCGACGGCTTTGCGGAGGACGCATGGATCGGCCGGCGCCTGAAGATCGGCGAGAGGGCCGAGATCGCCATCGTCGAGAAGGATCCGCGTTGCGCCATGATCACCCTTGATCCCGATTCGGCAGAGCGCGACCCCTCCATCCTCAATCATGTGCTCAAGAATCACGCCGGCACCACCGGCGTCTACGCGGCCGTGCTCACCGAAGGCATGCTGGAGACCGGCGCTCCCGTCATGTTCGTCGACTGACCCGATCCTCACAGGGGTTCAAGGCCGCTCCAGTCGGCGATGAAGCGGGCGATGGCCTTTGTGATCTGGCGCCAGGCGGCCTCGATGGCGTTGGCGCCGCTTCCGGCACGAGAGACATGAACGGGGTGCCCGCGCACGTGACACTGGAACCACATGACGCCGACCTGTGAGCGCAGGAGTCCATGGCCCATGGGTTCGGGGATGAGTGCGGCATCGGCGTGGTAGCCGCGCTGGCGGCAGGCCAGCGCCCCGTTGCCCGTGCACTCCTCCTCGATCACGGCCTCAATGGTGATGTCCGATGCCGGACGGAAGCCAGCGCGTCTGATGGCATCGAGGGCAAAGAGTCCGCAGACCCAGCCCGCCTTCATGTCGCCGGCGCCGCGTCCGTGCATCCAGCCGTCCTTCACCACGGGTTCGAACGGCGGTGTCGACCACATGTCATGCGGTCCTTCCGGCACGACATCGATGTGACCGTTGATGATCAGCGAGCGTCTGCCGGAGGCGGGATTGCGCATGGTGCCGACACTGACCCAGGCGTCGTCGTAGCCATCCGGTTTCGGCGAATACCCCGGCAGGTGCCGAATGTCGTCGTTCCTGATCTGCCAGCGATCGACGGCATACCCCCGCGCTGCCAGTTCACGTGCGATGAAGTCCTGGGCGGTCGCTTCCCGCCCCCGCGGCGAAGGCAGGCGGACTGGAATGGCCGTCACCCAACCATGTACTCAGCGTTGACTCTTGATTTCTGACTCGACGATCGAGAAGTCCATCACTCCATAAGCGCCCCGCTTGTTTCGACATCTGAAGCGCGGAACAATAGACGTTCGAATCCAGGTCCTTGCCGAGGGCGGATACGCGCACAATCTACCGGCCTCACAAGCGAGTTAGCGCGCCATGGCACAGCATGCAAACAACGCGGGATCCAAGCTCGGCTGCGAGGCGCAACTATGGGCGGCGGCGGACAAGTTGCGCGGCAACATGGAGCCCTCTGACTGCAAGCATGTCGCACTCGGCCTGATCTTCCTCAAATGCATCTTGGATGCATTCGAAGCCAAGCGGGCGGATTGGCTCGCCGTAGAAGATTGGCAAACACATCCACGTCCTGACACGCGGCCGCTACGTCGACGCGGCGCTGCAAGAGGACGACGGCGAACCGTTCGAGGACAAGATGAGCCGGCTCGCTGCCCAACTGCGCGAGCAGCAGGCAGAGGAAAGCAAGCTGGATACGACGAGATGGAAGAACCTTGAATTGCAGGGACTTGGGGGCCAGGAAGAATGATCGACTACAGCAAGTTTGGCTCGTCCCTCAAACGCCTTGAGGAGCAGCACGACAACCATCAGACCCTTGATGCTGCAGAGCCTCAATTGACACGCGAGGGCATCGCCGAGTCGGTCATCCAGCGTTTCGAGACGTGTTACGACTGCTTGTGGAAGGTGCTGAAGCGATATCTGAGGGAGAGGTTGGGCATCGCGGAGCCGCCCAACAGCCCCAAGCCCGTTTTTCGCCTTGCCAACGAAAACCAGCTCTTGCCTTCGACGATTGAGCAATGGTTGCGGTATGCGGATGCCCGCACGGCCACTTCTCATGACTACGATGGCGAGAAGGCCGAAGCGTGTCTGGATCTCGTGCCGGATTTCATAGGCGATGCCATCTCCTTGTACCGCACGTTGAGCGGTGAAGCATGGCGCTGAACCAAGCCATCGAAATCACACCTGACCAGCGAGACACGCTGGTTTCGCTGCTTTCCAGGCATCTTCCTGACACGGAGGCCTGGGTTTACGGCTCTCGTGTCGGGGGCGCCTCAGGTCCGGCCTCCGACCTGGACATGGTCGTGTTCGCCACGCCCGAGCAGGCGCGCGAGGTGTCCGAGTTGCGCGAGTCTTTCGAGGAGAGCAACCTCCCGTTCCGTGTGGACCTCTTCGTCTGGGATGAAGTGCCGGAGAGTTTTCACGAACAGATCGAGCGGGAGCATGTGGTACTGACGAATACGGCTCGCGGGTTTCATCGGTAGTGGCCCCGTATTGTACTACGCAACCTCATTGATATGCGGCTTGGCAGCGTCGACAAGAAGACAGGACCTGACGGGGTGCGCGGCAGACTGTGCTATTACACCGATGTCTACTGCAACTCCGCGATTCGCCAGGCCATGTGCTTCATGGAAGCAACGGAATCAGAACGAGAAATTGCCAAGTGTGCTCATCACCAGGGACTCCGATAAGGACGACGATGATGGAGTACCAGCGTTCGTAATGGACGATGTGCCTGATCTTGTATGCGGATACCATCTTGCGATCCTTCGACCTGTCGCTGCGCGTATTCATGGGCGATGCCTCCTCAACGCGCCAAGTGCGAACGACGCCCATGGCACAACTCGAGTCGGTTTGCGCAAGGCCGAACTTGACATGGTCGAGATTCCCGTGCCCTCCCGGGAAGAACAACACACAATCGCCCATATTCTCCGGACGCTCGACGACAAGATCAAACTGAGCCGCCGCACTGACGAGACGCTGGAGGCAATGGCGCGGGCGATCCTCAAGGACTGGTTCGTCGATTTCGGCCCCACCCGCGCCAAGGCCTCTTCTCGCCAGCGAGGTTCTCGCTGCAAATCAGTGTTTGCCTGCCATGTTCGACGAGAAAACAGGCCCGATGATGAATTGGCTGCTTTCGAATCGTCGGGAACTGGCGCAGACCCGCGACCTCTTGCCAGCGAAGCTCATGTCCGGCGAAATCCGCCTTCGGGATACCGGGCGCATGGTTGAGGAGGCCGCATGATCCGCGTCCCGATCAAACACCTTTTCCCTGTTCGGTATACGCTTGCCTGCAGCATCGGAGATAACTGATGGTCGTAAGCAACACGGAAATTCGGCAACGTCTGCGTCTTGGCGAGGACAGCGGCTGGGAATTCAAGCAGGTGGAATTCAAGGGGAGCCGCCCGACGAGTCCGCGGAGGGATGAACTGGCGGATGAGATGGTGGCTTTTGCGAACGCAAGCGGCGGCATGCTGCTTTGCGGAGTGACGGACGATGGCCAGATTCAGGGAATGACCCCGAAGCAGATCGCGGCAGTTGACAGCCTGCTCGTCGAGCTGAGCACGGATGCGATCAAGCCCGCCCTGCGAATCGACGTTCATCACCGGGAACTTGACGGAAAGGCATTCGTGCTAGTCGAAGTGCCGCGGAGCGACACGATTCACGAACGGGATGGGCGAGCGTTTGTCCGCGTAGGCGCGACCAGGCGGCGCCTGGATGGCGACGAGCGCCTCAGGCTCGCGCAGAACCGGGCCCAGAGCCGTTATCTGTGGTTCGACAAGCAAGTCGTGCCCAATACTGGCTTCGAGACTCTCAGCGAGCGGCTTTGGGAGCCACTGCTCAGCGTGGCTGGAGCGGATAATCCTCGCAGGGGACTGATGAACCTGAGGCTTCTGGCCCAGGATGAAGCGGGCGTGGACCGCGCAACGGTAGCCGGTGTGCTGCTTTGCGCCCAGTCGCCGCAGGAATGGTTGCCGCAAGCCACCATTGTTGCAACGCACTATCGCGGCCAGGATCGCGCCTCCGGCCAACTGGACGCGCAGGAGATCGCCGGTCCTCTGCCACTTCAGATTGCGGATGCGGTGAAGTTCGTCACACGCAACATGCGGGTCGCAGCGCGCAAGTTGCCGGAGCGGGAGGATGTGCCACAATACCGTATTGCAGCCGTATTCGAGGCGGTGGTCAACGCAGTCGCGCATCGCGACTACTCGATGTCCTCCCGCCGGATCCGTTTGTCCATGTTCAAGGATCGTCTTGAGATTGACTCGCCCGGTCAGCTTCCCAACGGGATGACCATTGAGGGCATGGATACAAGCCAGGCAACGCGCAACGAAGTGATCGCTTCGGTGTTCGGACGAATTCCCGTCGGCGATGTCCCGGGAGCGGTCCATCGCCGGTATCTGATGGAGCGCCGGGGGGATGGCGTATCCATTATCAGGACGCAGACCCAGGAAGCCACTGGCAACCTTCCGCAATACAAGGTCGTTGACGCGTCCAGCGTCGTGCTGGACATTCCTGCCGCGAAGCTCGAATTGAGTCCTGCGGATTCCACTGTCACTGTGCACTCGCAGGGAGAGCCTCTGTCGGGCGTTGAAGTTCTGGCGCTCTTTCCGAACAAGACCTGGCAACGGGCCACGACCGACGAGGCTGGCGAAGCGGCGCTGGACCTCTACACAACGCATCTTCCGATGACAGTTTATTCGGCGGCGCCCGGGTACTCCGGAGGGCTGATGCAAGAGTGGTTGCCGAGCCGGGGTGGTTTGCTGATGGAGCTCAATCAGCTTACGGCCGGTGGTTCGGTCATATTTCCTCAAGCCACCGGACATCTTCCCGGCCTGCGTGGACGGCTGAACCCCAAGCGCGACGCCTCTGATCGGACTTATCTGTGGGCCGACAACATCGCCATAGAGGAGGGTCGGCAGCAACCGGTTCCGATCCGGCTGGGCAAGCCGATGAAGCTCACCGACGCGTTCGGCTCCGAATTGTCCGTGACCATAATGGACATCAAGGGGCGTTCCGCTTTGGTGGAGTATCGTTCATTCGCGCCGTGAGCCAGCCTATTGAAGGCGATTGGCATGAGTTGGTGCTACGGCGCCGTCGCTGGCCAGATCATTGTGTCTGATCTGTCTCTCACAGGGGTTCGAGGCCGCACCAGTCGGCGATGAAGCGGGCGATAGCCCTTGTGACCTGGCGACAGGAGTCGAGATTGACCCTCTCGTCGAAGCCGTGAATGTTCTCTGCTACCGGGCCGTAGACCAGTGCGGGGATCCCGGCATAGAGACCGAAGAACCGGGCGTCCGTGGTGCCGGTCAGCGCCCGCGTTTCCAGGTCCGTGCCGAAGACCTGTCTGTGGCTGGCTGCGAGCACGGTCTCGGCATCGCTTCCCTCTTCGAGAACGTATCCCTCGGCCTGGAATCCGTCCCAAACGACTTGCGGCGGGTTGTTGGCAAGGAAGGCGTCGCTGCCGGCCGCCTCCGCGATGCACGTCTCGATGTCGCCGCGGGCCTGCGCGAGATCGGTTCCGGGAAACACGCCCACTCTCATGTCGAAGCGGCACCAGGCCGGGACACTTGATGCCCAGTCTCCACCCTCGATGCGCCCGACATTGAAATTGAGCGGGTGGGTCATGCCGGCATAGCGTTCGTGACCGGCGGCATTCCACGTGTCCTCGAGGGCGTGGAGGGCATCGACAAGGCGCCAGGCGGCCTCGATGGCGTTGGCACCGCTGCCGGCACGAGAGACATGAACGGGGTGCCCGCGCACGTGACACTGGAACCACATGACGCCGACCTGTGAGCGCAGGAGTCCATGGCCCATGGGTTCGGGGATGAGTGCGGCATCGGCGTGGTAGCCGCGCTGGCGGCAGGCCAGCGCCCCGTTGCCCGTGCACTCCTCCTCGATCACGGCCTCGATGGTGATGTCCGATGCCGGACGCAGGCCGGCGCGTCTGATGGCATCGAGGGCAAAGAGCCCGCAGACCCAGCCCGCCTTCATGTCGCCGGCGCCGCGCCCGTGCATCCAGCCGTCCTTCACCACGGGTTCGAACGGCGGTGTCGACCACATGTCGTGCGGCCCTTCGGGCACGACATCGATGTGACCGTTGATGATCAGCGAGCGTCTGCCGGAGGCGGGATTGCGCATGGTGCCGACACTGACCCAGGCGTCGTCGTAGCCATCCGGTTTCGGCGAATATCCCGGCAGGTGCCGGATGTCGTCGGTCCTGATCTGCCAGCGATCGACGGCATACCCCCGCGCTGCCAGTTCACGTGCGATGAAGTCCTGGGCGGTCGCTTCCCGCCCCCGCAGCGATGGCAGGCGGACGAGATCACCGGTGAAGGCGACCTGTTCGTCAAAGCCCGCCTCGACGGCGTCGTCGAGGCGGGCGCCAGTGTCCCCGTCGATCATGTCATGGCTTCCTCATCCTTCACGAGCGTGCGGCGCACGGCATCCTGCCATCCCTTGTGGCGTCTGTCGGCCTCGGCGCGCTCCATCATTGGCATGAAACGTCTGTCGCCCTGCCAGGAGTCGGTGAAACTCTCCATGTCCGGCCACGCCCCTGCCTGGTGTCCCGCAAGCCAGGCGACGCCGAGTGCGGTCGCCTCGACGTTTGCCATCCGGTCGACCGGCACGGCGAGAATGTCGGCAAGAAACTGCATGGCGAAGTCGTTGGCGCTCATCCCGCCATCGACCCGGACGACGGGACTGTCTCCGGTCGATGTCCGGTCATCAAGCATGGCGCCGAGGAGATCGCGCACCTGATAGGCGAGACTCTCGAGAGCGGCGCGCACCAGTTCGGCCTTGCCGCTCGCCCGGGTGAGTCCGTGGATGGCGCCGCGGCATTCGGCATCCCACCACGGGGCGCCGAGGCCGGTAAACGCCGGGACCAGGTAGGGGGTGTGAAGCGGGTCGGCAGCTTCGGCGAGCGCCGGGGTTTCTCCGGCGTCGTGGATGACATCGAGACCATCGCGCAGCCACTGCACGACCGTCCCGGCATTGAAGATCGATCCTTCCAGGGCATAGCAGCGTTTGCCGGCGAGTTGCCAGGCGACAGTCGTCAACAGCCGCCTTTGCGAGATCACCGGCTCGCTTCCGATGTTGAGGAGGGCAAAGCAGCCGGTACCGCAGGTCACCTTCATCATCCCCGGCCGGAAACAGGCCTGACCGATGGCGGCCGCCTGCTGATCGCCCGCCACCCCGCGAATCGGGAGGTTCCCGATCTCCGAGGTGCCGTAGTCGCCGGCGCAGTCGCGCACGTCCGCGAGCATGGATTCCGGCACGCCGAGAAGGTGACAGAGATCGTCGTCCCAGCACCCTTCACGAATGTTGTAGAGCATGGTGCGCGAGGCATTGGTGGCGTCGGTGGCGTGGACCTTTCCACCGGTCAGGTGCCACAGCAGAAGACTGTCGATGGTGCCGGCCAGAAGTTCGTCGCGTCCGGCGCGTTCCCGGGCGCCTTCGACGTGGTCGAGGATCCAGGCGATCTTGGTACCCGAGAAGTAGGGATCCGGGAGCAGGCCCGTGCGCTCGGCAATCATGGCGCTGTGGCCTTCGGCGGCAAGGCGGCGGCATGTGCCGGAGGTTCTGCGGTCCTGCCAGACGATTGCAGGCGCAATTGGTCGGCCGGTGGCGCGATCCCAGACGACCACGGTCTCGCGCTGGTTTGTGATGCCCATGGCGGCGATGGACGCTGGCGCGACGCCGGACTCGGCCAGCACCCTGCGCAGCACCTCAAGGCTGGTTTCGAGGATGTCGTCGGGATCCTGTTCAACCCAGCCGGGCTGCGGGAAGTGTGACCTGGTTTCCTTACTCGCCTGACACACGCTGCGCCGGTTGCCATCATGGAGAATGGCACGACTCGACGTCGTACTCTGGTCGAGTGCGAGAATGAGTGTCACCCTTGTGTGCCCCCTGCCTTCTTCCGGGATGCTATCCCGGTCGACTGCGCCCCGACAACGAGCATCCGGAGGCAAGACGCCCATGAGCCGAGATCCGCAGTACGACATCCTGTTCGAGCCGGTGGCCATAGGACCGGTCACGGCGCGCAATCGCTTTTACCAGGTGCCGCACTGCAATGGCATGGGCACCCACTATCCCAGCGCCATGGCGGCCATGCGCGGCATGAAGGCCGAGGGTGGCTGGGCGGTGGTCTCCACCGAGGAGTGCGACTTCCATCATACAGGGGACATCACACCGGCCATCGAGGCCCGCCTGTGGACCCGCCAGGACATTCCGATCATGGCGAGAATGGTCGACAGCGTGAAGCGTCATGGTGCGCTGGCGGCGTGTGAACTGGTCTACGGCGGCATGGCGGGTCACAACCGCCTGTCGCGCGAGGTGGCGATGGCGCCGGTTGCCATTCCCCTGCAGGACGGGGATCCAGGCCAGGCACGGACCATGGACCGTTCCGACATCGCCCGTTTCCGGCGTTGGCACCGCCAGGCCGTTCTCCGGGCGCGCGAAGCCGGTTTCGACATTGTCTATGTCTATGCCGGCCACAACCTGTGTCTCCTGCAGCACTTCCTGTCGCGTCGCTTCAACACACGGACCGATGAGTACGGTGGAGCGATCGAGAATCGGGTGCGCCTGATTCGCGAGGTGCTCGAGGACACGAAGGAGGCCGTCGGCGACACCATGGGCGTTGCCCTGCGTCTGGCGGTTGATGAACTGGAAGGGGATGAAGGCATCACGTCCGATGGCGACGGCCGCGCCGCGGTCGAGCTGCTGGCCGATCTCCCGGATCTGTGGGATGTCAACCTGAGCGAGTGGGACAACGACAGCCAGACGGCCCGCTTTGCCGAGGAGGGGTTCCAGGAGGACCATACATCCTGGGTCAGGCAGGTGACGGGCAAGCCGGTGGTGACGGTGGGCCGCTACACGTCGGTCGACCGCATGGCGAGCCTGGTCAGGCGTGGCCACACGGATTTCATCGGCGCTGCCCGGCCGTCGATCGCCGACCCCTTCCTTCCGAAGAAGATCGACGAAGGGCGCATCGACGACATCCGGGAGTGTATCGGCTGCAACATCTGTGTTTCCGCGGACTTCATGTCGATGCCCATGCGCTGTACCCAGAACCCGACCACGGGCGAGGAGTGGCGCCGTGGCTGGCACCCGGAAGAGTCCGGCCCCCGGGGCAGCGATTCCAGCGTTCTTGTGGTCGGTGGCGGGCCCGCCGGTCTCGAGGCGGCCCGGACACTCGGGGAGCGTGGTTACAAGGTGACACTGGCCGATGCCGGCCACGAACTTGGAGGTCACCTGAGGACGCTGACGCGACTGCCGGGGCTCTCCAGCTGGATGAGGGTGCGCGACTGGAGAGTGGGCCAGCTGCACAAGCTTGCCAACGTCGACATCTACCCGGGAAGCGAACTTGCCGGCGATGACATCAGGAGTTTCGGTTTCGACCATGTCGCCATCGCCACCGGCTCCGTCTGGCGCCGTGATGGTGTGGGTCGTTCGCATCGCCGGCCCATCGACGGCGCGGGAACCGCCGCAGTGCTGTCCCCCGACGATGTCATGGCGGGTGTCCAGCTCGACGATCCGGTGGTCATCTTCGATGACGATCACTACTTCATGGCCAGTGTGCTCGCCGAAGTCGCGGTCTCGCAGGGTCGAAGGGCGATCCTCGTCACACCGTCGGCCGACGTCGCTCCCTGGACCCACAACACCATGGAGCAGGGGCGGATCCAGGCGCGCCTCCTCACCCTCGGGGTCGAACTCGTCCTTGGCCACGACGTCGCCGCCATCGACAGCGCAACAGTTGAAGTCTCGTGTGTCCATACCGGTCGTCGGCGTCGCCTGGAGCGCGGATCGGTCATTCTCGTCACCATGCGCGATTCGCGCGATGAACTCCTTGTCGCGCTCGCCGATGCCCCCCGCGACGGTGTCATCAGGAGTGTGACCGCCATTGGTGACTGCCTGGCCCCGGGGCTTCTCGCCTCGGCCGTCTACAGTGGTCATCGCTATGCCCGTGAACTTGACACGGATGTGCCGGTCGATTCGCCTCCGTTTCGCAGGGAGGTGGTGGAACTGTCCGGCGACTGGCCCTGATTCCTTGCGGTGGCCCGGGGAAACCACTATTCCGTTCCATATCGTCCCCTTCCCAAGTGTTCCCATGCATTTTGGCCTGTCGCAAGAGCAGTCGATGATCGTCGACACGGTGCGCCGTTTTGTCGCCGAGGAACTCGTTCCCCACGAGGACGAGGTCGAGCGCACCGACGACGTGCCAGCCGCTCTCATCCGGCAGATTCGCCAGCGCGCCATCGACAAGGGGCTCTATGCCATCAACATGCCGGCAGAACTCGGTGGCGGCGGACTCGATGCCCTTGCCGTGGCGCTCTGTGAGATCGAACTCGGCCACACGGCCTTTGCCCTGCAGTATGCGGTGGCCCGACCATCCAACATCCTGCGTGCCTGCACGGGCTGGCAGGTCGCGCGCTACCTGCTTCCCACAATTCGCGGCGAGCGTGTCGAGTGTCTGGCCATGACCGAACCCGGCGCCGGTTCCGACCTGCGCTCGATGACCACACGGGCACGGCGCAAGGGCGAGGACTTCAGCATCAGTGGCACGAAGCACTTCATCAGCTATGCCGATGTCGCCGACTATGTCGTGCTGTTCGCCAGGACAGGCGATGAGGGAGGGATCACCAGTTTTCTTGTCGACAAGGAGACCCCGGGCCTCGAGGTGCGTCCGGGTGGCGAGAGCGTCTCGCACAGGGGCTTACACCATGCCGAGCTGGTGTTCACGGACTGCCGGGTCCACCAGCGCCACATTCTGGGCGCCGAGCACCGGGGTTTCGAGGTGGCGCGCGAGTGGCTCGGCGCCACCAGGCTCACCGTCGCGGCGCACTGTGTCGGACGGGCCCGGCGGGTGCTCTCGATGGCTGCCACATGGGCCGCAACGAGACGCCAGTTCGGCCGCACCATCGGCAGGTTCCAGGGAACCTCGTTCAAGCTTGCCGACATGCTGACCGAGGCCGAGGCGGCGGAACTCCTGGTGTTGCGGGCGGCGGACCGTGAAGCGCGAGGCTGCGCCACGGACCGTGACTTTGCCATGGCAAAACTCTATGCCAGCGAAATGCTGGGCCGGGTGACGGATCATGCGGTACAGATCTTTGGCGGCATGGGTCTCATGAAGGAGTTCGCTGTGGAGCGATTCTGGCGGGATGCCCGTATCGAGCGAATCTGGGATGGCACCAGCGAGATCCAGCGTCATATCCTGTCGCGCTCGCTGCTTCGCGAGCATGAAACACGGGAAGGAGCGGGGTAATGGGTGACAGTGTTCGCGTGACGAGGAGTGGCGCACTCTGGGAGATCGTTCTCGACCGGCCCAAGGCGAACGCGATCAGCATGGCCGTGAGTCGGGAACTGTCGGACACGTTCTGTGCGTTCCGCGACGATGATTCGGCCCATGTCGCCATCATCACCGGTGGCGGTGACAGGTTCTTTTCCGCCGGCTGGGACCTCAAGGCCGCGGCCGCCGGAGAGGAAGACACCGACGCCGCCTCCAACTTCGATGGCGGATTTGCCGGACTGACGGAGCTTTGGAGTCTCGACAAGCCGGTGATTGCCGCGGTGAACGGCATGGCGGCGGGCGGCGGGTTCGAACTGGCGCTTGCCTGCGACCTGATCGTGGCGGCGGAGCATGCCGAGTGCTGGCTCCCCGAGGCCCAGATCGGCATCCTTCCCGATGGTGGCGGGGTGATCCGCCTGCAACGCCGCATTCCACGGGCACTGGCCGTGGAAATGATGATGACCGGCCGCAGGATGTCGGCCCCGGAAGGAGAACGCCGGGGACTCGTCAGCCGCGTCGTGCCGGCTGCGGACCTCATGGATGCGGCCCGTGCACTGGCCGGCGACATCATGAAGAGTGCGCCACTTTCGCTGAAGGCGATCAAGGCCGTGGTCAACACCACCGATGGCATGTCCGTCGAGGAGGCCTACACGTACATGAGATCAGGCCGAATCCCGCAGTATCGTGCGTGCCTCGATTCCGAGGATGCGATCGAGGGACCGCGGAGTTTCGCCGAACGCCGCGCTCCCGTCTGGAAAGGCCGCTGAACCGGAGGGTTGCGATGTCATTGCTCGCCAGCAGACTCGACAGGATCCAGCCATCACCGACCATTGCGGTGACCCAGAAGGCGCGGGACCTCAAGGCCCGTGGCCGCGACGTCATCGGCCTTGGCGCCGGCGAGCCCGACTTCGATACACCCGACCACATCGTCGAGGCGGCTGTCCGGGCCATGCGGGACGGCAAGACCCGCTACACCGCGGTACCGGGCATTCCCGAATTGCGCGAGGCGATCGCCGGCAAGTTCGCGCGGGACAATGATCTCGACTACCCGATCGACTGCATCACGGTCGGCTGCGGCGGCAAGCAGGTGCTCTACAACGCCATGGTGGCCACCCTGGAACCCGGTGACGAGGTCATCATCCCGGCGCCCTACTGGGTGAGCTACACCGACATCGTGCTGTTGTGCGGAGGCCAGCCGGTGGTGGTGGAAACGACGTCGGCCAACGGATTCAGGCTCGATGCCGGGCGTCTCGAGGCGGCCATCACGCCGCGGACCAAGTGGGTGATGTTCAACTCTCCGTCGAATCCGACCGGCGCCGGTTATGGACGCGAGGACATGAAGGCACTCACCGACGTGCTCATGCGCCATCCCCACGTCTGGGTCATGCCCGACGACATGTACGAGCACATTGTCTACGACGGTTTTCGCTTCGTCACGCCGGCCCAGGTCGAACCGGGACTGAAGGAGCGCACCCTCACCGTCAACGGCGTCTCCAAGAGCTACTGCATGACCGGATGGCGTGTCGGCTATGCTGCCGGTCCGAAGATGCTGATTGACGCCATGAACAAGGTGCAGTCCCAGTCCTCGACCCACACCAGTTCGATCAGCCAGCATGCCGCCGTGGCGGCGCTCAACGGCCCGCAGGACTTCATCGCCGAACACAACCGGGTGTTCCGCCAGAGGCGGGATCTCGTCGTTTCGATGCTCAATCAGGCAAAGGGCCTTGCCACGCCTGTTCCCGAGGGCGCGTTCTACGTCTATCCGTCGTGCGCCGGCCTCATCGGCACGGTAACGCCCTCGGGTGACCGCATCGAGACGGACGAGGACGTTGTCACCTGGATTCTGGAATCGGAAGGGGTTGCCGTCGTTCAGGGCGCCGCTTTCGGCCACTCGCCTCACTTCCGGGTTTCCTACGCCACCTCGACCGCCCTGCTCGAGGAGGCCTGCCAGCGCATCCAGAGAGCCTGCGCCGCACTCTCCTGACCAGGTCCGTCGCGACCCGTCCGCGTCCGGTCTGGTCTGGTCTGGAGAGCGCGACGCAGATGTCGCGGCATCCTGCTTGCAGGTCTCGAACCTCCCGGGTTGAAAGGTTCGTTGAGCGTCCGTCAGAACTGGCCGATTTCTGCCAAGCGCACGGCATCCGGCGTCTGGCGATTTTCGGCTCGGCGTTGAGGGAAGATTTCGGTCCCGAAAGCGATGTCGACGTGCTGGTCGAATTCACGCCAGGTAGCGCACCCGGCCTGCTGGGCGTGGCCGGCATGGAGATTGAGTTGTCGCGTCTGTTCGGCGTCCGCAAGGTGGACCTGCGAACACCGGAGGACCTGAGCCGGTACTTCCGGCAGGAGGTCCTCGACACGGCGGAAGTCCAGTATGCGCAAGGATGACGAAGTCCGTTTGCTGCACATGTTGGATGCCGCGCGAGAAGCGGTGACCTTCGCTCGGGGGCGGACGCGGCGACCTCGACAACGACCGCCAACTGGTCCTTGCGCTGGTCAAGGATGTCGAGATCGTCGGCGAGGCGTCAACGCATGTCACCAGGCCCACAGGCGGGAACTTGCCGAAGATACCGTGGGAGCGGATCGTCGGAATGCGTAATCGACTCGTCCATGCGTATTTCGACATCAACCTCGATGTCGTCTGGAAAACGGTACCCGAAGATCTGCCGGAACTGATCTCTCTGCTCGAACCGGCCATCCGGTCCGAGCGCGACCCGATACCGGAGTCGGATTAGTGGCGCGCGCGACCAAGGGCCACGAAACGACTCCTTGACCGACGGACATCGGACAAAGACAGAGAAATCCGGCAAGCCATGCCAGTCAGGCCCGTTCCTTGTCAGTCGCGATGCCTCAAGCGCAAACACCGGGGCGACCTTGCTCTTTCTGGCCGCTCCATCCCGTTTGCGGAGACTCCGGAATCGTCATCGATAGTCCTGACATCGTGGCATACCAGGGCGCGAGCGTAGTCTGTCAGGCCATATTGCAGGCGCTGACTTTCCAGATTGTCGAGAACCTGGAGCTTTGCTTGACTGACGGACGTGGACGCAGGCCGTCAGCTGCAGGTGTGAGGAGTTCAGGCTTCGTCATCGCGTTCCTCCGGGTCTGCCGGAATCCCGACCACTGCCGCCATCAGCCGGGCAAGGGCTCACAACCGTGGCCCGGTGCAGGTCCGGATCGCGTGGCGTTGGCGTCCATTGCAGGGGTGGTCCTGGCAGGTTCAGGCAGCCACGGCGGGCAGCATGAGGTTGATGACGGTCGTGGCAGCAAGGCCCGGTGCTTTCCTGATGCGCTGCATGACTGTAGGATCGGGGCACTCGAAGGAGGGAGAGGCATGCTGATCAGGGTACCGCGCCGGTGGGAGATTGCGGAGAACCGGGTGACTTCGGAAAGCCACTGGCTCGACCGCCGCCGCCTTGTGAAGGCGATTGCTGCCGGACCGGTTCTGGCTGCAGGCTGGCCCGCCGTCTCACCGGCCGCCTCCGACGTGGTGGAACTTGCCCGCGAGCAGGCTGCCGACGATCCCACCAGTGACCTCTACCCCGCGGCGGTCAATCCCGCCCATGCCGATGCCGGGCGTGAGGTGACGGTGGAGGAGGAGAATCTCACCTACAACAACTTCTATGAATTCGGCAGCTTCAAGCAGATATGGCAGCGCGCCGCGGACCTCCCGCGGCGCCCCTGGTCGGTCACCTTTGACGGCCTCGTGGAGGAAACCCGGACGGTCGACATCGACACACTGATCCGGTCGTTCAGCCTCGAGGAGCGGATCTACCGGCATCGCTGCGTGGAAGCGTGGTCCATGGTCGTACCGTGGACAGGCTTCGCCATGCGTGACCTGGTTGCCTTTGCCCGGCCACTCGCCTCGGCGCGCTATGTCGTCATGCAGACCTTCCATGACCCCGATGTCGCGCCCGGCCAGGCAGGCTCGTGGTATCCCTGGCCCTACACGGAAGGTGTCACCATCGAGGAAGCGACCAACGACCTTGCCTTCATGGTGACCGGTGCCTACGGACAGCCCATGGCCAACCAGTTCGGTGTGCCGCTGCGCCTCCACCTGCCCTGGAAGTACGGATTCAAGTCCGTCAAGTCCATCGTCAGGGTATCGTTCACCGAGGAGCGGCCGCTGACATTCTGGGAAGAGGTGGCATCGGCGGAGTACGGGTTCTGGGCCAATGTCAATCCCGACGTGCCCCACCGGCGCTGGAGCCAGGCCATGGAGCGCGTGCTTGGCACCGGTAACACCGTCCCCACCGAGATCTACAACGGCTACGGTGCCGAGGTGGCCTCTCTCTACGCCGGGCTGGAGGACGAGCCTCTCTTCATTTGAGGTGCCGCCACGGTTCAGGCGCTGTCCTCGCGGACCTTCTCGACGAGGAAGTCGCGGAAGGCGGCGATCCGTGCCGATCCCCGCTGTTCCTCTGGATAGACGATGTGGGCTGTCAGAGATGGAAGGGGGGCTTCGATGTCGATCCGGACCTGCCGGTCGGTGGCGCGCAGGACGTAGTCGGGAAGAATGGCGATACCCAGACCACTCTCCACTGCGTTGCGCATGCCGAGGACCGAATTGACCGTCAGGGCGGGATGGCGCTGGGGCCTGTCAACGCCGAATGAGCGGGGCAGCCATGCCGGATTGACGAGGTCCCGCAAAGGCCCGTGGTCATACATGATGATGCGGTGTTTCTCGAGGTCCTTGAGGGAGGCCGGTGTCCCCCACGCCTTGAGGTAGTGCGGCGAAGCATAGAAGTGAAAGCGGATGGTCTTCAGCCGGCGCTGGACGAGATCCGGTTGCGTCGGACGGAAGAGGCGGATGCCGACATCGGCTTCGCCCATCGAGAGATCGAGTTCGCCGTCATCAATGATGAGCGAGATCGATATCTCCGGATAGCGGTCCATGAATTCGACGATTCTCGGCATCATCCAGATCATCGCGAATCCCGTCGTGGCGGTCACCGACAGGTGGCCGGCAGGACGGTTCTTGCTGTCGGCGAGCTTGGACTCGACCATGGCGACCTTGCCGAACACCTCGCGGGCCGTGGCATAGAGCAGGTCTCCCTGTTCGGTCACGAGAAGACCGCGGGCATGGCGATGGAACAGCTCGACACCCAGTTCCATCTCGAGGGATGCAATCTGCCGGCTGATGGCCGACTGGCTCAGATTGAGATGCCGGCCAGCCCCGGTGAAACTGCCCGCTTCCGCGACATGAAAGAAGACCCGCAGACGATCCCAGTCCATCCTGGTCACATCTGCCTATTCGGCAGCCACACGGTGGTCCGCCACCATGTAGGCAAGGTGCTTTTCCGCCTCCAGGGCTGCCATGCAGCCGGTTCCGGCGGCCGTGACCGCCTGACGGTAAATCTTGTCCTGGACGTCTCCCGCGGCAAAGACTCCGGGAATGGCCGTGGCCGTGCTGTCAGGCGCCGTCACGAGATAGCCCTCGTCGTCCATGTCGAGCAGCCCTGCGAACATCCCGGTGTTGGGCCGGTGACCGATGGCGATGAAGACTCCGTCGAGCACGAGGTCGCTTTCGGCGCCGGTGGTGACATTTCTCACCCTGGCGCCGGTCACGCCAGGCGGTTCGCTGGTGCCCAGCACCTCGCTCAGCACGGTGTTCCACAGGATCTCGATCCGGGGATGACGGAACAGCCTCTCCTGCAGGATTCGCTCGGCGCGCAGTTCGTCACGCCGGTGGATGAGCCGTACCCGGGCGGCGAGCTGGGCAAGATAGAGGGCTTCCTCGACGGCGGTGTTGCCGCCGCCGACGACACACACTTCCTTGCCCCTGAAGAAGAAGCCGTCGCAGGTGGCGCAGGCCGAGACCCCGAATCCCTGAAACCGCGCCTCGCTCTCGAGCCCGAGCCACTTTGCCTGGGCGCCGGTGGCGATGATGATCGCGTCCGCGGTGCGGATATCCCCGGAGTCGCCCGTGACCTGGAAGGGACGGCAGGAGAAATCGACCCCGGCAACGAGATCATGGACCATCGTTGTGCCCACCGTGCGGGCCTGGTCGGTCATCTGCTCCATCAGCCATGGGCCCTGCACGACATCCGCGAACCCCGGGTAGTTCTCGACGTCCGTGGTGATGGTCATCTGCCCGCCAGGCTGAATTCCGTGGAGCAGGACCGGTTCGAGACCAGCCCGGGCGGCATAGATGGCGGCTGTCAGGCCGGCAGGGCCCGAACCCATGATGAGTACCCTGGCGTGCTGGTGTTCCGGCATGGCGTTGTGTCCGGGAATCGCGGTCACCGCCAATCTAGTGAAGGGTGCACTTTCGCGAAAGGCATGAGGCAAAGATTGGGGTGGACAGTCTTGATCCACGCTCTTGCCACACACGCCGCAAGCGACAATAGTATGTTCATGGACAACCCAGACATCAGGGACGAAGGCTTCCGCAGGGCGAGGTTCTGCATCGGCGACGTCGTCAGGCACCGGCATTATCCGTTTCGTGGCGTGATCTTTGATGTCGATCCGGTCTATGCCAACACCGAGGAATGGTGGCTCTCCATTCCCGAGGAAGTACGCCCGACCAAGGACCAGCCGTTCTACCACCTGCTCGCCGAGAACGAGGAGTCAACGTACGTCGCCTACGTCTCCGAACAGAACCTGGTGACAGACGAGAGCGGTCTGCCGGTGTCGCACCCCCATGTGTCACTGATGTTCGCCGGGATCAAGGACGGCCGTTACATTCCGACGGCGATCCAGGCAAACTGAGACGCTCCCGGACCGTTTCCGCCACCCGGGTCGTGTCATCAAGCACCACGGGCATCCAGCAGGGATCGAGTGCGCCGTCGAAGTCCCTTGCGTGTCCACCGCGTTTCAATGCCTCGTGAAACCGCGAGAATTTCGCCGAACCTCCTCGCAGTGCGGCGATGAACACCGGCTTGCCGGTGATACAGGCCTCCGTGGCCATGTTCACGGAATCGGACGTCACGATGATGGAGTCGGCGAGACCGAGCCAGCCCTCGTAGGGATTGCTGCCCGCGCCCTGCCAGATGACGGAGCGTGCCGGATCGAGTTCCTTTATCAGGGCGTCGGCGGCTTCCGGCGGGGTGCGTCGCGAGACGGTGGCCATGAGGCCGCCCTCGAGCGCGCCAAGTTGCCGGCCCAGTTCACGGGCATCGGCTGGCGTGAACCGGTAGACCCGGTTGGGGCCGCCGATGGCGGCGAGGATCAGGGGACGTGGAAGATGGGCCACTTCAGCCCTGTGGCGCCGCGCCGCTTCGTCGAGCGAGCGCCGGGTCAGGCCGTGCAGCGAACCTGTCGTGGCAATGACATTGGCGCCTTTCAATCCGTCATGACGAGGTGCGATGACGAGGTCGAAGCGAGTCGGGCTGATGGTCGGGTTCTGGATCTGGATGGCCACCGTGCGGCCACCGGATTTCCGGCGGATGGCGGCGGCCGGCGCCACGGACTTGCGGCCGCTGGCAATCACCAGATGCGGCCAGGGCGGGGCAAGCCGGTCCCCCCGGGGCGACAGCGCAGACAGCGGTGACGGCCACAATCGAGGGGGAAGCGCCCGCCAGGGATGGCGGATGACGATCGTCCGGAGGTCGGCGTCAAGCCCGAGACGGGTGGCAAGTCCCCTGCACTGGCGTACCAGACCGGCAGCGCCGTCGGTCACGATCCAGGAGCGCATGACAGCCCCGAGTAGGCCTGGAGCGGTTTCACATCGAGACCGCGGGCCTTGAGAGCGGCAATGGCCTCGATCACCGCCCGGGCCCCGGGGATCGTCGTGACATAGGGCACCTTCTTCATCAGGGCGGTGCGCCGCAGGCTGAAGCTGTCGGTGATTGATTTCGAGCCTTCGGTGGTGTTGATCAGAAGATCGATGCTGTCGTTCTTGAGGGCATCGACGATGTGCGGCGAACCCTGGAGAACCTTGTTGATACATGCGACCTCGAGGCCGGCCGCGGTCATCTCGCGCGCCGTGCCGCGCGTGGCGACGAGTCGAAATCCCATGTCGGCGAGCCGTCTGCCCAGTGACACGGCGTGCGGCTTGTCGCGGTCGCGCACCGAGATGAAGACACAGCCCTGGCAGGGCAGGGCGCCGCCGGCGGCCAGCTGCGCCTTGGCAAATGCGTGCCCGAAATCGCCGTCGAGACCCATCACTTCACCGGTGGATTTCATTTCCGGACCCAGAATGACATCCACTTCGGGGAAACGGCTGAAGGGAAATACCGCTTCCTTGATGGCGATGTGGGTGACCTCGGGCGGGCTGAGACGGAACGAGCTCAGGGATTCTCCTGCCATCACCCTCGCGGCGATCTTGGCGATCGGAACACCGATGGCCTTGGCGACAAAGGGAACGGTGCGGCTGGCGCGGGGATTGACCTCCAGAACGAGGATCTTGCCGTCCTTCACCGCGAACTGGATGTTGATCAGTCCCACGGTTCCCAGCTCCAGCGCCAGGGAACCGGTCTGCTTCATCAGACCTTCGATGACATCGGCTCCCAGGGAGTAGGGAGGAAGCGAGCATGCGGAGTCGCCCGAATGGACGCCGGCTTCCTCGATATGCTCCATGATTCCGGCAACGAAGACATCCCTGCCGTCCGACAACGCATCGACATCCACCTCGACGGCATCCTGGAGAAAGCGGTCGACAAGGATGGGATGATCTCCCGACACGGTGACCGAGCGTTCCACGTAGACCGCCAGGGCATCGTCGTCATGAACGATTTCCATGGCCCTGCCGCCGAGCACGTAGCTCGGCCGCACGACCACGGGATAGCCGATGCGTCCGGTGATCCGCAGGGCTTCGTCGAGCGACCGGCAGGTTCCGTTGTCCGGCTGTCTGAGGCCGAGATCATGGAGCAGTGTCTGGAAACGCTTGCGGTCCTCCGCCCGGTCGATGGCATCGGGCGAGGTGCCGATGATGGGGATGTCTTCCTCCTCGAGGGCCCGCGCCAGGCCAAGCGGTGTCTGGCCGCCAAATTGCACGATGACGCCGATGAGGGTTCCCTTCGCCATTTCGGTGCGGGCGATGGCCACGACGTCCTCGACGGTCAGGGGTTCGAAGTAGAGGCGGTCGGAGGTGTCGTAGTCAGTCGAGACGGTCTCGGGATTGCAGTTGACCATGATGGTCTCGATCCCGGCTTCCTTCAGACCGAAGCATGCGTGGACGCAGCAGTAGTCGAACTCGATCCCCTGTCCGATCCGGTTGGGTCCGCCACCAAGGATGATCACCTTCCTGGCGTCGCTGACGTCCGATTCGTCTTCCGCAGGAACAATGCCGTCGCCCTCGTAGCAACTGTACATGTAGGACGTGCTCGCCGGAAACTCGGCGGCACAGGTATCGATTCTCTTGAACACCGGGGCGACGGTGAGACGTTCCCGTCGCCTTCGGACACAGCGTTCCGTTACCCCGGCAAGGGACGCCAGCCGGCGGTCCGAGAACCCGAGTTTCTTGATCTCGAGGAAACCCCGCGCGTCTTCGGGAAGACCGTCCCTGGCCACGGCTTCCTCAGCCTCGACAATGCGGCGGATCTGGCCCAGGAACCAGGGATCATAGTGGGTGATGCCATGAATGGCGCCATCATCGAGACCGCGACGCATCGCTTCGGCGATGGCGAGCAGGCGGTCGGGCGAAGGACGTGCCAGGCGGGCAACGATGCCGTCCTTCGATGTGTCATCGAAGGCGACCGGATCGAGACCCGTGAGCCCCGTTTCCATGGAACGCAGCGCTTTTTGCAGGGCTTCTGCAAAGGACCGGCCGATGGCCATCACCTCGCCGACGGACTTCATGGACGTCGTCAGCTCGGCCTGTGTCCCGGGAAACTTCTCGAAGGTGAAGCGCGGCATCTTGACCACGCAGTAGTCGATGGTTGGCTCGAAACTCGCAGGCGTCACACGCGTGATGTCATTGCGGACCTCGTCGAGGGTGTAGCCGACAGCGAGCTTGGCGGCGACCTTGGCAATGGGAAAGCCGGTCGCCTTCGAAGCCAGGGCCGACGAGCGCGACACGCGCGGATTCATCTCAACCACGATCATGCGGCCATCGGCGGGATTGATTGCGAACTGGACGTTGGAGCCACCGGTGTCGACGCCGATTTCCCGCAGCACGGCGATCGAGGCATCGCGCATGATCTGGAATTCCTTGTCGGTCAGCGTCAGCGTCGGCGCCACTGTCACGCTGTCGCCGGTGTGGATACCCATCGGATCGATGTTCTCGATCGAGCACACGATGATGCAGTTGTCGGCGCGGTCACGCACGACCTCCATCTCGTACTCCTTCCAGCCGAGGATCGACTCCTCGATCAGGATCTCGCTGGTCGGGCTCGCCTCGAGTCCCCGGCGGACGATGTCCGAGAACTCCTCACGGTTGTAGGCGATGCCGCCGCCTGTTCCGCCGAGGGTGAAGCTCGGACGGATGATGGCCGGCAGGCCGATGTCCTTGAGGGCCTGCGTGGCCTGATCGGGTGAATGGGCGAGGACACTGCGGGCGCATTCGAGACCGATGCGGTTCATCGCATCGCGGAAGAGTTCCCGGTCCTCGGCCTTGTCGATCGCCTCCCTGGAGGCGCCGATCAGCTCCGTGCCACAGGCATCGAGGACCCCCATGTGGGCAAGACTGAGCGCCGTGTTGAGGGCTGTCTGTCCTCCCATCGTCGGCAGCAACGCGTCAGGACGTTCCTTCTCGATGATGCGGGCGACGATCTCCGGGGTCACTGGTTCGACGTAGGTGGCGTCCGCCATGGCGGGATCGGTCATGATGGTCGCCGGGTTCGAGTTGACCAGGATGATGCGGTATCCCTCGTCCTTGAGGGCCTTGACCGCCTGGGTGCCCGAGTAGTCGAACTCGCACGCCTGGCCGATTATGATCGGTCCGGCGCCAATGATCAGGATCGATTCAATGTCAGTGCGTGCCGGCATGGCTCTCCAGTGTGCCCGGGACAGGGTGCGGCGGGTCCGCGCCGCCGCAGGCGATGACTGCCCTGTCAGTGCTGTTCGGCATGATTCTCCATGGCCTCGATGAAGGACTGGAAGAGGTAGCGGCTGTCTTGTGGTCCGGGACTCGCTTCGGGATGGTACTGGACGGCAAAGACGGGCCGTTCCTTGACCCTGAAGCCGGCAAGAGTACCGTCGAAAAGTGACACGTGGGTGATTTGGACATGCGCGGGAAGACTGTCGGAATCAACGACAAATCCGTGGTTCTGGCAGGTGATCTCCACCTTGCCGGTTTCCAGGTTTCTCACCGGATGGTTGGCTCCGCGGTGGCCGTTGACCATCTTCAGCGTCCTTGCACCCAGCGCCAGCGCCAGCAGCTGGTGACCCAGGCAGATCCCGAAGACCGGCTTGCCGGTTTCCAGGAGATCGCGGATCACGGGCGCCGCCCAGGTTCCGGTGGCGGCGGGATCACCTGGCCCGTTGGACAGGAAGATGCCGTCGGGACGATGACCCATGATGTCGTCGATGCCCGATGTCGCCGGCACGACAGTCACCTTGCAGCCCAGGGAGACGAGATGGCGCAGGATGTTCCGCTTGACACCGTAGTCCACGGCGACGACATGGCGGTGCGGCGATGGTCCGGCGCCATGGCCGCCCTGCAGGGACCAGGCACCTTGCGTCCAGGTGTATTCCTGCCGGCAGGTGACATCGCGGGCGAGATCCATGCCTTCGAGTCCCGGCCAGGCAGCAAGTTCACCGGCTAGTCCGGGGCAATCGATGGCGCCGTGATCAATGCCGGCCGTCTGGAATCCGCCGGAGCGCACCAGCCGGGTCAGGCGGCGCGTGTCGATTCCGGCGATGCCGACGAGATTGTTGGCACGCAGCCATCCGTCAAGGTGTCCGCTGGCGCGAAAGCTCGAGGGATCGGTGATCGGATCGCGGATCACGATTCCGCGGGCCGCCGGTGTCTGTGCCTCGATATCCTCGCCGTTGACGCCGGTGTTCCCGATATGGGGAAAGGTGAAGGTGATGATTTGTCCGGCATACGAGGGATCCGTCACGATCTCCTGGTATCCGGTCATGGCGGTATTGAAGCACAACTCGCCGATGGCCCGGCCGGTGGCGCCGATTCCGTGACCCCAGAACACCGAACCGTCCGCGAGCATGAGGCACGCCGTGGCCCACGGCGGTGGCTGAGAAACGCATGGGGACATGGAAGCCGGCCAAGGAGTGACGTTGCCGGACTATAGGGATGCACAGTCGTGCGGTCAAGCAAGCACGGGGGAATAAATGACATATTATCAGTCTGTTGAAATCTATCCACCGGAGTTGGGCGCCGATTGTGCAAGGAAAACGACTCGCCCTTGGCGGCAAGTTGATGTAAGGCTCGATCCCGTTGCAGCAGGCGATCAAGATCAGAGCAATGTCGATCAGGCAGGAGATCACGGGAGCCCTCAAGCAGGCAGTCAGGACGCAGGACCGGCTCGCGACGTCGACATTGAGACTCGTCATCGCGGCCATCAAGGATCACGAGATCGCATCACGCGCCAACGGCGTCAGCCAGATGTTGAGTGACGAGCAGGCGATCGGAATCCTGGCCAAGATGGTACGTCAGAGACGTGACGCCGCCGAGCAGTTCCGCAAGGGCAACCGGACGGACCTGGCGGACCGGGAGGAAGCGGAGATCTCCATTATCACGCGTTTCATGCCGCGCCCGATGGGCCCGGAGGAGCTTGCCCGTTGCGTCGAGGCCGCCATCGTCGAATGCGATGCCCTGAGCCTCAAGGACATGGGCCGGGTCATGGCCTTGCTCAAGACGTCCTATCCGGGACGCTTCGACGGTGCTGCCGCGAGCGCCCTGGTCAGGAAGCGGCTCGGTTGAGGAGGACCACGGTGATGTTCACCCCGGAATTCCTGGAAGAGATCAGAGCGCGCATCCTGCTGTCGGAGGTCATAGGGTCCGGCGTCCGCCTGGAGCGCCGTGGCAGCGAGTATGTCGGGCTGTGTCCCTTCCATCAGGAAAAGTCGCCGTCCTTCACGGTCACCGACTCCAAGGGTTTCTACCACTGCTTCGGTTGCGGAGCTCACGGTGATGTCATCCGCTATGTGGTGGAGACCGAGAATCTCTCCTTTCCCGAGGCCGTGGAGAGGCTTGCCGGACGCGCCGGTCTGGCGATGCCCGAGCGCAGTCCGGAACAACGGGAGCGTCATCGCCGTGCCGCAACGCTTCACGATGTCCTCGAGGAGGCCAGCCGCTGGTTCGAGCACCAGCTGGCCGGCAGCGCCGGAGACCAGGCCCGTGCCTATCTTGCGCAGCGCCGGGTCAGCGACGCCACGCGCAAGCAGTTTCGTCTGGGTTACGCACCTGACGAGCGCACCCGTCTGATGCGTCACCTTACCGGCAAGGGAATCGCTCGGGAACTGATCATCGAGGCAGGTCTGGCTTTCGTCGGCGACGGCGACCGCGAACCGGTTGACCGCTTTCGTCACCGGCTGATCTTTCCCATCACCGACCGTGGTGGCCGTGTCGCCGGATTCGGCGGCCGGGCCATGGGCAACCAGAGGGCCAAGTACCTCAATTCCCCCGAAACTCCGGTCTTCCACAAGGGCCACCTGCTGTACGGCTTCGCCGAAGCGCGCAAGCCGGCACATGACGCCGGAACGGTCGTTGTCGTGGAGGGCTACATGGATGCCATCGCTCTCGTCCAGGCGGGCATCCGGCACGTCGTCGCTCCCCTCGGGACCGCACTGACGGAAGGCCACCTCGCGCTTTTGTGGAAGCTGGCGGATGAACCTGTGCTGTGTTTTGACGGTGACACGGCCGGATACTCCGCTGCCCGCCGCGCCATGGAGAGGGCGCTGCCCGTTCTCGGAGCGGGCAAGTCCCTGCGTTTCGTGCTGCTCGCCGATGGCATGGATCCCGACGACATCGTCAGGGTCCGAGGGGCGGCAGCCATGGGGGATCTGGTCGACCGGGCCATTCCCCTGATGGACATGCTCTGGCAGAGCCGCACCCGGGGTCGGGCACTGGAGACCCCCGAACGCCGCGCCGGACTGGAAAGGGAACTGATGAGCGTGGTCGCAACGATCGCCGATCGGGCGGTTGGCCACTACTACCGCAGCGAGATCAGCCAGCGACTGAAGGCCGCCTTCGGTCCGCCGCGATACCGGGGCGACCGCCTGCGGCCGGGAGAGCGTCGTCGCCTCGACCGCCGAAGGAGGGAATCGTGGACATACCACCGCGGTGTGGAACCGGTGCCCGGCAGCGTTCCCGGCGGTGGACCGGCCGGTGACGCCCACCTTGCCGAACGGGCGCTTGTTGCCATTCCCTTCCTCTATCCGGCACTTCTCGACAGGATTGCCGAGCCGCTTGCCGGCGTGACCTTTCTCGATTCGCGCCACGAGGAGTTGCAACAATGCCTCATCGGGGCCAGCGAGGTGGAGGGAGACCTTGACAACCGGGTGATGTCGGACCACCTGACAGCGGCAGGTCTTGATGACTTGATGACGGATGTGGTCCAGGCGGGAAACTTCTCCTGTCTTGCCATGGAAACGCTGCGCGAGGCGGAAGACCTATGGCACCACGTCCACGATCTTCACCGGTGCCGCAATGTCCTGGGCCAGGAGATTCGTGCCGATGCCGATGCCTGGGAGAACGATCCCACGGCACAGGCCTGGCAGCGTCTGGTGGCCAAGATCGAGGAAAGAGAGGGCTGGCAGGGTCGGGTGCTCGCCGATGATGATGTCGGGGAAACCGGATGACCCCTTGTTGAGGATTGTGCACCGGTATCATCCGGCCAAGGCGCCGATTCGTGGTATACTGTTCCGCGTCAAGAACCGCGGCCTGGCTTGAGGAGAGTTCAGACATGGCGACCTATGCGGCCGAAGTCGAATCCGGAGATGGCGTCGAGGACCCGCTGCTCGACAATGTGAACGTCGCCATCAAGAAGATGCTGATGCGCAGCAAGGAACGGGGCTACGTGACCGTCGACGAGATCAACGAGACGCTTCCTTCCGAAGAGTTCTCGTCCGAGCAGATCGAGGACTCGATGACCAAGCTCTCGCAGATGGGCATCATCGTGGTCGAGAGCGAGGAGCCCGAGGAACCGGTCGAGGACAAGGCAAAGGTGGTCGTTCAGAACAAGACGCCTGCCCAGACGTCGTCAACGGCGGAATTTGGTTACACGGACGATCCGGTGCGCATGTACCTGCGTGAAATGGGCCGCGTCGACCTGCTCTCCCGGGAGGGAGAAATTGCCATCTCCAAGCGCATCGAGGCCGGTCGCGGGCGCATGATTCGCGGCATCTTCGAAAGCCCGATGACGCTGGGGAAGATCGTCGACTGGCGCGACGACCTGGCCGAGAAAAGCAGCCTGTTGCGCGAGATCATTGATCTCGATGCCACTTATGCGACGCTCGTGGAGGCAGCCGACAAGCCCGGGTCACCGGCCAATGGATCCGGGGAGAGCGACAGCGATACCGAGGACGATGTCGACGATGACGGCAACACCATGACCCTGGCGGCCATGGAGCAGGCCGTCATGCCGGAGATCACGGCGACGTTCGACAAGGTTGCCAGGCTCTACCAGCGTCTCGAAATCGCCCAGGAAAAGTACCTCGATGCCCGGTTCAGCGGCCGCGAGCCCTCTCCTGCCGTCAAGGGGCGGCACACGAAGCTGCGCGACGAGGTTGCCGAGGTCGTCCGCACGATCAAGCTCCACAACAGTCGTGTCGAAATCCTCGTCGACATGCACCAGGGAACCATCCGCAAGCTCACCAGACAGGAGAGCGCACTCGTGCGTGCTGCCAGGCGGCGTGGTATCAAGCGCGAGGAGTTTCTCGAGGAGTACGTGGGCCACGAGCTTGACGAAAAGTGGCCGGAGCGCATTGCTGCCCTTGACGATCCGAGGTGGCGCAAGTTCGCCACCGCGGATGCCCGGACCATCGCTGAAGCCCGTCAGCAGATTGCCGAGGTGGCCGTCGATTCGGGTCTCGACATCGGCGAGTTCAAGCGCATCGTGCGCGTCGTCCAGAAGGGGGAGAAGGAGGCGAGCCAGGCCAAGAAGGAGATGGTGGAAGCCAACCTGCGCCTCGTCATTTCGATTGCCAAGAAGTACACCAACCGCGGGCTGCAGTTCCTCGACCTGATCCAGGAAGGCAACATCGGCCTGATGAAGGCGGTCGACAAGTTCGAGTACCGGAGGGGCTACAAGTTCTCGACCTATGCCACCTGGTGGATACGTCAGGCCATCACACGCTCGATTGCCGATCAGGCGAGGACGATCCGTATTCCGGTTCACATGATCGAGACGATCAACAAGCTCACCCGGACGAGCCGGCAGATGCTGCACGAAGTCGGCCGGGAGCCCTCTCCCGAGGAATTGGCGGAAAAGCTTGGCATGCCCCTGGAGAAGGTGCGCAAGGTGCTGAAGATTGCACGTGAACCCATCAGCCTGGAGAATCCGGTCGGCGACGACGAGGACAGTCACATCGGTGATTTCATCGAGGACAAGAATGCCGTCCTGCCGATCGATGCGGCGATCGCCGCCAGTCTGCGCATTTCCTGTGCGGAGGTCCTGTCGACCCTGACGCCACGTGAGGAGCGTGTGCTGCGCATGCGCTTTGGCATCGGCATGGAAACCGACCATACCCTCGAGGAAGTCGGCAAGCAGTTCTCCGTCACCCGCGAGCGCATACGGCAGATCGAGGCCAAGGCATTGAGGAAACTCAAGCATCCAAGCCGCAGCCGCAAGCTCAGGAGCTACGCCAGAACTGATTGAAGGACGGAACCGGGCCTGTAGCTCAACTGGTCAGAGCCGGCCGCTCATAACGGTCTGGTTGCAGGTTCGAGTCCTGCCGGGCCCACCAGTCCGCCCGTTCTTCCGGAGTGTCCCCGAACGCCATCATGTCCGCCGACCAGGTTCGTGAACTCGCCGACATTGCCGCGCTCGAATGCCTGGCGGCAGATCTGGCCGACATCCTGGGACCAGGTGATGTCGTGCTGCTCGAAGGCCCCATCGGTGTCGGCAAGACTCGCTTGGTGAGAGCCTTCGTGAAGGCCCTTGGTTCGTCCGATGAGGTGACAAGCCCGACCTACACGCTGATGCATGTCTACGAAACGCCCAGCCTGCCGGTGTTGCATCTCGACGCCTATCGCCTGTCAGGGGTCGAGGAGTACCTCGACCTCGCCGCCGGGGACTTTGCCGATGAGTCCATCACCATGGTGGAATGGGGGGAAAGGGTGGCCGCCGCCCACCCGGAACACCTCGGAGTCGTTCTCGAGTTCGCCCGATCGGGTGATACCTCCCGCCGCTGTACCATCAGGCGGCGCGGCCGGTTCGGGCCGCTTCCCGGCGCGCTGATCCCGTGACCACGATCCTCTGCATCGAGACGGCGGCTCCGGAGATCCTGGTGGCGCTCGGCGACACCGGCCGGGTTCTCTTCGAGGACCGGGCCGCGGGCAGAAGGGTTGATGGACCCGTCTATCTTCATGACGCGGTGTGCCGGGGTCTCGCCGGGGCCGGCCTCGGCAAGGACGATCTCGATGCCGTCGCCGTCGACGTCGGACCAGGGGGACTGACCGCCACGCGCGGTGGTGTGACCTTCGCCAACGCCCTGGCCTGGGGGCTGGGAATTCCCCTTGTTGCGCTGGACTACTTCGATCTTGTCACGGCAGAGACCAGGGCCCTTTCCACGGTGGTCTGCATCAGGGCGACAACTGCCGGCCAGGGATTCTTCAGGGAGGGGGAGGGGCCGCTCATGGTCGATGATCTCGCCACGCTGGCCCGGCAATGTCGTGCCCGGCTGGCCGACATCACTCTGGCAGGCATCGTCACACCGGAGGTGGCGGCTCTCTTCCCGGATGCACGCACCGGTGCGGCTGCGGCACGTGCGGCCACTCTGGTGCGCTGTGCGGATGAGGCCTTCGCTGCCGGGCACTGCACACATGATCCCATCGAGCCGTTGACGGCGGCCTCCCTTCAGGGCCGGAGGTGATGACCGTGGTCGATATCCTTGCTGCCGGTGGGCGCGACACCGTCGAGAGAGCGCGCCGCGTCCTCGGGGCAGGTGGCGTTGTCCTGCTGCCAACGGATACGGTCTACGGACTCGCCGTCAGTCCCGATCACGACGACGCCATCGATCGCCTGTTTGCTCTCAAGCAGCGCCCACGGCAGAGAAACCTTCCGGTCATGGTCGATTCGCCGGCTCGCCTCGCCCCGCTCGGCGTCACGATTGGCGAGCAGGCCCGCCGTCTGTTCGAATCGGACCTCATGCCCGGACCGCTGACGGTGGTCCTGGGGTTCGGCCACGAGGGTCCCTGCCCATGGCTGGAAGGACGCCACGAGGTGGCGGTCCGCATTCCTTCGGATCCGTTCATGCTGGATCTGCTGCGCGCCGCGGGACCGCTGCTTGTCACGAGCGCCAATCTTCACGGATTGCCGACGCTGCAGACGGTAACGGACATCCTTCTTCAGTTGGCGTGCGAACCGGCGTTGGCGGTTGACGGAGGACGGCGCGAGGGTGTGCCCTCGTGCCTCGTCAACTGTGCCGTCACTCCACCCGTCATCGAACGAGAGGGCAGTGTCAGTCACTCCCGGATCCAGGAGATCCTGGGGTGAGCGCGGACCTTGTTCTGGGGATCGAATCCTCGTGCGACGACACCGCTGTTGCCATGGTCGACAGGGCGGGGCAGGTGCCGGCTTTCGCAGTGGCGCGCCAAGATACCATCCATGCTCCGTGGGGCGGCGTGTGGCCGGAACTCGCGTCGCGCGCCCATGTGCGCGCCATCATTCCGGCCATCGACCAGGTGATGCGGGACGCCGGCGCCTCACCCGACCGGCTTGCTGCCATTGCGGTGACCCGCGGGCCGGGCCTGATCGGTTCTCTCCTCGTGGGGCTCAACGCGGCGTCGGCACTTGCCATCGCCTGGGATGTTCCCGTGATCGGCGTCAACCATCTCCGGGGTCACCTGCGCAGTGCCGATCTTGAGGAGGCCAGGGTGACGTTTCCGGCGACGATTCTCCTCGTGTCGGGGGGGCATACCTTTCTCGCCCACATGGCGGACCGCCGGAGTGTGCGCGTTCTCGGGGCAACACGCGACGATTCCGTCGGTGAAGCCTACGACAAGGTCGCCCGCCTCATGGGCATGGGGTTCCCGGGGGGGCCGCTCATCGACCGCCTGGCGAAGCAGGGCCGGCCCGTCATCGATCTGCCTCGGCCCATGATCCGCGAGGGTCTCGAGTTCTCCTTCTCCGGGCTGAAATCGGCCGTTGCCCGTACGCTCGAGCGTGCACCGGCCACCGATCACGCAGACCTCGCCGCGTCCTTTGTTGACGTCGTCATCGACGTTCTCGTCACCAAGTGCCGGCGTGCCCTCGGCAACGTACGGAGCCGTTCCCTGGTGGTTGTCGGGGGTGTGGCCGCAAGCCCGCAACTGCGCCACAGCATGGGCGAACTCGCGGCCGACGCCGGAGTCGCACTGTGTCTGCCGCCCCTGAAGTGGTCGACGGACAATGGCGCCATGATCGCCCTGGCGGGCTGGGACTATCTTGATGCCGGAATTCGCCCCCTGCCCGCGGCCACTCCACGCCTGCCGGTCACCGAAATGTAGCGGGCCGGCTCAGGCGTCCTGCCTGATGAACTCCCTCATGAGGCGTGCGACGTCATCGGGGGCTTCGGCAAGGATCGCATGCTTGAGACCGGGAAGGATGTGGAGTGCCGAATGCGGGATCGTCGCGTGCATGTATCGGGCCATGCGGGCATTCGAACCGAGATCATGTTCCCCTGTCACGATCAGTGTAGGGGCCGTGATGTTGCGCAGGCGCCCGGCAAAGTCGGTCTCGGTGAGAACGCGATAGGAGGCGGCATAGGCCGCTGGATCATTGCGCCGGTTGGCCTCGGCCTGGCGGTCAATGATGTCGGGATGGCGCCGCAGGAAGCCGTCGGTGAACCAGCGGCTGACGGACGCCTCGAAATGAGCACCCGGGATTCCGTCGGCGACCATCGCCAGGCGCTCTTCCACCCGGCGTCGCTCCTCGGCCGTGCGTCCGGCGATACCGGATAGAAGGACAAGCTTCGCCAGGCGCCGGGGGTGAGCCAGGGCCAGACCCTGAGCGATGAGAGCCCCCAGGGAATGGCCCGCGACGTGGCATGATCCGATCCCGAAATGGTCCATCACGGCAACGACGTCGCCGACGAAATCATCGATGTCGTATGGACCGGGCGGCTTGCCGGAGGCGCCATGGCCCCTGAGGTCGAGGCGGAGGGTGCGGAACCCGCCGCCCAGGCAGGACACGACATCATCCCAGGCTTCCAGGGATGCGCCGACACCATGGACAAGCATGACATCGGGACCCTCGCCCTCCTCGCGCACATGGAGAGGCACACCGCCATGGTCGATCGTGTGCCGCATCAAAGGGCCGGGTCGGACACGTTGCTTTCGATGAGCGCGGTCAGTCCCTCGATGCCGTCGCGCCGGATCACCCCGGCAAACTCGTCACGCAGCGTCTTCACCATGGACAGGCCCTCGATGGCAAAATCCGTAAGACGCCACTGGCCGCCGTTGTCGTTGCTGATCCGGAAGTCGACAATGGTGTGGCCGCCATCCGGCGCGCTGATGATGGTGCGCACGACGACATCGTTGTCGCTCAGCGCACGGGACCGTTTCACCTTCAGCCCGTAGCCGGAGAAGGTCTCCAACCGCCTCTCGTAGTTGATGATGATGTAGTTGTGGAACGCATTGGTGTAGGCCTGCAACTCGGCGTCCGTCACCACCTCGCGATAGCGGCCGAGCGCCCGGCTGGCCATGCCGTCATGATCGACGGTCGATGCGATCCACCGGGCGAAGACGTTCCGCCGTTCGGAGCCCGGTGGAAGACTCATGATGTCGAGAAGGCTCTCCGTCCTCTGGGCCACGAAGTCGGTCGCCTCCTCCAGTGAACCCGCGTTGACCGGTGTCCACGTGAGGGTCGCCAGAACCAGAGCCGGCGCGATGCGTTGCCAGATGTGACGTCGCATGATCATTCCCTAGAAAGTGTCGTCAAATCCGAAGGGGTCGTCCATCCCATTGGCAATCTCGCGCGCCCTGGTCTGGCGATAGAGACTGCGTGTTGTGGCGTAGAAGTCGATCGAGCCCTGCCTTGCCTCTTCGATGCGGTCGTGTTCGCGTGCCGTGCTGTCGATGACGTTGGTACCGGTCCGCACATAGCTCCATGCCGGAGTCAGCAACCATGTGAGGGGATCAGTCAGGATGTCGACTCCGAGGCCGGCCGTGTCCCTGGCGCTCGATGGTCCGGCAATCGGCAGGACAAGGTAGGGACCTTCGTTGAACCCCCAGACGGCGAGTGTCTGTCCGAAATCCTCCCTTCGGGGTTTCTGTCCCGAATTGGCGGGGATGTCGAACAGTCCTCCGATACCGGCGGTCGAATTGATGAAGAAGGACGCCGTCGCCTCGGCCATGTTGTCGAAATCACCCTGCAGTCCACTGTTGAGGATGGTGACCGGCATCTGCAGGTTGTCGAGCACATTGCTGACGCCATCGCGTACCGGTTCCGGAACATGGTCCCGGTAAGCGAGAGCGACCGGACTCAATGCATGGTCAAGAAGGGCCACGTCAAAATCAAACACGGTGCGGTTGGTGGGCTCAAGGGGGTCGTTCGTCTCGATGAAGTCTTCGCGCGCCACCGGGTCATCCGGCACGTCGGCGCAGGCGACCGCAAGCAGCACCACAACTGAAACGGCGGCCACCCTCACCACGCGAAACATCGACATGCAACCATCCCACTCAACAGCAATGCCGGGCAACTCCGGAATCGTCCCCTTACCATAGGTCAGCGCCACATGACGCGACAACAGCTATCTTGGACACCGTGAACCTGGGGTATTTGACAGCATCACTGCAGGAACGGATAGTCGGGAGAAGGATCTTTCCCCACATCATTCTTGCGGATACGGCAGAGTGTCATGACCGAACCTCTCATGCAGACCTATGCGCGCTTCGATCTCGAATTCGTGCAGGGGTCGGGTTCCTGGCTCTACACGAAGAAGGGCGAGCGCTACCTCGACTTTGGCAGTGGAATCGCCGTCACGAGTCTGGGGCATGTCCACCCCAGGCTCGTCGACGCCGTCACGCAGCAGGCCGGCGCCTTGTGGCACACATCCAATCTCTACAGGATTCCCGAGCAGGAACGGCTGGCCAGGCGCCTTGTCGACGCGACCTTTGCCTCGAGCGCGTTCTTCGCCAACTCCGGCGCCGAAGCCATCGAGTGTGCGCTGAAGATGGCGCGGCGATACCAGTACACCAGGGGGCATCCGGAGCGATACCGCACCATCACCTTCGACGGCGCCTTCCACGGGCGTACGCTGACAACCATCGCCGCGGGAGGCGTCGCCAAGCATCTGGAGGGATTCGGTCCCCCGGCCGACGGGTTCGATCAGGTTCCGCTCCACGATTCGAATGCCCTGCGTGAAGCCATAGGACCCGAGACGGCGGCCATTCTTCTTGAACCGGTCCAGGGTGAAGGCGGGATTACGCCGGTCAGCCAGTCGTTCCTCGACATGGTGCGCCGCGCGGCCGACGAGTTCGGACTGCTGGTGATCTACGACGAGGTCCAGTGCGGCATGGGCCGCACTGGCCGGTTGTTTGCCCATGAGTGGAGCGGCATTGCGCCCGACATCATGGCTGTGGCAAAGGCTCTGGGCGGCGGATTTCCCATCGGCGCATGCCTGGCGACCGGCGAGGCGGCAGAAGCACTGGTCCCGGGAAGCCATGGATCCACCTTTGGCGGCAATCCGCTCGCCACGGCCGTTGCCAACGCCGTGCTCGACGTCATGCTGGAAGACGGTTTCTTCGAGTCCGTTCGCACGAGGGCCGACCGGCTCCGGCGAGGTGTGGAGGAGATCATCCAGCGCCACCCCGCGGTCCTCGACCACGTGCGCGGTCTGGGTTTCATGCTGGGCATCAGGAGTCATGTACCGGCCATTGACGTCGTTGCCGCCATGAACCGTCGTTGTGTGCTGACGGTGCCGGCGGGGGACAACATGGTCCGCTTCCTGCCGCCACTCGTGGTGACCGACGAGGAGGTCGACGTGGCCCTCGAGGCGCTTGACGGGACGGCGGGCGAGTTGGCCCCATGAACCCGGTGCGACATTTTCTCGACATCTCGGATCTCGAAGAACCTCATCTGCGCGCCATGCTGGACAGCGCCCATGACCTCAAGAGGCGGTGGCGTGACAACGATCGGCCGCGGCCACTCGTCGACATGGTCCTCGCCACCATTTTCGAGAAGCCGTCCACCCGCACGCGGGTGTCGTTCGATGTCGCGATGCGTCAGCTCGGTGGTCATGTCATCAACCTGGCGCCCGGGGACATGCAGCTTGGCCGCGGCGAGTCGGTCGCCGATACCGCGCAGGTGCTTTCCCGCTACGTCGATGCCATCATGATTCGCACGACCGATCACGCCAAGATGCTCGATCTGGCCCGCCATGCGACGGTGCCCGTGATCAACGGTCTGACGGATCGCACCCATCCCTCGCAGCTGATGGCGGATGTCATGACTGTGGAAGAGCGCCTCGGACCGATCTCGCAGAGGACCGTCGCCTGGGCCGGTGACGGCAACAACATGGCCTGTTCGTGGATCCATGCGGCGGCCCGCTTCGGCTTCGAGTTGCGTATCGCCTGCCCGCTGCGCTACCGGCCTTCAGGGGAGGTTGTCGGCTGGGCACTTGCACACGATGCCCGCGTACACATCGTCGATACCGTCGAGGAGGCCGTCCGGGGTGCGGATTGTGTGGTGACCGACACCTGGGTGTCCATGAGCGATGAACGCGCCCGAACCGGGGACATCGACACCACAGCGCTCGAGGCTTTCCGCATTGATGCCAGGGTCATGGCGCTTGCCCGCGACGATGCCATTTTCATGCATTGCATGCCCATGTACCGGGGCAGGGAGGTGTCCGTGGACGTGGCCGAAGGCCCACAGTCGGTGGTGTTCGACGAGGCGGAGAACAGGTTGCACGCCCAGAAGGCGATCCTGGGATGGTGCATGGCCTGAACATCGCCGGCAGGGATGACGCGATCCAGCCCTTCAACCTGGGCCGGCTCCATCTTGGCGGCCGTCTGGTACGTCTCGGGCCGGCGCTCGACAGGATTCTCTCACAGCACGACTACCCGGAAGCGATTTCCAGGATGCTGGGAGAACTGATCACGATGACCGTGGTCCTGGGTGCCGGTCTCAAGTTCGAGGGACGGATGACTGCCGAGACCCGGGGTGACGGGCCTGTCCACCTGCTTGTCGCCGACTACACCAGCGCCGGGGACGTGCGTGCATACGCAGGATTTGACCGGCAACGCCTGGAGTCCGGTACTCCTTCGCTTTCCGGTCTTCTCGGCAAGGGTGTCCTCGTGATGACGGTCGATCAGGGTGCGAAGAGCGACATCTACCAGAGTGTGGTCGAACTCGACGGATTGGATCTCGCCGATTGCATGCGCGGCTTCTTCCGGCAGTCGGACCAGATCGACACGGCACTGGAGGTCGCCGTGAAGCGCCAGGCTGGGTGCTGGCGCAGCGGCGCTATCGCCCTGCAGCGCATTGCCGAACTCGGGCCAGGGGACGAGCCGATCACGATGGCCGAACGCCAGGACGCCTGGAACACGACGATGGTCCTGATGAGTTCGGTCACCGCCGGAGAGTTGACCGATCCGTTCCTGACGTCCCGGGATCTGTTGTATCGTCTCTTTCACGATATCGGCGTGAGGGTCCATGAACCGAGGGATGTGCGTTTCGCATGCAGCTGCTCGCACACAAGGGCGCTGGCGATGCTGCGCCGCCTTCCCGACGACAGCATCGATGAGTATGTGGTGGACGGCGAAATCGAGGTGGTGTGCAAGTTCTGCAACCGACGCCAGGCCTTCACGCCCGCAGACGTGATGCAACCGCCGGCCTCGAGTGTGAAGGGATGATGCCCTGCCGCAGAGCCTTCCTGGCGCTTTCGGCGGGCGTACTCCTTGCCGGTTGCGCACCTGAACCGGTCATCCGTGCATTGCCGGCGATCGGTTTTGTCTCGCCCGCGGCACTGCCCCTGGATGTGGCGTCCATCACCTTCGTGAACCAGGTGGGCGGTGGCGCTGTCGCGTCGCCGGCGCGGGACATGAGACCTGGTCTTTCCGAATGGCCTGGCCAGGTGGTTGAACGCTGGTCGCAGGAACGTCTCCGGGCGGCTGGCGACCGGGGGGAGGCGCGCGTCATCCTCCTGGAAAGCCGGTTTGTCGCCGTCCCTCTCGACACGGCGGAGACTCTGGAGGGCCTGTTCACCGACGAGCAGTCGGCGGCCTACGAAGGGTCGCTGGCGGTCAGGATCGAGATTGTCGATCAGCCTTCGGGAGACGGCTTTGCCGAGGCCCGCAGTTACCGCCGGCAGACAGTTCCGGAGAGTCTCTCGGTCGTGGAGCGCGAGGAGACGCTTCATGCCCTCTACCAGGACGTTGTCACGGCCCTTGACGAACGGCTGGAGGCGGAAATGGCGGATCACCTTTGGCGCTGGATCATGAGGCCCTGATGCGCCCCACCCGCGTGGCGCGAGTTTTCACAGCGGCGGGTGGAAGCGGGCAAATCCGGTGGCCTGCTCGAAGGCGAAGGCGACCTTGAGGGCGAGAAGGTCGCCCCCGGGAGGAGCGATCACCTGCAAGCCCCGGGGTATGCCCGAATCCGAAAAGCCGCAGGGGACGGTGGTCGTCGGCAGGCCCACCAGGGGAGAAACGTAGAGCAGGGTCCAGTCGACCAGGTCACCGGCCGGGTCATCATCGAAGCCGATTGCGTCACACAGATCGTCAGGCCAGACCAGGACGTCGTGGTCCCGGAAGGCATGGACAAGGTCAGCCCAGACCCGGTGGCGGCAGGCCTCCGCCTCGAGAATGTCCCTGCCGGTCATGGCCTCGGCGTTTCCCGCGCGCCGCATCAGGACCGGATCGATACCCGGATCGCGAACCGCAGCGACATCGCGCGCCAGACGCTGTTCCGAGAGGCGTTGGCTCATGGCGCTGACGCCACCGACGTCGATGTCGCACCGAACCGGACGAGCCCCGAGACCGCTGAAGACCTCGAGCCCCGTCATGAAGGTGTCGCGGATGGAAGGATCGATATCGAGCGATCCGTGATCGTCGCTCCAGCCTATGCGCAGACCGGAAAGATCCATGGCCAGATCGACCGGTCCGGCCGGGAAGGGCGGGGCCACGACCACCGGAGAGCGCGGGTCGGGACCGGCAAGGACGGAAAGGAAGAGGGCCGCATCCGCCACCGACCTTGCCATGGGCCCCGGTGAATTCATGTTGTGCCAGAAAAGAGGGTTGGGCACGTCCGGCACCATCCAGGACGTCGGGCGATGGCCGACGACATGGCACCATGCGGCCGGATTGCGCAGGGATCCTCCGATATCGGAACCGTCGGCCAGGGAGACCATGCCTGCCGACAGCGCCGCGGCGCTGCCGCCACTGGAGGCGCCTGGGCACAGCCGGGTGTCCCAGGGGTTGCGTGTCGCCCCGAATACAGGGTTGTCGCATGTGTTGCGCGCCATCGTGAACTCGGGCGTGTTGAGTTTGCCGAGGATGATGGCGCCGGCGCGCCGTTCGCGTTCGACAATGAGGTGATCATGATCCGGTACATGGCTGGCGAAAGCTCGAGATCCCCATGTCGTGCGCATCCCCCGTGTCGCGAAGCAGTCCTTCACGCCGACCGTGAGTCCGTGGAGGGCGCCTTCGGCGTTGCCTCGCGCCCGCTCGTCGTCCTTCTTCCTTGCCTCGTCGCGGGCCTCGTCGGCATCCAGCGTGACGAACGCGTTGATGGCGGGATTGCGCCGTGTGATGCAGTCGAGCTGGGCATCGACGAGTTCGAGAGAGGACAACGCGCCCGAGTCGAGCAGCCGCTTGTGTTCGAGGGCCGTGAGATGAACGAGTTCGGTCATGCCAGACGCGCCATGAGCCGGCGCAGGAAGGCATGGCAGGCCTCCACCTGCTCCAGGGCGATGAACTCGTTGGGCTGATGCGCCTGGGCGATGTCGCCTGGGCCGCACACCACGGCCGCATAGCTGTTTTCCTGGAAGATGCCGGCCTCGGTGCCGAATGATGCCTGTGAGGTGCTGTTGGCGCCGGTCAGCTGGAGGGCGAGCTCGGTTGCCGCAGAAGCGCTGTCCGGCCTGAGCGGGGGCACCCTGGCGCCGCTGGTCGTGGTGATGTCGCAGTCCGGGTGACGCGCCTTCATGTCCTCTCGCAGTCGATCGAGACACGAAAGGGCACGACTCTCGATTTCGGCCGGATCGTCCGTCGGCATGGCGCGGAAGTGCCAGTCGACATGACAGTCCCGGGCAATGATGTTGTTGGCGGTCCCGCCATTGACCATGCCCACCTGGATGGTGGTGTAGGGCGGCACGAACCCGAGGTCGGGACGGGCCCGGGTCTGGTACTCCTCGAACAGCTCGTCGAGAAAGGCGACGAACCGACCGGCGGCGTGAGTGGCGCTCACACCGATGTGGGTAGCGCTGGAGTGGGCCGGCACACCCCTGACATGGGTGTGGAACACCGCGATTCCCTTGTGGGCATCCACCACCTCCATCAATGTCGGCTCGCCGATGATGACGGCCGAGGGGCGAAGATTGCGGCGTTTCAGTTCGCCAATGAGTCCGTGGACGCCGAGGCAGCCGACCTCCTCGTCATAGGAAAGGGCAAGGTGAACGGGGCGTTTGAGTCCGCAGGCGAGAAACTCCGGCACACACGCCAGGGCGACGGCGATGAAACTCTTCATGTCGCTGGTGCCGCGGCCAAGGAGCCTGCCGCCGTCATCGTGGACCTCGAAGGGATCGGTGTCCCATGGCTGGCCATCCACCGGAACCACATCCGTATGACCCGACAGCACCACTCCTCCCTCCCTGTCGGGTCCAAGGGTCGCGAACAGGTTCGCCTTGCGGTGTTCGTCGTCGTGAACGAGGGTGCTCGCGACACTGTGGGATTCCAGGTATTCGGCGATCCAGTGGATCATCTCCAGGTTCGAGCGGTGGCTCGTGGTGTCGAAGGCGATCAGGCGACGGATCATGTCGACCGGGGTCATGGTCATTCTCTCCAGAAAGCGGGTGTCACGAGGACGAGGAGGGTCAGAAACTCGAGTCTGCCCAGGAGCATGCCGACGCACAGAAGGAGTTTCGCAGTATCGGGAAGCCCTGCATAGTTGCCGTGGGGCCCGATCACGGGGCCGAGGCCCGGTCCGATGTTGGCGAGTGCGGCCGCCGCACCCGAAGCGCTGGTCACGAAATCAAGATCGTGTGCCGCCAGGCCGGCGGTCAGCAGGAAGAAGCCTGCGACAAAGATGATCAGGAAGGTCGCCACGGACTGCGCCACACCATCACTGATGTGCACGCCGTTGTAATGGGCGACGAACACCCCGTGTGGCTGGATGAGCCGCCGGAGCTGGATGTAGAGCATGGCGGCGAGAACATGGACGCGGAACATCTTGATGCCGCCGGCGGTCGAACCGGTACATCCCCCCAGGAACAGGAGAATGAAGAAGATGGCGACGGCAAAGCCGCCCCAGGCGCCGAAGTCCTCTGTCGTGTACCCGGTGCTCGTGGCAATGGCCACGACATTGAACGAGACCTCCCGCAACACGTTCCAGGAGACCATCACGTCGCCGGTCTGGATGGAACGGTAGATGGTCAGCAGGGCGATGACGACGACGATGATGCTCATGAACAGTCGGAGCTGAACGTCTCGCCACAGCGGGGCGACGTGGCCACGCGTCAGCTGCATGTAGATGACGAAGGGCAGGGCGCCGAGGATCATGAACACCATGGCGACAAGTTCGATTGCCTGATTGTCGAAGTGACCGATGGAGCCGTCATGGGTGGAGAATCCGGCGGTGGACACCGTGGTCATGGCATGGGCCAGGGCATCGAACGTCGACATGCCGGCGCTCCAGTAGGCAAGGAAGCACAGCACGGACAACCCCGCGTAGATGATTGTAATGACGGCAGCGATGCGCACGGTGCGCGGCAGCATCTTTTCCTGGTCCGAAGATTCCGTGCTGAACAGCTGCATGCCGGCGATGCGCAGCATGGGCAGCACGGCAACGGCCGTGACGATGATGCCGATGCCGCCCAGCCACTGGAGCAGGGCCCGCCACAGCAGGATTCCGGTCTGCCGGGACTGCAGGTCGGTCACGACGGTCGCGCCGGTCGTGGTCAGTCCCGCCGTCGCCTCGAACAGGGCATCGGTGTAGTCGAGACCGAGGTCGGCAAAGGCAAAGGGCAGCGCGGCAAAGGCGCACAGCACGATCCATGAGACGGCCGTCAGGAGAAAGGCCTGACGCACGCTCAGTCCCGAGGCGCTTGTGAGGTTGGTGAGAAAGAGCGCCATGCCGACGAACAACGTCAGCGAACCGGCACCGAGGAACACCAGCCAGTCATCGTGCCCTTCGACAAGATCCGCCGTCATCGGCAGGAACATGGCCACGGCAAGCATGGACAGGAGGATGCCGGCAACCTGGAGAATCGGCCTGATGTCGATCACGGGCCTGTTCCACTCTTCGAGGGTCCGGCGTGTTCTATATCGACATCCCCGGTACAGGATTGCCGATATAGGCCAGAAACTCGCGGCGCGTCGCCGACTTGATGCGGAAGTCGCCAAGCATGCGGCTTGTCACCATGGTGACGCCGGGCTTGTGCACTCCGCGCGTGGTCATGCAGTGGTGGGTGGCCTCGATGACGACGCCCACGCCCCGTGGTTCGAGGATGTCGTTGATGGTGTCCGCGATCTGCGCCGTCAGGCGTTCCTGGATCTGCAACCGCCGCGAATAGATCTCCACCATGCGGGCCAGCTTGGATATGCCGACGACACGCGCGCGGGGCAGATAGGCGATATGGCACTGGCCGATGACAGGGGCGAGGTGATGTTCGCAGTGGGATTCGAAGCGGACATTCCTGAGGGCGATCATCTCGTCGTAGCCCTCTGTCTCGTCGAAGGTTCTCGCCAGGAAGCCGGCCGGATCCATACCGTAGCCGGTGAACCACTCGCGATAGGCGTTCACCACCCGCGATGGAGTGTCCAGAAGTCCCTGGCGCTCCGGGTCGTCACCAGCCCAGCGTATCAGTGTCCTGACCGCCTCTTCGGCATCCTCGCGGGAGGGACCGTCCTTGCAGGATTCGCTCACGTCTCGACTCCCCCGACCGTTGGCAGGCCGGCCCCTCATATCCCTTGGCGAACGAGGGTTCAATTGATGCGACGGGCCTGCCAGGGGCTGTCCAGGGAAAAGGCAGGGACCACGGCATCGAACATCTCGCCTGATTCAGCCTGCATCTGGTAGGTTCCGGCCATGATGCCTGATGGTGTCGAAAGTGGTGTTCCGGACGTGTATTCGAAGGACTCGCCAGGTTGGAGGACAGGCTGTTCCCCGACGACACCTGGCCCCTGGACCTCCTGGAGTCGACCCCGTCCATCCGTGATCTTCCAGTGACGGGTGAGAAGTTGCACGGTCTCTTCACCTTCGTTGACGATTCTGACCTGGTAGGCCCAAACGAAGTGGCTGCTGTCGGGTTCGGACTGGCTCTCGAGGTAGACCGGGTTCACCGAGATGCGCACACCGTGGGTCACTTCTTCATACATGGTCCATCTCTCCAGACAGGCAGCAGCGTCAACGGTGCAGTGGTCCGCATGCCGGGTCAAGCCACCCAGCGTGGCGGTTGCGCTGTCCCGGGAGTCCGGAATAGAGTGACGTTGGCGCGGGTGTAGTTCAATGGCAGAACGAAAGCTTCCCAAGCTTTAGACACGGGTTCGATTCCCTTCACCCGCTCCACTCACGATGATCGATGGTAGAGACCGAGCAGTTCGGCCTTCTGTCGCACCAGCGCCAGAATGATGTCGATCGTCGGCGTGGGATGTCGGGCAATCTCACCTAGTTCCTGCACTGAGGAAACCAGGGCATCGATCTCCATCGCCCGGCCCTGCTCCAGATCCTGGAGCATGCTCGTGCGGTGTGCCCCGACGGCCCCGGCGCCATCGATCCGCCTGTCCACATCGATGGCGAACCGTACGCCCAGGGCTTCCGCCACGGCGCGGGCTTCCGTCATCATCGTGCGGCACAATTGGCGGACGTCCCGGTCACCGGCCATCTGTTCAAGGGTGGCTCCGGTCAGTGCCGAGACCGGGTTGAAGCAGAGATTGCCCCACAGCTTCACCCAGATATCGTCGCGAATCCGTGTTCGCACCGGAACCTTGAGTCCATTCTCGCGCATCAACAGCGCCAGGGCGCGCGTGCGCTGCGTGGCCTCACCCGACGGCTCGCCCAGAAAGAAGCGATCACCTGTGAGGTGACGCACCACGCCTGGAGCGGCCACCTCGCACGCCGGAAAGACGACACAGCCGATGGCGCGTTCGGGGCCGATGCCGTCCCACTGGACGCCACCGGGATCGACACTCCTGAGGCGATGGTCGCGCCACGCACCATCGAGGCCGTGAAAGTACCACCATGGGACCCCGTTGACGGCCGTCACCACAGCCGTCCCGGGTGCGAGCATCGTCTGCATGGGCCCGACGACCGCGGGCACCGAGTGAGCCTTGAGGGTGATGATGACATAGTCCTGCGGTCCCGCTTCCCGCGGATCGTCTGTGGCCCTGATGCGTCGGGTCTGCCGGCCGTCAGCCGTTTCCAGTGTCAGCCCGTTCTCGCGGATGGCCGCGAGATGTGGCCCACGGGCGATCAGCGTGATCTCGGCGCCGCTCCCGGCGAGCATGTATCCAAGGTAGCCGCCAATGGCCCCGGCGCCGTAGATCGCGATCCTCAAGGCGCGAGTCCGAGTTTGGCGGCGAGTCCCAGACGTTGCAGCTTGCCAGTGGCTCCCTTGGGAATCTCGTCGAGGATGATCACCTGGCGGGGAACCTTGAAGGCAGCAAGGCGCGTGCCCGCAAAGGACCGCAACGACGCTTTCGAGGGGGTTTCGGCACCCTTTGGCACGATGGCAACGGCGACATCTTCGCCGAGCGTGGCGTGGGGCACGGCGAATGTGACCGCCTGATCGACGGCGGGGTGCGCCATCAGCACCTCGTCCACCTCGAGAGGACTGATCTTCTCGCCTCCCCGGTTGATGATTTCCTTGAGTCGCCCGGTAAGCCACAAGTAACCGTTGTCATCGAGCAGGCCCTGATCGCCCGTGCGGAACCAGCCATTCACGAAGGCCGCGTCGTTGGCGGCATCGTTGTTTTCGTAGCCGCAGGTGACGTTGGCGCCGCGGATGACGACCTCGCCGGTCTCTCCTGCCTGAAGAAGATGGCCCCCTTCTTCATCCATGATCGCCACCTCCGGGCCTGCGGCGATGCCCACTGAACCGGCGTGCCGTGGCGCCGGGGGAAGAGGGTTGGATGTCATCTGATGGGATGCTTCGGTCATGCCGTAGGATTCGATCACCGGGCAGCCGAAGGTCGTCTCGAGTTCTTCCATGACCCGTGACGGCAGGGATGCCGAGGACGAGCGGATCAGTCTCAGATCCATTGAAGCCAGCGTCGCGGCGTTGCGTGGCGCACGGGCGAGAATCGCCTGGTGCATGGTCGGAACGGCAGTGTACCAGGTGGGCTGGACAGCCTCGCACCAGGAGAAGAACTTCAGGGGATTGAAGCCCGGCGCACAGTGAACGCTGGCACCGGCCCGCATCGTCGAGAGCACGGCCCCGACAAGTCCGTGAATGTGGAAGAGGGGCATGATGTTGAGAGCCCGGTCGTCGGGGGAAAGGGCGAGGCTCTGCGCAATGTTCGTGGCCGAGGCGGCGAGATTGTCTCGCGACAGGGGCACGATCTTGGGTCGCGACGTGGTTCCGGAGGTATGCAGGACGAGCGCCGTTGCGGCATCATGGGTGACCGTGCGGCGGCCCGGTTCCTCGCGCAGGCGCAAGGTGAAGGCGCCGGCTCGCGCGTCTTCCGCGAGGCAGGCTTCAGCCAGTCCCATGCCCAGATCGCGCGCCACGGCGATGGCGTCGGATCCGGACCCCTCCTCGACAATCAACAGCCGGGCATCGAGATCCTCGAGATAGAACCTGAATTCGTCCCCGCGATAGGCCGGATTGAGCGGTGCAGCCGTCAAACCAGAGGCCACTGCGAGAAAGGCCGAGGCCATCTCGGGGCCATTGGGAAGGACGAGGGCGACGCGATCGCCGGCGGTGAGACCGGCATGACCGAGATGGCCCTGGACTTCGGCTATCTGTCCGGCAAGGCGGCGATAGCTCATCGACGGCTGCCCGGGAGCACCGATGGCCGGAGCACCGGCCGAACCTCGGAGGTCGATCATCACGGTTGCCTGAGTCGTTCCTGGCGCGCCGATTCGATCATCGGAGCAAGAACCTTGTCGTGAAACCTGTCGCAGCCGATGCAGAGATTCCGGTAGGAACGACCTTGCGGGGTGTCGATCCGCGACTCGGCGAGGAAACGTTCCGTTGTCCAGCCGAATGCGTGTCCCATGGTCTCCGGCTGCCCCCGGTTGATCGCCTCGTAGACCGGATGATCGCGCAGGCTGTCGATGATGTCGTCGAGGTGTTCATGAACGAGGTTGCCGATGGGATGGCGCGTCTTGAGGCAACAGGGATAGACATTTCCGGTGGGCTCGATGGAGACCTCCGATCCCGTGCGGCCCCTTTCGAGAAAATTCAGTCCGCCGGACCAGGCATTGCAAAAGTTGTCGTCCGGTCCGGCGCGCGACAGTCCGTTCTTCCAGGCGCGCCCGCGCGGCCACAGCTTGCCGATCCAGGCATCCTCGCTGGCTCCGAAGATGTTGAAGACAGGCACAGCGTCCTTGCCAGGAGTTCCGTTGCCGGCCTCCTGCACACCGGCGGCCTCGAACATGGCGAGCAGCTTGTCGCGCAAGACTTGTGCGCGGTCGGGCCTGTTGATGCCGACATGGTAACTGTCGAAGCCGGAGATCGAGATCATGCTCACATGGCGGGCGAGGAGTTCGTCCAGAATACGTGCGGTCAGGCGGTCGCCAGTCGTCTGCACAACGAGATGCACCTCGCCGCGATAGCGGGATCCGATCCGCTCTAGGGCCGGGTAGAGCACGGATGTGCGCACCGGCTCCAGCAGCACCTCGCCGCCCGAGACGATGATGCGTCCCTTCACCCTTTCTCCCGTGGGGTCGGTGACCATCATGCTTTCCGGAAGATGATCGATGATCCGGGGAACGTTGGTTTGCGACTGCTCCACCACCTGCCGGAGTTCGTCGCGGACATAGGGGCGGAACCGGTCGTCGTAGCAATGACGGCAGCGCCGATGGCACAGCCACGTCAGCACAAAGTAGATCGATTCCATGCGTCGCCGCCCAATGCGCCGGAGAGGGCTTCATATGACCTGCATTTACCCTGTGACGCAACATCGCCAGGGTGCGGCGAGTGAGCCATGTGTCAGGGAGAAGACGTGCTGGTTCCTTGCGGTCAGCCCGCGAAAATTTCGACGGTTGCCTTTCCCGGGTCAGGAGGCGATCCCGGTGAACAGGGCGAGGGCGCGGTTTGCGGCTGCCATGTCGGCACCGTCGAGGTGGCCGAAAACCTGGCCGATGCGGCGCTGTCTCGCCGAGAAGATCTGATCGACCGTGACTCAGGACCGCGTGTGCAGGCCATTCGATTCCGAGGGTTCAACCCGAACACGCAACAGCGGAGCGTCGAGGTCAGTAACGCGACAGCGACCGAGGACGTCAACCGGGCGACTGGATCACAAGGGCGGGACGCGGCTTGCCGTGTTCGCCGCGCCTCACTCGCCACGTCCGGTATCGATGGCGTCAAGATGCTCAGCGAGGTCGGTTGCGGAGTTGTCCATGGCGTTGTTGGTGCTGATGCTTCGCAAGGAAGCCCGCGTCGCCACCCGGTGCACGGGAGAGAGGCTCACATGGCCTTGCCCGTTCTGATGTGACCGGAGCGTGTCATCTGATCGTCCCCCTCGCTTTCCCTTTCTCCCGTGAGTCCGGAGAAGCGCAAAGGATTTCGACGGGGTGTACGCACGGTACGCCGGTAGCCGCCGTAATGTTCCACCGGTAGGTCTCGCTGTCGCAGACGACGGCATCCGGCGCGGATTCGACGATCTGGTCGGTCAGACCCTGCCCGACCGCCACGGCGATATCGTAGCGGTCACGATCGTAGCCATAGGTGCCGGCTACGCCGCAGCATTCGGCTTCCGAAACCTCGATCGACAGGGATGGCACGAGACGAAGCAATTCAAGCGCTGGTGCGCCCATGTCGTGACCACGCAACTGACACGGACCGTGATAGCAGATCCGCCGGGGCAGCGGACCGAGGACCGAAGGCAGTTGCACGAGGTGGCGGTTGGCGTTCTGATTACAGATTGCTCTGACTGCGAGCGGCTGGAGAGCTTCGCGCGTGCGGGCATCGATGTCGTGTCTTGTGCCGGAACATCCGGAACAACGCGTTGAGTTTTCCGCGGAGCGCCTTTGAGGAGTCGCGTGGTGTCGACGGCGAGAGCGGCTGCGGCGGCGCATCATCGCTGCCGGAACGTCACCACGGACGGTTGATCGGGTGCGAGGTCTCAAGCGCTACCCGCGCATGCGTGTGCCCCGGGGATCATAGGCTGCGCGCTTCAGGGGTCGCATCGGGAGTTTCCTTCGTCCCAGTCCGATCTCGTAGGATCCGTCCTGCAATGTGTGGATCGGCGCGCCTTGCGGGCAGTCGACATATCCCATGGCGAGCGACAGTCCGGTGCGAAATCCGCGGCAGCCCGATGTCGTGTGACCGACCCAAACACCGTCACGGAAAATGGGTTCATCATGGAGCAGCAGGGGTTCGTCATCCTCCACGGCGAACATCAGGAGGCGTCGCTCCACACCTGCCTCGCGCCGCCGCTGCAGCGCTTCCAGACCGAGGAATCCACCTGGCTTCTCCCAGGCGACGGCGAACGACAGACCTGCTTCAAGAGGCGTCACATCCTGTCCCAGTTCGTGGCCCCAGTGACGGAAGCCCTTCTCGATGCGGCAACTGTCGAGAACCAGCATCCCCGCCTGCGAGAGACCATGGCTGATACCGGTCTCGACAAGGGTTTCGTAGACGTGACCGGCGTATTCGACCGAAACACCTAGCTCCCAGCCCAGTTCGCCGGCAAAGCTGATGCGGGTTGCGCGTACCGGCGCCATTCCCAGCATGATGTGCTGCATCGTTGCAAAGGGAAACGCCTCCGGTGCGAGATCGGCATTCGTCACCAATGACATCAGATCGCGCGAGAAGGGTCCTGCGAGAGCGAGGACACACTCGTTCGTGGTGGCATCGCTGATCGTGACGTCGAGTTCCAGCCTGGCCCGTTGTCGCTCGATCCAGGCCAGATCCTTCTGGCGGGTCGCCGCGCCGCTCACCATGCGAAAACCCGTCTCGCTTTCGCGCGTGACCGTGACGTCGGCCTCGATTCCGCCGTGGCGATTCAGCATCGGCGTGTAGACAACCCTGCCTGCGTCGACGTCGACGTCATTGGCACAGAGCTGCTGCATCAGTCGAAGGCAGTCACGTCCGGAAAGGTCGATCTTGGTGAAGGGAGAGAGATCAAGGAGTGCGACCCGATCACGGATGGCCGCACCCTCCCTGGCGGCGGTCGGCCACCAGCACTGCGGACCGTAGCTGTAGCGGAACGAACTGTCGTCCTGGGCGGCGGCAAACCACAGGGGACGCTCCCACCCGGCGGCCTCGCCGAGGACGGCACCGGCCCGCTTGTGGTGGTCGTGCAGGACGGAACGTCGCAGCCCCCGTGCCGTCGTCATCTGGCGCCACGGCCAGTGCATGGCGAGCTGGTTGGCGACGGCTTCGTCCATGCGCTGAACGAGAAACGGTGTCGATGCGGAGCTTCGGTCGAACCGGGCAATATCGACCTCCCAGAGATCCATCGGAGGCTCGCCCGCATCGATCCACTCCGCCATGGCCCGGCCTACTCCTGCGGATGACATCATGCCGATGGAGTTCATGCCAGCCGCGACATAGAAACCGCGAAGGTAGGGAGACTCCCCCATGAGTTGTCTGGTGTCGGGAGTGAAGCTCTCGGGTCCGTTCATGAAGTGCTGGATGCCGGTTTCGGCGAGACAGGGCATGCGGTGGAGGCCCGCTTCCATGAAGGGTTCGAACTGATCCCAGTCTTCGGGCAACTCGAGGAACGCGCGATCACCATCAGGGCCGGTGGGATCCCACACCTTGGGGCAGGGCTCGAATCCGCCCAGGACCAGCTTTCCCGTATCACCCTTGATGTAGATGCCGTTGTCGAGGTCGCGAAACACGGGCAGGGGATCGCCGAGTTCGCTCACTGGCTCGGTGACCACATACATGTGCTCGACGGCCTGCAACGGCACGGGAACATTCGCCATGCGTCCGACCTCGCGCGCCCAGACACCCGCACAGTTGACCACGCTCTTGCAGCGAATGATCTCACCGCCGGAAAGCCGGACGGCGCGGACGGAGCCGTGGGCAGTGTCGATTCCCGTGCACGTCGCGTTCTCGACAATGCGCACGCCCCCGGCACGCGCGCCCTTCGCAAGAGCCATGCAGAGATCGACCGGATTGGCCTGGGCATCCCTGGCAACCCACAGGGCGCCGGCAAGATCGCGCGTTTCGAGAAAGGGGGCCTCGGTGGCACATTCGCGTGGTGTCAGGATCCGGACGTCCAGACCCATCATCTCGCCCGTTGCGGCAATCCGGCAGAGTTCCTCCATACGCTCGCCGGTCGTTGCCAGCCAGTAACCCCCCGTCTCGCGAAAACCTGTGCCCTGGCCCGTTTCCTCTTCCAGTCGAGGCAGCAGCTCACAGGCATAAGCGGCAAGGCGTGTGAGATTCATGCTGGCTCTCAAGGGTCCGATGATGCCTGCCGCATGCCAGGAGGTGCCACTGGCCAGCTGGTTGCGTTCGACGAGAAGCACGTCGTCGACGCCGAGCCTGGCGAGGTGATAGGCGATGGAAAGGCCGATCACGCCTCCGCCGATGATGACAACCTGTGCGGTATTCCGGTTCGACATCGATGCTCTGGCCTTCAGACCAGCCGGACCTGGAAGGCGCCGATTTGCAGTTGCTGCTCACAGGGCATGATGGCAAAGCGACACCGGCATTCCCTGAACGGGGTTCTCACTCCGGCGGGCCGGCGCATCAGTTGGCCTTGCGAATGGTCGCGAGACGGCGGTCGACGAAGTCGTCGATCTCCTCGCGCACCGCGTGATCCATCGGCGGTGGTTCGTATTGCGCCAGCATCTCCTTGAACCGGGCGTTGAGACGCTGGTGCTGCCAGCGTGACCCGTCTGCCGTCCACTGCTCGAACGTGGTGTTGTCGGAGGTGTCGGAAAGAAAGTTGGCCGTCTCGAAATGGCGCAGGGTGTGGGCGCTGCCGAGGAAGTGGTGACCGGGTCCGACCTCCCTGATCGCATCGAGGGCCTGTGCTTCGGGTGAAAGGTCGACTCCGGCCGCGAACTTCTGCAGAGCCGCGCAACGGTCGGCGTCCATCAGTGTCTTCTCGTACCCCATGGTCAGCAGGCCTTCGAGACAGCCTGTGGCATGAATGATGAAGTGCACGCCCGCCATGAACGCGCCGAGCAGCTGGATCGCGCTCTCGTAGGCAGCCTGGGCATCCGGCACCTTCGAGGCGGTCAGCGCTCCGACGGAGTGAAACGGCACACCGAGCCGTCGGGCGAGGGCGGCGGCGCACATCTGGATCTGCATTCCCTCAGGCGTGCCGAAGGTCGGCGCGCCGGTCCTCAGAGAGATCGGACTCGAGAAGGTGCCGAAGACGCAGGGCGTACCAGGCCGGATGAGCTGGATCAGCGCAAGACCCGCCATCGCCTCGGCAAGCAACTGCGCCAGTGTGCCGGCCACCGTTACCGGGCTCATGGCGCCTGCGAGGATGAAGGGCGAGACCACGACGGCCTGCCCTGCACGCGCGTAGACCTTGAGTGCCCCGAGCATCGTGGCATCGAGGACCAGTGGCGCGTTGCTGTTGACCACGCTGTAGATGCAGCAGTGCGTATCCACGAACCCGCCTCCGAACACGATCCGGGCCAACTGCACGGTATCTTCCGCTCGTTCGGGGGCGGTCACCGCGCCCATGAACGGCTTGTCGTTCAGGGTCAGGTGGGCGCGGATCATCGACAGGTGCCGCTCGGGTACCGGCAGGTCGACCGGTTCGCACACGACTCCTCCCGAGTGGTGCACGCTCGCCAGCAGATAGTGGAGCCGGGTCAGGTTCTCGAAGTCCGCGAAGGTCGCATAGCGGCGCCCGGCATCCATGTCGTGCACGAACGGCGGACCGAAGCTTGGGCAGAAGAGCGAGTTGTTGCCACCGATACGAACGGAGCGCTCCGGATTGCGGGCATGCTGCACGAACTCGTCCGGCGCGCTCGCTTCAATGATCGCACGACAGTGTCCAGGCTCGAATCGTACCCGTTCGCCCTCCACCCGGGCGCCGGCCTCGCGCAGGATTGCGAGGACCTCCCCATCGCCGCGAAACTCCATTCCGATTTCGGCAAGAATCTGATCGGCATTGCGCTCGATCAGTGCCAGCCCTTCTTCGTCGAGCAGTTCGAACACGCCCACCTTGCGCTCTACGTACGGCGGTGCGGTCAGCCTCGCGGTCCGGTCCGCCTGACCGCGCTTGGTGCGTCGTGCCGCGCTGCCGCCGCGGCGCGTCGACGTGGCCGGAGGTACGCGTGCAATCATGTCGCGGTTCCCCGCAGACGCGTGTTCGCGGGATCATAGGGCGCATTGCAGAGAACACCCGCACACACCTCGCGATCCAGCAGCCCGACCTGCAGTTCGTCGTCCGAAGCCGGTGCGCCTTCCCGGAACCAGGCGAGCGCGAGGCTCTTTCCCACCCTATGTCCGAATGCGCCGGACGTCACGAGGCCGACGGCCTCCCCTCGGTGAAGGACGGTGTGCATGCCAAACGCATCGACGCCATGGTCCTCGAGTTCGAGCAGGGCCATGCGCCAGGGCTGCCCGGTCTCGCGCTCCAGCATCCGGTTACGACCGACGAACGACCGGCCGGAGGTCCTGACGAGATGGCCAAGTCCGGCTTCGAGCGGCGTGCGTTCCGTGCCGAGGTCGAGACCGAATGCCCGGTAGCCCTTCTCGAGCCTCATGGCGTTCAGGGCGAACGCGCCAAAGTGCACGAGATCGTGGCAGGCGCCTTCCTCGACCAGCGCAGCGTACAACGCGCCCATGCGGGGCATTGGAGCATGCAATTCGAACCCTGGTTCACCAGCGTAGGATACGCGCAGGGCGCGCACCGTCACCCCTGCCAGATCAATCTCTTGCGCCGTCAGCCATGGAAATGAACCGGCGTCGAGATTCGTGCATGTGAGCCGGCCGAGGAGTGTCGCAGCCGCGGGGCCCATGACCGCCAGCACGCCGCGTTCAGCCGTCACGTCCTCCACCAGAACCTCCAGACCGTCGGCGCGTGAACGCAGCAGGTCCAGGTCGTGACGCAAGGTCACCGCGGCGCTTGTCAGATAGAATCGGTGACCTTCAAGGCAAGTCACCGTGAACTCGGCCGCAACGCCTCCGGACGGGGTCAGCACGTGGGTCAGACCGAGACGTCCCCCGGTCTCCGGCACCCGGTTGGCCCCGAGGCTCGCGAGCCAGCGGATTGCGTCCGGTCCCGAGACCTCGAACTTGGCCAGGGTCGAGAGCTCGGCGATGCCGACGGATTCGCTCACGCGGCGGCATTCCTCGCCCACCGCTCCGAACCAGTTGCACCTCCGGAACGACAGATCCGGTTCGCGCTCACTCTCGTTGCGCGCGAAGTAGTTGGGCCGTTCCCACCCGTTGACGCTGCCCATCACAGCTCCTGCCTCGAGCAGCGGCAGGTAGAGCGGTGTCGTGTGCACGGGCCGGCCGGCGGGGCGTTCCTCGGCGGGATAGTGGATGGCGAACTGCCGGGAAAAGCTCTCGATTGCCCTGGCCACCCTGTAGCCGCGATCGGCCCAGGCGCCGAAACGGCGAGGGTCGACTGCTTGCGCATCCATAGGCGGCTCTCCGGCGACGATCCACTCGGCAAGAAACCGCCCCGCACCACCGCCTTCCATGACCCCCATGCTCGAGCCGGTGAGCAGCCAGCTGTTCGGCAGGCCGAATGCCGGGCCGATGAGGGGATTGGCATCCGGTGTGAAGGTGATGGGGCCGTTGATGATCGAACGGATCCCGCCTTCGGCCAATGCCGGTACACGGCGCATCGCGCAGTTCACGACAGGCTCAATTCGCGCGAGGTCCGGCTCCAGAAGTTCCATGCCGAACCCTGCCGGCACGCCGTCAATGGACCACGGCCTGGGATCCTTTTCGTAGGGACCGACAATGAGGCCGTCCCGTTCCTGGCGTACGTACCAGCTCTCGTCGGGGTCGCGGATGATGGGGAGTTCGCGCTCGAGAGCCGCGATGGCCCCGATCTGGCTGGTCACGAGATACTGGTGCAGCATCGGCACCACGGGGAGATCCATCCCCATCATCGCGCCGATCTCCCGGCACCACGTCCCTGCCGCGTTCACGATGTGCTCGGCGCAAACGCTGCCCTTTGCCGTGTTCACCCGCCACCCGACGTCACCGGGCACGGCCTCGATCGATTCCACAGGGCAATGACGATGGATTGCCGCCCCGCCGCGTCTGGCCCCCGCGGCCAGGGCCTGCGTCGCCTGACTGGGGTCGACATGACCGTCGTGCGGCTCGTAGATCGCGCCGGCAAGTTCATCCACCCGGGCCAGCGGATGCAATCGGCGCACTTCGTCCGGTCCGATGATGTGAAACTCGTGACCGGCGAAGCGTCCCAGACCCTGGACATGCGCAAACTCGTCGAGTCGGTCCCGACACCGGGTGATCCGCAGTGCTCCCGACGGATGGAAACCGACCTCGACTCCGGTCTCCCCGGTGAGCTGTCCGCGATAGAGGCGCACACTGTGGGCGCGCATCTCCATCACCGTGGGGCTGTGCGCAAAGTGCGTGCAAAGTCCCGCTGCGTGCCATGTCGAGCCTGCCGTCAGTTCGCTCTTCTCGAACAGCACGACCTCGCGCCAGCCCAGCCGGGTCAGGTGATAAAGGGCCGAGACTCCCATCACGCCGCCGCCGACGATCACGACTCTCGCGTGCGATGGCACCGCAGCACTCATGCCTGCGAGCCCCCGAAAGTGTCATGAGGTCGAGTCCCGAAGGCGAAGGTCCGCGGTGGCTTGGCGCCCCGCCATGGCCGGTTCCGGCCGATCGCTCCACGCCCCTGCGCCGTCATGTTTTCCCTTTCGGTCCGGGCGGCGCCCGTCTCTTGTTCCATGGGCGCCTGGCCCCCGACGAGTCGATCAGATTTCCTCCAATCTGCGCCAGCTGCAGGCAGAGTACTGTTCGCCCGGGCATCGTGCCAGCGGAACGCGGGGCCTTGCCTCCCGGTGCCTGCGATTGTCGGCGTAACCTTGTGCCGCAACGGGCCGGGTTGCGTCCGGCAACAAGCGCATTCTTCGCACACGGCCGTAAGCAGCGAGAGCCTGAATGTCTACCGAGTGTCACGAACTGCGCCGCCGCAGAACACCGTCAGAACGGCGGTTCGGTTGCTGCCGTAACCGCTACAGCCACTTGATCAGAGCAACGATCGATCAGCGCGCCGTAGAACAGCCATTTCACCATATTGAACTTTGCCGTTGCCATGTCGGCCCTGGCCGCCTGCCGCTGCACCTCCACACCGGCCCGGACCATCTCGATGTCCGCCCTGGTCTTGTACCGCATCATCTCGACGTCGGCCTGGGCCTGCTCGATGTCGATCTTGGTCGCCAGATCGGTGTTGAGCATATTGACGTGCTCGTCGGCCAGCGTTTCGGCCTGCTGCTCGGTGAAGCCACAGTCCGTCAGGCGCATGATATGGCGGTGAGTATCTCTGACTTGTCGGAATTTCAGGAGCAGGAGCGACCCAGGCATGTGCCAGTGGAGATGGAGACCACATGGTCCTGGCGCGCGTCATCTGCCGGGAGCAGGGCATGGAGAAACGCTGTCGGTGCCTGGCCGGCACCGCCTGCGGGGCATGATAGATTGGCGAGTCACGGAGCCGCTCGCGCACCTGGGCGCGCGTTCCCCTTGACGATAGCCACAACCGGCGGAAAGGAAGTCTGAGATGACATCGGGTGCTGTCGCAGGCAAACGGCTGCAGTGATACACTTCGAAGGGCGGAAGACGGGCGCGGCACATGACCCTGAGCCAGTGACGTGGGCCGACGCTGATCTTCCGGGGCGATGAGGGAAACTCCTCCGATGAGTGATCATGAAGCAGGCCGTGTCGATGCCTTGACGACGGACTGGGCGACGGATGCCATCGTCGCCCGTCGCGAAAGGTACTATGCGGCGTCACAGCGCAAGTTTGTTCCCTACGAGACACCACTCATCTTCCGCCGAGGCAGGGGACAGTACCTGTGGGACGAAACCGGCCGGAAGTACATTGATCTCCTGGGCATGAACCTGTGCATTTCGGTCGGTCATGCACATCCCGCCGTGGTGCAGGCGGCCCAGGAACAGATCGCCGAACTCACGCACTGCACGACGATGTTCTATCACCCCGTGCCCGCCCACCTGGCAGAGGAGCTCACGGCCACCATGCCGGATGGTGAAGACTGGGTTGTGCACTTCACCAACAGCGGCTCCGAGGCGATTGATCTTGCCTTGCTGATGGCGCGCAGCAGCACCGGCAATTCCGACATGCTGGCATTGCGCAGCAGCTATCACGGGGCCACGCTCGGCGCCCAGGCCCTGACCGGAATCAGCGGTTTTCGCCATCCGGTGCCACAGCTCGGCGGGATCACGTTCGTGCCGGAACCAAACCAGTACCGGGGCGTTTTCGGCGCCGGCGTCGAGCCCTATCTCGCCGAGATCGACCGGGCCATCGATTCATCCACGAACGGCAGACTGGCTGGCATGATCATCGAGCCGGTCCAGGGCTATGGAGGCATTGTCCCGATGCCCCCCGGCTATCTTCGGGGCGCGTTTTCGAGGGTTCGTGCGGCAGGCGGATGCTGCATTGTCGACGAGGTCCAGGCCGGTTTCGCCCGCACGGGCGACAATTTCTGGGCATTCGAGGCCGACGGTGTCGTGCCCGACATTGTCGTGATGGCCAAGGGCATCGGAAACGGCATTCCCCTGGGAGCCGTCGTCGCCCGGCGCGATGTTGCCGAGTGCATGGCCGACAAGTTCCTGTTTCATACCTACGGGGCGAACCCTGTGGCCTGTGCCGTCGGGCGCGCCGTGCTGAAGGTCATTCGCGAGGAGGAGTTGCAGGAGAATGCTCGCAACGTGGGTGCTGCTCTGGCCGGCCGTCTCAGCGAGCTGCAGCAGAAATACCCGGTGATCGGTGATGTGCGGGGCCGCGGGCTGATGCTGGCCATCGAATGCGTCAAGGACCGCGCCACACGGGAACCCGACACCGAAACGACGGCACGCGTGTTCGAGGTGACACGCCGGGAGGGATTGGTCGTCAGCAAGTCGGGCCCCTACCGCAGTGTACTGCGCATGGTGCCGCCGCTGTGCCTGTCGATGGACGATGTATCGGTCGTCGCGGACTCCCTGGACCGCAGCTTTGCCGCTGTCCTGGGCTGAGGCCTGATCAGCCCGGCTGCGTCTCAAGCAGCCTGAGCCGGGACGTGATGAAGGCATCCCGTTCCGGACCACACAACCGATCTCCCTCGGAAAGGACAGAGACCACCCTTGCCAGTCTCTCCTTCATCTGGGCGCGGTCGTTCTCCCCTGGTACGGCAGGTATGCGCAGGATCGTGTCGCCCGACCATGTGGGGATTGGTCCCGGGCCGTCTCCGCTCGGCTGGCGGGGTTCTCGGCCCTGCCCGAGGGCGCGGACGTCGCGGCGCAGACGCCGTCTGAAACGGGTCACGCCCCTGTCTGATGTCGCCAGGTGTTCCTTGCCGTGGACGACGATCGGGCCGAGACTCACCATGGCCTCATAGTCGCCGGGGTTGCGTTGCCGCTCCTCGTCAGGCCGGTCGAAGATCTCGCCCTGTTCCAGCCTCTCGATGTCCGCCGGGTTGTTGTAGCGCACAGGATCGGCGCGGTCACCGAAGCAGGCCCATGCGACGACCCTTGTGTTGCAGTCGTCGACCGGCAGGCACCAGCGGAAGAACGTGTTGCGGCCGAAGTAGCGAACGCGCGTGCCATCCATCTCGTGAACCGCACCTGACTGGGTCATGTTGGGCAGCAGGTTTTCCTGCACGCGAAACCAGAGGTTGTCGCCCACGCGTCGGGTGATCGTGCAGTAAACGCTGCGTTCGTTCTCGTGATAGGTGACGTCGCCCAGGATGCCCCAGTTTTGCGAGAACTGTGGTCCGTTGACGAGGGTATGGAGAAACATGGAGTGGACGGGGTCGACCCCGTTTTCGGTCACCTGGAGCCAGTTGCAAGGGAAGGAGCAGGTATAGGGGACCATCTCGGTCCCCGGCACTTCGAAGGTATCGAAGACCGGAAACTCCGGCAGCAGGTCGCCTGGGCCCATGTAGGCAAAGACAAGCCCCTTGTATTCCCGAACCGGGTAGGCGCCCTGGCAAACGCTCCTGTAGAGCGGCGAGTTGCGGGGCTCGGTCGGAGCCTCAAGCAATGTGCCATCGATGTCGTAGAGCCAGCCATGGTAGCAGCACCTGATGCCGCGTTCCTCGATACGGCCGAATTCAAGTGACGCCCGACGATGGGCACAGTGCTTTCTGAGCAGTCCGAGCCGGCCTGACCGGTCCCGGAACAGGACGAGGTCCTCGCCAAGAATCCTGATGGCGAGCGGCAGGTCCCCGACTTCCGAAGCCAGGGCAATGCCATGCCAGAAACGTCGCAGGTACTCACCCGTCGGCGTCCCGTGTCCGACACGCGTGAGTTCGCCGTCCGCCGCCACGTCCTCGCGGTCATGGTAGGCCGTGTAGCGTGCGCCGGGAGTGGTGGAATCAGCCATGATGGAACTCCCCTGATCCGGTTTGCCTTGCGGGACCACCCGGATGCTGCAGGCCGTCTTGTGAAACGGAGCATGAGACCATGGCGGCTATCAGGCAACGAGGAAGAAACCACGACAGGCCGTTATGCGTGTCACTCGTTCCTGCTGCTTCCCTGCACGATCCTGTCAATCACCATGGCGCACAGGAGAATGGCCAACCCGGCCAGAAGGCCATCGCCGACGGCGGCGTATTGAAGTGCGGTGAGAACATCGCCGCCAAGACCCCTGGCGCCGATGAGGGAGGCAATGACCACCATGGAGAGGCACATCAGAATGGTCTGGTTGATGCCTGTCATGATCGATGGAAGCGCCAGGGGCAGGTCCACCTTGAAGAGCAGGAACCAGCGGGTCGCTCCATAGGCGAGAGCCGCCTCCCGCACGGAGTGAGGGACACCCTGCAGGCCGAGTGCCGTCAGGCGCACCACCGGGGGAATGCCGAACATCAGTGTCGCCACGATTCCCGCAGGCTTGCCGATTCCGAAGAGGGCAATCACCGGAATGAGGTAGACGAAGGCAGGCATGGTCTGCATGAAATCAAGCACCGGCCGGACAAGACTGTAGAACCTGGTATTGCGGCCACACAGGATGCCGAGCGGAATGCCGAGCAGGATGCACAGGAAGGCTGCCGTGCCAAGCAGGGCCACGGTGGCCATGCTCTCTTCCCAGAAGCCGAGGACGGCAAGGTAGGCGAGTGCGGCTCCCGTCATGATGGCCACGCGCCAGCCGGCGAGTTGTCTGGCGAGAACGAGGATGACGATCATGATGATGGGCCATGGCGTCTCGACAAGAGTCAGCTCGAGTCCATCCAGAACGATCCGGATGGTTCGCGTGATTCCGAAGAATGCCGTCTCGAATGTTTCGGCTATCCACTCCATCGCGTTGTCGAGCCAGCGGGCGCTGTCCACTCGCAGATTGTCGGCGGCGGGGACACGGAAGAGCCATTCGGGCGCCCCAGGCGACGAGAAGCGGTAGACAATCATCGGATAGGCGACGAGAGCGAGAAGGCCGGCGGCCGCGCCCCGCAGGCGGTTGAATGTGCCGTCGACCGAGCGGTTTGATCGCCAGCGCAGAAAGCGGCGCTCGAGAAAGAGATTGGCCAGGGCGCCCTCGGCGGCCTTGATGAACACAAGGAGACCAAGTCCGACCGCCAGGTGAAGGGGGGCGCCTGCGGCCGCGGCAAGAGCGACCTGGTCTGCCTTGTCCGCCGCGGCCGCGATGGACAAGGCGGACTCCAGGAGCTTGTCGGCGTGACTGGCTCCTTCGGCGAGGGCCTGCTCGGCGTCCGCGAAGCGCTGGGCGGCCTGTTCGCGCAGCCGGCCGGCGCGTGCCGTATCCTCGTAACCCAGGTTGCCGAAGAGTCCGAAGCCGATCTGAACGAGGGCCACCATCTCGGCGAAGAACGCCGCCCAGAAGGGACCGGAGAGGCCCCGGGCTCCCATCCAGACGGGCCCCAGCAGCGCGGCCGTCCAGTTGAAGGACCAGACAAATCCCCTTGACCGTTCGATCCTGTCGAACTCCCGGCCATAGTAGGCGCCACTGCTGCCGGCAAATTCGCGTGCCAGATCCTGCAGCAACTGGTCGTGTGCCGGCGGGTCGGCAGCTGCGCTGTTGTGATCCATGATCATGCGCTTCCCTTGATGCCGCGCAAAAGCGCGCGCTTGTCGATGATACCGACCGCGGTTCCGCTGTCGTCTGTCACGAGGATCGGTTTGTCGGTTTCCGCCGCCATGTCGATGATCTCCGAGAGCAGGCTGTCGCTGGTCACCCCCGGCAGGTCTCCGGCATCGGGGCGGGTTCCGGTGCGCGATGCGAACGCGTCAATCGGTTCCATGACCGATCGGGCGTGGAGCAGGTTGAGACGCGAAATGTGGGCGACGAAGTCGGCGACATAGTCATCCCTGGGGTTGGTGACGATCTCTTCGGCCCGTCCTGTCTGCACGATCTCGCCATCCTTCATGATCGCGATCCTGTTCCCGATCCTCATGGCTTCATCGAGGTCATGGGTGATGAACACGGTGGTCTTGTCCAGGCGCCGCGACAGTTCCATGAAGTCGCTCTGGAGCTGGCGGCGGATGAGGGGATCAAGCGCGCTGAAGGGTTCGTCCATCAGCAGGATGACCGGGTCGGCTGCAATCGCGCGGGCAAGTCCGACACGCTGCTGCATGCCGCCGGAGAGTTCGTTGCAGTGCCGGTCGCCCCAGCCGTCAAGCCCTACCATGGCAAGAGCCTCTTCGGCGATGCCGTAACGCCGGTGCTTGGTGACGCCCCGGATCTCCATGGGGAGCGCGACATTGTCCCGCACCGTGCGATGGGGAAGCAGGGCGAAGTTCTGGAACACCATGCCGATCTTGCGCGACCGTAGTTCGCGCAGTTCGGCCGGTGTCTTGTTCATGACATCCTCGCCATCGACGATGACCTCGCCGCTGGTGGGCTCGAGAAGCCGGTTGATGTGGCGCACCAGTGTCGACTTGCCACTGCCGGACAGGCCCATGACGCAGAAGATCTCGCCCCGGCTGACGGTGATGCTGGCGTCGGCAACCCCGACGACACAACCGAACCGGTCGAGAACCTGGTCCTTGGTGAGGCCGTGTTCGCGCATGGCGCGCAACGCCAAGCGGGCATCGTCGCCGAAGATCTTGTAGACGTGACGGAGAACGATGGCGTCGTTCGGATCAGCCAAGAGTCGGCGCCTCCGCGGCTGCCCGGGTGGATGGGTCCCGCGGGGAGCCGATTGCGGCTCCCGCCCCGGGGCCAGCCTCTGTCGGCCGGCCCCGTCAGGTTGATGTCACTCGCCGACCCAGGACTGCACGGTCGTGGAGTTGGCCTCGACCCATTCTCCGGCGATTTGTACAGGGTCGCGCTCATTGACCACCAGTTCAAAGGCAAAGGCATTGATGTCATCCGCGGTGAGCTGGATGTTCTCCAGGAGCTGCACAAGCGCGGGCTGCCTTTCCTCCAGTCCTGCCACATAGCCGATGCGGATCGTGGTGTCCGGGTAGGCCGAAGACACCGAGGAAAGGTTGTACCAGTCGGGATCGGCGTTCGGCTGCACCATGACGAAGTTGTCCGGATCGTGGGCCGGTTCGTCGAGCAGGGAGAGATTGTAGAGTGTGAAATTGTGGTGGGGTCCGTAGCAGTAGCCGACCCAGGCCCTGTCTGCCTTGAAGGCACGGTCGAGGCTGGCCGTGGCAACCGACTCTTCCGCCGCCTGCAATTCGAAGAATTCCTCGATTCCGTAGTCGCGGGCCCTGATTCTCTCGATGTTGGTGCTTTGCCAGCCCTCCGAGCCGATCCAGATTTCGCCCATGCCGTCCCCATTCGAGTCAAACAGCATGGCGTTGTCCGGGTTCGAGAGGTCAAACACCGACGTGATGCCCTGCTCGATGGCGGCCGGTGTCACGCAGTACCCCTGCACACCCATCCAGGGGCGCTCCGAGAGGACAACCGAGCCCTTCTCGTCAACGTAGGAGGCGACCAGGCCGCCCTGGTTCGGCATCCAGACCTCGGTATGGATGTCGACTCCGCCGTCCGCACGGTCGAGCGCTTCCCAGAGAACCGGCACGGCAAGCGGCGGGGCCAGTTCGACGTCAAGCCCCAGGGCATGCTCGGCTATGGCGCTGACCAGGAACGCGGAAGCGCGGCCACCGGGAAAGTTCCAGTCGACAACCCTGGCGTCCTGGGCCGCCGCCGAGCCGGCCAGGCTGGCCACCAGGAGTCCCACAAGTGTGCTCTTGGACGTTCTTGACATGCATCCCTCCTTGTTTGGCGGGCGTGCCGGTCAAGAGTGTCGGACCAACCGCCCGATCGTTTGCACCGCGATCACATGAATGTTCGACCACAACGCAGTCCCCTTGTCCAAGGACGGGGACCTTGTTGCCCGAGACCGTGCATGAGATGGCAGGTGTTTGCAACCCGGAACGCGATCCGCCGATTCAGTCCCTCACCACCGTGCCGGCCACGTTGTCGACGACAATGGGCGTATCGAAGAACGTGATGTCCGGTTCGGCGCCGTAGATTTCCCGCGCCTGTTCGCGAAACGCCGGACCGTGCCACTTCTCCGCCGCTTCCCTGGTCCTCCACAGATAGACGCCGCCGACCATGCCGCTCTCGACGTCGAGAAGGTAGTTCTTCCTGATCAGGTCCGGGTTGTCGGCCCACACCCGCGCAGAGGCGTCGAAACGTTCCAGGATGTCCTCGCGCGCCACGACTTCCGGCAGGTGCAAGGTGACAATTTCGGTGATCATGGGTGCTGCTCCCGACGGGTTCCCGCTGCCAGGAATTCGAGAATCTCTGCATTGGCCCGCGCAGCATCGAGAACCGGCATCATGTGGTGCTGTCCGGACATGATGACCAGTCTGGAGTCGGGGATTTCGGCTGCCATCTGGCGCGCCATCTGCGGTGTCGAGCCGTCGTCGTCCTCGCCCGTCATGACGAGAGTGGGGCAGGAAATCGCGCCAAGCCGTCCTGTTATCTCCGATCCGGCGGAGACAAAGACGCGATGGGCCTTGCATTGTGCCGCGAAGTCGCCGTCCAGGATCCATCCCAGGATCTCCTCGACCGTTTCCGGTCGCTCTCTGTGATCAGCCTCCCGGAACCAGCGCTTGCGCGCCGATTCGACGGCGTGTGCGGCGCCGATGGCGCAGTTCTGCTCGTAGCGATGCCTTACGCGCGCCGCCTGTTGCGGCGTGCGATCGTAGACGGTGTTTATCAGCATCAGACCGCTCAGCCCGGTGTGATGCCTGATCGCGTAGGCCTGGGCAATCAGACCTCCCATCGAGAATCCGCCCAGAACGGGCGGTCGGTCGTTGCGGACCATGGCGACCACGTCGTGGACCTGGGCGACAAAGTCCTCGAGCGTCCGCTGGCCGGGAGGGTCCGGCGCCTCGCCGTGCCCCCACATGTCGAAGCAGCAGACACGATAGTGCTCCGACAGTGCCTCGACCTGGGAAGCCCACATCCGGTGATCCATCAGGACGCCGTGCGCCAGGATGACCGTGGGGCCACGGCCGCTCGTCCAGACTGGCGTCCCGCTCGGTGTCGTATGTCGCGTCTGCTCGGTCACGGTACCGGCTCAGCGTTGCAGGCGGTGGGCGAAGGAGTCCCGCCGGAACAGCGTCATGATGTCGGGGTCCACCTTGACGTGGATGATGACCGGGGTGTCGGCGCCGAGAGCCTCGCTGATGGCATCGGCGACACTTCCGGGTTCCTCGCAGAAAAAACCGGTCGCGCCATAGAGTCTGGCAAACTCGTCATAGCGCGGGTTGAGCGTGTCGCAACCGATGTAGCGCCCCTGATAGTACGTGCGCTGATAAGCTTTCTCCGCGCCCCAGCAGCCGTTGTCCATGACCACGGTGATGGTCCTGATTGCGGACTGGACCGCAGTCGAGAACTCCCCCAGGACCATGCCGAAGCCGCCATCTCCGTGCAGGGAGATCACCGGACGTCCGGGGCTCGCGCACTTTGCGCCCAGACCACAGGGGAAGGAAAACCCGACAAGGCCGTAATCCAGGGTGGTCAGCATGCTGGGCGTGCCGCCGTTGTATCTCAGCTTGTCCGTAGCCTGGAGACACAGTGTGCCTGCATCAAGCGTGTAGAGGGCATTGTCGGGCGCAGCCTGGCGCAACTCCGCAAAGAGGCGGTCGGGCTTGAGGGGTATGGACATGTCCCTTCCCGCTTCCTCACGCCGCTGCCACAACTCCGCGATCTGTTCGCGGATCCCGTCGGTCCAGTCGTGCCAGGGGATCCCGAAGCCGGCCATGGACGCGGCCATGGCAGAGGCGGCGGAGCCCGCATCGCCGAGCATGCCGACCTCGACGGGAAAGTGCCGGGCAAGGGCCGAAGGGTCGATGTCGACCTGGATGATCTTCGCATCCCGGTTGATGTCGTTGTAGGCAAAGAAGGTCGTGTTGAAGGAAAGCCTGGTTCCGAGCGCCAGGATGACATCGGCGTTCCGGGCCGCCGCACTGGCCACTTCGTTGCCTCGCGGCCCGACCTGTCCGGCGTAGAGCGGGTGATGGCCGGGTACGACATCCGGGTGCCCTGCCGACGCAACGACCGGGATCTGGCAGCGCTCCGACAACTGGCAGACCGCATAAGCGCCATCGCCCCACTTGACCCCGGCGCCTGCGAGAATGACCGGCGAACGGGCGGATTTGAGCACGTCGCAGGCACGTGCGATCGCCGAGGGATTGATGGTCCCGACTGGCGATCCCGCGTCGTAGTCCGGCTTCCTGATCGGGATCTTCGTGTTGGCCGAGAACAGATCGCGGGGAATGTTGACCACCACCGGTCCGCGCTGGCCGGAATGTGCGATCTGCAGTGCTTCCGTGACTGCCGCACCGACCCGGTCAGGGTTCATGACGGTGATGGTGCGCTTGACAACGGGAGAGAACAGGTTGTGCTGGTCGACCTCCTGCATCGTGTCGCGATGAAAGTGAGCGGAGGTCACAAGTCCGGTGATCGCAACAACCGGAGAGTAGGCCAGCCTTGCCTGTGCGAGGCCGGACACCATGTTGACGGAACCGGGGCCGGCCTGGCCGGCAAGGAACACGCCTGGCGTGCCCTTCACCCTGCCGAATCCATCGGCCATGTGGACACCGGATGCCTCGTGCCGGACACCGACGTAGGAGATGTCCTCCTTCACGTCATAGAGCGCGTCATACACTTCCATCGTTGTCGAGCCGAGGAGGCCGAAGACATGCGTGATACCGGCGGCCCGTAACGCCTCGACAACGGCGGCTCCACCATACATTCCCGTTGTCTCCCTGAATGTTGGATGATCGCGGTGATGCCTGATCCACCGTCACGCCAGTCGAAAGTGTATGCGTCTCTCGTCGCACCTGTCGATGACTTCGGCCGCAGGTCGCTGGTGTTCGATGCGTGAACTGCCCCGTTGCCGGACATTCCGGTATGGACCGCAGGCGCGATGTCACCTATTGATGGCGTCTTCACATGTCACGATGTCGTGGAGCGAGGCGATGGTCTGGACCGACGAGATGATCCGCCGGCTCGAGGCGCTGTGGGCCGAGGGCACCAGCGCATCGGCCATAGGAAAGGAGCTTGGTGTCACCAAGAACGCAGTGATCGGCAAGTCGCGACGCCTCGAACTGCCGGCACGGCCATCGCCGATCGTCAGGGCAGGCGAGAAGAGAAAGCCGGTAACCGCGACCACCCCGAAGAAGAAGCAGCGCATCACCGACATCATCGAGTTGACGGCTCACCTGTGCCGCTGGCCGTTTGGCAATCCCGACGAGGAGGACTTCCATTTCTGCGGAAAGGCCGTGGTCCCGGGCAAGCCCTACTGCCAGGAACACAGCGACATCGCCTATGTCGCCAAGTCGGGCTCCCGCGACCGCGCCTCCTGAAACGCCGAAGCGGCGCGGTCAGTAGTCGACGGCCGTGATCTCGATGTCCCTTTGTCCCTTGGGCGTCGCGAAGGAGACGTCATCCCCGGCTTCCCGTCCCATGAGGGCCCGTGCAATCGGGCTCCTGATGGAGATCAGCCCCTTGTCGGTGTCGGCCTCGTGTTCACCGACGATGCGATATGTCGCCTCGTCGCCCGTGTCGAGGTCGACCACCGTGACACGGGCCCCGAAGGCGATCCTGTCGCGGGGCTGCCGGCCCGGGTTGATGACCTGCGCCTCGCCGAGCACGCCTTCAAGTTGCCGGATGCGCGCCTCCACGAAACCCTGACGGTCCTTGGCCGCGTGATACTCGGCGTTTTCCTTGAGGTCACCGTGTTCGCGCGCCGCCTCGATGGCCCGGGAGATCGCATGGCGCTCTTTGTTCTTGAGATGTTTCAACTCAAGGGACAGGCGTTCAAAGCCCTCTGGCGTCATGGGGTGGGTCACCTTGGCCTCGCTCCTGTTGCGTTACTGCCAGCATGTGTCATGGCACCGGTCGCGGTCCAGCGTCAACGCCTGGCGGACCACAATATGCCGATGAGCGTTGGCGCTCACCCCGGAGCATGAAACGTCAGGATCCAGAAGATGTTTCAGAAAAAAAGAGATCAACATCGCTGGCGCTCCGGTCCATAATGCGCCGCCGCTCCGTCCAGCAGTCGGGAGGATGCCCCATGGTACACCTCGTCAGCTTTGATCCCGGCGTCGAGGAACGTGTGCGTTTCATCGAAGAGACCCTTCCCGGCGACATCGTGGAGAGGACGCTTGACCGCCTTGAGGCTGGTGAGGATGGGCGCGATCTCGTGGTCGCCGCGGCCCTTGCGGTGTCGCGGTCGAGCGAACTTCCATCCGGACACCATGGCGGACCGATCCATCCTGTGGCGGGCATTCACGCCGTGCTGTCGATGATGGATCGGCTCGACGGCGAGGACAGTCGGTTGCCCGCCATCCAGAGCGTGGCGCTGGCCTGCAAGCACATTCACTTGCCGTCCATGGGGCCGACAGTGATGGTACGGTTCGACGACCTCAATCGCGACGTCACGCAAGAGAGGATACTCGAACGGCTCGCGAACTCGGTCCGGGCCCATGAGCCGCGCCTCGCCGAACGGGCACTGACCCTCGCCTGCGAGACGGTCGAGCCTGGCCGAATTCTGGATTGCCTGCTGCCGGTGGCGCTCGAGCGCAATGTGCTTGACGATCACTATTTCCTCTATCTCGTCTACGCCATGCGTGCCCTTGACGGGATCGGCTGGCAATGGGGACCGGTGCTGCTGCGTCCGGTGGTCAGATACTTGGCGCGCCATGCTCCGTTCTCCGGCTTCGGGGAGTTCGACCAGAAGGCGATCGATGACGGCATCGCCTTTCACCACAGACTCGGTGAACTCGATGCGCTGATGGACACCTTCTCTCTTGCGCCCGATACCGTGCCCCTGAAGACCGGCCCGTCCGAGACGCCGGCGATCGAAGAGCTCGCGGCGAGGGTGGGCGCCGTTGCATCGATTGCGGAATTGCCCGGAATGGTTGCCGAGGCCATGGGGGGCGGATTGTCGCTGGAGGGAACCTGCGAGGCGCTTTCCATTGGTGGCGCCCGGATCTTCCTGCGGTCCCACACCGCCAATCCCTTCGACGTCCACATCCACACCGGTATCTCCGCCCGGCGATACGTGATCGGGTTTCCGCACGTCTCGTTCCGTTCGAAGTGCCTGGCGCTTCTCGGTTGGGCATGGAGTTACGAGATCCGCTATCTCGACACCACCTTGACCTGGGACTGGCGTGGCAGGGAGCCTGCGGTCGCCGAACCGGCGACGATCCTGCTGGACCGGATCGAGGAGGCGATCCTCGCAATCGACGGCTACGATGTCACGCGACTCGAGGTTCCGATCAACGAACTGGTGGCCCAGGATGCTGTCAGGGACATCGTGGATCTCGCGAACGCCTATGTCGAGGCGGAGTACGATACCGGTGATCTCTTCACTCTTGCGACGCGCCTGGCGTGTCGCGAGGACGCCTCCGAAATGCATGGCTACAAGATCCAGCAGGCCGCCTTCGAGGAATACCGGTTCTGCCGGGCTCCACTGAACCGGGTCCACGCGGTCGCGGCGGTCAAGCAGTGTTCCGTGACGGCGCCGGTGAATCCGAAGAGGTTCTATCCCCAGTACGCCAGTCGCCTGGCTGCCTGAAGACCTCCCTGCCGGCGGTGATCGGGTCGCAGGATGTCATGGCATGCAAGGCCGGCACTGTGATAGGAGTGCCAGCCCTCTTTGAGGAACGGAGACAATCTTGATGAGTGGTGCGGTACTGACCCTGAAAGTGAACAGGGTCATCGACGAGGCGGTTGACATCCGCTCCTACGAGCTCGTTGACCCTGAAGGCCGACTGCTGCCGATGTTCACGGCCGGGGCCCATGTCGACATCGAGTTGCCCAACGGTCTTGTCCGGCAGTACTCGATCTCGAGTGATCCACGGGATGTGGACCGCTATGTGGTCGGGGTCCTGCGCGAGCCGGAGAGCCGGGGCGGATCCACCTGCATGCACGATCGTGTGCGCCCGGGGGATCACCTGACGATCCATGGACCGCGCAACAATTTCCCCCTGGCGGCCGATGCGCGCCATCACATCCTGCTGGCGGGGGGGATCGGTGTGACACCGATGATGGCCATGGCACGCGATCTTGCAGCGCGCGGTGTCTCCTTCGAGATGCACTACTGCACGCGTTCACCGGAACGCACGGCCTTCCGGACCGACATCGTGCAGTCGGATCTTGCCGATTGTGTGATCTTTCACCATGACAACGGCAATCCGGCCGACGGTCTCGATATCGCCGGCCTTCTCAAGGAGGTGCGCCCGGATACGCATGTCTACTATTGCGGTCCGGCAGGATTCATGCACGCCTGTGAGATGGCATTGGCCCACTGGCCACGTCACACCGTTCACTTCGAGTACTTTTCTGTCGACGAGTCCGTCGAGCATGGCGAGAACGCGGCCTTCAAGGTGAAGATCGCCAGCACCGGTGCGGTGCTGGACGTGCCGGCGGATCGCACCATCGTCGAGGTGCTGCGTGCCAACGGTCTTGACGTCGAGACCATGTGCGAGGAAGGAATCTGCGGCACCTGTGCCACGGTGCTGCTTGACGGAGAGCCCGATCACCGGGATTTCGTGCTTGATGACGAGGAAAAGGCCCGTGGCGAGTTCATCATGGTCTGCTGCAGTCGCGCCCGGTCTCCGGTTCTGACCCTCGACATGTGACGGCGTTGAGGCGTCCTCGCCGGCTCGCCGGTTCAAACGCTCGACATGTGAACGCGTTCAGGCGGTCATGCCGCCGTCGACCACGAGTGTGTGGCCCGTGATGTAGGAAGCGCGGGCGAGGAAGAGAATGCTCTCGGCGAAATCATCGGGTTCCCCGGCTCGCTTCAGCGGAACACCCGCGAGACGGTCCCAGCTGCCTTCGTCGGACCAGCGGCATTCCCAGGGACTGTCGACCACGCCGGGGGCGACGGCATTGACCCGGACCTCCGGCGCCAGAGCCTTGGCCAGGGCCTGTGTCAGGTTGATGAGGCCGGCCTTCGACGCGGCATAGGCCGTCGATGAACCCGTTCCCGTGAGACCGGCCACCGAACAGGTGTTGACAATCGCGCCGCCACCGTGTCGCAGTGCCGCGGCGGCGGCACGGGCGCACCGGTAGGGGCCGACGAGATTGACCGACAGCACTTTCAGCCACATGTCCTCGTCAATGGCATCAAGGTCCCGGGGTGGCACCGGACTCGAGGTTGCCGGCGTGCCGGCGTTGTTGACGAGATGGTCGAGGCCACCGAGTTCATCGATGGCGCCCGAGACCATGGCCTCGCAGTCTCGCGCATCCCCGACATCACCGGGTGCGGCCATGACATCGAGTCCTGCATCGCGCAGGCGCGCCACCTCCCTGACAAGATGCGGGTTCCCGGGAAGGTCGTTGAGCGCCACCCGGGAGCCGCAACGGGCAAACAGCGTCGCGGTCGCCAGCCCGATGCCGGAGGCGGCGCCGGTGACGAGACTGCGCGTACCAGCAAGATCGCAGCTGATCACTGGGTACCCCTGAGGCCGAGCATGGATCGCGCCTCGTCGGATGTCGCGACGCGGCAGCCGAGCATGGAAATGATGCCGGCCGCCTTCTCGACGAGTTCGGCATTGGTCGCCAGGACACCGCGTTCCAGGTAGAGGTTATCCTCCAGACCGACCCGGACGTGACCTCCCTGGTTCACCACTTCAGCCACCATGGGCATCTGCAGCCGCGAAATGCCGAATCCGGCCCACAGGGCGCCATCGGGCAGCATGGAGCGAAGATAGGTCACGGTCTCGGCGGCGGCCGGCGCTCCCCAGGGAATGCCCATGCACAGCTGGAACATGGGCGGTGAATCGATGAGGCCGTCGTCGACCATGCGGGTGGCGAGCCTGAGATGTCCGGCATCGAACACCTCGAGTTCAGGTTTGACGCCGGCGGCGCGGATGCGCCGGGCCATGTCCTGCAGGTGTGCCGGGACATTGACGAAGGCGCGTTCGCCAAAGTTCATCGTTGCCACATCGAGGCTGCACACCTCGGGCAACAGCTCCTCCACGTGGCGGACCCGTTCCCCGGGTGTGCGAAACGACCCTGGCACCGCTGTGCGCGAGGGATCGTCGGCTGAGGGAATGAACCCGGCGCCCGGTCCGGTCGTCAGGTTGATGACAATCGTGCTGTCGGAATCGCGAATGCGACCGACGACATCGGCGTAGAGGTCCTGCCTCATCGATGGCGCGCCGGTCCCGGGATCACGGACATGCACGTGGCAGATCGCGGCGCCCGCCTTGCCGGCGTCAATGGCGGCAGTGGCGATCTCTTCCGGCGTGACAGGAACCCTGTCGCTTCTTGAAACGGTGTCGCCGCCACCGGTGACCGCGCACGTGATGATGACGGGTCGTGACATCGAGAGCCTCCCCCGGCGAACCTCCTGCGCTCAGCCCAGCTTGAGATGTCCGAACCGTCTGGAGAACCGTGCCACCTGTCCTCCGGTATCGACAAGGCGCTGGCTTCCCCCGGTCCAGGCGGGGTGGGAGAGCGGGTCGATTTCCAGCGTCATGGTGTCGCCTTCGCTGCCCCACGTGGAGCGGGTCACGAACTCCGTACCGTCGGTCATGACGATCCTGATGTCGTGATAGTCAGGATGAATGCCGTCCTTCATGGCCAACCCCCGTTGTGCAGCCCCGGGTTATAGGCAACCGCCCCCTGAGGCGCAAGGCCGCAACCCCCTTGGTGGCCCGAGACGGATGCCGGACCTATTCTGGCTCACCGATACGCGGAGAGGACCATGCAGGAGACCTTCGACTACATCGTCGTCGGCGCCGGTTCGGCGGGATGCGTTCTCGCCAACCGGCTGAGCGAGGATGGCCGGACAACGGTCCTGCTGCTCGAGGCGGGGGGCCGTGACCGGCACCTCTACATGCCGATTCCTGCGGGCTTCATGGACATTCTCAACGCCGAAGGCGTGCGCTGGACCTACTTCAGTGAACCCGAACCACACCTTGGGCAGCGCCGCATGTGGCAGCACCGCGGCAAGGTTCTCGGCGGGTCATCGTCAATCAACGCCATGATGTACATCCGCGGCCATCCTCTCGACTACGACACCTGGGCCGCCATGGGAGCCCGTGACTGGTCCTGGCGCGATGTGCTGCCATACTTCCGCCGCATGGAGACCAGCGACAGGGGTGCGGATACCTACCGGGGTGACAGCGGTCCCCTTCGCGTGCAATCCGGCGGCCGTGATTCACCCCTCTTCGAGAGCTTCGTGGAGGCCGGTATCCAGGCGGGCTACCGGTTCAATCCGGACGTCAACGGTCGCATGCAGGAAGGTTTCGGCCCCTGCGACAGCACGGTCTGGAAAGGTCGCAGATCAAGCACGGCACGCACGTACCTCCGTGCTGCGTCCAGCCGGGAGAACCTCGAAGTGAGGACCGGCGCACGGGCTCTCGAGGTGGTGCTCGAAGGCCGCCGGGCCGCGGCCGTGCGCTATCGCAAGGGAGGAGATGGGCGGGAGGTCCGGGTACGACGCGAGATCGTGCTCGCCTGTGGCGCCATCAACACGCCGCACCTTCTCATGCTGTCGGGCATCGGCCCGGCCGATGAACTGGCCCGTCATGGCATCGATGTCGTCGTCGACCATCCGGATGTCGGCGCCAACCTGATGGATCACCTGTGCCTCTACATGCAGTGGCTCTGCCTCAGGCCGGTCAGCCTGCAGCCCCACGCCCGCCCGCCGCGGCGCTGGCTGACGGGCGCACGGTGGCTGCTGACACGAACCGGCATCGCTGCGCGCACCCAGGGCGAGGCTGTGGCCTTCATTCGCAGCCGTCCCGGGGTACGGCAGCCGGACCTTCAGATCGACTTCATGCCGGCGGCCTTTCTCGAGGACCGGGAGGTCGCACCCGCTCCCCACGCATTTTCCGTTCACATGGGACCTCTCAGACCGACCAGCCGCGGGCGGATCGCGTTGCAGTCGCCCGACCCCTGCGAGCCGCCCCGGATCATCTTCAACTACCTCTCCACCGACCAGGACTGGCATGACATGCGCCGCGCGGTCTGTCTCGCGCGCGAGGTGTTTCGCCAGCCGGCCTTCGACGGTCTGCGCGGGCCTGAACTCTTGCCCGGGGACGACGTGGTGAGCGGGGAGGGCATCGACGCCTTCATACGCGACACCGCCACCACCAACTTCCATGTCTGCGGTACCTGCCGCATGGGCGAGGACACGGTACTGGATTCCGAGTGCCGGGTGCGCGGAATCGATCGCTTGCGCGTGGCCGATGCGTCCGTCATGCCACGGATCACCAGCGGCAATACCAATGCTCCGACCATCATGATCGCCGAAAGGGTCTCCGACATGATGAGAGGGATGAGCGAGCCTCGGGCTGACGTCGAGATCCTCCTCGAGAAGGACTGGGAGACGACGCAGCGCCCCGGATCACCGGCGCGCTCCTGACCCGCTTCACTTGTTGGCACGGTTGACCGCTGATATAGCAGCGGACGTGTCGAGATCAGGTCCAAAGACCAGGCGCCCTGGCAGCAGGACGGAGTCACCGGAACGCGAGGGCAGTCGTGATCTGGGCGAATTGCGGCGCCTTCTTCCCTACCTTGCTCCCTACAAGGTCCAGGTGGCAGGCGCCGTCCTGGCGCTCATCGTCGCCGCGGTGGCGGTGCTGGGGCTCGGCGTCGGGCTGAGGGTGCTGATCGACCGGGGACTGGCCGAGACCGATGCAGGCATCCTTGATCAGGCCCTCGTCGTTCTCATGGTCATTGTCGTGGTCCTCGCCATCGCCAGTTTTGCCCGGTCCTGGCTGGTCTCCTGGATCGGCGAACGTGTGGTGGCGGATCTGCGCCGGGACGTCTTCGACCGGATGATCGCCATGTCTCCGACCTTTTTCGAGGTGACCCGCATTGGTGAGGTGCATTCCAGGCTCGTCACGGACACCTCCATCCTGCAGACGGTTGTCGGGTCATCGGTATCCATGGCCCTGCGTAATCTCCTGTTGCTTGTCGGTGGTACGGCCATGCTTGCGGTGACCAGCGCCAGGCTGACAGCAATCGTCGTTCTCATGGTGCCGGTGGTGCTGATGCCGGTCCTGGTGTTTGGCCGCCGGGTGCGCCGTCTGTCACGGCTGTCGCAGGACCATCTTGCCGATGTCGGCCACCGGGTCGATGAAACGCTGAACGCCGTTCCCACGGTCCAGGCCTTCGTTCGGGAACTCTTTGAACGTCAGCGATTTGGCGACGCGGTCGAGACGGCGTTCCACACGGCGGTTCGGCGAATCACGGCCCGCAGTTTCCTGTTCTCCAGTGTCATCCTGCTGCTGTTCGGCGGCATTGCCGGTGTGCTGTGGATGGGAGGGCATGACGTCCTTGCCGGACGCATCAGTGGCGGTGACCTCGCGTCATTCGTCTTCTATGCGGTGATCGTGGCCGCTGCCGCCGGTGTTTTGAGCGAAATCTGGGGTGAACTCCAGAGGGCCGCCGGCGCCGCCGAGCGCCTGAGCGAACTGCTCCAGGTGCGATCGGACATCCGCGAACCGGCGAATCCCGTGGCGTTGCCGGAACCGCCACAGGGTGTCGTCAGCGTTCGCGATGTCGTCTTCCGCTATGAGGCACGTCCCGAGGAACCGGCCATCAACGGTATCTCGTTCGATGTCGCACGTGGCGAGACCGTGGCCCTGGTCGGGCATTCGGGCGCCGGCAAGAGCACTCTCTTGCGCCTCCTCCTGCGGTTTCACGACCCGCAGTCGGGCGCCATTGCCGTGGATGGCGTCGATGTCCGGGACGCTCCGATCGCCAGCCTGAGGCAGCGCATGGCCCTGGTGCCCCAGGAGCCGGTGATCTTCGGCGCCTCGATCGCCGACAACATCCGCTACGGCAGGCCCGGGGCGACTCCGGGCGATGTTCGCGCCGCCGCCCGGAGCGCCTTTGCCGCCGGGTTCATCGAGCGCCTTGCAGAAGGCTACGAGACCTTCGTTGGCGAACGCGGCGCCCGTCTTTCCGTCGGCGAACGTCAACGGATTGCCATTGCCCGGGCGATCCTCAAGGATGCGCCCCTGCTGCTGCTCGATGAGGCAACCAGTGCCCTTGATGCAGAAAGTGAGCAGGAGGTCCAGAAGGCCCTGAAGACACTGATGACGGGCAGGACAACCCTGGTCATTGCCCACAGGCTGGCGACAGTCCTCAATGCCGATCGGATCATCGTGCTGCACGAGGGCCGGATCGCCGAAAGCGGTTGCCATGGAGATCTCGTGGCGGCTGATGGCCGTTACGCGCAGTTTGCCCGGTTGCAGTTCGATGAAACCCTGCCCGCTCGGTGATGACGCGGAATGTGGAGGATCCCCCGTTGCTGAAGACACGCTTTACCGAACTCTTCGGTTCCAGACATCCCCTGTGTTGCGGGGGCATGACCCACGTCGGCCGTGCACCTTTTGTGGCCGCCGTATGCGAAGCCGGGGTTCTCGGGTTCCTGACGGCGCTCACCCAGCCCGATCCGGAGGAACTGCAACGGGAAATCTCCCGTCTGCGCGATGCCACTGACCAGCCATTCGGTGTCAACCTCACGATCCTGCCAACCCTGAAGCCGGTGCCTTACGAGGAGTACCTCGATGCGGCCCTCGAATCCGGCGTCACGATCATCGAGACCGCAGGCAACAACCCGGAGCGCTTTGTGCCGAGAATCAGGGCTGCCGGGGCGCGCCTCATCCACAAGTGCACGTCGTTGCGCCATGCCATCAAGGCCGAGAAGATCGGCTGCGACGCCATCGCCATCGACGGTTTCGAGTGTGCTGGCCACCCCGGTGAGGATGACGTGCCCGGACTCGTTTTGATCCCGGTGGTGGTCGACAGGATCTCCATTCCGGTCATCGCGTCAGGTGGATTCGCTGATGGCCGCGGGCTGGTGGCGGCCCTGGCCCTGGGGGCGGAGGGCATCAACATGGGCACCCGGTTCATGGTCACATTGGAAGCCGCCATCCACGACCGGGTCAAGCAGGCCGCGGTCCAGGCAACGGAACGCGACACCCAGCTCATTCTGCGCAGTTTCCGCAATACGGCTCGCTTCTTCCGCAACTCCGTCACGCAAAGAGTGGCGGAACTCGAGGCGAGGCCAGGTGGCGTGACCATCGAGGAACTGGCGCCGCTCGTCGCCGGCGCGGAAGGGCGCCGACTCTTCGACGAAGGTGATCTCGAGTCCGGTATATGGTCCGCCGGCCAGGTTCTTGGCCTGATCAACGATATCCCGTCCATGGAAGACCTCGTCGGGCGGATCATGGCTGACGCCGGCGCCGTCATGAAGGAACGGCTGGCGTCAATGCACGTCACCGCATGATCTGTCCACCGTTGACGTCCACGGTCGCGCCGGTGATGAAGTCCGCATCGTCGGCCACGAGGAAAAGAACGCAACGTGCCACGTCCTCGACCCGTCCGAGGCGCCCGGCAGGAATGTGATCGCGGACGAGATCGTCCAGCCAGTCCTGGGGAGCGACGCGCACCATGTCCGTGTCGATGTATCCGGGCGCCACGGCGTTGACGGTGACCCCACGGGCGATACTCTCCTTGGCCAGTGCCTTGGTCAGCGAAATGACAGCACCCTTGGCGGCGCCGTATGCGGTCTCGCCATAGTTCGGAGCGAAGGCCGACAGTGAGGCGATGTTGACGATACGTCCGAAACCGGCCTTGCGCATGGGCCCGATGACCTGGTGGGTGACATTGAAGTAGCCGTTGAGATTGGTGTCGATCACCTGCCGCCAGACTTCCTCCCCCATCTTGTGCATGAAGCGGTCCGGCGAGATTCCGGCATTGTTGACCAGGATGTCGATGGCGCCGTGATCGCGGACCACCCGTTCAACTCCTTCTCTCGACGCCTGGTAGTCGGCGACATCCCACTTGTAGACGGGGATCGCGTGTTGCTGCGTCAGGCTGTGGGCGGCATCGTCGTTTGCCCGGTAGTTGGCCGCCACCCGGTAGCCGGCGGTTGCCAGTGCGCAGGCGATACCCCTGCCGATGCCCCGTGACCCTCCGGTCACAAGCGCCAGTCTTGTCATGACGATCCATCCCCTGCTCATGTGGCACAATCATTGCGATCATCATTGTCGCCGAATTGTCCCGGGGGAGGAACACGTGAGCCGCTTCATCACTCTTCAGCGTCAGGAGCGCGGCTGCATCGAGGTTGTCCTCGACCGGCCGAGGAAGCTCAATGCCCTCTCGCTGTCTCTCCTTGGAGATCTGGCCGAAGTCCTGAACAGTCTGGCCGGTGACGGCACCCTGCGCTGCGTGGTGCTCTCCGGTGCCGGCCGTGCGTTCTCCACCGGTGCCGATCTGGCTGATCTCCGCCAACTGGACCCGGAGGGTGCGGAACGCTTCATCCGCTGCCTGCACGGCGCCTGCCTGGCGGTGAGGGATTGTCCGGTCCCGGTGATCGCAAAGATCGACGGTCCGTGTCTGGGCGGAGCCCTGGAACTGGCCGCGAGCTGCGACATGCGTGCCGCATCCCGACGCTCGACCTTCGCCATGCCCGAAGTGCGGCTCGGTATGCCCTCGGTGATCGAGGCCGCCCTGCTGCCGCGGCTGATGGGTTGGGGACGGGCTGCGGAACTGCTGTTTACTGGACGCACGCTGACCGCGAGTGACGCACTTGCTGCCGGTCTGGTGGAGGCCGTGGCCGCCGATCCGACGGAGCTCGTGGAAAACTGGGCAGGCGACATTCTTGATGCCGGGCCATGCGCCATCCGCGCCCAGAAGAGTCTGATGCGCGCCTGGGAGCGCACGCACGTGGACGACGCCATCGAGGCCGGCATCGAGGCCTTCTGCAACAGCTGGAAAAGCGACGAGGCGCGCCGCAGAATCGCCAGTACCGCTACCGGTCGGTCAGCTTGAACTCGATCCGGCGGTTGCGCTGCATCGCGGCGGCATCCTCGCTATCGGCAAGGGGCTGAAATTCGCCGAGGCCGGCAGCCATCAGCCGGTGTTCGGGCACACCCAGCGAGACCAGGAATCGGACGACAGACGTGGCGCGGGCCGTCGACAGCTCCCAGTTGCTCGGGAACCGGATCGTCTGGATCGGCTTCGAATCGGTGTGACCGTCCACCCTGAGGATCCAGTCCACATCGTCAGGGATGTCCGCGACAAGTTCGCGTATGAAGTCCGCGAGTTGGCGCAGGTTCTCCTGGCCCGACCCGGAAATCTCCGCGCTGCCGCTGGAGAAGAGGACACCAGACTGGATGATGAAGCGGTCGCCCTCGACCTTGACGCCCTGCCGGTTGCCGAGATGGTCGTGCAGGCGGGCAAGGAAGTCGCTGCGGTAGCGGCTGAGGTCCTGGACCCGGGCGGCCAGTGCGGCATTGAGTCTCTCGCCCAGCGACGTGATCTGTACCAAGTCCCGGGCGGCCCTGATCTCCGCCGCATCGAGGGCCTGGTTGAGCGAGGCCAGGCGGTCGCGCAGGTCGGCGATCTGCTGCGCCTGCGAACCACCGAGTTCCACGGCCAGATCCCGCTCGCCCTCGACGATGCCGAGACGTCGTGTGAGTTCGGCGATCTGCCGGTTGCTGTCGGCGACTTCCCTCTGGGCGAGAAGCGAGCGTTCCTCTTCGGTAGAAAGTTCGGCTTCGAGTTCCCGGGTGCGGTCGCGCACGGAGGAGAGCGAGGCGATGAGCTGATCGATTCTCTCGCCTGCGTCCTCGAGTTCCCGGTCCCTTGACGCGAGTGTCGCTCCTGTCCGCTGCTCCTCCTCGCGCGATTGCTGGAGCAGGAGTGCAAGACGTTCGAGTTCGCTGCGTTCCGACGCCAGAGCCTGCACGAGTTCCTGTTCCCTGCCGCGCGCTTGCCGCAGGCTGGCCTGTGTCCGGCCGAGTTCCGCCTCCCGTTCAGTGAGCGTGGCCCTCGTCAGGTCAAGTTCACCTTCCCGATCGGCAAGGGCGCCCTGCGTCCGGCCGAGTTCGCTCTCCCGATCGGCAAGGGCGTTCTGCGTCCGGTTGAGCTGGGTTTCCCGTTCGGTGAGGGAGGCCCGCATCTGGCCGATCTCACTCTCGCGCTCGGCAAGGGCGACGTGTGCCGCGCCGAGTTCACTGTCCCGTTCGGCTAGCGTGGTCTGCGTGTGCGAGAGCTCGGCTTCCCGGTTTGCCAGGCGGTTCTCGAGTTCGGCTTCAAGGGCCCGCGCCTCTTCCAGAATCAGCAGCATGCGTCCGACTTCGCCCTCGAGATTGCGCCGGACCTGCTGCAGTGCGTCGATGTCACGCTGCAGGCTGGCCAGTTCAGCCGATCTGCGCGCCAGGGCATCCTTGCTGGTATCGGCATCGTCGCGTGTGCTGTCGAGATCCTCCTCCATCAGTTCAAGACGTGCCCGCGCATCGTCGAGTTCCCGTTCACCGGAGCGCATCCTTGCCTCGAGAGCGGCACGTTGTGCTTCCAGGGCGTCGCGCTCTCTTGAGAGAAGGGCAAGGGAGTGGTTGGCATCGTCCCGTGCGGCCGCAGACTGCTGGAGTTCTGCCGAGAGCTGTGTCAGCTGTTCGCGGATCGCCGCATTGTTGCCGCGCTCCAGGGACAGCATGTCGGTGAGTTCAGCGACCTGGTCCTGCAGCCGGTTCATCACCTGGTCCTGGCCGGTCAGAGCGGCTCCCTGGAAGAGCTGTGCCATCATGAAGACCGACAGGGCGAAGATCAGCACCATCAGCAACGCTGACAGTGCGTCGACAAAACCGGCCCAGGTCTCGCCACCCGATTGTGTGCGGCGGCCGCGAGTGGCCATGGACCTAGGCGCCTGCGTCGCCGGAGCGTGCTGCCGCGATGGTGCGCGCCAGCAGCCTGATTTCCGAGCGCACGTCGTTGGCGATGGCGCTGCGGCCCGAAGCTGTTTCCTCGACGAGGCGGTTCATCGCGTTGTCGAGATTGCGAAGATGCATCCGGCTGGCTTCGTCGAAGGCGGTGCTCTTCTGTGTCTCGATCAGATGCTGCATGACCATCCTGAGGTCTGCCAGGCTCTCGATCAGCGTACCGAGCTGTCTTTGTTCGGCGCCGATGCGCTCGACCATGGAAACGAGCCTGTCGGTGAGCGTCGAGATCTTCTCGTCGATCTGCCGGTGATTCGTGACACTCCTGTCGAGGATGCTGTTGAGGCGGTCAAGACTCTCGGCAGTCTGCTCGAGGAGGGCGCTGACGTAGGCCGGTGCATCGCCGCCATCGGGCGTGTCGCCGTCGCCGCGACCGGAGTGGAGCCTTGTCACCGACGACAGCCACTCCTCGAGTTCGTTGTAGAACCGGTTGAGGGCCTGTCCGGACTGCAGGTCGAGAAAGCCGAGGATCAGGGATCCGGCGAGTCCGAAGAGCGATGAGCTGAAGGCCGTTCCCATGCCTGACAGCGGTGACGCCATGCCCTCCTTGAGGCTCTCGAAGAGGCCGACGATATCCTGTCCAGGGTCAAGATTGAGAGTGTTGAGTGTCGCGCTGACCCCGCCGATGGTCTTGATGAGACCCCAGAACGTTCCGAGCAGACCCAGGAAGATGAGGAGACCGATGAGGTACCGCGAAATCTCGCGGGATTCGTCGAGTCTGGCGCCGATGCTGTCGAGGATCGAGCGCGTCGACGTCGGCGTAAGGCTGAACTGCGTACCGGATGACCGGTGCTTGCCGAACATCGCAGCCATCGGCGCCAGAAGCCTGGGGGTCGTCTGGATGCCGAGATTCGGTTTGCGGAAACTCTCGATCCAGGCGACTTCCCGGTAGAGCATCTGCGGTTGCCGGAAGATATAGAGGATGCCGAAGAGGAGGACAGCCAGGATCAACCCGTTGAGCAGGGGGTTCGCCTGGAAGGCGACGATCAGCGTTGCCAGCAGGAACGCCGTGATGGCCAGCACAACGAGGAGGAACACTGCCATCCTGATGATGTAGCGGTTCGGGCGCGTCATGCGATGCTCCACATCAACCCGATATGCTCCGGGTCACCGGTTCGTTCCACGAGTGATGACGCCGGCAACCCTCAAGGGGTGTGGTTACCATGTCCTTGAGTGTGTCGTCCATTGATCACCACGGGGTGGCGGCATTGTGTCAGGCAAGCGATCTCAGCATGTGGCCGTGAATTCCCGGATTCCCGGCGAGAACGGAAGGGGATGAAGAGCCGGGCGGGCTGCCGTCAAGCCGGGTGACGATACCCCCTGCCTCCTGGGTCAGAATGGCGCCGGCCGCCAGACGGTCCGGATCGGCGCCGTCCGCCCAGTAGCCATCAAGCCTGCCGCTTGCCAGCCAGGCGAGATCGAGCGACGGAGCGCCCAGACAACGCAGCCGTGGTCCCTGTTTCAGCAATCGTGCGAGTCCCAGGGCACTCGGCACTCCGTCGCCGTGGGCGAGGACGCTTGCGGCGAGCGACCTGGTGCGGGAGACCCGCAGGCGCCGCGACCGCATGAAGGCGCCGTGCCCCCGTTCGGCCCAGTAAAGCTCGTCCCGCAGGGGGTCGAGGACGACACCGGCGACGACCTCGCCGGTCATCTCGACGGCGACGGTAACGGAAATGTGGGGAATGGCATGGGCGAGGTTGCCGGCGCCGTCGAGCGCACAGATGATCCAGCGGCTGCCGTTCGTCGGGTCATCGAACGAGAAATCCGGGCGGGCACGTGTGAGTTCCCGCCTCATGGTCTCTTCCGCGCGACGCCTGGATGCCTCGACGAAGCGTACCGCTCCCGCCATCGAAGACACCAGGTTGTCGGCCTCGTTGTAGTCCCGGATCAGGGCAACGGCGGCCTTCGACGCCGCCTTCGCCATGACGGTGATGAGGGGCGATTGGTAGGCCAAGGCCGTCGGTCAGTCCTTCGCGCGTTCCCGGTAGGTTGCATCCACCGTATTGACCACCACCCTGACACCGGTCTCGATGTGCGGCGGAACCATGATGCGCAGTCCGTTCTCGAGGATGGCGGGCTTGTAGGATGACGCGGCTGTCTGTCCCTTGACCACCGCTTCGGTCTCGGCGATGGCGAGAACCACCGTCTCCGGCAGGGAAACGCCGACGACCTCGTCTTCATGGGACTGGATCATGACCTCCATGCCATCCTGGAGAAAGGCTGCGCCGGACCCCAGCATGTCACGGTTGATGATTGTCTGCTCGAAGGTCTCGGAATTCATGAACGTGAAGGAATCCGAATCGGCAAAGAGGAACTGGTGCGGCGTGTCCCAGAGCCTGACCCGTTCCACGGATTCCGATGACCGGAACCGTTCGTTGAGCTTGGTGCCATCGCGGATGTCCTTGAGTTCCGCCTGGAGGTAGGCGCCACCCTTGCCGGGCTGGGTATGCTGGATCCTGGTGGCGACCAGTAGCCGGTTCTTGTGGTGGATCACCATGCCAGGACGGATCGCGTTGCCGTCGATCTTCATGACATCACTGCCTGATGTTGGGAGGTTCGAGCGACGCAGACGCTATCACCACCCCTCGCCCAAGGCAAGGTCACACGCACCCATGATCCGGTGATCATGGGTGCGCCACATGATCGGTATGTCATGGTTGTGGCTCCATGATCTCCAGAGCATGCGATCATGCCTTATCAACACGTGCACTCACCCCAAACCATGTAACGCCCGGACAGGGACGGTACCCGGCGGTCTGTTGCCCTCTTGAGGCAGGGCATGGAAAGTCGCTGACTTGCCTTCGCTCCATCATCGACCTACGGTTAAGCACCAACGAAACAGGTGATGCTCGGCAAAAGCGTGCGTTTCGTGCGCTGGCCCGGCGTCGGGCTCGGAGACGATGCGATGACCCTCTTCAACGAAACACGCTCGGCAATCCGCACTCTGTGCGCGGCCATCGTCGGTTATGCGCAGAATTGTTGCGCGCAACTCTTGACAGGGGTTGAGACCTCTCACCACGTTATAATCGCCGGATCGCCGGATCGCCGGATCGCCGGATCGCCGGATCGCCGGATCGCCGGATCGCCGGATCGCCGGATCGCCCGACCTGCGTCTTCAGCACGGGACTGCTCTCGCCCGCTAGCCTCCCCGCCTGAGTCTTCCGACAGTTTCGATCCTTCCCCCGCCCGCGCCTCAGCGGGTTCCCGTCCTGCCGCCCGCCGTCTGCGGTGCGGCCTGTTCTCGGCCCTGCTGTGCCTGCCGCTGCTGCTCGGTCTCGCCGCCCCGGCAGCCGCGCAGTCACTTTCCGGTGAGACTCGAATCGATAGCCACAGCGTATCCGAAGACGGAAACACCTTCACCGTTGACTGGAGCTATTTCGTTACAACCCTTGGATGGATAGATGGGGGAACCAGCGCCGGGCTCTGGGAGTATCACGTCCGTGAGAATGGCGGCGCTCACACCGCAACCGAGATCGGGGCGAGTGCAACGTCCGTAATCACCTTCACACTGAGCAGTTCAGCGTCGGGTCGCCTGGTCGAAGTACGAATACGTCACAAATCCACCTCCACGAACTCGGCATGGACGACGGTCCAGGACAACCGCGTTGCCGACACCACCGCGCCGAGCGTGACCTCGATTACGCGCCAGTCGCCGTCCTCGTCTCCGACCAATGCCGACAGCGTCAAATGGCGGGTGACGTTCGACGAGGCGGTGCAGAATGTGGACGCAGGGGACTTCCAAGTCTCCGGCACGGCCCTCACGATTACCGTCGTGTCGCCGGTCACGGGCTCCGAGACCACCACCTACGACGTCACCGTCTCCAGCGGCAACCTTGCGGGCCTCGACGGCACGGTAACGCTGAGCTTCGCGAGCGGCCACAACATCCAGGACATGGCCGGCAATGCGCTGGCTAGCTCGCCCTCGGTCAGCGGTACAAACGACAACAGCTACGTGGTGGACAACACCGCGCCGGGTGTGACCTCGATTACGCGCCAGACGCCTGCGACCTCGCCGACCGGTGCCGACAGCCTGATCTGGCGGGTGACCTTCGACGAGGCGGTGCAGCACGTGAACGAGGCGGACTTCCAGGTCTCGGGAACGACCGCCACGATTACCGCCGTGTCGCCGGTCACGGGCTCCGAGACCACCACCTACGCCGTCACCGCCACCGGCGGCGACCTTGCGGGCCTGAACGCCACGGTGACGCTGAGCTTCGCGAGCGGCCACAACATTGAGGACATGGCCGGCAACTCGCTCGCCACATCGCCCACGGTCAGCGGCACGAACGACAACACCTTCGTGGTGCAGAACACCGCCACGTCGGTAACGGTATCCATCAGCGCACCCGCCAATGCGAACGAGGGCAGCTCGGGAACGACGGACAAGCATTTCACGATAACCCTGTCGTCGGCCTTGACGCAGATTCTCAATGTCGACGTCTGCTACTCGGGAACGGCGACACACGGCGCATCCGACGACTACCAGTTTCTGGCTACTTCAACTGTCGTTCCAGGCATAGGCGCATCAGGCAAGTGCCGGTCCTTCCAAATACCCGCTGGAGACACAACATTGAGCGGCGTCGCCGGCATACGCATAAATGGCGACACCGACGCCGAGTACGATGAGACGGTGATCGCGACGCTGTCCTTATCCGGCTCCCCGCCCACCGGCGTGACCCTGGGCACGTCCACGGCGACCTACACGATCCAGAACGACGACGGCACCCCCATCGAGTCGATAGTGTCGATCACCGGCGGCCATGAGGTGAGGGAGGGCCGGGGCGCGGAGTTCACGCTGACCGCGAACCCGGCGCGGGCGGCGGATACGGTCGTCAACATCAACGTCACCGAGACGGGCACCTTCCTTGCGGGCAGCCCGGGCACAAGGACAGTGACCATCCCGTCCGGTCAGACCTCGCACACCTTCACCGTCGCCACGGTGAACGACGGAGGGCGGGACGCGTTCGGACAAACGCAAGGGAAGGAGTCAAACGGCAGTGTGACGGCGACCGTCAATACCGGCATGGGCTACACGCTGGGCAGCCCGTTCTCGGCCACGGTCAACATCCTCGATGACGACACGAACGCTGGATCGGGAAACTACATCCGCGTCTCGGGTCACGGCGCCCGGATCCAGAACGAAAACGACCGGGGATCGCGCCACTTCCGGGTATCGCGATATGGCCTCCCCACCGCCACCACGGGCGACTGGGGGTTCAAGCTCTGCTTTGCCGGCACCGCCACGCCGGGTGTGGACTACACGCTCGACACCCACTTCAGGGAAGAGGCAGGCATCGCGATCAACGCCGACGGCTGCACCGCACAGCGGACCATCCCCGGCGGCGATGACCGCTACCATTTCTACATCAGTCATGTCGACGACCCCCATGCGGAGGGGACCGAGACGATCGTCGTCACGGTCACCGGCCTGAACAACGTGTTCTTCTCCGACCAGCCCGGCATCAACATCATCCGCTTCACCATCGTGGACGATGACACGCCCGCCCCGCCCAAGCCGGACCAACAGGCCGAGCGGGCCGAGTTGGAGACGGCCGAGGCGCAGGCGCCGGCCTGCGTCTCCGACGCCCTGCTTGCCGACGCCCAGCTGGCTGCGACCGAGACCTGGCGGACGTCGCCGGGCCATGTCGAGCGCTGGAGCCGGGTGCTTGCCGCCTTCGGGGTGAGCAACGGCTACAGCCCGATGACCGTCGCCGAGGCGCAGGCGCAGGCGGATCGCGGCCTTCAGCGCTGGGCGCCGGTGGCGCCGGCGCTGGAATGCCTGGAGAACCCGCCGCAGGAGGAACAGCCGGAACAGGCTGAGGTCCAGCCGGTAACACCCGCCACGCCCGAACTCAGCCTCTCGGCGGGGTCCGCCGTGGACGAGGGCGGCCATGCCACCTTCACCGTCACGGCTGACCCGGCGCCGCAGTCCGACCTGACGATTGCCTGGACCGTCGCCCAGAGCGGCGAGTATCTGGCCGCCCCCGGCGCGGGCAGCCGGACGGTGGTGCTGACAGCAGGGACGACCAGCACCGCACTCTCGGTGGGCACGGTGGACGACGCGGCGGACGAGGCCGACGGCTCGGTGAGCGTCACCCTGGGTGCGGGCACGGGCTACACGATAGCTACGGGCAAGGGCAGCGCCGTGGTGGCGGTGCGCGACAATGACGAGCCGGTGGTGAGCATCGCCGCCGGGAGCGGGGTGACGGAAGGTGCGGCGGCTTCGTTCACGGTCTCGGCGAGCCCGGTGCCGGCCGCGCCGCTCGATGTGACGCTCGCCGTCGCCCAGAGCGGCGATTTCGCCGCCTCGGGCGAGACCGGTTCGCGGACGGTCAGCGTTCCGGTCACGGGGAGTGTGACCTTCGATGTCACCACTGACGATGACAGCGCCGAAGAGCCGGATGGCTCGATCACGGCAACAGTGGATGCCGGCACGGGCTACGCGGTGGCGGCATCGCCGGACAATGCGGCCACGGTGGCGGTGTCCGACAACGACGCGGCGTCCTCGGGTCCGACGATCTCGATTGCCGATGCAACGTTCAATGAGAATGCGGGTACGGTGCACTTCACCGTGACGCTGAGCGAGCCGGTGGACCACCGCGTCACCGTCCATTACGCAACGCGGAGCTCGTCTCCAATCTCGGCCAGGGCGGGCCAGGACTACTTCGAGTGGAAGCGCGCCTGGGGGGCGGAGCTCTGGATCCCCGCCGGAAGCACGAAAGGACGGATCGCCGCCTACATCTACAACGACAGCCATGACGAGGATCCGGAGACCTTCGAGATGGTGCTGTTCGACGCAAGTGACGGGGTGTCGATTGCCGACGGCGTTGCGGTCGGCACCATCGTCAATGACGACCCGATGCCGGCGGCATGGCTGGCGCGGTTCGGTCGCACGGTGGCGGAGCAGGCCCTGGACGGCATTGCCGGGCGCATTGCGGCGCCACGCACGGCGGGTGTCGAGGGCACCTTCGCCGGACAGGCGCTCAACCTCGATCCCGGATCGCAGGCTGACGGGCCCGCGGTGCATGGCGCCACGGGGAGCCTTGCCGGCACGGACATGCTGGCCGAGAACGATGTCGCCTTCACCGGCACGGGCGGCACAGCCGAGTTCGGTGATGACGCGCTCGGGTTCGACAGCGCCAGTGGACAGTCCTACGCGATGACGACTGCTGAGGTATTGCTGGGGAGCAGCTTCACGGCGACCGGGGAGGAGGACTCCCATGGCGGCAGCCTGGCCCTGTGGGGCCGGGCGGCGCAGTCGCACTTCGACGGGAGGGAGGGGACGTTCTCGCTCGACGGCGAGGCGACCACGGCGATGCTGGGGGCGGACTATGCCCGCGGCACGTGGCTTCTCGGCATGGCGCTGATGCAGAGCACCGGCGAGGGCGGCTACCGGGACACCGACCCCGGCGAGAATGTCTGCGACGAACTCGCCAAGGTGGCCATGGATGACATGGATGATATGAACCAGAAGAAGATGAAGACGGACCTGTGCGACCGCGCCGTGCGGGACGGCGACGGCACGGTGGAGGCGACGCTGACGGCGGTGCTTCCCTATGCCGCGGTCCAGGCCTCGGAGCGGTTGAAGCTGTGGGGTGCGGCGGGTTATGGCACGGGCGACGTGACGCTGAAGACGGAGATGGGGGAGGTGCTCACCTCCGACATCACCTGGACCATGGGCGCGGCGGGCATGCGCGGCGACGTCATCACCGCGCAGGAGGGTCCCGCCCTGGCGGTGACCTCGGACGCCCTGTGGGCGCGCACGTCTTCCGCGAAGACCCATGAGCTGGCGGCGTCGGACTCCGACGTGACGCGCCTGCGGCTTGGTCTGGAGGGGAGCTGGCGCATGGCACTTGAGGGCGGTGGATCGGTGACGCCGAAGCTGGAGACGGGAGCGCGCCATGACGGTGGCGATGCGGAGACCGGGTTCGGGGTGGAGATGGGCGGTGGTCTTGTGTGGAACGATCCGGGGCTGGGCCTTCAACTCGACCTGTCGGGCCGCACGCTGGTGGCCCACGGTTCGGACGATCTGGAGGACCGGGGCTTTGCAGCGTCTCTCGCCTTCGATCCCGATCCGGCGAGTGCTCGGGGTCCCTCGCTGACGCTGCGTCAGGACTGGGGCGGCGAGGCGACAGGGGGTCTTGATCGCCTGTTCACGCCGGAGACCCTGGAGGACCGCACCGGAGGGGCTGAGGACGAGATCCGCTGGCAGGCTCAGGCGGCTTACGGGTTCCCTCTCTTCTCCGGTGCCTTCACCGGCAGCCCGCAGGCCGGGCTGGGGCTGGCTACCGGGGTGCGCGAGTACAGTCTCGGGTGGCAGCTGACGCCTGGGGAGGGGGTGCTGGATCTCTCGTTTGGGCTGCGGGCGACGCGCCGGGAGAGCGAGGGGGCGCCGGCAGCGCATGGTGCGGGGTTGGAGACGACCCTTCGCTGGTAGGGCCCTGCGGCCCTCCACGGCGGCGGTTCTGTGGCGATGCACACTGTGCTTATCGGTGTCACGGCAGATCGCGTGTGCTGGTATGAGGGCCCCTGAGAACCAGGCCGCTCGACCGCGGTTTCGATGCCTCTGTTCGTGGACATGAACATAGCGTCATGGAACAAGGGTTGTGACCCGGGAGTGTGGCAACGGAACGCCACTCATGACTGTGTGCGAGGCAAATGTGCAGAAACGAGAGAAAACAACTGCGTAATGTCAGTTGCGTGGCACCACAGGTGCGGCCACCCGCGTAACTGATTGTCGGGGCGCCAGCCCTGTCTCGTTCAGGCCCCGGTCGAGGCCCGCCATGAACTCGCGGTCGTCGACATCGTCCCGACAGACAATGGAAAGACGGCGCAGCCAACCTTGATACGCCCCGGCGCTCCGCGCCGGTTCTTGTGGTGGATCACCATGCCAGAACGGATCGCGTTGCCGTCGATCTTCATGACATCACTGCCTGATGTTGGGAGGTTCGAGCAACGCTATCACCACCCATCGCCCAAGGCAAGGTCATGCGCAACCATGATCCAGTGATCATGCGGCCACCATATGATCATTGTATCATATTCCTGGTTTATTGTTTTGAGATCATTTTGGCAGAAAATGATCCATTGATCATTCTTGCCGAAAAGGGATCATCACGATGAACCAGATCGCCCGCACCACCCGGGACATCGGCAACGTCCTGCGCAACGTGCGCAAGGCAAGGGGCCTGACACAGGTCGAGCTGGCCAGCCGTGCGGGCATCTGGCAGCGCACGATCTCGAACATCGAGACCAGCGCCAGCGAGGCCAGGCTCGATACGATCTTCCATCTGCTGGCGGCGCTTGACCTCGAGATCCGCATTGTTCCGCGCAGCAAGATGAAGCCAGGTGGCCTGGAGGAGATCTTCTGATGGGGCGCAAACGCACCTATGCGCCGCTGGATGTCTACATGAATCGCCGCAAGGTGGGCCAGTTCTTCCGCGAATCGAGCGGGAGCTTTGCCTTTGCCTACGACAGGGAATGGCTTGCATGGGAGAACACAATGCCGGTGTCGCGGTCGCTGCCGCTGCGCCCGGAGCGCCACGTCGGCCCATCGGTCATGGCGGTCTTCGACAATCTTCTGCCCGATCATGATGACATGCGCAGACGTGTGGCCGAACGTGTCGGTGCGCATGGGCTTGACGCCCATTCCATGCTTGCCCGGATCGGACGGGATTGCGTCGGAGCCCTGCAGTTCCTGCCGGAAGGGGAGGCGCCGGAGGCCGGTGACACGTTGACGGGCGAGCCGCTGAGTCATGAGCAGGTCGCCGTGATGCTCAAGGATCTGGGACGTACGCCTCTTGGCATCCGGCGCGGGCGTGATTTCAGGATTTCGATCGCGGGCACGCAGCAAAAGACCGCTCTGCTTTTCCACGAGGGCCAATGGATGGAACCGACAGGCACGACGCCGACGACACATATCCTCAAGCCGGCGATCGGCATCCTGGCGAATGGCATGGACCTGAGCGACAGCATCGAGAACGAGCACTTCTGTCTGCGGCTGCTGGCGGCTTTCGGTCTGCCCGTGGCCCGCACCGACATCACTACCTTCGCGGATACCTGTGCGCTGGTGATCGAACGCTTCGACAGGCTGCGCGCGCGTGATGACCGTCTGATCCGCTTGCCACAGGAGGATTGCTGCCAGGCGCTTGGCGTCCCTGCGGCCCGCAAGTACCAGAATGAGGGCGGCCCCGGCATCGTCGAGATCTGCGAACTGCTTCAGGGAAGCGACGAGCCGATCCGCGACCGAGCCTGTTTCTTCAAGGCATGTGTCTTGTTCTGGCTGATCGGTGCGACGGACGGCCATGCGAAGAACTTCAGCATCGCGCTGATGCCGGGTGGGCGCTTCACCATGACGCCGCTCTATGATGTGCTGACCGTGCAGCCTTTGCTGGATGCGGGTCAGATTGAGATGAAGCACATGAAGCTCGCGATGCGAGCAGGCAGGAACCGGCACTGCAGGGTCTCGGAAATCCTGGGTCGGCACTTTGCCCAAACGGGGCTTGCTGCGGCCCTTTCGCGCGAGCAGATCGCGCAGGTGTTCCGTGAAATTCGCTCGGACGCGGAAAGTGCGTTCGAGACGGCCCTGGCGGAGATGCCCTCCGGTTTTCCAATGGCGCTGTTCGATGCCGTCAAGCATGGATACGAGCAAAGGATAGGTCGGCTCGTGCCGAAGACATGAGCAAGACGCGGAATTGTCCCAAGAGCCATCGGGCCGGCATTGAATTTCCTTCTGCCCACTTTCGCCCGCCTGATCACCTCGCGCATCAAGCCGTCTGAGTTGCGCAAGGGGCAGGTGAAGTGATCCCGCCCGGCGCCGACAAGCGGGAGGCAGAGCGCCGTGCCGAGATTGCCGGGAGCTTGCTGCCCTTCAAGCCGGACGGACGGATGCACATCGAGCATCGGCATCAGTCACCAGACGCCCCGTCCAACGCAATGGTTCCTCTTGCCACCAATCCGGGCACGAGACTGTCCGGCGTGGAAGCACTCCCTCATCCACCCGAACATGGGGGGTGAGGGTGCTTCACTCCTGCTGCCGAGGGACGGGGAGTTCGTGGTGGAATGTGCCACCACATGCTCTGGTCATGTCGGCGATGCGGGCCACGATGGAAGGCTCGCCCTTGAGGTGAATGTCGCGCCATCCCAGGCGCAGGGCGAGCATGGCGTATCCGGCATCGGGGCCGCAGTCGATCAGCGCTCGCAGGGAAGGGGTGTCGGCCCCCGCCTGACTCATCATTTCCAGAAGATAGGCCGGCCCCAGCCGCGCGCAGGCCCCCGGTCCGGTGACAAGCAGGATCTCCCGGTCGCTCCGCCGGGCCTCCGCGACCGCCGCGCGGGCTTCCTCCAGGGTCTCGACGACGCGGGGTGTCAGGCCGCCTCCAGCGCCACCAGTCCGGGCAGCGGTGTTCCCTCGAGCCATTGCAGGAAGGCGCCGCCCGCCGTGGAGACGTAGGAGAAACCGTCCGTGGCGCCGGCATGGGTGAGAGCCGCTGCCGTATCGCCGCCCCCCGCCACCGAGAAGACCGATCCATTGTGCGTGAGATCCGCGATGGTGCGGGCGAGAGCGACGGTTCCCATGTCAAATCCCTTGCGTTCGAACATCCCCATGGGTCCGTTCCACACCACGGTCCTGCACCCCTCGATGAGGCGCGAGACCGCCGCTACGGTCAAAGGCCCGATGTCGAGAATCCGCGCGTCACGGCCAATGGCGTCAAGACCGCAGGACACCGGCTGGCCATCTTCCTCGACGACCACGTCGACAGGCAGGTGAATGGCATGACCACGGTTCCGGGCCGTTCTCATGATGCGATCAGCGGTCCCTGTCATGTTGCCCTCGTGAAGTGAGGCGCCGATCCCGGTGCCCTGCGCGCCGAGGAAGGTGTTGGCCATGGCGCCGCCGACGACGAGATGATCCGCCCAGCGTGACAGGTGGTCCAGAATGGCAAGCTTGGTCGACACCTTGGCGCCGCCGACGACGGCGGCAACGGGGCGCACGGGATCACTGAGCGCCCGGGCAATGGCGTTGACTTCCTCCTCCATGAGACGCCCGGCACAGGATGGCAACAGATATGCCAGTGACGTGACCGATGCATGGGCGCGGTGGCTGACGGAAAACGCATCGTTGACGTAGATATCGCCAAGAGCGCCGAGGGCGCGGGCGAAGTCGCGGTCATCAGCCTCTTCTCCTGGATGGAAGCGGAGGTTCTCGAGCACGGTGACGTCACCGGGTCCGGTTGACGCAATGATGTCTGCGGCGTTGTCGCCGATCGTGTCGGTGGCGAAGGTTACCGGGCGACCAAGGGCATTCGCGACGGCCGTGGCGACCGGCGCCAGAGACAACGCGGGATCGGGTCTGCCCCCGGGTCTGCCGAGGTGGGAGAGAATGATCGTGCGGGCCCCCTTGTCGGCGAGTTCGCGCACGGTGGCAAGGCTCCTTTCGATCCGTTCGCTGCCCGTGACACGGCCACCGTCGATCGGCACGTTGAGATCGAGACGCAACAGCACCCGCCTGCCGGCAGGGCTGATGTCGTCAAGTGTGCGGAAGGTACCCACGGCCGGGCAGGGTTTCTCCTAGACGAACCTGGCGAGCGCCGCAGCGGTGTCGCTCATCCGGTTCGAGAAGCCCCACTCGTTGTCATACCAGGAGAGCACCCTGACAAACCGCCCGTCGATCACCTTGGTCTCGCCGAGATCGAAGACGGAGCTTGCCGGGTTGTGGTTGAAATCACTGGAGACAAGGGGCTTGTCGTTGACTGCAAGAATGCCCTTGAGACGGCCCCTGGCCGCCTCGCTGACCGCCTGGTTGACGGCTTCCACACTGGTCTCTCCGGGTGCCTCGAACTTGAAGTCGATGAGGCTGACATTGGGCGTGGGAACCCGGATCGACGTGCCGTCGAGCTTGCCTTCGAGCTCGGGCAGCACCAGGCCCACGGCGCGGGCTGCGCCGGTCGACGTGGGAATCATGGATGCCGAGGCAGCGCGCGCCCGACGCGGGTCGGCATGCAGGGTGTCGACGGTTCTCTGGTCCCCGGTGAAGGCATGAATGGTCGTCATGAACCCGTGACGGATGCCGACCGCCTCGTGAAGCACGGCGGCGACCGGCGCCAGGCAATTGGTCGTGCACGAGGCGTTGGAGATGACGTCGTGCTCCTTGCTCAGCATGCCATGATTGACACCGTAGACCACGGTGAGATCCGCTCCTTGTGCCGGCGCGGAGATCAGGACCTTGCGGGCACCGGCCTCGAGATGCTGTGAAGCCTTCTCGCGGGAGGCAAAGATGCCCGTGCACTCCATGACGACGTCGACCTGGAGGTCGCGCCAGGGAAGTTGGCTGGGATGCCGCTCCTGGAGCACGGTCACACTCTTTCCATCGACCTCCAGAGTGTTGCCGCGCCCCGAAACGTCACCCGGGTAGGTGCCGTGAACCGTGTCGTACTTGAGGAGGTGGGCGTTGGCCTCGGCGGTGCCGAGATCGTTGATCGCCACGAACTCAACGTCTTCACGTGCCGATTCCATCGCGGCACGAAACACAAGGCGGCCGATACGGCCAAATCCATTGATGGCAACGCGAACTGCCATGCCGTCCTCCAGGGTCAACGAGGAATGTCCTACCTGTTTCCATGGTGGCCGGTCAACGACCGGCCCGGTTACGGTCCTGCAGGTCAGAGGCGCTGTCTGACTGCCTCGACGACGGCCTCGGGCGTGATGCCGAAGTGTTCGTAAAGCGCCCGGGCAGGGGCCGATTCCCCGAATCCGCTGACGCCGACAAATCCGCCTTGCTCGCCGATGATGTCCGTCCACCCAAAGGGCAGGGAAGCCTCGACGGCGACGGTCGCCCGGTCGCGGGGGATCAGGGCGGCCCGGCCGGCCGGAGGTTGTTTCCTGAAGAGATCCTGGCACGGCATTGACACGACGCGTGCACCGATTCCGTCATCCTCGAGAATGCGGCCGGCCTCGATGGCGATGGCGACCTCCGATCCACTGGCAACGATGGTCGCCCTGTGTGCTGCCACGGCCTCGCGAATCACGTAGGCGCCCGTGCTGCAGGGATTGCCGGTCAGGGGGGCATGCCGCGCCTGGGGAACACCCTGTCGTGAGAGCGCGATCACCGACGGTGTCGTCCGCGACGACAGGGCAAGTTCCCAGCACTCGGCGGTCTCGACCGCATCCGCCGGACGGTAGACATGGAGGTTGGGAATGGCCCTCAGGCTGGCGAGGTGCTCGACCGGCTGGTGTGTCGGCCCGTCCTCGCCCAGTCCGATCGAGTCATGTGTCATCACATAGATGACACGCTGTTGCATGAGGGCGGCAAGGCGGATGGACGGGCGGCAGTAGTCGGTGAAGGCAAGGAAGGTCCCGCCGTAGGGGATGATGCCGCCATGGAGGGCCATACCGGTCATGGCGGCGGCCATGGCGTGTTCGCGGACACCGTAGCGAATGTAGGTTCCGGCAAAGTCTCCGGCCGTAATGTCCGCCATCGCGCCGGTACGCGTGTTGTTGGAGCCGGTGAGGTCTGCCGACCCGCCAATCATCTCGGGCAGGGCCCCGGTCAGACGCTCGAGCGCCAGTTCGCTCGCCTTGCGGGTGGCGACACGGACAGGATCGGCGAGCAGGTGCGAGACGTGATCGGCCGTGACATCACGGATTCGTTCGCCGGTATCGCCGGCGGTGCGCCGGACGAACTCCCGGCGCATGGCGGAATCGCGTCTGGCCAGCTTCCGTTGCCAGTCTTCGTGGAGGGAGGCGTTGCGCCGCCCTGCCTCTCTCCAGGCATCGAGAATGTCACCGGGTATGTCGAAGGGCCCCGCATCCCAGTCCAGTTCACGGCGCGCCGCGGCAATCTCCCCGGCGCCGAGGGGAGCGCCGTGGGAGGCCGCCGTTCCCGCCTTGCCGGGAGAACCGAAACCGATGACGGTGCGGCAGGCGATGAGATTGGGACGTTCACTGTCGAGGGCCCGTGCGAGAGCGCCGGCGATCGCCTCGCCATCATGGCCATCCACTCTTTCCACTGCCCAGTTCAGGGCCCTGAATCGTGCCAGGGTGTCGTCGGAGACAGTCAGCGAGGTCGGTCCGTCGATCGAGATGCCGTTGTCGTCGAACAGCACGATCAGGCGGTTGAGCGCGAGGTGGCCAGCCAGAGAGGCGGCCTCGTGGCTGATCCCCTCCATCAGGCAGCCGTCGCCGGCGATGACCCAGGTGCGGTGGTCGACGAGGTCGCCGAAGCGGCTTGCCATGATTCTCTCGCCGATGGCCATGCCGACGGCGTTGGCGAAACCCTGGCCAAGTGGTCCGGTGGTGGTCTCGATGCCGGAGCTTGCACCGTATTCGGGGTGGCCCGCGGTACGGCTTCCCAGCTGTCTGAACCTGCGGATCTCGTCCAGGGACATGTCGGCGTAGCCCGAAAGATGGAGCAACGCGTAGAGCAGCATGGATCCGTGGCCGGCCGAGAGCACGAAGCGGTCCCGGTCCGGCCACTCCGGATGTTCGGGGTCGAACTTGAGAAACCGGGTGAAGAGCATGGTGGCGACGTCCGCCATGCCCATGGGCATGCCGGGATGGCCGCTGGCGGCCGCCTCGACGGCATCCATGGCAAGAGCCCTTATGGCGTTTGCCATCCGGCGTTGTGTGACCCGCTCCACCGCCTGCCCGTCCATCAGGATCTCCGCCCCTCGCTGCCTGCCCCGTGCCCGGTGGCATCGTCACCCTACATAAAGAGTGGAGAGAACCGGGACAAGGTCCGCCTCGTTGTGTCAATCTGCCACGCCTGCCTTTATCGGCGCGCTCCATGGCGCTATGGTCACATCGACTTCGGACCAGAGGCAAACATGGCTTCAAGGGACAGGACGTTGACAAGGCTGGACAAGGCCGTCAGGCGACTGGAACGTGCCATCGACGTATCGCAGGATGCACGCGAGGCACTCGCGCAGGATCTGTTTCGGGAGGACCCCGGCTTCGGGGAGCGGAACGGGGACCTCGAGGAGCGGTTGAAGACGGCGGATGCCCGCTTGGGATCCGTGATCTCGGAACTGAAAACGATGTTGGAGCGAGATGATGCCTCAGGTGACGGTACTGATCAACGGTCATGAGTATGACGTGGCCTGCGGCGAGGGACAGGAACGCCGAACGAGCGAACTCGCCGACTATGTTGACCACAAGGTAAGGGAACTCGTTGGCCAGCTCGGCAATCTCGGTGATCAGCGGCTGCTGCTTCTGGCGTCGCTTCATCTGGTCGATGAGCTCTGGGATTACCAGGAGGCCGGAGCCAAGGGAACGACGAAGGCGGTCGATGCGCGCAGGGCCGCCGCCATCGATGCGCTGGCCGAGCGCATCGAGCGCATGGCCGAGCGCATCGAGGGCGACATGTGACACCGAGACGGGGTTCCACGGCGACAACGTGAAATTCCTGGTATCCACCGACCGGAGACCGGTTCTATAAGGGGTGAGGGGCGGATGTCTGCCCGGCAGGTTGTCCCATCAATCCCCGGGGCCAATGCATATCATCCGGGAGCTGTCCCTGGCGGGGGTGTGCCCCCGTTATCACGGCGCCCACCTGCACACGCAGGCCACGGAGGAGTGCCCATGGAACAACGGCGCGGGTGGTGCCGCCCCTGATGGACGAGAAGGCGCTGCAACGCCGGCGCTGCATGGAGACGCGAACGCGACTTCATGCCTGTCGTGGCGACGCCGGCCAGAGGGCATGCCGTCACTTCCTTTCGGACATCGGATTTCCCGCGGGCGCCGCCGTCTCCGCCTATATTCCGGTCGGCACGGAGTTTGATGTCCTGCCACTCGCCCGGGCGGCCCACGCCGGCGGACATGACGTCGGCATGCCGGTTGTCGTGGCACGGGGCCGGCCCTTGGCCTTTCGGGCATGGAACCCGGGCGACAGGCTGGAGACTGGTGCCTGGAACATTCCGGTCCCTCCCGTTGATGCGGCTCCCGTGGTCCCGCGTCTCCTTCTTGTTCCGATGCTGGCCTTTGATTCGGGAGGGTTTCGCCTGGGCTACGGGGGTGGATTCTACGACCGCACGCTCCAGGAGCTCAGGTGCGCTGGCCAGCCGGTCACCGCGGTGGGCGTGTGCTATGCCGGGCTTGAGGTCGACGCGGTGCCCCGCCAGGCCCATGATGCCCGCCTCGACTGGATCGTGACCGAGGAAGGTGCGTGGTCGACCGCAGGTTCTGCATGACCGCCCCGGGGGAGTTAAGGAGATGACCGACAGTTCAGCGACGAGGATCGTCAGCGATTTGCCGTGCGGTGTGAAGGAGATCGAGCACGTCTGGATTCCCATGACCGACGGGGTGCGCCTGTCGGCGCGACTCTGGATGCCCGACGATGCCGAAGACAACCCGGTGCCGGCGATTCTTGAGTACATTCCCTACCGCAAACGCGACCATACACGCGCTTGGGATGAGCCCCGCCACCGCTACTGGGCCGGACACGGCTATGCCTGCGTGAGGCTTGACATCCGCGGCACCGGGGAGTCGGAAGGCCTCATCGCTGACGAGTATGCGCTCCAGGAACAGGACGATGCTCTGGAAGCGATTGCCTGGATTGCCGCCCGGCCCTGGTGCAGCGGACGTGTCGGCATGACAGGCATCTCGTGGGGCGGCTTCAACAGCCTGCAGATAGCGGCGCGCCGGCCACCGGCCCTCAGGGCAATCATCACCCACTGTTCGACCGATGACCGCCACAGCGACGATGTGCACTACATGGGCGGGTGCGTGCTGCTCGACAACTTCTTCTGGGGTTCCGCCTACCTGATGCTCATGGCGCGCTCCGGCGATCCGTTGATCCAGGGAGAACGCTGGCGGGATCAGTGGCTGGAGAGACTGGAGAACCAGAAGCCGGTCGCGGCCACCCTGTGGCTTGCCCACCAGCGGCGGGATGCCTACTGGAAACATGGATCGGTCTCGGAGAACTGGTCCGACATCGACTGTGCGGTCTATGCCGTGGGCGGCTGGAACGACGGCTATTCGAACGCCGTGGCGCGCATGCTCGACAATCTTGACTGTCCGGTCAGGGGGCTCATCGGCCCGTGGGGCCACAAGTATCCCCATGACGCCATCCCGGGGCCCTCCATCGGATTCCTTCAACATGGCCTGCGTTGGTGGGACCACTGGCTGAAGGGCGAGGATCCGGGTGTTGCAAACGAACCCCAACTGACCGTCTGGCTCGACGAGTTCCAGTCGCCGGACGCCTGTCTGGCGCGGTCGAGGGGACGCTGGGTGAGCGAAGCCGTGTGGCCATCACCCGGTTCAGCCCCGCGCACCCTCTTCCTCAATGCCGGTGGTCTGGCAGCGACAGCCGGTCCGCGTGTGACCATGGACCACAGGTCGCCCGAGACCGTCGGCGTTGCCGCCGGAAGCTGGTGCCCCTATGGGCTTGGTGGTTCCAGCCCCGACCTGCCGCTCGATCAGCGGGAGGACGACGCCGTGTCGCTTGTGTTTGACGGCGAACCCCTCGAGGAGCGCCTGGAGATCCTTGGGGCGCCGGAAGTCGTACTCGAGGTCGCGGTGGATCGTCCTCAGGCAATGGTCGTGGTGAGGCTCAACGACGTCGCGCCAACCGGTGAATCCATGCGTGTGACATGGGGAGTGCTCAATCTCTCGCATGCCCGTGGCCACGAGGAGCCATCGCCGATGACACCGGGGGAAGCAGTGACGGTTCGCCTGAAGATGAACGACTGTGCTCACGCCTTCAACGCAGGCCACCGGATTCGCGTCGCCATCTCGACGAGCTACTTTCCCGTCGTGTGGCCGGCCCCGGAAGCGTTCACTCTCACCCTTGCCGGCGGCCCCGGAAGCCACCTGATGCTGCCCGTGCGAGCGCTGCGGGAGAACGATGATCCGGGAGTTCAGTTCGACGAACCCGAGATGGCGCCACTTCCTCACATGACGATTCTGGTGCCTCCCACGTCGTCGAGGGGGGTCGAGCGTGATGTCGCGAGCGGCGAACAGGTGATGCGCCTGGTGGAGGACGGTGGTGTCTGCCGCCTCGAGGCCATCGACATGGAGTGTGCCGACGGCGCCCGGTCCGAGTTCCGCATCACGAAGGGAGACCCCCTGTCGGCACAGGCCGTCTGGCACTGGTGGAGCCGCCGCAGCCGTGGCGACTGGGATGTCGGCGTCAGGGTGCGTATGGAAGTTCGCGCGTCGGCAGACACCTGGCATGTGGCCAGCGATCTCGAGGCCTTTGAGGGGGACCGGCGGGTCTTTTCCCGCTCATGGAACCACGATGTCCCGCGAGATCATGTCTGAGCCGAGAGACCGGCCAGCATGGTCCTCTCGACAGCGATCGCCCTGTCGAAGACCATCTCCTTCCAGGTGCGGGTATCGGGATAGAAACAGCGTCGGATCTCCGCCTTGATGGCACGCCCAGTGTCCGAATCAAGGGTTCCGTGATGGTGGAGCCAGCAGTCCGCCATCAGGGATGCAAGAACCTCGTCAAGGGGCGACGTGCCGTACTCCAGTGTCGCCATGGTGAGGCTGGCGTGGTCCGCGGCCCTGGCGACCGCGAGATTGTTGGTGCCGGTGAGTGGTGCGGAGACCGAACTGCCGTCACTGGTCGATGTCACGGTGCCTTCGCCGAACCAGTCAACCAGGCGCCGGTGACCGGGTTCGCCTGTGCCGTGATCGGAAATCAGTTCACCGACGCCAAAGGGTCCCAGGCCGGTGTGGTAGTCGATGAAGGTGACATGACGGGCGTGCGCCGCATGGCGGCGGACGATGGAGTCGAGCGTGGTGGCGGACCAGGAGGGGGCTGATCCACCGTAGAAGAGGCCCTGCGGATGACTGTGCTGACCGGCCGAAATGGCGGCCTGCAGGGCCATGTCTCCCAGGCGTTCGCGATAACTCTCCATGGCTGCGCGACAGGCCGCCCGTGACTCTGCGGTCCACGATGTCGGGCACAGGGCCTCCTTCAGCTCCTCGTAGCCTTCGTTGGTGGCGTAGGGCCGGTCATGATCGACATGATTGCGGTTGAGATCGATGTTCTCGTGGGTGACGCGGCGCAACCAGGAAAAGCCGAAAGGGTTGATGGCGTGGATCAGGACAACGGCAACATCGTCGTTGCGATCGGTGTAGAAGCCTGATGCAAGGGCGCCGGTCTGTACGCCCGAGCCGCAGAAACCCTCGACGCCATGGGTGGCCGACATGGTCATGAAGACCTGTCGGGCATCATCCGGGCCAAGGCGCGCGACATCTGTGGCCAGGACCTCGCCGTTCCGGCCCCGCGCGGGATGGAGATGCCGGTCGACACGCGCACCACTTGACAGGCAGGCATCGAGAAAGGCCTGGCGCGCTTCTCCATAGGTCGCAGAAAAGAATCGTTCAGGATGCACTGCCGGCCCCGGTGCTGCTGTCAAGGGGGCCTCGACGATAGCACGGTGATCACGCCTTTACCCCCACGTGTTTCCGGACGCAGTCGACGGCCTGGGCCAATCCGATCCGTCTGACCTCCACCCCTTCCGGAAAGGCGCTCGCCATGCGTGAGGGCAAGCGCGAATCGAGAAGCACGAAGACCCCGCGATCATCCATGCGCCGCACCAGGCGTCCGAAGGCCTGGCGCAATCTGAGCCGCGTGATGAGATCGTTCCACTGCAGGTCCCCGAAAGCAGCGTGTCGTGCCCTGTGCAGCAGATCGGGCCGTGGCCATGGCACCCGGTCGAAGACGATCAGGCGCAGGGAACGGCCGGGAACATCGACGCCATCGCGCACGGCGTCGGTGCCCAGGAGACACGAGTCCTCCTCCGCGCGAAAGATGTCCACCAGGGTTCCGGTATCCATGGCGTCGACGTGTTGCGCATAGAGCGCCAGACCTGCCTGCTGAAGGGGAAGGGCAATATTCCGGTGGACGCGTCTCAGGCGTGTGATGGCGGTGAAGATGCCGAGGCCGCCTCCGCCGCAAGCCATGAAGAGATCGCGAAAGGCGATGGAGACCTTCACCTCGTCGTGCCGCGGGACGTCCGTGACCACGATCACGCGGGTGAGTTCCTGGTAGTCAAACGGCGAGGAGATGGCGGAACAGGCCGGTGGATCGGCGAGATGGCGCAGACCGGTCCGCAGACCGGCGGTGAGCCAGGAACCTTCGCCCGACTGCTGCTGGTCACGTACGTCGCGCAGTGTTGCCGAGGTGACAACGATACCGTGGGTCTTGGCGGCAACGTTCTCGGCGAAGGGCAGGCCCGGATCGATCCAGTGACGGTGCATGCCGGTATCGATTTCGCGTCCGTCAATGCGGTTGATGGACAGGCAGTCGTGGTACTCCGGCGGGGTCGTGGCGCCCAGGGTCTCGAGCATGTGGCGCCACTCTGAGATGACGTCGACACCACGCAGGCGGATGCCGCGTATCGTCGCTTCCATGCGCATCTGCGTGTGTTTCTCGAGGCGGTCCTTGTGGCGAATCATTTCCTCGCCCAGATGCCGGATGAGATCCGACAGGGGCCGTTCCAGGACGCCCAGGGCTTCGTGAAGGGCAATGGCTGCTTCAAGGAGTGGTTCGGAAGGACGATCGGCCAGGCATTCCAGGCTATAGCGACTCCGGGCGTCTGTGGTCCGGTCCAGAACCTGACGGCGTACCAGGAAGAAGAAGTCTTCCGCCTTTCCCGCAGGGGCGCCGGCGCGGAACCGGTCCTGCCAGCCCTGCGCCGGCAGGGCGGTGGCGGCGCGCGCGATATCGGCGACGAGCGTACGCCCCTCGTCGCCGATGAGATCCCGCACCCTGCGCATGAGGCCGCGCGCCCGGGACCGCAGGCTCCCCGCCCCGAGAAGCCAGCGCCGCAGGTCCTCCGCTTCGCGGCACGTGAGCTCGGTGGCGAACACCCTGTCGGCAGCATCGAACAGATGATGACCCTCATCAAAGATGTAACGCGTCGGGGCATGGGGATCGCCCTCGCCGCTGTGCCAGGCCTGCAGCAGGCTGAGGGCGTGGTTGGAAACGACAATGTCGGCATGGTGCGCCCGCCGCACCGACCCTTCGATAAAGCAATTCCGGAAATGATCGCAGGCGCTGTAGATGCACTCGCCACGGCGGTCAGCGAGATCCATGGTCTTGCGGTAGCCGAGCAGTTCGAGAAGCCAGCCGGGCAGGGAACCGCCCTGCATGTCGCCGTCGGAGGTGGTCTGAATCCAGCGGCCGATGAGACCGAGTCGGACCGTGTCCTCTCGCGAACCGCCGTGGCGATGGACCGCATCGGCAAAGTTGAGCAGGCACACGTAGTTCTCGCGGCCCTTGCGCACCACGACGCGCTGCCGCCTGGCGTCACCTTCGCCGACGAGGCGGTCGAGTTCCTGGTTGATCTGGCGCTGCAGGTTCCTGGTGTAGGTACTGATCCACACCGTGCCGGCGTTCTTCTCCGCCCACAGGCTGGCCGGTGCAATGTAGCCCAGGGTCTTTCCCACTCCTGTGCCGGCCTCCGCCAGCACGGCGCCGGGGACGCCCGGTTCCCTGCGCGGAGCGAAGCCGGGAATCAGCGATTGCGCATAGAGGATCTGTTGCGGCCTGTCCTCGGCATCCACGCCAAGAAGCGACACCAGCCGCGATGCCACATCATCCTGGCCGATGACGTCGGCGCGTGGTGGCCCCCGCGGTTCCCTGTCCACCCATTCGGGGAGAGCGGACCAGACATCAAGACTGCCTTCTACATCCGCCGGCAGGTCCAGCGCAGCGGCGATATCACCCCCCCAGGGCCAGGCGCTCGCGACCATGACGGCCGCAATGGCGGTCGCCTCGTCCTTGTTCGCGCGGTCGAACGCCGCCAGTTCCTCAAGCAGAAGGGCGGCACAGGTCCGCAGTGCCACCGCCTGATCAGCCATGTTGCGGGGCAGGCCGCCGCCGAGTGCACGGGCCACGCCGAAGGGCGTGGGGACGGTGAAGGATCCCGGCCGCACGAATGCGATGAGTTCGAGGATGTCGAAGGCCGGCAGATGGCGGATTCCGGTGCGTCCGCCAGTAGCCATGGCATGGCAGACGAGCGGCGCGGCGCCGCGTTTCCACCTCTGGCCCGCCTCTTCGCGGTCGATTTCCTCGATGACGCCGTCGGCGGTCAGCCAGACGGCACTGGCAGCACCCGCCACAAGTGTCGGAGCCTCGGCCCAGGTCATGGCGTGATCAGTCACATGCGAGCTTGTCGCGTATGAGGGCGAGGGTTTCGCTGCGTCCGTAGAGGGCCATGAAACTGCCGAAACGCGGCCCGGAGGGCTGGCCCAGGAGAACTTCGTAGAGGGTGGCGAACCAGGTTCTCAAAGGCTCGAACCCATGGTCCCGTCCGGTGGCGTAGGCCTCGCTCTGGAAGTCCTCGCCGGTCGCCGCTTCGGGAAGCGCTTGCAGGCGACGGGCGAGGTCGGCCAGAGCCCCCCGTTCCTTCTTGTCCGGAATGCGGTAGTGCTTCTCCTTGCTCACGATATCCCGGTAGTAGTGGACGGCGAGACGCGCCAGACGGTCGAGCAGGGGATGGGTTTCTGGTGAGGTTCCGGGAAGATAGCGGCTGATGAAACCCCACAGAATGGCCTCGTCGGCGGCATTGCACACGCTGGCGAGGTTGAGAAGCATGGCAAAGGAGAGAGGCTGTTCGCTGACCGGCGGATCGCCGGCGTGGATATGCCATACCGGGTTGGCGAGGCGCTGGTCACTGTCCTGTCGAGTGTAGAGTTCGAGGTGCCGCGCATGATCGTCAACGTGGCGCGGGATGACGTCGAAGTAGAGACGCTTTGCCGTACGCGGCTTGGTATACATGAAGAGCGCAAGGCTCTCCGGAGTACCGTAGCGCAGCCAGTCATCGATGGTGAGGCCGTTGCCTCGGGACTTCGAGATCTTCTCGCCGTTCTGGTCAAGGAAGAGTTCGTAGTTGAACCCCGCCGGCGGCGTGCCGCCCAACGCCCGGCAGATCCGTCCCGAGATGGCCACCGAATCAATCAGATCCTTGCCGGCCATTTCGTAGTCGACGTCCAGGGCATGCCAGCGCATGCCCCAGTCCGGCTTCCAGTTGAGCTTGCAGTGCCCTCCCGTGACCGGAACTTGCGCCCTCGTCCCATCCTCGTCCTCGAAGACGATCGTTCCCTTTCCGGGGTCGCGTTCGAGGAGAGGCACATAAAGGACCCGGCCGCTGACGGGCGAGATCGGCAGGAAGGGCGAATAGGTCTTGCGGCGCTCCTCCCTCAGGGTCGGCAACATGATCTCCATGACGGCGTCGAAGCGCTCGAGGACGCGCAGCAGGGCTTCGTCGAAGGCGCCGGACCGATACATCTCGGACGAACTCATGAACTCGTAGTCGAAACCGAAGCGGTCGAGAAAGGACCTCAGCATGGCATTGTTGTGGTCCCCGAAGCTCGCATGGCTGCTGTCGAAGGGATTGGGAATCCTCGTCAGGGGCTGGCCGATGTGGCGCGCCATCATGTCGTGTTCCGGGACATTGTCCGGCACCTTGCGCAAACCGTCCATGTCGTCGGAATAGGCGACGAGGCGTGTCGGCATGTCGCTGATTCGGGAGAAGGCGTAGCGCACCATGCTGGTGCGCACGACCTCGCCGAATGTGCCGATATGGGGCAGACCCGACGGTCCGTAGCCCGTCTCGAACAGCACATGGCCCTTCGCGGGGGTGCGGCCCCCCAGCCGTCCCAGGAGTTTTCGCGCCTCCTCGAAGGGCCAGGCCCTGATGGCGCGGGCCTGTTCTTCAGACAACTCCACCAACATGGAGCCTCCTCGAAATGTGCCCGGAAACCTATGTCCCTGCGCTAGCGTTCGCAAGACGGGCCTGTCTGATGCCGCTCACGAGCCGCCTTGCTCTCCAGTCATCCGTCGCCACGTTCACCGGCGACTGTCCGTGACAGAGCCGATGACGTGCGCCGGGTCCAGGGACCGCACCATCAGATCGAAGCGGGCGCCGGAGAGGCGACCGGCAGGCGGTGCCAGTCGGCGAAGGAGATGTGGCGTCCCGGAAAGGCCGCCGACCGGAAGGGCCAAGCGGTGGTGATCCAGTGGTGGACCGCGTCACAGAGCGCATCATCGAGACCGCTGTCGAGTTCGTCGGCCCGCACCCACATCGTCACCTTCGCGTCGTGGTCGCGCTTGAGTGTCGGCATGATGTAGACGCAGCCCAGGCAGCGGCTCTCGTCTCGAGCCATCATCGTATAGGCAAAGGACGTGCGCAGCGTGAATTCCCGCTGATGCCAGCCGAGATCGACGAGGTCATCCTCCAGCGTCAGGCCGGCGGGCCAGTCGCTTGCGCTCTCCCTGGAATAGGTGCTGCGCAGGTGGTCGACGCTCGACATGACGGCGTCGTAGTCCCTGACGAGATCGTTCACCGTCAGCATGCGCAGGCGAAAGCGGGGATGTTCGAGCGTGGCCGGAACATCGAAATCGTCCGGCACGAGGCGGGGTCGATCATGCATGGTCCGAAGATCTCCTTCAGGGGTGACGCAGGGATGTGGCGCCAAGAAAGCGGCCAAGGCGCGCGAGTGCGGCGGCGAGTGCCGTGCGCCGCCCCTTGCCCTCGACGACACCCGGTTCCCACCACAAGCCCTCGAGAGCCAGTTCACCGGCCGATCGATGGAACTTCATCGAGGCTCTCCCGGTCAGGCGATCGCCCTCGAGGATCGGTAGCACATAGTAGCCGTAGCGCCGCTGCGCCCTGGGAACGAAAGCCTCGAAACGATAATCGAAGCCGAACAGGCGCAGGGCACGGCGGCGGTCGCGCAGCACGGGATCGAATGGGCTCAGGAATCGCATTGTCGAGGGGGGAGCGCCGAGCTGGGCAAGGGTGTCCTCGACATGGATCCATGCAAGGGAACTCTTCGCAGCGCCGTCGCCGAAACCCTGAACCTCGATCGTCATCAGACGGTGTTGGTTGGCGGAGGCCCAGTGCCTGACATCGTTCACCGACACGGCATCCCAGAAGGCGGCGATCTCCCCTGGAGTTGCGGTGCCCAGGCGATCCAGCGCCGATGAACAGGCCCAGTCGAGGTGTTCTCCGGCCGACACGTCCTGGTTGAGGATATCGCCGGGTATCACCCTCTCTGTGAGATCATACACCTTCTGGAAGTTCTGGCGGCGCACCACCTGGATGGTGCCCTTCCACCACAGGTACTCCAGGGCGGCCTTGGCCGGCTTCCAGCCCCACCAGGGTTCGTTTCGTCCACCCGCATCATCGGTAAGTTCCCGTGACATCACAGGCCCGCGCGCGGTGATTCGGTCGAGCACGCTTGCAATGACATGAGCGGGATCGTCACCAATGCGGTCCCGGAACCAGGCGCTGTTCTCGAGACTCGCCGCCATGCGGGCAAAGCGCGGCTTCCAGTGAGCAAACCACTCGAGGGGAATCGCACTGGCATCGTGGGTCCAGTGCTCGAAGAGGCAGCGCTCGCTCTCCAGAAGTGCCGCCAGATCTTCCCTGCGATAGGTCCGGTTGCGCGAATGAAGTGTGAGATGGTGGGCCCGGTCCACGGTGGAAATGCTGTCGAGCTGCACGAATCCCATGCGCCGGATCAGTGACTTCAACCCCGGCCGGCCCAGGTACAGTCCGGGTGGTTCGCCCAGTCCCTGGAGATGCAGAAGCAGGCGGCGCGCAGTGCGGGAATCAAGTGACACAAGGGCAGGCATGTCCCCATCATAGCGTCACGTGCCGTCACGGCATGTCTTGATTTTGTGATCCATCCGGATAGGTTCGCGGCCATGTCCAGTCCCCAGCCCGGGATCCTCGACGGCGTCCCGCCCCATGCCCGATACCTGGAGTTTCACCGGCGCCCCGGCGACGTGCCGGCAGCCGTGGTGCTGCGGGACCTTGCGGCCTTGAGCGTGGATCGCGGCGCGGTCATTGGTCTGGGTCCGGGCCTGCTCGCGGGCCTCGGCGTCACCATCCCCGGACACAGGGCCTTTCCGGCGCTCTCGGGACCCGGTTGCGAGGTGCCGTCGACGCAGTCGGACCTGTGGGCTTGGGTGAGAGGCGAGGATCCCGGCGAGGTTCTCCTGAACGCCCGTGCCATCGAACACGAGGTGGCGGACGCCTTCGGGATCGAGCGCATGGTCGACGGTTTCCGCTTTCGCGATGGCCGTGATCTCACCGGCTACGAGGATGGCACCGAGAACCCGAAGGGAGCGGCCGCTGTTGCCGCTGCCTGCGATGTCGCAGGCGCGAGCTTTGTTGCGGTGCAGCAGTGGATGCATGACCTCGATCTCTTCGCCTCCCATCCGCCGGGTGTTCGCGATCGCATCATCGGCCGGCGTCTCGACGACAACGAGGAACTCGCCGATGCTCCTGCGAGCGCCCATGTTTCCCGCACGGCGCAGGAGAGTTTCGAGCCCGAGGCCTTTCTGTTGCGCCGTTCGATGCCGTGGGCCGACACAACGGGGGAGGGGCTGATGTTCGTGTCGTTCACCGCAACCGTTGATCCTTTTGTTACCCAGTTGCGGCGCATGGCCGGCCTCGATGACGGAATCGTCGACGCCCTTTTCGGCTTCACGCGTCCGGTGACCGGGAGCCTCTACTGGTGTCCGCCTGTGTGCGACGGCTGTCTCGTCCTGCCGGACTTTCGTCCATGAACGGGACCGTTCTCGGCGTCCTCGGCGGAAGTGGTGTCTACGACATCGACGGTCTCGAGGGCGCCGAGTGGGTCACGGTCGACACGCCCTTCGGTGCGCCTTCGGACCAGGTGCTGCGCGGCAGGATGGACGGCCTCGAGGTGGTGTTCCTGCCGCGTCACGGCCGCGGCCATCATGTGTCACCCACCGGCATCAACGCGCGCGCCAACATCGATGCCCTGAAACGCTCGGGTGTCACCGACCTTGTTTCCGTGGCAGCGGTTGGGTCACTGCGCGAAGACCTCCCGCCCGGCGCCTTCGTGGTGTGCGATCAGTATGTTGACCGCACGGTGAACCGGACGAGAAGCTTCTTCGGCGAGGGGTGTGTGGCCCACGTCTCGCTGGCCCACCCGACCTGTGACCGGCTGGCGGACTACGTGACGCGGGCCGGCAGGACGGCCGGTATCTCCATGGTCCGGGGCGGCACCTACATCTGCATCGAGGGACCCCAGTTCTCGACCCTGGCCGAATCCCGTCTCTTCAGGTCGTGGAACATGGATGTCATCGGCATGACGGCCATGCCGGAGGCGCGCCTCGCCCGGGAGGCGGAGCTCTGCTATCTCACCGTCGGCATGGTGACGGACTACGATTGCTGGCACGAAGACCATGATGCCGTCACCGTGGAACAGGTCATCGGTGTGCTGCTGGCCAATGCCGGCAATGCGCGGCGCCTGATCGGGGCTCTGGTACCACTCGTGGCCGGCATCGATCACCCGTGCCCCCAAGGCTGTGACCGGGCCCTTGACCATGCTGTCATCACCCGGCCGGAAGCCCGCGACGGTGCCGTCGTCGCCAGACTCGACGCGGTGGCCGGACGCGTTCTCGGGACCTCCTGATGGACCTTCGCCCTCTCATCCGCACCATCCCGGATTTTCCCCGCGAGGGGGTCATGTTTCGCGATATCACGACGCTGTTTGCCGATGGCGCCGGCTTTGCCCACGCGGTGGACCGCATGGCCTCCCCCTTTGTCGACTCCGCTGTCGACGTGGTCGCCGCCATCGAGGCGCGGGGCTTCATCCCCGGTGGCGCGGTTGCCCGTACGTTGCAGGCGGGCCTTGTCGCCATACGCAAGAAAGGCAAGCTGCCGCGCGCGGCAATCGGCGAGGACTACGAGCTCGAGTACGGCATCGACCGGATAGAGATTCACGACGACGCCGTCAGGGAAGGTGCGCAGGTCCTCATTGTCGACGATCTGATCGCCACCGGAGGCACCGCGATGGCCGCCGTGCGCCTGCTGCGCCGGGCTAACGCCAACATCGTCGGCGCCAGCTTCGTGATCGATCTCCCGGCTCTCGGCGGTGCCGACCGCGTCCGGCAACTCGGCGTCCCCTGCCACTCTCTCGTCACTTTCTGACGACGTCGATCGACTCGCCATGAGCGACAGTCCGGTTCCAGCTTCGCCGAGAGAGCGAGGCCAGTGGTGCTTTCTCCGGTCCACCGCGTTTCTGGCGCAGACCGTCCGGCGTAGTCACCTCCAAGTGTGATCCGCCACCGGTGCACCAGGCTCTCGCTGCGTTTGGGGTGTCAATGTTCGCACGATAACGGGATGGAGGCAGGAATGGCCAACGACAGTCTGGCGGCGCTGCGCGAGATCTATCCTCCGCCCGCTGCACGTGGCGGCCTCAGGGTTCTGGATCGCCTGGACGTTCACTGCCGCAACGTCGTCGCTCTGTCTGCGTTCTACGTGATGAGTTCGGTCCGCGCCGACGGGCGGACGGATGCAACCCAGCGCGGCGATCCGCCCGGAGCCTTGGCGCATGTGCTGGACCACAGGATACTGTTGTTGTCCGGTCGGCCGGGGAAACGTCAGGCGGACACATTGATGAACCTAGCCTGACGGTAACATTGCGGATCAACGGTCGTGTGGAAATCTTGACCGACCCGGACCTCCTTGCCGTCAAGGGAAAACTTCCGACTTCCGCGCTCAAGGCGACGGTGGAAGAGGTGTTTCTCCTTTGCGTCAGGACCCTGGTCTGGGCCCGGCTTCGGGGTCCTGAGGTGCTGGCTCGAGCGCTCTCGCCTCGCGACCTGCGGCCGGGTGCTGGCGGACCAGATCGCCGACCGCCTAGATCGATGCGGACGAGGAGCAAAGCGCCCGGACCGAGCTCTACTGACCCTACTCCCTGAACCCATCATCCAATGCCACCGCCCACACTCCTGGCGTTCTCCGGCGACTGGCCCGGACGATGCTTGAACGGGAATTCGATGCGCCGACGAAACCGCGCCTTGACATGGGCCACTGTCATGCCACTACCATAGAGCCGTATTTGACGATATGGCTATATTGCGATGAAGACCACGGTCGAGATTGCCGACGGCCTTGCCGAGGACGTGAAGGCCCATATGGCGCGAGAGGGCGTGACCTTTCGTTCGGTGGTCGAGCGCGGCTTGCGGGAAGTGTTGCGCGCCGAACGGGAGGCCAAGCCGTTCAGGTTGCGCGATGCCAGTGTTTGCGGGCGGGGATTGCAGGCGGCGTTGCGGGATGCCGGCTGGGAGCGCATTCGCGACGCTGCCTATGAAGGACGGGGAAGTTGATTGCTGTCGATACGAACATCCTTGTCCATGCCCACCGGGCGGACTCGCAGTGGCACACTCCTGCACGTCTTCGCATTGAGGAGCTGGCCGAGGGTCGTGTGCGCTGGGGCTTGCCTTGGCCGTGCATCCACGAATTCATTGCCATTGCGACCCATCCGGCAATCTATGACCCGCCGTCTTCGTTAGCGGAAGCCCTTGGACAGGTGGATGCCTGGCTCGAGTCTCCGGCCGTGGACCTGTTGGCGGAAACCGGCGCGCACTGGGCCGTGTTGAAAGAGCAAATCGCCGTCGGACGTATCCGGGGGCCGATGGTCCACGATGCCCGGGTGGCCGCACTCTGCCTGACGCATGGCGTGATGGAACTCTGGACAGCCGACCGGGACTTCGGCCGCTTCCCCGGCCTCGCGGTGCGCAATCCCCTGCTTCACTGACGCCGGACCAGCCCGGACGCCATCTTGTCGGCCGAGGCTGGCGCAACGTATCTGAAGAGACGTCCGCACGGTTCACGTTTGTCGCAACAGCTGTCGTATCTGGCGAACTGGGGCGATGGCAGGTCTGCCCGACGGTCATCGCCTTCCGGTCGCTGCCGGATAATGGTGCTTGCGTGTCTTGCCCATCCCTTTGTCGACTCCGCTGTCGACGTGGTCGCCGCCATCGAGGCGCGGGGCTTTATCCCCGGTGGCGCGGTTGCCCGCACGTTGCCGGCGGGCCTTGCCCTCGATCACGGGCATCGTCATGCGGATGAGTTTGACAAAAGGTCACCGTGCCCTTGGCAGGGTGTCGGGCTTCTCGTCTGCGGGAAGGTCGCCGACACGGACATGACTGGCCAGGGACCCGCGGCACCGTGCGCCGTTGGGGTAAACCGTTCAGAATACAGGCACTCCGTCGTCCCTCGTGCTCCCAGGCATCACGCGAACGCGGCTATTGTGTTCGATCCATGTTCGGGTCGCGGGAGAAATCCACCCGGCAACTTCCACGAGGCGGTCGTAGTCGTGCTCCAGGCCTTGCGGAATCACCGGTTCATGATGTGCGATTCTGTTGCGCAACAACCGCAGAGCGTTCAACGGCTCGTGCGATGTGCAGACGCCGCTGCAGCGACATCTCGTAGTTCGCCTTGCGCCCGTCAACGCATCGGCCACCAGGGCCGAGAAGCGAAACCCAGATCCCGAGCGATAGTGCTGCAACAGTCCGCTGCGGATCATTCCGGCGCCGTTCGCGCGTCAGTTCGGTTCTCGCTCCGGCTATGCGGTTGAGAGCGCACTGATCGAGACCCGCCCTGCCATTGTCGTACCAGATGTCGCCATACCGGTTGGCCAACCGCCGATGCATCGCGTTTCGAAGGGCCACCTCCAAGCCCTGCAGCGGTCCGCAGAAGGCGGCGCAGACGTCCGTGTTCCGGACGTGAAGGCGGATTGCCCTTTCCCGGTCTCCCTGTGCAGCATGGAGACAGGTCGCCAACCGTTCCTTCGAGAGCGAGACTTCGAGTTCGTCGACGATATCGTTCGTACAGGAGAAGCGATTGACGCCTGCCTCCTGGTTCTCCATTTTCATCGGGTACGCCCCGGACCCGCCTCTGCCACCTGGTGTGCGCCCGGGGTTTTCGATTGGGTAACCTTGTCCATTGCGCTGCCTCTGTTCCCCAGTTGTCTGGCGGCGGGGAAGTCCGCGCTTCGAGACTGTCCCCCGAGCCTTTCTGACAGCATCTTCGTCCTCCGGAACTCCGGTCTGCCGCCCGCCAGTTCGTGGCGCACGGCTTCCAGGTTACAGGGCATGATCGTGCGGCAGTCCCAGGGGGATATGACGTTTCATCGTGGGAATAGCCGGCCAGGGTCTCGTCGATACGGTCATGACAGCTGCCATCAACATGAGGATGCCGTCCCATCGTCCGGCGCAGAGCCTCGGCCATCGCCGAAGAGGCAGACTGGGTGAATCGCCAGAGGCCAAGGGCGAACCGCCCGGCGAGGTCCCCGCCAACCGCGATGGCATGAGGAACTGGGTCCTCGCCTTCATCTGTCGCGACACGGCCTCGACGATCCCCGGGGTGGCGTATCCCGATTCGACGAAGACCGGATCGTGATGCCGGAGCCCCCGCATCCATGTCATGGGGACCGAGTTCCCGGGCCTGCCGAACGTGGCCGCGCTTCGTGAAACCGGGCGCCCTCGTGCCGGATGAGTTCGGCAACAGCGCCATGCCGGATCCGTCGTTCAGACATTGAAGCGGAAACAGAAGACATCGCCATCCATCACCCGGTAGTTGCGTCCCTCGCGGCGCATGAGACCCCGCGACCGCGCATCCTGCTCGCTGCCACTGGCGACAAGATCACCATGGGTGATGGTCTCGGCGCAGATGAAGCCGCGTTCCATGTCGCTGTGGATGGCGCCCGCGGCCTGGGCTGCCGTGGCGCCGTTCGTGATCGACCAGGCGCGTGTCTCCTTTGGCCCCGTGGTGAAGAACGTGATGAGCCCGAGCATCTCGTGGGTGGCGCGGATGATACGGTTCAGGCCGGGTTCTCCGAGGCCGAGTTCCTCGAGAAAGGCCTCGCGTTCCGCGCCGCCGGCAAGAACGGCGAGTTCGGACTCCAGGGAGGCGGCGATGGCGACGGCGCGGCTCTCGTTGTCATGTGCGTGGCGCTCCACCTCGCCGACGAGGGGGTTGCCGCCGGTCATGGTGTCGTCGTCGACGTTGCACACGTAGAGGACAGGCCGCGCCGTCAGCAACTGCAGCATGGCGAATGTCCTCGCCTCGCCTCCGGAGAGCCGAACGGAGCGCGCCGGCCTGCCGGCGGAAAGAGCCTCAAGGGCGCGGCGCATGAGGGGCAGGACTTCGGTCGCTTCCCTGTCTCCGCCCGCGGCGCGTTTGGCCACCGCGTCGGTGCGCCGTTCCAGGCTCTCCAGATCGGCCAGCATCAGTTCCGTTTCGATGGTGGCGATGTCACGCAGCGGATCGACCGCGCCATCAACGTGGGCGACATCGCCGCTCTCGAAGCAGCGAACAAGGTGGAGGATGGCATCGACTTCCCGGATGCTGGCGAGGAACCGGTTTCCCAGGCCCTCGCCGCGGCTTGCTCCCCTGACCAGGCCGGCAATGTCGACGAACTCGATGTGGTTGCGCACGGCTCTGGGCGAGTGGCTGAAGGTCGCAAGGTTGTCGAGACGCTCGTCGGGAACGGTGACGCGCCCGATGTTGGGCTCGATGGTCGAGAACGGGAAGTTGCCGACCTGGGCTGCGGCCGTCGACGTCAGGGCATTGAACAGCGTCGACTTGCCGACATTGGGCAAACCGACGATACCGCACCTAACGCCGGACATTGCTGTCAGCGGGTTCCGGTTCGACCAGGAGGGCCACCCGGCTCTGGAACCTGTCGTCCGCGCCGTCGGCGAGAAATGGCGCGGCATCGGCGATGGCATCGAGAACAATGTCGACCTGGACCTGTTCCGATTGCGGAAAGTCCCTGAGGACGTGACCGATCACAAGATCCTTGTGGCCTGGATGGTTGACCCCGACTCTCACCCGCCGGTAGTCCGCGCCGATATGGGCGTGAACGCTCCTGATGCCGTTGTGTCCGGCATGGCCACCTCCCTGCTTGACCCGCACCTTGCCAAGCGCCAGGTCGATCTCGTCGTAAAGGACGACGATCCCGGATCCCGGCAACCGGAAGAAGCGGACAACCTCGCCCAGGGCCCGTCCGGAGTTGTTCATGTAGACGAGAGGTTTGAACAGGAGCGTCTTCAGTCCGCCGAGCCGGCCTTCGGCGGCTTCGCCGTGGAACCGTCTTCGCCAGGTACCGAATCCGTGCGCGGAGGCAATCCGGTCGACAGCCATGAACCCGACATTGTGGCGCTGGCGCGCGTGCCGGGAACCGGGGTTGCCCAGCCCGGCGAGCAGCAGCATGTCGGGATCGTGCGGGGTGGCCGGTTCACGCTCCGGTTTCGTCGTCTCCCGCATCCGCGCCTTCCCCGGCGTCTTCCTCGTCCACCTCTTCCTCCTCGCCTTCGACAAGGTCGCTCGCCACCGTTGGTGCGGCGATCGTGGCGATGGTGAAGTCCCGGTCGTCGATCGTGGGCGCAACGTCGGCCGGCAGGCTGACGGCGCTGATATGGACACTGTCGCCGATATCGAGCCCTGCCAGATCGATCTCGATGGTGTCGGGAATGGCGTTGGCCGGACAGTGACACTCGATTTCATGGCGCACGATGTTGAGCACGCCGCCACGGCGCAGGCCCGGGGAGTCCTCCTCGTTGAGGAAGGTAACGGGAATGTTGACCGTGATGGTTGAGTCCGCGGTGACTGCGAGAAAATCGACATGCAGGATGGTGTCGGACACCGGATGAAGCTGCAGGTCGCGTGCCACCACATCGAGATTGCGATCCGCCACCTTCAGGCGATACAGCGTCGAGAAGAATCCCGCGGTTCCGGCTTCCCGGACGAGAATATCGTGCGGCACCGAGATGCTGATGCTCTCAAGGCTGGCGCCATAGACCACACCCGGAATCAGACCGTTGCGCCGCGCCTCGCGGGCGGCGCCGGTTCCGGAACGACTGCGCAGCTCGGCTGCAATGGTGGCCTGGTTGTCCATGTTCTCATCACTCCCGGCAGAAACGTCACCTAGTCGAAGAGGCTCGACACCGAACTTTCCTCACTGATACTCTGTACGGCGCTGGCCATGAGCGGAGCCACGGAAATCACCCTCAGGGTGTGCGACTCGAGGACTTCTCCGGTCGGCTCGATTGAATCCGTGATCGTCATGCTGGCGATCTCCGATGCATCAATCCGCTCGACAGCGCTTCCAGACAACACGCCGTGCACAATGTAGGCGTCAACCCCGGACGCGCCCGCCTCGAGCAACGCTGTCGCTGCGTTGCACAGTGTGCCGCCGGAATCGACGATATCATCGACAATGATGCAACGCCGGCCTCTGACATCCCCGATGATGTTCAACACCTCGGAAACACCGGCGCGCTCGCGGCGCTTATCGACGATTGCAAGGTCCGCGTCAAGCCGCTGGGCGATCTGGCGGGCGCGGAAGACACCGCCGACATCCGGGGAGACGATGGTCAGGTTGCTGTCGCCGAGCGAGGCGCGAATATCCTGGACGATACCGGGAGCGGCGTAGAGGTTGTCGACGGGAATGTCGAAGAATCCCTGGATCTGTCCGGCATGGAGGTCCAGCGTGAGGATGCGATTGGTGCCGGCTTCGGTGAGGAGGTTGGCCACGAGTTTGGCCGAAATCGGGGTGCGGGAACCAACCTTCCTGTCCTGGCGGCCGTATCCGAAGTAGGGGATGACGGCGGTAATGCGCCGGGCGGAAGCGCGGCGCAGGGCATCGATCGTGATCAGCAGTTCCATGACGTGATCGTTGGCCGGATAGGAGGTCGACTGGATCACGAAGACGTCCTCTCCACGCACGTTCTCGTGGATCTCGACAAACACCTCCATGTCGGCAAAACGCCGGACACTGGCGTTGGCCAGGTTGATGCCAAGACCGGAGGCCATGGCCTCGGCCATCGGCCGGTTGCTGTTGCCGGAAACAAGCTTCATGAGGTTTTCCGCACCCTCGAATGCCGGGCACTCATAGCAAAGGGTGTCCCGCGGTGTAAATCCTGCGATCAGTCAAGGCGGATGACGGAGATCTGCCGGCCATAGTCCGTCTCGTGCCGGAGTACGCTCCGGCGATAACTGAAGAAGCGTCTGTCCTCGAGACAGGTGTCGCCGCCGGTCCACACGGCATGGCGGATGCCGCCTTGGCGAAGGCGATGAAGCACATAGGCTGGAAGATCGAAATGGAAGTGATCCGGCCGGTGGGCAGCGCGGAAGTGCCGCGCGTTGCAGGGGTCATCATCGATGAATCTCTGGTGAAACTCCGGACCGACCTCATAGGACTCCAGGGCGATCGCCGGACCCACCACGGCAACGATACGCTCGTGCCGGGCGCCGATGGCGATCATGGCGGACACCACGGCGTCGGTGATCCCCCGAAGCGCGCCGCCCCAGCCGGCGTGGGCGGCGCCGATGACACGGGCTTCCTTGTCGGCCAGCAGCACGGGGGCGCAATCGGCTGTCAGGATGCCAAGCCCGAGACTCGGCTCGCCGGTCACCATGCCATCGGCCTTCGTGGTGCCCTCGGTTCCGTCGCTGACGACCATGACGTCGGCGCTGTGGACCTGATAGAGCGTGACGAGACGGGCCGGTTCCAGGTCGAGGGCTCGAGCGATGAGAGCGCGGTTCGCGGTCACGCACTGCTGGTCATCACCGGAACCGCGGCCGGCGTTGAGCGAGGCATAGAGACCCTGACTGGTGCCTCCCCTTCGGTCGAAGAACCCGTGACGGACGCCCTGGCAGCCGGAGAGGAGGGGGTTCGTGATCACCGCTCGAAACCCGCTGGCGGAACGGTTCCATGGGGAAGGAGCGCCATCACGCGAAAGTCCTCTCCCATGGCATCCGGCGATGTCAGCCGGTGCAGCCCCTGATCGATGTCGTGGGCCGTTTCCGGCGTGACGGAGCGTTTCAGGCGTTCGGCGCGCACGGCAATCCCCAGATCTTCCAGAAAGGCGCCCTGGGATACCGGACCGCAGACCACCAGACCTTCCTCGCTGGCCGCTCTGGCCAGAGAGGCAAAATCCACTGCGGCGGCAAGGTCCGTCTCGCCCGGGGCCGTCAGGCGGCCGGCATACCGGTGCTGTCGGACCGCCTGGAGGGTATCGCGCACCGGCATGCCGGGAGCCGTGAAGTCGATCACCAGCATGGCTCCGCCTTCGGCCACCAGCCTCGCGGCAAGTTCCCGCACCAGACTGTCGCGGGCCGGAGACAGTTCGCACACGCGTCCTGTGGGCGCATCGGGCAGACAGCAGGACGCGCCGTCGGCGCCCATGCCGAGAACGAAGGCAATCGTGCCGTCCTCGACCATGACAAGGCGCTCCCGCCAGCCGGCAGTGGTGCGCACGAACTGCTTCACCGGCAGGGCGTCGAGAAACTCGTTGGCGATGATGAAGGCCGGTCCCCGGGTTGGCATGTCGGCGACCCTGGAACACCATGAGACGGCCCTGCCAGAAAGGGCCTCACGCTGCCGGCGAGCAAGACGGGCGCTGGCCTCGACAAGCACGATGTCGAAAGGCTGGGGTCCGCCGGTGGCCGATTCAATGGCGCGCAGGGCATCGCTCATGAGCGTTCCGTCTCCAGGCCCGAGTTCAACGAGCATGGCAGGGCGTGGCGCACCCGCCGCCTGCCATGTCGCGTAACACCACAAACCGAGCAGTTCGCCGAACATCTGGCTGATTTCCGGTGCGGTCACGAAGTCACCGGCAGCGCCGAAGGGCTGTTTGCGGATGTAGTAGCCGTGGTCGGGATCGAGCAGGGCAAGTTCCATGTAGCGCTCAACGGTGATCGGTCCGGCGTCGCCGATCCTGTGCACGAGCGCCGTCATGCCGGACGGCGCGCCATCACGAGAAGGGCAATGCCGGCCGCCGCCATGGGCAGGGACAACATTTGTCCCATGGTCATGGTGCCGGCCACGAAACCAAGGTGACTGTCGGGTTCGCGGAACATCTCCGCCGCCGAGCGGAACACCGCATAGCCTGTGAGAAAGATCCCGGTCATCAGGCCTGGCCGTTCGCGCCAGCCGGGTCGCAGCCACGCCAGTCTCATGACGACGAGGAGTACCAGCCCCTCCAGTGCTGCTTCGTAGAGCTGGCTTGGGTGGCGCGGTGTTTCCGGATCCGACGGGAACAGGACAGCCCATGATACCTGCGTTGCCCGGCCATAGAGTTCACCGTTGACGAAGTTGGCAAGCCGTCCGAAGAAGAGGCCCACCGGCGCCACACAGGCGAGGATATCCGCGAGAGCGAGAAGTCCTGTCCGGTGTCGCCGCGCATGGATGACGGCCGCCACGGCAACGCCGAGGAAGCCGCCGTGGAACGACATTCCGCCCTGCCACAGCGCGAAAGCCTCAAGAGGGTGCTCGGCAAACCAGGCGGGCTTGTAGAAGAGGACATAGCCCAGACGCCCGCCGACGATGATGCCGAGGGTCGCCCACATCAGGAAATCGTCGATGGCGGCCCGCGACATGTTTCCCGGGGACGAGCGTGCCAGCACGATCGCATAGCGCCAGCCCAGGAGGATTCCGGCGATGTAGGCAAGGGCGTACCATCTGATGGCGAGGGGGCCGATCTCGACCAGGGTGGCATCGATGGCTGGAAAGGCGATGGCGAACATGGGCGACACCCGAAGAAGTCCGAAGATAAGGGTGAGGTTGTGCCGCCGTCCACTGCCGGAAAATCTGGATTTTGCCGTCCGGATACGGCAACCATGGGAACAGACGGTCGCCTGGAGGTCCGCCATGCAGACAGACAACAGGATCCTCGACGACATGGCTCGCGTTCTTTCAGGCGCGCTCAGCGTCGCCGGTGGCGCCAGGGCCGGGATGCGCCAGCGTGCCCGTGAGCATGCCGAGCTTGTACTCGCGCGCATGGATCTCGTGCGCCGCGAGGAGTTCGAGGTGGTCCGTGACATGGCGGTCCTGGCACGCGAAGAGAACGAACGGCTCTCCCGGCGCATCGAGGAACTCGAGAGTGCCTTCAAGCGTCACAAGCGACGTACCTGAGGCGCCTCGGCGTCGCCTTGCCAGCGTCACCGCAGTTTGGCAGTTTACCGGCGATTCCACCATCTCCTGACCTTTCGTTCTGGTAGGGCCTTCATGTGACCAGTCTCCAGGAACACCCCGGCAAGCCGGATCAGCATGCACTCGATCCGGTCGAACGATTCATGGCCTACCATGGCTGGACATACGAACGGGTCAACGACAACGAACTGGCGGTCGAGATCGTCGGCCGCTGGTGTGCCTACCGCATGTGGTTCGGCTGGGAGGAGGAGCTGGCCTGCATCATGATGTCATGCGCGCTCGACATGCAGGTCCCGGAAGCCAGCATCAAGTCGGTGCACTCACTTCTTGCCTACGTGAACGAACGCCTTTGGGTGGGGCACTTCGACGTCTTCGCCGAAGAGTGCGTGCCCACGTTCCGCCAGGCCATTCTGCTCAACGGACAAGGCTATCCCACCGAGGAACTCCTGGGCGACGTGATTGACATCACGATTTCGGAGTGCGAGCGGTTCTATCCCGCCTTCCAGTATGTGATCTGGCATGGCAAGTCCGCCGAGGAGGCGGTGCAGGCGGCGATCATCGATCCCGTCGGCGAGGCCTGACTGGTGGCGTTGCCAGCGCCGGTTCTGCTCCTTGGGTGCGGCAGGATGGGTAGTGCCATGCTGTCTGGATGGGTGAACCGGGGTGTGGCTCCCGATACCATCCTCGTGGTCGAGCCCGACCCTGCCGCGGCCAGGGATGCGCATCGGCGCCATGGCGTCGAGGTGGCAGGGACGGTGCCGTCGGGTCTGGACCCGGCTGTGGTCGTCTTCGCCGTCAAGCCGCAGATCATGGCGGACGTTGCCGGATCCCTCAGGCATGCGCTCGACCGGCGACCGCTCGTCGTCTCCATTGCCGCGGGCAAGACGCTCGCCTGGTTCGAACGCCATCTCGGGTCCGACCTCCCGGTGGTGCGCACCATGCCCAATACGCCGGCGTCCATTGGCAGGGGAATCACGGCCATGGTGGCGAACAGCCACGTCACGCTCCAATCGCGGGGAACGGCGGAACTTCTGCTGACAAGTGTCGGGGAAACCGTCTGGCTGGATGACGAATCACTCATGGATGCCGTGACGGCACTTTCGGGCGGTGGTCCGGCCTATGTCTTTCTGCTGATCGAGACCCTGACCCGCGCCGGTGTCGCAACGGGTCTGCCCGAGGCTGTCGCGTCCAGGCTGGCTCTCCACACGGTTGCCGGCGCCGGTGAACTGGCCCTGCAGGCCGACGAAACACCGGCCCAGCTGCGGCGCAATGTCTCGAGTCCCGGGGGGACAACGCTCGAGGCGCTTGGCGTTCTCATGGCCGAGGACGGCTTGCAGCCGTTGTTTGACCGCGCCGTCGCTGCGGCGACCCGCCGTTCCAGGGAACTCGGCCGGCAGTGACGCGGAGGTTCCGGTTTGCCACCGGGGGGTTGGCGGACTACTCTCGATACAGCCGGAAGCGGGAAGGAGAATGGCCAGGAAAGAGGACGTTGGCGATGTGGCACTCGACGCTGCCCTGGAACTGGCGGCGACGGCAGGCTGGAGTGATTTCACCATGCGAGATGTCGCGGAGGCAAGCGGCGTCTCGCTGGCGGAACTTCACGCCGTCTATCCGACGCGCAACGCCATACTGAAGGCGTTTTCGGCCCGCATCGATGCCGCAGTGCTCGCTGGCGACACCGGTGACCTTGGTGATGAATCACCACGAGACCGCCTGTTCGATGTCATCATGCGCCGGCTTGATGCGCTTTCGGTTCACCGCAAGGCGGCCTGGTCCATCATTCGTGCTTCGCTGGGGAACCCCGCGTCGGCACTTCAGGGGGTCTGCCTGACGCAGGCCTCGATGCGATGGATGCTGGAGGCAGCAGGAATTGATTCCCGAGGCCCGGCCGGCGCCCTGCGCACGAAGGGTCTGATGCTGGTATGGCTGGATGTCCTGCGGGTCTGGCAGTCCGACGAGAGCGAGGACATGTCCCGTACCATGGCTCACCTCGACAGGAGGCTGGCCCTGGCCGAACGTCTGCAGAACCTCGCCTGGCGTGCGCCAGGGCCGGAACCCGAGGAGGCCGGTGCGTGAACACGTCCATCATGGCGTTCGATGCTTTCCTGGATGTCGATATCCGCGCCGGCACCGTGGTGCGCGCCGAGCCCTTTCCCGAGGCCCGCAAGCCGGCCTTGAAGCTGTGGATCGATTTCGGAGAGGACATTGGCACACGAAGGAGTTCGGCGCAGATCACCGACCGCTACACGGCCGATGGTCTTGTCGGCCGGCAGGTGGTTGCCGTGGTCAATCTTGCGCCACGCCAGATCGGGCCCTTCATGTCGGAAGTCCTCACTCTGGGATTTGCCGCTCACGATGGCGCCATCGTGCTCATCTCTCCTGACAGCAGCGTGCCCGACGGAGCCCGTCTCGGATAGGGCGTCCTACAACCAGCCGTTCTCGCGCAACGCCGGCTGGAAGGAACGGCTGACGGGCACCCTGGTGCCGTTCCTGAGTTCCAGAAAGACGCGTCCGTCACGCCGCACCACACGACGGACGGCACCCCGCGCCACCCAGTGGGAACGATGCACCTGCATGCCGTCGAGACTCTCTACCTCGCGCAGGGCATCGCGAAAACGCAGCAGCACGAGCTCGCTTCCCCCCGCAGTCGCCGCCTCGACGTAGTGATCCTGCATATGAAGATGAAGCAGATCCTCGCCCAGGCGGGCCGGCAGACGTGACAGGAAGGGCGCCCGGGCAGGCATTGGAGGCGTGGTCTGCAACGGTTGCTCGATGAGCCGCCAGACAAGGAACGCAAGCACAAGGTAGACGACCACCACGCAGACGTAGAGCCAGGCCAGCATGGCCGCCGAGGCGGTGGTGCCGGCAAGCCCCCATTCAAGAAGCCACACAAGGCCGGTGCCGGGCAGGGCGGCGATCGCCGAGCCTGCTGCAATGCCGGCAAGGGCGGGCTTGTCCGCTTCAAGGAAGAGACGAATGGCGAAGGGAATGATGACCATGGCAACCAGCCAGTTACCGCCGATTGCCACGGCCCAGTAGGCCACCAGGGCTGCGGGCTCGAGGCGGGTGACCGTGCCGAAGGGGCCAAGCCACGAGAAAACGACGATCGACAGCGTGACAGCAACGAGATGGCGACGCAGGCGCCGTGTCGATTCGCGTGACGCAAACGGCAACGAGACATTCATCTGCGAAGGATCCCTGCCTTTCACGCAATGGCGATTGATGCTCCCGGGGACCGTGCCGAAATGGCGGCGACGTTTCAACAGACAGGAGACAGATCATCATGACACGACTGACGACACTCGCTGCAGCCATCCTCGCACTTCACGCTCCCGTTCTTGCCGGTGAACTGGCGATCGAAGTAACCGGAGTCCGCTCCGGCGACGGGCGTGTTCTCGTGGCCCTGCACCAGGAGCACGTCGGCATCAGCTTCCCTGACGACCAGGGCGCCGTGGCAGGCGCCTGGATCCGTGCGGTCCCGGGTACGCTCAGCCTGGTGTTCCCGGGTCTTGCCGAAGGACACTATGCGGTCTCCGTCATGCACGACGAGAATGGCGACGGTGCACTCGATACCAACCTTCTTGGCATGCCCACGGAGGGCTACGGCTTTTCCAATGATGCCACCGGGATCATGGGGCCGCCCGGATTTCCCGATGCCTCCGTGGCCGTCGGCGACGGGTCGGTCCACGCCGTCATCGCGCTGCGTTACTGAGAGGAGGCGATCATGCACGACCGCAGGGCCTTTCTGGCCATGACCGGAGCCGCTTCGCTTCTCGCCTGCCCGCTCCGCGCCGAAGATTCCTTCGATGCAGCCCTTGCCGCAGACAGCCGTCTGCTGGGCTGGGCGACGCCGCCGGTTGACGACTTCGAACCGCGGCGGCTGGAGATCGAGGGCACGTGGCCCGCGGACCTCCGGGGCAAGTTCCGGCGCATCGGGCCGGCAGCCCATTCCCGCCACGGCCTGCGCTATCGTCACTGGTTCGATGGCGATGGCATGATCCAGGAGTTCCGTTTCGACGGAGGTGAGGTCAGCCACCGCGGGCGCATGCTCGAGACACCGAAACTTGCCCTGGAGGACAGGCACGGAGAACGGCTGTTTCCGGCCTTCGCCACCCGTCCCGAGGGAGCCAGTGCGGTACGCCGCGCCGATGACATGAACACGGCCAACACGGCGCTTCTCGACCACCGGGGTGAATTGCTGGCCCTCTGGGAAGGCGGATCGGCGAGCCTCATCGACCGGGACTCCCTTTCCTGGCAGTCCTTCAAGTCATGGGGCGCAGACCTCGAGGGGTTGCCGTTCACCGCCCACCCCAAGGTAGAACAGGACGGAACCCTGTGGGCCTTCGGCCTCGCCTCGATCCCCTTCGGGGCGCTGGTACTCTACCACATCCCGGGGAACGGTGCGGCTGCCAGGGCAGAGGTCATTGCTCTGGAGCAGCCGGGACTGGTGCACGACTTCGTGGTCACACGTGACTTTCTTGTCATCGTCATCCCGCCCTTTGTCCATGACCCGGGTCAAGGCGGCAGCTTTCTCGACAGCCATGCGTGGAAGCCTGAACTCGGTTCGCGTGTCCTTGTGGTGCGCAAGGACGACTTTTCCTCCAGGCGCTGGGTCCAGTTGCCGGCGGCCTTCGGCTTCCACCATGGCAACGGCTGGAACGAGAACGATGGAACCATCCACTTCGACATGTTCATTGCCGATGATCCCTCTCTTCTCGAGGACGCCTTTGTGAAGGTCATGAACGGATGTCTTGTCGAGGCGTCGGTCCCGCGCTTCACGAGCATCGTGCTCCGTCCTGACGGTTCCTTCGCCCTCACCGGAGATGGCGGTGGCGGAGACTTTCCGACGATCAATCGGGCACGCCTGGCGCGGCGTCACCGCTATCTCTACAACGTCTCCTCGACGTCCGGCACACCCGCCTGGCTGCCCGGAACGCTCGAGAAGCGGGACTTCGAGACCGGTCGTCTCGAGCGCTTCGATGCCGGCACAGGATTCCAGGTCGAGGAACACCTGTTCATCCCCTTTCCACATGCCACGGGTGAGGATGACGGCTGGCTTGTCGGCACCTTCCTTGACAGCGTGACGGCGCGTAGTGGTGTGGCCGTGTTCGATGCACGCGGTGTGGCGGATGGTCCGCTGGCGCGGGCATGGCTGCCCTTCACCTTGCCGCTGGGTTTTCACGGACAATTCAGCGCCGCATGACCCTTGGGGCCCCGATCGGGTGATGGGCCTGATGCAGCCCTGGCCTCTGGCGACGACAAGTTCCCCGCCGCCCGGGCTTCACCTGCATGGGGCTTTCTCTGAAGCGCCTTCCGGGTCCCGGCGTTTCATGCTCCGGGATGGTGTGCGCGAGCTCATGACCCTTGGGGGACGATCAGGTGATCGGCAGGGTGATCCGGACCCTGAGGCCGCCGAGCGGCGAGCCGGCAAGAATGATGTCGCCGCCGTGGCCCCTGACGACATCGCTGGCGATGGTGAGGCCGAGGCCGCCGCCGCTCAGGTTGGGGTCGCGTGACGAGTCGAGCCTGACAAAGGGCTGGAAGGCCTCCTGCCGGGAAGCCTCGGGGATGCCCGGGCCATCATCGTCAAGCGTGATGATGATGAAGCCGTCCCCGGCGCGTCCCTCCAGGACAGTCCGGTTTCCGTATCGGCAGGCGTTGTCGACGATGTTGGTGAGACAGCGTTTCATGGCCCCCTGCCGGCCCACGAACGGCAGGGGCTCCGTCACCAGGACGTCAACGGGCGACGGCGCTTCCGATGCCGCATCGTGGATGATCGTGGCGAGATCGAATGTCCCGGACGTTTCCTCGCCCTGCCCCCTTGCGAAGGCGAGGTAGACATCGATCATGTGTTCCATTTCCTCGATGTCGCGTTTCAGGTTCGCCACCTCCTCGGTATCGCCGATGAAGGCGAGTTCGAGCTTCATGCGCGTCAGGGGACTGCGCAGGTCGTGGCTGACCGAGGCCAGCATGATCGTGCGCTGCTGGATCTGCCGGCGAATCCGTTCGCGCATGGCCAAAAAGGCATGGGCCGCCCGGCGCACCTCGGCCGCGCCAGAGGGTCGGAAATTGACATCGATGATGCCGCGCCCGAACTGTTCGGCAGCCTTGGCGAGCCGGTTGATCGGGCGAATCTGCTGGCGCACGAAATAGGCGGCGATGAGGGTCAACGCCAGGGACGTACCCAGCATCCAGTAGATGAAGAGGTCCGTTGTCCGGCTTTCCATCCGCTTCTTCGGAATGGTGATCACCAGCAGACCTTCCGGCAAACCGATGCTCACGATGGTGTCGGGCGAGCGTGTGGTGTCGATGGCAAAGGGCATGGAAAGTGTGCCGGAGAGCGCGTGAGCGAGATGCCGTTCGACCCGCGTCGGGCGTGTGACGCGGATCTGCCGGGGAAGCCTGTCACCGGGCAGGAAACGAGAGGAAAACTGGAAGAAGCTGTTGCCGAAGACGAGGGCCTCGTCGATCTCGCGATGGGTGTAGGTCCAGATCAGGGCGTTGATCTCGCCGGCGACGGCGGAGGTGAGGTAGCGCGTGACGTTCTCCCAGTGCCGCTCGTAGAAGACGATGGCGAGCACGATCTGGAGGATGACGATCGGCACCAGGACAATGAGCAGGGAGCGGATGAAGATGGACTTCGGCAGCCAGCGCTTCATGGCGTCACCAGGACGTAGCCCTTGCCGCGAATCGTCCTGAGATACTGCGGCGCGCCCGGGTTGTCCTCGATCTTGCGCCGCAGACGGGACACCTGCACGTCGATCGTGCGCTCGGCGGTGGTGGTCTTCTGGGCTAGCCGGAAACGCGACAGCGTGACGCCCGGAGAACCGGCAAACACCCTGAGCAGCGACGTTTCGCTGTCGGTCAGCGGTACCGGGTGACCCTCGCGGGAGAGTTCCAGGCGGTCCCGGTCGAAGGCAAAGGGTCCAAAGATGACGATCCCGGATTCTACCGGGGGCGGCGGGACGAGACGCAGGGCGTTGCGCATGCGCAGGACGAGTTCACGGGGTTCGAAGGGCTTGGAGAGATAGTCGTCCGCGCCGACTTCGAGTCCGGCCACGCGATCATCGGCCATGTCGCGGGCCGTGAGCATGATGATCGGAAGACCGGCACTCTGTCTGATGCGGCGGGTGAAACTCATGCCGTCCTCGCCGGGCATCATGACATCGACGATCAGGAGATCGAAGACGAGGGACTTCAGCTTGGCCTCGGCATCGGCGGCGCTGCTTGCCGTGCTGACCAGGAATCCCTGGGCCATGAGGTACTTCTGCAGGCGCGCCCGCAGGCGCCGGTCATCATCAACAACGAGGATGTGGGCTCCGTCCGGGTTCATCGCCCGCCGTCATCGTCGATGATGCTGGCGAGCACGCGGCGATATCCGGCGACCGCCTCGGGTCCGGCCTCCCGCCACGCCTTGGCGATACGGGCACGCTGGTCGGCCGTGAGCTGCGCCTCGAGCGCGATTCCCCGTTCGGTCAGGTAGAGGAGGCGTCTGCGGCGGTCTTCCCGGCAGTGCCGCTGCTCGACGAAGCCCTTGGTCACCACCTTGCGAAGCACCCGCGCCAGACTTTGCTTGGTGATCTTCAGGATGGCGAGAAGATCCTTGACGGTCATTCCCGGATGGCGGCCGACGAAGTAGATGACCCTGTGATGGGCACGTCCCAGGCCGTGTTCGGCGAGGATGGCGTCAGGCCTGGCCGTGAAATCGCGGTAGGCGAAATACAGCATCTCGATTCCCTCGCGCAGATCGGCATCGCGCAGGAACAGGGGGTTCGGTCCGCGTGTTATGTCAGTCATATTGACATATATGCCGAATCGCTCTACCCGGACAAGGGGTTGCACGACGCCCGGCCGGTAATGTCCCGCATCTTAGAGGAGCCATGGCTGAACTCATCCCGTTCGATGACAGGGACGGCACGATCTGGTTCGACGGCAGGTTGATCAACTGGCGCGATGCCAGGCTCCATGTCCTGACCCACGGGCTTCATTACGCGAGCAGCGTGTTCGAGGGAGAACGCTGCTACGGCGGCAGGATCTTTCATGTGCGCGAGCATGGAGAGCGTCTTCGGCGCTCCGCCAACATCATGGGGTTCGACCTGCCGTATTCGATCGAAACACTGGAGGCGGCCCGCTACGAGGTGCTCCGCGCCAACGGCATTGTCGATGGCTACGTGCGGCCGGTGGCCTGGCGCGGCAGCGAGATGATGGGCGTGTCGGCCCAGCAGAACACCATCCACGTGGCGATCGCCGCCTGGGAATGGCCGAGCTACTTCTCCGAAGAGGCGCGCATGCGCGGCATTCGCCTCACCATCTCCCAGTGGCGCCGGCCCGCTCCGGATACCGCTCCGGTCCATGCCAAGGCCGCCGGTCTCTACATGATCTGTACGCTCGCCAAGCACAAGGCCGAGAGTGAGGGCTACGACGACGCATTGATGTACGACTACCGTGGATTCCTGGCCGAGGCGACCGGCGCCAACCTGTTCCTGGTGATCGATGACAGGATCCACACGCCGACACCCGACTGTTTCCTCGACGGCATCACCCGCCGTTCGGTGATTGCCCTGGCGCGCCGCCGGGGTATCGAGGTCGTCGAACGCCACCTCACCGACGACGATCTGGCGCGGGCGGCGGAAGTCTTCATCACGGGCACGGCTGCCGAGGTCACACCGGTCGGCCAGATCGGCGCGAGGCATTTCCAGCCGGGCCACATGTGCCGCACCCTCATGCAGGACTTCGACGCCGAAGTCAGAAGCCCCTGACGGCATCTGCACTTTCTCCACGTCGCTCACCCCGCCAACCAGTGGTCGAAGACCTCATTGCCTGCGACATTGCCCGTCACCACGGTCAATCAGTGGATGATCGCTGTTGCCGCAATCACACAAGGCAACTTTCGTTTCGCTTGCCTTCGGCAGGCGATGCCGGGATACAACCTGGTGACGCCGAGAGGATCGGTAGGCGGTTGCCAAGGAGTGATCGCCGAGAGCCTCTTCACTAGACGCTTAAGCACCCGATAACCGCCATGAAATTCATGATAGACTAGGCCGAAGTCAGGCACCGAGGGCAACGCACCCTGATACACCCTGATACACCGAAGGACGCACAACGAGCCGTCTTGAGTTCTTCCGTTCGCTCCGTCCAAGATCAGATGTCCTTCTCGTAGGTTCTCAGCAACGATGCCGCCCGGTCCGAGCCGAGGCGTTCGAGGGTGGCCAGATGATCGTTTGCGGACCGGGGCGGGTTGCGCAGAGTTGCCCGGTGGCCGCGAACGGCGGCGAGCACAGTCTCGGCGTCGGTCTGGAACAGGTCGCAGATGAAGCTGTTCGGATGCTGTGCCGAGATGGCGTGAGCAGCAATGCGACTGGCGGGGACGTCACGCAGTTAGATGCCAGTTAGTCCCTGATGACACGCCAGACCGGCGTCTGCGAGACCCACCCCACGGACAGTTTCCGCTCGTCAAACGGCCACCGCCAGACCTCAGCATCGCACGATGTTCGTCGCCACACCATCGATGCGGCCCCCTGACCCGGGCTCAGGCGCTGTGTCGAGCGGACTTGACCTGCTTCCCGCGCCGCCCGGGAACGGAGCGGTGGCTCATTGACCACGCATTGTCTCCCGGAGATGCTCGGCAGCTTCCTCGCCCCGTACGCCTACGATGCGCAGATCTGCGTAGGCGCGGGGCCATGGAACGAGACGCAATCCATTCTTGACTGTAGCCAACCGGCTGGTCGCGATGGTGGGGAATGGTCGAAGGGTGAGACGTCCGCCTTCGATTGGCCGCAGTCCAGATGTCGCGGCCACCCGTTCGAGGCCGGCGCTTGTCTTGCTTTCCAGGTAGACCTCGCAGGTCGTAACTGTTGTCAGATAGGGAGCAAGCAGTGACCCGGCCACAGCACCCGTAGCTGCCCACGGTATGCCCGCGCGATCCCACTGCCGGCCTGCATTGGTCAAGCCCGCCACCGGATCACGCCAGATCGCACCGACCGTGAGGGAGACCGCAGGCGTCTGGGCGGCGGCCGCAGTTGCGTATTCATCCAGCAGTCGATTCGGGTTGACAATGCGACGGGCGGCCCTTGGCCCACGGCGTGTTTGCGCTTGCAAGAGGCCGAGATCGGTGAGGGTGCGCAGCGCATTGGTGGCGCTTCCAGCGGACAAGGCCGTGACTTCCTGCATGTCGCTGACGGTTCCTCGTCCACCACAAAGCAGAGCTTCAGCAATGGCCAGGACTGCAGGTGTCCAATGTGGCGGCTTGCGTGGGGACTCCGGAACACGACCATCCCTGGAGATGATCAGCGATGACCGTACGATTTCTGCGGCGCCGGTCTCGTCAACCCAGCCGATCCCTGCGGCCGAAAGCAGCTCGCGCGCGGCAAACGACATGCGCCGGGCGGCCGCAACGTCCGGGGAGTCCTTCTGGCCATCGATGAGTTCGCGTGCCTGTCGAAGTCCCCCCTCACCCAGCCATGTGATCCGGACGGGCTCACCGTTGAGTTCGACGAGGATCGAAGGGCCATCCTGGCGGCAGCAGCGAAGTCGCACCGAGGGTGGGAGCACGGCCGCAAACGCACTCTGGGATCGATTGGCGATGTCACTCTTGGGCATGTCTCGTTGAACGGCTCTATCCTCAGAAATATGGTATACCTCACTTCCACAATGATGTATAGAAATTATCGAGGATATGGCAGTCGGATGACAAGCGTTTCACTTATGGAGACTCTTGCGCTGTAGCGATTTTCGGCGCCTCGGCTTGCGGGGCTGCCCCCCGCCAATCGGGCGCCAGCACCACCCGGCAGCGGCTCTGAGCCCGCTTCGGGTGTCTGAATCGACGCTTCACGACAGATAGTGTGCGCTGTTGAGGGCCGGCGGTGACATCCGGGCGAGCGGAGGCATTCCGCTCAGACGGGTCTCGCGGAACGCCTCCGCTTCAGCGGCAGCCTGGATCAGCTGGTATCGGGCAGGGTGCCGGTCCGCACCAGGCTCCGCATCAGGTGGGGCTGGCGCTCCTCGACGCTGGCATGAGCCAGCGCCATCATCACCACGAGGGCGAGATTGACCCGGGCTTTCATCTTGCCGAGGCCGCGGATCGTGTGGTGCTCGAAGCCGAAGCTCTGATCAAGACGGCCATTGATTCTCTCGAGTGCGGACCGTCCCCGGTAGCAGCGGGCCCAGGTGAGTGAACTGCGGGGTGTCGGGGTGAAGATCCGGCGGTCGAGGTCGAGAGGCACCCGGACGATACGGCCGTATCCTTGTGTGTGGCACTCACCGGCCGCCTCACAGACCTTCCGACCCTGGCAGTTGAAGCCATAAGCTGCCGCCGGACAGCGGTACTTGAGAGTTCCTCTCGTCGCCTCGAAGCCCTGGAAGGCCAGATCCCGTTCGGCGCCGGTCTCGGGACAGATGCAGCGGACCTCGCCACGTTCGGTATAGACCATGGTATCGGCCTTCCCGGCATCGAGCGGCCGACTGATCCGCTTCTTCGGGTCATGGCCGGGCTCCGCCTTCTCGTTGCGCCACATCAGGCGGGTATCGATGATCGGGCGGACCTGCCAGGTCTCCCACAGGGCCTTCTTGAGGGGGCCGCTGTCGTAGCCCCGGTCGGCACTCATGCCCCTGCAGCGTGTGGCCAGGTCCGGACTTTCCTCGAACAACGTCGCCAGCATCCCTTCAAGGGTCTTGACCTCCGAGGCCGAGGCCTTCGTCAGCACCGCCGCGACGGGGATCTCATAGGTTGTGTCGGCGATCAGGTGAAGGGTATAGCCGAACCAACTCTTGACCTTCGTCCAGACCTTGCCTCCGGCATTCACGCCCGAGGTCTCGTGCTTGCCCCAGTCCGCGTCCTGGTCCGACGTCGTGCCCGTCGTCGTGTTGACCACGCCCGTCGATTGGCTCGCGATGGCCTTGCCATCGCAGCCAAGGTGGACGCCGAAGTCGGGTATGAGATCCATCAGTCGGTGCCGCAGGTCGACGAGCATCTGTGACAACAGCCCTTCCTCCTCTTCAACCTTGAGCAGGGATACGACAAAGCGTGACACATTGTAGCTCGAGGGGATCGACGAACGCTCCTTGCCAGCGATGACGTGGATCACTCCGGTCTGCGGATCCTGTCGAAGCCTGCGCTTGCCCCTCAAGGGCACCGGATGGAAGCCGCAGGCATCGAGCAAGGTCGGATTGCGGTTGAGTTCCCTCAACAGCGCCTCGATCGAGGGATGCTGGAAGACGATGCCGGCCACCAGGGCCCGCCACATGGCTTCGAGGGGATAGTCGTTGCGGCCCTTGCCGCGCCGTCTCTCGAGAGCGGCGATGAGGGCGTCGTCGGGCAGGGAATCGAGGACCCGTCGCAGGCGTTCGATGTCGGGAAGGCTCTCGACGTCGGACCAGGAGAAGAGTAAGGGTGTCTGTGTCGTCATGGCGCTGGTCGTACCTCCTTGCCGAGGTGGGGTTTGCACTCGAGACATAGCCCATGACGACGCCTTTCGTCAATTTATTCCGTCAGTTAATCCACATCCGCACCATGCAGGGGGACGCCGGCTAGTCGTAAGCGTTCGGTGACGCGGTGATGGGTGAAGTGTGTGTCACCGGTTGAGGATGCGTTTCCAGTCCTTGCGCAGGGGTCTCAGCCAGATGTCTTTTTTCGGTTTGTCGCGTTTCGTGTGGGTATCGTAGCGCCCGCGTCCTTGAGTGGCACCGACATGGATCCATCCTGAGGCCTTGTAGACGGCGCCGGTGAAGCGCGGTGTCTGGACGAAGGTTTCGATGAGGACCGGCGTGGTGTTGTAGCGCCTGGTCCAGTCACCGGGCAGGCGACGTCGCATGATGGCGAGGATGTGGGAGCCGAGATTGTCGATTCGGATCCAGGGCAATATCAAGAAGCGAGGATTGTCGATGACCAGCGGCAGGTTCTTCTGGCGCACCTCGGGCGTCCATCCGATGAGGGTGTCTCGGGGCGCGAGTTTCCATGCGGCGGTGGAGAAGCCGAGCATGGCGACGGGCCATCCGTTGCGGTCGTGGACGGCGTAGCGCATCTGGGCTCCGACCAGGGTTGTGTATCCCAGATAGTGGTAGCGGGCGACGAACTCGTTCCACAGCTTCCCCTCCCGTGCCCCGCTTGTGACGATGGAGACAGTGAGGGGTCGTGCCTCGTCGAGGGTGGTTGGAGGGGCAAACAGCGGCGGTTCTGTGTCCGGCCCGAAGACGATGGCCTTGCGCGGACCCGGTCGCCATCGTGGTGGCGGCAGGGTGATGAGGCCATCCCTGTGCATGGCCAGCATGGTGACCTTGGCCATCATGTGCTTGAGGCCGCCGTCGGGCTTGCGCCAGTCGGTACGTTCACAGAAGGCCCGGGCGATGGCCGCCCGGCTCGTCTCGGTGGTGATCAACTTGCGTATCAGCGCCATCTCGGCGGTGGTGAAGTCACGACCGTGGTAGCGACACGCGACCTCGCCGGTTACCCCGGTTCCATGAGGTCCCGCCGGCGTTCCGGACTCATCGACCATGGCAGCCACGGGGCAAGGTCATCGGGCGCCTTGCCGCCGTTCCTGGCACAGGCTTCAAGCCATTCATGGAGCCAGCGCCGGATTGAGATGCCGTTCATGGCAAGAGTGCCGATGACGGAGTACATGATGGCCGTGAAGGCGGCGCCACCCTCGCTGTCGGAACCGAAGCTCAGCCGACGCCCGATCACCGCTTTCCGGAAGGTTCTCTCGGCCTCTGAGTTGTCCATGGGAATCAGAGGATGGTGGACGAAGACGCTCAGTCCCTCGCGATGGCGGATCAGGGAACGCAGGGGCTTCGCTTCGCGTGCGTCTTCCGGCAAGGCGTCGAGTTCCGTCTGCGCCTGGGCAAACAGTGCCTCGACAGTCTCTTCCAATGCCGCCTGCAGCGCGTCGAACGTCGTTGTCTGATGGTCCAGTGCGGGGTCGTAGTGCTTCAATCGCGCCTTGTTCAGATTGAAGATCGCCCCGTACCTGGCCAGCCATGTGTTCTTCCAGTCTTCCAGTCCTTCCTGGCCGGCCGCGGCCTCGATGGCGTCGCGTCTGCTATGGGTCCAACAGAGACACAGGATGATCTTGCCGTCGAGTTCGCGGGCCAGCTTTCTGTAGGCGCTGTAGCGGTCGCAGACAAGGAAGACGGTGACCTGGGTGGAGCCGAAGAGCTTCCTGGCCACCTCGGCGCTGCGTGACGGGTCGATGAGGAAGAAGACGGCGTCGGCGCTGACCGAGTTCCACATCCAGGCCCGCTGCGAGCGCCCGGAGAGCTTGAGGGACCCGATGCGCCAGCTGGTCTCGTCGCCGTGACGCACCGTCATCGTGTTCTGATGTGCGAGGATGGCGCAAGCCAGGGGGGCGAACATCGGCGCCAGACGCGTCATGCCGTCGGCCATCGTCCCCGGCGCCATCTCCAGGCCCTGATCCGCCATCCATCGCGAGACCCCGCGCAGGGGCCGCAAGCAGGCGTAGCGCTCATAGAGCACACACGCCCAGACACTGATGCCGTAGGGTGTCCGGGGGAACAGCCGCAAGGCAGGCGGCGCCGTCACTTCCCGGGGCGCCGACGGACACTGACAACCCCGGCGCCAGCGGCCACGCCTGATCGTACGGGTATGGGCCTTGACCTGGATCTCGATGAGAGAGGACTCGTGGTCGCCGTTGGCGACATAGGCCTCGCCGCAACACGGGCACACCCGCTCCTCTGGAGCCGGGTCATGCCTTTCCTCCTTCTCCGGGAGTGAGGGACGTTCGGTGCGGCCATGGCCCGGCGCTCCGCGTTGCTGGCCCCGCTTCTTGCCGGTCCCCTTCTTCTTCTGCTTCTCGCTCCTGGAACCGAATGCCACCTTCGACAGCGTGGCCCGCGTCCCGCGCAGCCTGGCAAGCTCGGCTTCCTGTTGCGTGCAACGGATCTGCAACGCCTCGATCGTCTCGCCCTGCCGGACAATCTCGCGATCCCGGGAGGCAACCTCCCTCTTCGAGGCCTTCGCTTCCTTCAGGGCCTTCTTCAGCGAGACGACCTCCTGGCGCAGCGAGGCAATCGTCGAACGCTTGCGCGCATCAATCCCCATCTCGCCAACAAGGCGGGTCAGACGATCCACCTCAGCCTGCGAGGCCAGCGCATCCTTCGCCGCCCGGCGAAGCGACGCCGAAAGCTCACGCTCCTCAGCAAGCTTGTCCCTCGCAATCTTCTGCAATGCCGAACACGAGCCTGCCCTCTTGCGCTCCGCTATCACGTCCAGGCGAAGCTCTTTCTTCTCCGCTTCCAGCTCGTCAATCCGAAGCAAGGCTGCCGAAAGAGCCGACGCGCAGGCCTCGAATCCACACGGCGCACCAGCACCGCTCGCCGCAATATCCGGGAGAATGAACCCATCCATGCAACGTCATGTGGTGATGCCAAAAAAAGTTACCAGTGCCCGGGAGGAAAAAGTTCTCAGGCCCGGAATATCGCCGCCATCACCGCGTCACCGAACGCTTACGGCTAGTCACGCACGACAGGCGAAGGCGGGCGCGGCGAGGAGAGGCTGTCGCCGGGCCGATGCCGGTTCAGCCCGCCTGCAGAGGCTGCCGGTGCGACGTGAGCAGGGCCCTGGGGTGGAATCCCGCCAGATGAGCCAGGGCCGGAACAGACAATCGTGTCTTCTCAAAAGGTTACAGGACGCCGATTGGGGGAAAACAAATTCCGACCCCCAACTTCCATCTATACTCTCAACGAGTTAGAAACAACGCAGAGGTCTCTTATGCTCTCGTTGTCCTGACTAGGCAACAAGGCGCCACCAAACGCTCATGAGCGTTTGGTGGCGGAGCCGGCAGGCCATCACAACAGCTTGACCGCAGCCACGACGCAGACCGGCCATCGCTTTGAGTGGGACGATGACGAGCGACTGACGATCCTCGGATCAATTGGCTCCCGGCCGAGACGCGACCTGGGGCGACCGGGCAACTGGTGTCATTTCTTCATGAGGGCCGGCGAGGTCGAAATGTGCCTCAAGGCTCGAGAGACCTGTCTCGAGATCGGCCTTCGTGGCAAATGTTGTCTGGTCCACTGTGGTGGCGTTGCGCACGGCGCTGGCCTCGGCCTGACGTGTGTCGAACGATGCGGCGGTCATCGTGACCTCCTTCAGGCGGGCGACGTCGGAAACCTATCACAATGGTCGTCTGCAGTCACCTTGTTGCGGGTGCCGGCCATCACGTCCCCAAACGCTCATGAGAGTTTGCGCTCACCCCGGAGCGGATCCAGAAGATGTTTCAGAGAGAACATCCCGCCCGGTCATACCTGATTGAGGCCCGGCTTTCGCAATCTTCGTCGTGAGCCGTTCCGGGGGCGCCGCGCCGTGGGGATGAAGGAGTCGGGCCGACGGTCATTCCTTCTCCCAGCGGGCCGCGGCATCGTCATCGAGGGTGCGGGCCTCGACCCAGTGGCTGCCTTGCGCTGTTTCCTCGAGCTTCCAGAAGGGTGCCTTTGTCTTCAGCCAGTCGATCAGGAAGGCGCACGCCTCGAGGGCTGCGTGGCGATGCGCCGCTGCTGTCACCACCAGCACAATCCGATCCCCCGGTTCGAGGCGGCCGTAGCGGTGGATGACGAGACTTGCCTCCAGCGGCCAGCGCCGCCAGGCCTCCTCGTCGATCTCGCGCAGCATTCTCTCGGTCATCCCGGGGTAGTGCTCCAGGGTCATCGAGGACTGCCCCCCATCGCCTGCCATGTCGCGCACCACACCGACGAAGGAGGCGATGGCGCCCACAGATGTCGAGTGCGAGGCGATGGCCTCCATCTCAGCAGCGATATCGAAGTCCTCTGTCTGGACACGAATCACGGGATCTAGCCGCCGGTCACCGGAGGGAAGAGAGCGACTTCGTCATCGTCCGTGACCGGGGTGCCGGCATGGCCATAGGCCTGGTTGACTGCAACGCGCACATGGCCGGGTTGCGCGAGGGCTTCGGCATAGACACCGCCACGCCCTTTCAGCCATCGGACGAGTCCTCCGGCATCGACAATGTCCCCGGGCAACGTGATGTTCTCGCCGGCAAGGCCGATGGTCTGCCTGACGGATGCGAAGTAGAGGAGTTTCACTGCGCGCCACTCCCCTGTGTACGGAACGTCATGACAGGACCTCGCTGAACGGCAGCACCTCGATCATGTCACCGGCCTCGAGACGCGTCATCTCCTCAGGGAGTTCAGCGAGACCGTCGGTGTCGACCAGCGATGACAGCAGGCCGGCGCCCTCCCTGTCAAAGGCCTGGGCCTCGGTCACGCCGTCATCGTCGCGGCGCAGGTGGACACGAACATACTCGCGGCGCCCGCTTTTCTTGTCGCGGCTGAACGCTGAACGAACGTTGAAGGTCATTGGCGCGACATCGTCGGCGCCGCTGAGGAGCAGCAACAACGGCCGGGCAAAGCGCAGGAAGGTCACCATGGCCGCTGCCGGATTGCCGGGAAGGCCGATGAACGTCGTATTGCCGATGTCACCGAGCACCAGCGGACGGCCCGGCTTGATCGCCATGTACCAGGCATGGAGCGTGCCGTGTTCGCGGATGGTGCGCTGCACGTGATCTTCGTCACCGACAGAAACCCCGCCCGAGGTCATGAGCGCGTGATGCTGCCCGGCAGCGTCGAGAATGGCATGTCGGGTGGCGGCAGCGTCGTCGGGAAGGATGCCGAGATCGGTGACCGTGCAGCCGACGGCCTCGAGCAGGGCCCGCACGGCATGGCGGTTGGCATCGAAGATGGCGCCGGGCCCGAGAAGGCCTGGAGGATCGGTGACCTCGTCACCCGTCGAGAAGAGAGCGACACGGAGCCGCTGATGGCATGGCAGGATCGCGAGGCCGGCTGAGGCGGCAAGACCGATGTCGAACGGTCCCAGCCGGCGCCCCTGGCGCAGGATGGTGCTTCCGGCGGCGACATCCTCACCGGCCTCGCGCCTGTTGGCGCCGCGCCGGGTCCGGGAATCGAGAATGATCGAGTCACCCTCGGAGCGGACATTCTCCTGCATCGCGACCGTGTCGCAGCCGTCGGGCATCGGCGCTCCAGTGAAGATACGGATGGCCTCACCACGCTGCGCCGGGCGGTCAAGCGCCATGCCTGCCGTCACTCTTGCCGTCACGGGAAGGGTCGTTTCGCCGGCCCGGGCGAGGTCGTCATGGAAGAACGCATAGCCGTCGACGGCGGCGTTGTCGTGGGGAGGAACATCCATCGTCGAGATGATGTCACGGGCAAGAATGCGCCCGGCGGCACGGGCAAGGGGGATCTCTTCCGTGGACGTCACCGGGGCGGCAATGCGCGAGATGAGAGCGAGCGCTTCCGCCGCCGTCATCAACCGGTCGCCGCGCGCTTCAGGGCTCAGACGTGTCGATGCAGGACTCATGCTTCTTCTGATAGCGAACGCCGCCGCGCCGTCAAGGCGCGCCAGGCGGCCTGACCGTGAAGCAGCCCCGACAGCGCGGTCACGAGAGCGGCCAGCCACATGGCGATATCGCCGGGGGTGGCAAGCGCCGGGTCGGGGACGAGGACGAGGACGATGGCGAGGCACTGGAGAACCGTCTTGGCCTTCGAGAACGACGTGACCGCAACGGTGAGTGAGGCGCTGGCGAGCGCTTCGCGCAATCCGCTGACGACGAGTTCACGGATGACGATGACGAGAGCGGCGATCACAGGGGCCCCGGAGGTCGCGGCCAGAACGATGACGACGCCGCAGACCAGCACCTTGTCAGCGATGGGATCGAGGATCCGGCCCAGGGTGGACTGGATGTCAAGGCGGCGCGCCAGCCAGCCGTCGAGAGCATCGCTCGCCGCCGCCACGCAGAAGATGGCAAGCGCCGCCCACCGGGCCCAGGGTTCGCCGTCGATCAGGAGAAACACCATCGGTATCAGGGCCACCATGCGGGCGATGGTGAGGATATTGGGCAGCGACGCCATCACCGGGTGTTGTCGGGAACCGGGGTCATCATGTCCGCCTGGCCGCGCCATCAGGAGTCACCCTGGAAGTGGTCGCGGATGCGCCGGGCCACGGCGCGGTCGATGCCATTGACCCTTTCGAGGTCGGCAAGGGGCGCGTCGGCCACCGCCCTCGCTGACCCGAAATGATGGAGCAGCGCACGCTTGCGCCGCGGACCGATACCCGGGATCTCGTCAAGCAGGGAATGGCTGATGCGGCTGGTGCGTTTCGAACGGTGGGCACCGATGGCGAAGCGATGCGCCTCGTCGCGCAGTCGCTGGATGAACCAGAGCACGGGATCGCGTTCGCCCGGCATCAGCGGCGGGCGCCCGGCAAGGAAGATGCGCTCGCGACCAGCATGGCGGTCCGGCCCCTTGGCGACACCGGCGACCTCGACACCGGAAATGCCGTGGTCCTCGATGACGGCCAGTGCCGTGGCCAGTTGTCCGGCGCCGCCGTCGACCAGCACGAGATCGGGCCAGGCGGCGGAAGCGCGTTCGGGATCCTCATCGACGAGGCGTGAAAATCGCCGGCCCAGAACCTCGCGCATCATCGCATAGTCATCGCCTGGCGGGGCCTTGCGGACCGTGAACTTGCGATACTGGTTCTTCATGAATCCTTCGGCGCCGGCCACGATCATGGCGCCGACAGGCTGGGATCCCTGGATATGACTGTTGTCGTAGACCTCGATGCGTCGGGGGGCCGCGTCGAGACCGAGCAGGGCCGCCAGGCCCTCGAGATGGGAGCGCTGCGTCGCACTCTCGGCGAGACGCCGTTGCAGGGCATCGCGTGCATTCTGCAGGGCATGATCCATCAGCGCCCGGCGGCCGCCCCTCCTCGGGACGCTGATCTCCACCCTGTGTCCCCTCCTGCCGGCGAGGGCCTCGGTCAGCAGTGCGTGATTGTCCGGACGCACCGACACCAGGATGATGCCGGGGACTTCCTTGTTCTCGTAGAACTGCGCCAGGAAGGCCGCCATCACGTTTTCCGGGGCCCTGTCGGCGCTGCGCCCGGGCCAGTAGGCCCTGTTGCCGTAGTTGCGACCGTGGCGGATGAAGAAGACCTGGATGCAGGTCTGGCCTCCTTCCCGGTGAAGCGCCACGACGTCGGCCGCGGTGAGTGTCGGCACGTTGATCTGCTGGTGCGCCTGGATGTGGTTGAGGGCGCGAATGCGGTCGCGCAGCCCGGCGGCACGCTCGAATTCAAGGGCGTCGGCAGCCTCCTGCATGCGTCGGGACAGACCGTCCTGGACTTCCCGGGTCTGGCCCTTGAGAAAGGCGCGGACGTCTCCCGTCAGGTGTTCATAGTCCTCATCGTCGGCCAGTCCGACACAGGGTGCCACGCATCGCCTGATCTGGTACTGCAGGCAAGGCCGGGTGCGGTGGTCCAGCACGTGATCGGAGCAGCTTCTCAGGGGAAAGGCCTTCTGCAGGGCCGTGATGGTCCGGTTGACCGCACCGGCGCTGGCAAAGGGTCCGAAGTAGTCCCCCCGCAGGCGCCGGGCCCCGCGATGCTTGACGATCTGCGGCCACCGGTGATCGCGTCGCAGCAGGATGTAGGGAAAGGACTTGTCGTCACGCAGGACGACATTGTAGCGCGGCTTGAGTTTCTTGATGAGATTGGCTTCGAGAAGCAGCGCCTCGGCTTCCGTTGCCGTGGTGACCACTTCGACGGCGACCGTGCCGGCGACCATCCTGTGCAGACGTGGATCGAGGCGTCCCGGCTGCGCGTAGGTCGCAACCCGGTGGGCCAGGTTGCGTGCCTTGCCGACATAGAGAACTTCACCTTCCGGGGAGAGCATGCGGTAGACACCGGGCCCTTCGGGCATGGTGGTCAGCGCCATCCTGACGGCATCGGCGCCACTCGTTGTGGGAACCGTGTCGAGTTGTTCGACCGCGGGCCCTTCGCTCTCCGCTGCCGGCCGGATATCCCTCGATGCCTTCGCCATCGCCAGATAGGGCGGGGGAGCCGCGTTGCTGCGGCTCCCCCGGCGTGTCAGTCGGAGGGCTGCGGCACGATGCGCAGGTAGGGCTTCGGCGCCTTCCAGCCTTCAGGGAACCTCTCCCTTGCCTCGTCGTCCTTGACGGCGGGAACGATGATGACGTCCTCACCACGTTGCCAGTTGGCCGGAGTGGCCACCTTGTGACTGGCGGTCAGCTGGCAGGAATCGAGCAGGCGCAGGATCTCGTCGAAGTTGCGTCCCGTCGACATCGGATAGCTCACCATCGCCTTGATCTGCTTGTCGGGACCGATGATGTAGACCGTCCGCACCGTCGCGTTATCCACCGGGGTGCGGCCTTCGGACGTGTCACCGGCTCCTGCCGGCAGCATGTTGTAGGCCTTGGCGACGGAAAGGTCGGTGTCGGCCAGCAGCGGATAGTTGAGTGCATGGCCTGTGACGTCCTCGATATCCTTCGACCAGCCTTCGTGGTCGGCCACGCCGTCGACTGAAAGGCCGATCAGCCTGGTGTTGCGCCGGTCAAACTCGGGCTTCATGCCCGCCACGGTACCGAGTTCGGTCGTGCACACCGGTGTGTAGTCCTTGGGGTGGGAAAAGAGGATGCACCAGGAATCAGCGATGTATTCGTGAAACCTGATGCGGCCCACCGTCGAATCCTGTTCAAAGTCAGGGGCCGTACTGCCAATCGATAGTGTCATGGTCTGCTCCTTGCTGGATGATCCGGTCGGGGGCGCAAGCCTGGAAGGGCAGCGGCCATTCCCCGGGTCCGGGGAACGCCATCCCGGCAGCCTCAACCATGACACTTGGGTTGCATCGCACGGAAGTCAACCGTTATTGCAGCGCCTCGACGGTGTCAGAACAGACCGGAAATGCGGCCCCGGGAATCGACACCGATGTTGTCGGCCGCGGGGACTCTCGGCAATCCGGGCATGGTCATGATGGCGCCCGTGACGACGACGAGGAATTCGGCACCGGCCGAGACCCGGACCTCGCGCAGCGGAATGGTGAATCCCGTGGGCGCGGCCTTCAGTGACGGATCGGTGGAGAAGCTGTACTGGGTCTTGGCCATGCACACCGGCCAGGTGCCGGCCGGGGTATCGTCGAGTTCGGTGAGTTGGCGCGAGATGGCGGCAGGCACGTCGATGTCGTCGGCACGGTAGATCTGCCGGGCGATGGTCCGGATCTTCTCCTCGAGCGGCATGTCGTCGGGATAGAGTGGCCGGAAGTCGGCGGCGCCACTCTCGGCGAGTTCCACCACGGCCTCGGCGAGGTCGACGGCCCCGGCTCCGCCGTTGGCCCAGTGGGTGGCCTCGACACAGCGCACGCCCTCCGCGGCGCACAGTTCAAGCAAGGTCCTGACCTCGGCATCGGTGTCGGCGGAGAAGCGATTGACGGAGACGACAGCCGGCACGCCGAACCGGGCCACGTTGGTGATATGCCGCTGCAGGTTCGCAAACCCTCTCCTGACGGCGGCAACGTCTTCCCTGGCCAGGTCATCGCGGGCGATGCCGCCGTGCATCTTGAGGGCCCGAATGGTGGCGACGATGACCACGGCATCCGGAGACAGTCCCGCCTTGCGGCACTTGATGTCGAAGAACTTCTCGGCTCCGAGATCGGCACCGAATCCGGCTTCCGTGACCACGTAGTCGGCCATGCGGAGGGCGCTGGACGTGGCGAGCACGGAGTTGCAGCCGTGGGCAATGTTGGCGAAGGGGCCGCCGTGCACGAAGGCGGGATTGTTCTCCAGGGTCTGCACGAGGTTGGGTTTGATGGCATCCTTGAGGAGTGCGGCCATGGAGCCCTCGGCATTGAGATCACGCGCCGTGACAGGTGTCCTCTGGCGCGTGTGGGCAACAATGATGTTGCCGAGCCGGCGCTTGAGATCGTCGATGTCCGTGGCCAGACAGAAGATCGCCATGACCTCGGAGGCAACGGTGATGTCAAAGCCGTCCTGGCGCGGAAACCCGTTGGCGACTCCGCCCAGCGAGTTGACGATGGACCGCAGGGCCCGGTCATTCATGTCGACGACGCGGCGCCATGCCACCCGGCGTTCGTCGATGCCGTGCGCGTTGCCCCAGTAGATGTGATTGTCGACCATGGCGGCCAGCAGGTTGTTGGCGACGCCGATGGCGTGGAAGTCACCGGTGAAATGGAGATTGATGTCCTCCATGGGCACGATCTGCGCATGACCGCCGCCGGCTGCTCCTCCCTTGACGCCGAACGAGGGGCCGAGCGACGGCTCCCTGAGGCAGATCAGTGTCTTGCGGCCGATGCGGTTGAGTGCATCGCCGAGGCCCACCGTGGTCGTCGTCTTGCCCTCGCCCGCCGGGGTCGGGGTGATGGCGGTGACGAGAACCAGCCGGCCCTTGTCGCGACCTTCCAGGCCCTTGATGTAGTCGAAGGAGAGTTTTGCCTTGTCGTGGCCATAGGGTTCGAGATGTTCGGCTCCGATTCCCAGTCGGTCCTGGGCGAGTTCGATGATCGGTCTCAGTGTCGCGGCCTGGGCGATCTCGATGTCCGATGCTGGTGTCGACATGGTCTAGGGTTCCCTCCCGGGGCAATGGCTCTTGGTGAATGGGTGGCTGGCGTCACCGGGGCACGCCGCCTTCATGAGGCGTTCGTGACTTCCGATACGCGCCAGGCCAGACGCATTTCGCCGGCGGTGTTGGCCACCGTGGCCAGACACGGGTCCACCCGGTGGTCGGGGATATGGACCGCGAACCGCGTCACGTAGCGATCGTGGCCGGGCGCCGGAATGCGCTCGGAGTTCATGCGCACGATATTGGCGCCAAAGCTGCCGAAGACCTCCGCAATGCGCAGGATGAGTCCCGGCGCATCCGGTCCGTCGAGTTCGATGCGGTGGGTGATGTGCCCGCTCTCGTCATGCACCGCGCGCATGTCGAAGGTGGCGACCGTGACCCGGCCTGCGGCAACGCCTTCCAGAGTCTCGAGGTCCCGCTGCACCGTCGCCGTGGCGACGTCATCGGGAATCTCCGCGATGCAGGTGAACTCCGCCATGTCTCCGAGGACGGCGAAGGTGGTGTCGGAGAGATTGGCGTTGAGATCGTAGAGGTGACCGGCGAGATCGGCCACGAGTCCGGCGCGGTCGTGGCAAATGACCGAAATCAGACAGACGGCGGTCATGCGGCCTCGAGATGCTGCTTGCGATCCTCGATGATCTGATCGGCCTCGCGCCCGGTCAACTCCTGGAGATGGTCGAACGTCATGTCGAAGTAGCCCACGCCCTGGGTCAGGGAACGCAGTTCGCTGATGAGCGTGAGGGTCTCGCCCTGAGGCATGTGCGCGGTGACGGTGTCCCATTCCTTCCAGCCTTCGCGCGCCTCGAAGCCGAGAATCTGGCCACGCCGTCCGGTGACCAGCTGCTGGGCGCGCGCGGTGGCCGAATTGGGGGCATGGATTCGCACGTTCATGATCGGCTCGAGGAGCACCGGACCGCACGAGGGCATGCCTTCGCTCATGGCAACCCGCGCCGCCAGCTTGAAGGCCATCTCGTTGGAATCGACGTCATGGTACTTGCCGTCGAAGACCTCCACGGCGATGTCGACCACGGGAAAGCCGAGCGGACCCTGGAGGAGATACTCCTTCACCCCTGCCTCGACGGCGGGAATGTACTGCCTCGGTATGTTGCCGCCGGTTACCGAGTTGGCGAACTCGAAGCCCGCGCCCCTGGCCAGCGGGCGGATGTTGATGTGGACGTCGCCGAACATGCCGCTGCCGCCGGTCTGGCGCTTGAAGCGGCCATGCTGGGTGGTCGGTTTGCGAATGGCCTCCCTGTAGGGCACCAGCGGTCTCCCGGATGTCACCTCGACCCCGTAGCGCCCCGACAGCTTGGAGAAGGCCGTCTGCAGGTGCATGTCGCCCTGGCCCCAGAGCACCAGCTGGTTGAGGTCCGAGTCCTGCTCGGGCTCGATGGAGGGATCCTCCTCGTGAATGCGATGGAGTGCCGTGGCCATCTTCACTTCGTCCTCGCGGCGTGCCGCATGAATCGCCAGACCGTAGAGGCGGGGCGGTGCCTCGGCGCGCGGCCAGGCGGCATCTTCGTCCGGAGCGGCGTTGCCCATGATGAGGGTGTCCCCGGTGCGCGCTCCCTCGAGGCGGCCGAAGGCGACGATATCGCCGGCCGCGGCATGGTCGAACTTGACGTTCTGGCCGCCCTGGAGGTGGTACATGCCGCCGATGCGGTTTCCGTTGACCGTCTCGCCGTCCCTGACTTCGCCGCGCCAGATCCGGGCGAGCGACAGCTTGCCGCCATGCTGGGTGTTGTAGGTCTTGAGCACCTGGGCGGCGAAGGGGCCGTCGCCGCCACGTCTCTCGGCGGCGCTGTCGGGATCGGGTGTCCAGTGGCGCAGTTCCTGGAGCAGACGGCGGACGCCGTTCTCGAGTTCCGCCGACCCAAGCAGGACAGGCACCACCCGCGCCTCTGCGAAGGCCCCGCTGAGTTCGCCAACCACCTCGTCCTGGGTCGGCACCTCGTCCTCGAGAATCTGCATCATCAGGTCGTCGCTGAAGTCGGCGAGGGCCTCCAGCATCATGTTGCGCGCCTCGTCCTCGCGTTCCATGACGCCGTCGGGCATCTCGATGGCTTCGGAGGCGCCGCCCTCGTGGTAGCGCCAGGCCGACTCGCTGATCAGGTCGACATAGCCGGTGACGTGGTCGTTGTCGCGAACCGGCACCTGGGTGATCAGCAGGGGCGTTGCGGAGACGTCCTGCATGGCCGGCAGGAGTTCGCGCATCAGGGTGGCCGTGCGGTCCATCTTGTTGATGAACACGAGATGGGGAATCCGGTTGTGTTCAAGGAAGCGCAAGACCGGCGCCAGGGTCGTTGCCCGCTCCACCACTGGCTCATAGACCACCACCGCGGCGTCGGCGCCGATGAGCGCGTTGCGCGCCTCGGCCTGGAACTCGATGGAGCCCGGGCAGTCGAGAAAATTGAAGTGGACTCCCTCGAAGGTGGCGTGGCCGGCGGAGACCTCCGTGCTCATGTTGCGCTGGCGCGCCTCCGGCGCCGAATCGCCGACCGAATTCCCTTCCTTCACGGAACCCTTGCGGCCGATGGCACCGCAGATGTAGAGCATGGCCTCGAGGAGAGTCGTCTTTCCGCTGAGCGATGGGCCGACGATGGCGATATTTCTGATGTCTGGCATGATTGTCTCACAGGCTGCGCGTCTGGCACGGTGTGAACCTAGTGTGACGCGCCGGACGCTGCAATGCCCGGCAGCATGACGGCCAGGCACGATCTTTCTCCCAACGCCGACGACCGGCGTCGGGAGGTGTTCATGCTCATCCTCCACTACACCGGAATGTCCGATGCCGGGGTCGCCCTGCAGCGCCTCGTCGATCCCTCGTCCAGGGTCAGCGCCCACTGGCTTGTCGACGAGGATGGCGAGGTCATTCGGCTGGTTCCCGAAGCGCGCCGCGCCTGGCACGCCGGTGTGGCGTGCTGGCAGGGACTGCGCGACGTCAACAGCGCCTCGGTAGGGATCGAGATCGTCAATCCCGGCCACGCCGGAGGGTTGCCGCCTTTCCCCGGGCGGCAGATGGATACCGTGGCGGCCTTGTCGCGCGAGGTCCTCGCACGCCATGGCATCCGCCAGCGCCATGTCCTTGGACACAGTGATGTCGCGCCGCAGCGCAAGCAGGACCCCGGAGAACTATTTGACTGGCGCTGGCTGGCGAGCCAGGGCGTTGGACTGTGGCCGGCGCCGCGGCCGCCGGCCACACCATGCCTGGGGGTAGGGGAAAGCGGTGATGCCGTCGTGCGCCTGCAGGAACGTCTGGCGGGTTTCGGATACGCGATCGCGCCGGACGGTGCCTACGGCGCCGTCACGGCCGCCGTCGTCACCGCCTTCCAGCGCCACTTTCGTCCGGCGCGCGTGGACGGCGTGGCGGACGGCGAGACCATGGCCCGTCTCGCGGCCCTCCTTGACGCGGCGCATTGACCCGCTCACCCCGGCACGCTATCCCTCGGAATCGGGAATCAGGCGGACGGATGGCCGCTCTTCCCCTTGTCCCGGGGAAGGGAGGAAAGTCCGGGCTCCACGGAAACATGGCGCCGGGTAACGCCCGGCGGGGGTGACCCCAGGGAAAGTGCCACAGAAAGCAGACCGCCTCCGGCCGCAGCGCCGGCGGCAAGGGTGAAAGGGTGCGGCAAGAGCGCACCGCGTCTGCGGCAACGCAGACGGCATGGCAAACCCCGCCAGGAGCAAGATCGAGTAGGGGCGGCACGTGGTGTCACGAGGCCCGTTTCCGGTCCCGCCGCCCGGGTTGATCGCGCGAGGCGCGCGGTAACGCGCGTCCCAGATGAATGGCCATCGGCCGCCTCCGGAATCTTGAAGGGGCGGACCACAGAACCCGGCTTACAGTCCGCCTGAATCCCGGCCGCACGTATCCGTGACAGCCTCGACTCCTCTCTCGTGCGCACCGAGATTCTATCCACCGGTCATGTCGAATTTCCTGTGGACAGCCGGAATAGCGCCGGGCACCCTACCAGATGAAGTCACTGATTGACGGGGCGCCGCAACATATAGAATGTTCTGGAAGCGAGAGCAGACAGCTCAAAACATTGATTCCAGTGATTTCTTGTTTGACATCCCAATTTTTCCCAAGTATTCCCAAGAATGCCCAAGGGAAGAGGCGGCGAAAGCGGTCAAACGAAAATGGCACGAAGTCCAGGTGCGCTACCGAAGATCTTTGCGGGAACGCACACCAAGACAGTCGACGCCAAGGGGCGAGTTTCCGTCCCACCGGACTTTCGCGCCCGTTTCGACAGCCCGGAACTGGGTCTTTACGTCATGCGGTCCGTTTCGGGAGAAGCGGCACTCGATGTCTTCGAGTCGGCGGAGTTCTCCCGTTTCGTCTCCAACTCCGAACAGGTGTTTTCCAGCGAGGCGATGGACAGCGCCTTCGCCATCTTCGGCTCGGCTCTCAATCTGCGACTCGACCGGGAAGGGCGGATCGTGCTTCCCGCAGAATTCAGGGCGCATGCGGGGATCGATGCCGAAGCATGTTTCATAGGTCTGGGGCGCCACATCCAGATCTGGGAGCCCGTGAGAGGCCGGGCGAGGCAGGACGAGGCGTTCCGGAATGCGATCCGCAAGCGCGAGACCATCAGTCTCCCGCTGACCGGCAAGAGGGAGCCATCATGACCGCAAGCCACGTCCCGGTCCTGCTCGAGACGGCGCTGGCCTGCCTGCAACCGGCCGATGGTGACATCATTGTCGATGCGACATTCGGCGCCGGCGGCTACACGGCGGCACTGCTCGACGCGGCGTCCTGCCGGGTCATTGCCCTCGACAGGGATCCCGTGGCGGTACGCGAGGGCCACAGGATGGCGCGCCGCCGTGACGGACGGCTTACCGTCGTCGAACGGCGCTTTTCCGGGCTCGAGTCCCTGATCGCCGAAGAAGTGGGAGGGCCGGTCGATGGCGCCGTCTTTGACCTCGGTGTGTCGTCGACGCAGATCGACGACGCCGGGCGCGGGTTTTCCTTCCGCCACGACGGTCCCCTCGACATGCGCATGGGCGCCACGGGGCCGACCGCAGCCGATGCGGTCAACACGCTCGACGAGGACGGCCTTCACCGGATCATCAGCGAGTTCGGGGAAGAACGGCGGGCGCGTGCCGTGGCCCGGGCGATCGTCCGGGCGCGTGCCGCCTCGCCGATCACGCGGACCGGTGAACTGGCCGACATCGTGCGCCGCACCGTGCGGCAGTCTCCCGGAGGAATCGACCCGGCCACCCGGACATTCCAGGGCCTGCGTATCTGGGTGAACCAGGAGCTGCAGGAGATCGAACGGGGTCTCGTGGCCGCCGAAGCCGTGCTGCGGGATGGTGGACGCCTCGTGGTTGTCGCCTTCCACTCCCTGGAGGACCGGATCGTCAAGCGGTTCCTGCGGCAGCGCAGTGGCCGGGACGCCCTCCCGGGACGCCATCAACCCCCGGTCGGCGCGGCGCCGGAGCCGACCTTCCGTCTCGTGACGAAGCGTCCGCTGCGGCCCGCCTCCGGCGAGACCGGATTCAATCCACGGGCCCGTTCGGCCCGCCTGCGCCATGCCGTGCGGACGTCGGCGCCATCCTGGGAGATGGCCGCATGACGGGGCGCGCAGGATGGCTGTGGATGATCGGCGCGCTCGTTGCCGCGCTCATCGTCTTTTCGCAGCAGCACCATGCGACGGAACTCAGGCAGGAACTCGAGGGGCTTGATGACGAACTCGCCGAACAGCGCGAGACCGTCAGGGTGCTGGCGGCCGAGTGGAGCTATCTCAGCCGGCCCGAGCGCATCAAGGATCTGGCGAGTCGCCATCTTGCGGACCTCGTGCCGGTGTCGGTGCGCCAGCTGTCTCCGGTATCGGGCATACCGCTGGCGCCGCCGGCGATCAGCATCGGCACCACCTGGGGCCAGTCAGGCGCCGGGGAGGAGGGACTGTGAGCGGGCAAGGGGCACATGTGGCGCCGCTGGTCCTGGAAGGCGCAAGCAAGCAGGCCGTGGGATTGTGCAAACAGCGCCTGATGGTCGTGGCGATGTGCATTCTGACTGCCTTCGTCGTCATCGGAGGGCGTCTCGTCGACGTCATGAGTGTGGCGCCGGTCGAGGCCGCACTGGTGGCGGAGGCCGTGGCGCCGAAGGGACGGGCCAACATCGTGGATCGCAACGGGGTGTTGCTGGCCTCGAGTCTGTCGGTAGCGTCCCTCTATGTCGATCCTGCCGAGATCACGGACCCGCAGGCGACGGCGACAGCGCTTCTCCAGGTCTTCCCGGACATGGACCGCGATCATCTTCTCGGGTTGATGACGAGCACCAGGCGTTTCGAGTGGATTCGCCGCAAGCTCGAACCACGCGTGCAACGGGCGGTGCGCGATCTCTACCAGCCGGGTCTCGAATTTGTCGTCGAGGAACGGCGCATCTGGCCTCAGGGTCCGCTGACATCCCACGTGGTGGGGTACACGGATATCGATGGCCGTGGGCTGGCGGGAATCGAACAGGCGTTGGATGAGCAACTGCTTGTCGACAAGGCAGACGATGTCGCGCTGTCGCTGGATGTCCGCATCCAGCAGATGGTGCGCGACGAACTCCTGCGTACCGTCGAGACCTTCAGGGCCAAGGGCGGAACTGCCGTGGTCATGGATGCTCACAGCGCCGAGATCCTCGCCATGGTCTCCGTGCCGGACTTCGATCCGGCCAATCCGGCAGCCAGCGCTCCTGTCAGCCGGTTCAATCGGGCGACACTTGGCGCCTATGAACTCGGATCCATCTTCAAGACCTTCACCGCCGCCATGGCCTACGAGGCCGGCGTGGCGCGTCTCGGCGATGCGTTCGACGCATCGCAGCCTCTGACTGCCGGCCGCTTCACGATCACCGACTACAAGCCGCAGAACCGCTGGCTGACCCTGCCCGAGATCATGGTGCACTCCTCCAACATCGGCGCCGCGCGCCTGGCGCTGGCGGTAGGGGGCGACTATCAGAAGGAATTCCTCGAGCGCATCGGCCTGCTCACCCGGTCCGCCATCGAGTTGCCCGAGGTCGCACGGCCGCTCTATCCCTCGAAGTGGGGCACGCTCAGCACCATCACCATCGGTTTCGGCCACGGCATTGCCGTATCGCCGGTGCAGGTGGCTGCAGCCGTGGCGGCCATGGTCAACGGCGGCGTGTTCCGTCAGCCGACCCTCCTGAAAGGCCACGGCGAGCCGGAGGCGGGCCACAGGGTGATTGCCGAAGAGACGTCTCGGACGGTGCGCATGCTGACCCATCTCGTGACTCGCTTCGGCAGCGGCCGCAAGGCCCAGGTCGACGGCTACCTCATCGGTGGCAAGACGGGCACCGCTGAACAACCCGGCGAGAGTCGCCGCTACGACAGGAGAAAGCTGATCTCGTCATTTGTCGCCGCCTTTCCGATCAACGATCCGCAGTATGTGGTGCTGCTTTCCGTCGATGAACCGAAGGGAACCGAGGAGACCTTCGGTTACGCCACGGCAGGCTGGACCGCCGCGCCTGCGGTCGGAAACATCATCGCACGCCTTGGTCCCATGCTGGGGATCCTCCCGGACGATGGAATATTTGTCGGCCTGCCGCAGGCACACGGTGATCCCGAAGAGCAGCTGGAGATGATCGTTGCGTCTTTCTGAGCTCATCGATGGCCTGCCGGCGCGCCAGTGTCACGGGATGTCCGACATCGACATCACCGGCCTTGCGGCCGATTCAAGGCAGGTTCGTCACGGCCACCTCTTCGCCGCCTTCAGGGGCAGTCGGACCGATGGCCGGTGCTTTGTCGACGATGCCCTCGGCCGCGGCGCGGCGGCGGTCCTAGTCGGGGACGAACCGGCGATTCCGTTGCCTGAAGGAAGCGCGGCCATGGTGACGGCCGCCAGCCCGCGCCACGTCTTTGCCCGCATGTGCGCCCGTTTCCACGCACCGCAACCCGGCATCGTGGTGGCGGTGACCGGGACCAACGGCAAGAGTTCGGTGGTTGATTTCTGCCGCCAGTTCTGGTCCGCCATGGGCGTCCGGGCGGCCTCCTTGGGTACTCTCGGCCTGATCACGCCGGAAGGCGTTCAGGGTCTCGGGCACACCACGCCCGATCCTGCCGGGCTCCATGCCTGTCTTGGTCGCCTGCGAGCCCGCAACATCGGCCGCGTCGCTCTCGAGGCGTCAAGCCACGGCCTTCACCAGCGTCGCCTTGACGGTCTTCTTGTCGATGCGGTGGCCTTCAGCAGCTTCAGCCAGGACCATCTCGACTATCACGTCACCGCCGAGTCCTATCTTGAGGCCAAACTGCATCTGTTCGACCTGATGCGCGATGGCGGCACGGCCGTTCTCAATGCTGACATGGCCGAACATGCCGCCGCGGCCGGCCGCCTGGGGAACCGGACCATCGTGTCCTTTGGCGAGACGGCGGGCGACATCACTCTCGAGGGACTCGAGGACACGGCCGACGGCCATCAGGTCCTGGAGGTCAGGGCTGCAGGCGTCACCCGCACGGTCACGCTGCCGCTTGCCGGACGCTTCCAGGCCATGAACGTCCTGTGTGCCTCGGCCCTTGTCGCCGCCGTCGAGGATCAGCCCGTGCACGACATTCTTGCCCTGGCGCGACACCTTGAATGTGTTCCCGGGCGCCTCGAGATGGTGCCTGGCCATCCGGCCGGCGCCAGGGTCTACGTCGATTACGCTCACACGCCCGATGCCCTCGCCACGGTGCTCTCCGGCCTGCGCGGCTCAACCGGGGGACGCCTGGGGGTGGTCTTCGGCTGCGGTGGTGACCGGGACCGTGAAAAAAGGTCTCAAATGGGGGCCATCGCAGCGCGTCTCGCCGATGATGTCTGCGTGACCGACGACAATCCGCGCAGCGAGGATGCGGCCCTGATCCGGCGCGCCATTCTCGCGGCGGCGCCAGGCGCGTGCGAAAGCGGCGATCGCCGCGAAGCCATCCGCAAGGCCGTAGCCTCGCTGGATGGCGATGATGTGCTGGTGGTGGCCGGCAAGGGACATGAAAAAGGACAGGTCGTGAACGGCGTTGTCCTTCCCTTCGACGACCGCGAGGAGGTGAGGCGCGCCTTCCGGGGAGGCGGGTCATGAGCCGCGACAGACTTTGGACCGACAAGAGCGCCTCGCGGGCCACCGGAGGGCGAACCACCATGTCCTTCGAGGCGGATGGCGTGGCCTTCGACAGCCGGGAAGTGTCCGAGAGCGATCTCTTCGTGGCGTTGTCCGGGAGCGTCACGGATGGCCACCGCCATGTCGGTCACGCCTTCGAGAACGGTGCGGCGGCGGCCATGGTCGAACACAGGCCCAAAGGCGTGCCTGTGGCATCGCCGCTTCTGCTCGTGGTCAACACCTTCGATGGCCTGGAAGACCTCGCCCGGGCGGCGCGCCAGCGGACAGCGGCGCGGATCGCGGCGGTGACGGGCAGTGTCGGCAAGACCGGAACCAAGGACATGCTGCACCGGGTGCTGGCGCATCAGGGCCTCGCCCACGCCAGCGACCGCAGCCACAACAATCAGGTCGGCACACCGTTGTCCCTGGCGCGCATGCCCCGGGCGAGCGACTACGGCGTCTTCGAGATCGGCACCAATGCACCGGGAGAGATCCGACCCCTTGCCCGACTGGTCCGTCCCCATGTGGCGCTCGTCACCACAGTCGAACCCGTGCACATCGGACATTTCGCCAGCGAGGACGCGCTTGTCGAGGAGAAGGCCGCGATCTTCGACGGTCTCGATCAGGGCGGAGTGGCGATCATCAATGCCGACAACCGCCATGCGGCGGCCCTCGAGGACCGGGCGGCGCGACGCGGCGTGACGATCATGCGCTTCGGCGCCTCGCGTCGGGCGGATTTCCGTTTCGTCAACTGGACTCCCGTGGCGACCGGATCGCGGGTACGCGTGGCGGTGGCCGGGAAGGAGTTCGACTATGATCTCTCCCTTCACGGTCGCCACATGGCGCTCAACAGCGTTGCCGTGCTGGCGGCCGTCGAGGCGCTCGGCGCAGACGTCGGCGAAGCGGCGGCATCGCTGGCCTCCATCCTTCCCCTGCCCGGGCGCGGCGTCCGGCGCGCCATCGCGCTTCCCGGTGGCCGCGCCGTCGTCATCGACGAGACCTACAATGCCAGTCCGGTGGCTGTCCATGCGGCTCTTGACGTGCTGGCCCGTACGCCGACGGGCCCGGGAGGCCGGCGCATCGCGGTGCTCGGCGACATGGCGGAACTCGGCGACGATGCCGCCTTCCACCACGCTGGCCTCGCCGCTCCGGCCGGCGCGGTGGCGGACCGGGTCTTTACCGTCGGGCCGCTCATGGACCATCTCATGGATGCCCTCCCTCTCGCCTGCCGCGGCGGGTCGGCCTGCGATTCGCAAACCATGGCCACGCTGCTCGCGGAGTGCCTGCGGCCGGGTGACGTGGTTCTCGTCAAGGGATCGCGGCGCATGGGCCTCGAGTCCGTGGTCGAGGCGTTTGCGGAACGGGGAAGCTAGACCGATGTTCCACGGCCTCTATCCCCTGATCTCGGATGACGTCGGCGCCTTGCGCCTGTTCTCCTTCATCACCTTCCGCACCGGCGGCGCCATCATGACCGGTCTGCTCATCTCCCTGCTGTTCGGCGACCGCATCATCGCATGGCTCAAGACCTTCCAGGCCAAGGGGCAGCCGATCAGGGACGACGGACCTGCGCATCACCTGGTCACGAAGGCGGGAACGCCGACCATGGGCGGTGTCCTTATCCTGCTGTCCGTTACCGCGTCGACGCTGCTGTGGGCGGATCTGACCAATGGCTTCGTGTGGATCGTGCTGCTGGTGGCGCTCGGGTTCGGGGCGCTGGGCCTGGTCGATGACTATCTCAAGGTCTCGGCGCACTCCACCAGGGGCCTCGCCGGGCGGACCCGCATCATCGCCGAGGCGGTGGCGGCCCTTGCTGCCGCCCTGGCGATCGCCTGGCTGACCGGCGGAACTCTTGGTACGTCCCTGGCGCTGCCCTTCTTCAAGGATGTCCTGATCGATCTTGGATGGTTCTACATCGTCTTCTCCGCCTTCGTGATCGTCGGCACCTCCAATGCCGTCAATCTCACCGACGGTCTCGATGGCCTGGCGATCGGACCGATCATTGTCGCCGCGATGACCTTCGGCATCGTCGCCTATCTCTCGGGTCACGCCGTCTATTCGGAATACCTGCAGCTTCCCGCAGTCCCGGGTTCAGGCGAACTCGCGGTGCTGTGCGGCGCCCTGATGGGCGCCGGGCTCGGGTTCCTTTGGTTCAATGCGCCACCGGCCATGATCTTCATGGGCGACACCGGCAGCCTGGCATCGGGAGCGGCGCTCGGCACCATCGCAGTCATCACCAAGCATGAACTGGTGCTCGCCGTGGTCGGCGGCATCTTCGTGCTCGAAACGGTGTCGGTGATCCTCCAGGTGGCCTCCTTCCGGCTGACCGGACGACGCATCTTCGCCATGGCTCCCATCCACCATCACTTCGAACGCAAGGGCTGGAGTGAGGCGACGATCGTCATCCGCTTCTGGATCATCGCCGCGGTGCTGGCGCTGATTGGCCTCGCCACTCTCAAGTTGCGGTGAACGTGATGATCGATCTCTCTCAACATGCAGGCAAGTCGATCGCGGTCTTCGGGCTGGGAAAATCAGGCATCTCGGCCGCACTGGCCCTGCAAGCCGGCGGAGCCGAGGTCAGTGCATGGGACGATGATCCGCTGCGCCGCACCATGGCGGAAGACCTCGGGGTCACGCTCAACGATCTCTACCGTACCGAGTGGGATGCCTTTACCAGTCTCGTGCTGTCCCCCGGGGTGCCGCTGACCCATCCGGCGCCGCACCCCCTGGTGGCACGGGCGCTGATCACCAGGATCGAGATCGTCGGCGACATGGAACTCTTTGCCCGGTCGCGGCCGCCGGGCCGGGTGGTGGGAGTGACCGGCACCAACGGCAAGTCGACGACATCGGCGCTCGTCACGCATCTGCTGCAGGCCGCCGGCCGGGAAGTCCAGCTCGGCGGCAACATCGGTGTGCCGGTGCTTGATCTTGAGGTGGGAAGTGATGACGGGATCTATGTTCTCGAACTGTCATCCTTCCAGCTCGATCTCATCCGTTCACTGGTCAGCGACGTCGCCGTGTTGCTCAACATCGCCCCCGACCACATCGAGCGTCATGGCGATTTTCCGAACTACATCGCCTCCAAGACGCGCATCTTCACCCGGCGCGCGTCGTCGCAGACCGCCATCATCGGCGTCGACGACGACATCTGCCGGCGCATTCACTCCGAACTTGCCGGACGCCGCGGCCGGTCCGTCGTTCCGGTGTCGGCGCAGCGCTTCATCAGGCGGGGTGTGCGGATCGATGACGGAGTTCTCATTGACGACCTCGATGGCCAGGCCGTCGAGATCGCGGATCTCGCCTCCCTGCCGTCGTTGCGGGGCGTCCACAACATGCAGAACGCCGCGGCCGCCCATGCCGTGATTCGCACCCTCGGCGTCGACGGCAGGGACGTCGCGGATGCCTTTGCCACCTTCTCCGGGCTGGCCCATCGCCAGGAGGTCGTTACCGAGTTCAAGCGCGTGACCTTCGTCAACGACAGCAAGGCCACCAACGCCGAATCCGCAGCCCGCGGACTTTCCTGTTTCGAAAACATCTACTGGATTGCCGGCGGCCGGGCCAAGGACGGCGGCATCGCCACCCTGTCGGCCCACTTTCCGAGGATGGTTCATGCCTTTCTCATCGGTGAGGCGGCCGGCGCCCTGGCGCAGACCCTGGATGGTCAGGTGCCCTACACCAATTGCGGTGATCTCGGACGCGCCGTGGCCGAGGCCACGAAGCAGGCGCTTGAAGACCGCAGGGCGGGTGCCGTGGTCCTGCTGTCGCCGGCCTGTGCATCCTTCGACCAGTTCTCCAGCTTCGAGGAAAGAGGGAACAGGTTTCGCGAGCTTGTCCTCGCCGAAACGAAGAGCCGCGCCGATACCCCGGCCGCGGCGGCCAGGACGCCGGCGCGCAAGACGCGCTCCGCAGCCGGCAGGAACAGGCGATGACCACCTTCGACCGCACGGACAGGAGCATGGTGGCCCGCTGGTGGTGGACCATTGATCGCTGGAACATGTCGGCCCTCTTCATCCTCATGATCTTCGGGGCCATCCTGATTCTTGCCGCCAGCCCGCCGGTTGCCGAGCGCATCGGCGTCGATGCCTTCCACTTTGCCGAACGGCAGTTTCTGTTCCTGGTTCCGGCGGTGGCCATCCTGGTGAGCCTGTCCCTGCTCGATCCGGTCCAGGTCCGGCGCGCCGGTCTCGCCCTGATGATCGTCTCCCTCACGCTTCTGGTCGTGACCCTGCTGGTTGCAGCGAGGACCAAGGGCGCGCAACGATGGATTCCGCTGGGTGTCTTTTCGCTCCAGGCCTCGGAGTTTGCCAAGCCGGCCCTTGCCATCACCACGGCATGGCTGCTGGCCACGGGCAGGCATGTTCCCGGGTTTCCCGGGATCCTGCTGTCGTGTGCGCTGACAGCGGTCGTCGCCGGCCTGCTGGTTCTGCAGCCGGACTTCGGGACCACCTTCATCGTGCTCGCCGTCTGGGGCAGCCAGCTCTTCCTCGGCGGCCTGCCCTTCCTCGTGGTGGCGGCTGTTGCCGTGGCGGCGATTCTCGGCCTCTTCATCGGCTATCGCCAGTTCGACTATGTCAGGGATCGCATCAACGGCTTCTTCGATCCCGACTCCGTCGACACCTACCAGATCGAGATGTCGCTGCGTTCCTTCGAGTCCGGCGGCTTCAGGGGACGCGGCCCGGGCGAGGGCGTGATCAAGGATCATCTGCCGGACGCCCACTCGGACTTCATCTTTGCCGTCGGCGGCGAGGAGTTCGGGCTCATCGCCTGCCTGGTGCTTGTGTCGCTCTATGCCTTCGTGGCGCTGCGCGGATTCGTACGCCTGCGTGACGAGCGGGATCTCTTCGTACTCCTCGCGGTGGCCGGTCTGGTCATCCAGTTCGCCGTGCAGGCGGTGGTCAACATGGGGGTTGCCCTGAGGCTGCTTCCAACCACCGGCATGACGTTGCCTTTCGTTTCCTACGGCGGGTCGTCCCTCTTTGCCATGGCCATCGGCATGGGCCTGATGCTGGCGCTGACTCGGCGGCGCCCGAACCGGGGACGACCCTCATGAGTGCCCGTGTCATGATCGCGGCCGGCGGTACCGGCGGACACCTGATTCCGGCCCTTTGCGTGGCCGACGAGCTGATGCGCCGGGGCCATGAGGTCACCGCTGTGACCGACCGGCGCGGCGCCGTGCTGGCCCGCCGGCTCGGGGACATTCCGGTGCGCGAGGTCAAAGCGGCCAGTCCGACCGGCCGGACACTTGCCGGCAAGGTCGCGGCCGGCCTCACCATGCTTGCCGGTTGTGCCGGGGCGCTCCGCCTGGTTCATGCCTCGCGCCCGGCGGTCATGGCGGGTTTCGGCGGCTATCCGACGATCCCGCCCCTTGCCGCCGCGCAACTTCTGGGCGTACCGGTGCTGGTTCACGAGCAGAATGCCGTTCTCGGCCGGGCCAACCGCCTTCTCGCTCCCAGGGCCAGGGTCGTGGCCACCTCGTTCGCCGAAACGCGTCCGGCGCTGGCGCGACCGACAGTCACCGTCGGCGTTCCGGTCCGCGACACCATCTCCGCCTTGAGTGGCGTCGCATACCGGCCTCCGGGACCACGAGGAGAGGTCAATCTCCTGGTGGTCGGAGGAAGTCAGGGGGCCGGGATCTTCGCCACGCTGCTGCCCGATGCGGGGCACTGCCTCGACGGTGCCCTGCGGCGACGCCTGAGGGTGGTGCAGCAGTGCCGCGAGGAAGATGTCGGGCGCACCGCCGCAGCCTGGCGCGCCCTCGGGGTCACAGCGACGGTGGCGCCATTCTTCGAGGAGATGGCCGGGCATCTCGCCGACGCGCACCTGGTGGTGGCCCGGGCGGGAGCCTCGACCATCGCCGAACTCGCGGTGTCGGGCCGACCGTCGGTCCTGATCCCCTTCCCTGCGGCGGCGGACGACCACCAGAGAGTGAATGCCGCGGCCGTCGCCGTCGCTGGCGGCGGATGGCTGGTCGAGGAGAAGGAGGCCGACGCCCGCTCCCTTGCCGCACGCCTTGAGACGCTCCTGACCTCGCCGGAGGTGCTGGCGCGCGCCGCCTCGAATGTGCGTCGCCTTGGCCGCGCCGATGCCGCCACGGCGCTTGCTGCGGCCATCGAGGACCTCGCCGCCGGCAATGGCCATCCCTGCCAGGTGCTGAAGGAGCAGGAGGCATGATCCGCGCACCTGACGCCATGGGACCCGTGCACTTTGTCGGCATCGGGGGCATCGGCATGAGCGGCATCGCCGAGGTGCTGCACAACCAGGGCTATTCGGTCCAGGGGTCGGACATCGCCGACAGCGCCTCGGTGAGGCGGCTGCGCGGTCTCGGTATTCCGGTGGCCATCGGCCATTCCGGCGACCATGTCGGTGAGGCGAGCGTGGTTGTCGTCTCATCGGCCATCGCCGCCGGCAACGAGGAAGTCGCCGAGGCCCGGCGTGCCTGGATTCCCATCGTGCGCCGCGCCGAGATGCTGGGCGAGCTGATGCGCCCGGTCAATTCGATCGCCGTCAGCGGCACCCACGGCAAGACCACCACCACATCACTGGTGGGCTGGATGCTGGAGTGTGCCGATCTCGATCCGACGGTCATCAACGGCGGCATCGTCAACGCCTACGGCGCCAACACCCGCATGGGCAGGGGCGCCTGGATGGTGGCCGAGGCCGACGAGTCCGATGGCAGCTTCCTGCAATTGCCGAAGACCGTCGCGGTTGTCACCAACATGGACCCCGAACACCTCGAGAGCTACGGGTCGTTCGACGCCGTGCGCGAAGCCTATGCGCGCTTCGTCGGGAACATTCCGTTCTACGGCTTTGCCGTGTTGTGCATCGACGATGTCGATGTCCATTCACTCGTCGGACGGGTGACGGACCGCCGCATCATCACCTACGGACTGGGCGCCCAGGCGGATGTCCGCGGGACCAGACTGCGCCTCACCGGAACCGGTTACCGCTTCGACGCCGTCCTCACCGACCGTCGGACCCATGTGGCGCGATCCCTGGTCGACCTCGATCTGCCGATGTGGGGCCGTCACAACGTCATCAATGCTCTGGCCGCCGTCTGCGTGGCCCGGGAGTTCGGCATCGACGACGATACGGTGAGGGACGCGCTGGCCAGCTTTGCCGGGGTGCGGCGCCGCTTCACCCGTATCGGGCAGGCACGCGGGGTTACGGTCATCGACGACTACGCCCACCATCCCGTCGAGATCGCCGCGGTTCTCGAGGCGGCGCGCGAAGTGTTCCAGGGACACATCATCGCTGTCGTCCAGCCCCATCGCTACACCCGCCTTTCGAGCCTGTTCGACGAGTTCTGCGCCTGCTTCAACGACGCCGATGCGGTTGTCGTCGCCGATGTTCATGCCGCCGGCGAGGCGCCACTGGCCGGCGCCTCGCGTCAGCGCCTGGTGGAGGGGTTGCGCGAGCGCGGTCATCGCCAGGTGCTTTCACTGGACCGGCCGGAGGATCTGGCGGCCTTGGTAGATCGTGTGAGCGTGCCGGGCGATGCGGTGATCTGCATGGGCGCCGGTTCGATCACGCAATGGGCCGAGGCCCTGCCCGGCGCACTCGATGCGCTCTCCGGCGACGTCGTGAAGGAGGCATCGTGATGTCTCTGCCGGATGTCAGGGGCGCCTATCGCCAGGGAGCCGACCTGTCGCGCACGACCTGGTTTGGCGCCGGCGGGCGGGCGGATGTTCTCTTCCGCCCCGCAGACGAGGACGATCTGGTTCATTTCATGGCGACGCGACCGGCCGGATTGCCGGTCACCGTTCTGGGCGTCGGTTCCAACGTGCTGGTGCGCGATCACGGGATTGCCGGGGTCACCATCCGGCTCGGCCGCGGCTTCACCGGCATCACCGTGGAAGGACGCGAGGTGCATGCCGGGGCGGCGGCCCTCGATGGTCACGTGGCCCGTCAGGCGGCGGCGGCCGGCCTCACCGGGCTCGAGTTTCTTGCCGGTGTCCCGGGTACGCTGGGCGGCGCCATCGCCATGAATGCCGGGGCCTACGGTCGCGAGATCGCGGACGTTCTTGTCTGCGTCCGCGCTGTTGCCCCCGACGGCGCCGTGCACGAGCTGCCTGCAGGGGATCTGGGCCATGGCTACCGGCATTGCGGGCTCGCTGGTGAGTGGATCTTCACCTCGTGTGTGCTGCGCGGTGAGCCAGGAGAGACAGCGGCGATCGAGGCGCGGATCCGGGAGATCCAGGAGCGCCGTGCCCTGACCCAGCCGACCAGGGAGCGGACCGGCGGCAGCACGTTCCGCAATCCGCCGCCACCCCAGGCCCGGGCCTGGGAACTCATCGACAGGGCCGGGTGCCGCGGCCTGCGCTGCGGCGGGGCGATGGTCTCCGAGAGACACTGCAATTTCCTCGTCAACACCGGCGAGGCCACGGCAGCGGATCTCGAGGCCCTGGCGGAGGATGTGCGCCGCCGCGTCTGGACCTCCCAGGGGGTGTGTCTCGAATGGGAAATCCGCTGTCTGGGACGCGTGAACCGCGCCGGCCACGGAGGTCTCCGGTGACAGGGCGTGTCGCAGTCCTGATGGGCGGCTGGAGCGCCGAGCGCGAGGTGTCTCTCGTCACCGGCCAGCGCTGTGCCGAGGCTCTCGAGGCAGGCGGCCGCCAGGTCACCTGCATCGATGTCGACCGTGACATCGCCCATCGCCTGAGGGCCCTCGACCCGCCGCCGGCGGTGGTGTTCAACGCGCTGCACGGGCGGTTCGGCGAGGACGGATGCATCCAGGGCCTGCTCGAGACCATGGACCTTCCCTACACCCATTCCGGCCCGCTGGCGTCGGCCCTCGCCATGGACAAGCCGATGGCCAAGCGCGTCTTCGCCTCCGCCGGCATTCCCTGCCCCGAAGGGCGCACGGCGCACCGCTCGGAGGCCGGCTGCGCTGCCGACTGGCGCAAACCCTTCGTCGTCAAGCCCGGACGGGAGGGATCGAGCGTCGGCGTACGGCGGGTACTCGCCGGGTGCAATGACGACCGGTTGCGCGATTCGGATTTCCGCTATGGCGATGACGTCATGATCGAAACCTACATCCCGGGCCGCGAACTCACCGTTTCCGTCCTCGGCGAGAGAGCGCTTGGCGTCACGGAAGTCATGACCAGCGAGGGATTCTACGACTATCGCAACAAGTACACGGCGGGTCGTTCACGGCACATCCTGCCGGCCCCGGTGTCCAGCGAAGTGGCCGGGAGGGCCATGGAGATGGCGCTGGTCGCTCACCGGCTGCTCGGTTGCCACGCCGTGTCGCGGGCGGACTTCCGCTACGACGACACGAGGGGCGAGCCCGGCGATCTCTTCCTTCTCGAGATCAACACCCAGCCCGGCATGACGCCGATGTCCCTGGTTCCCGAACAGGCTGCCCATGCGGGGATCAGCTTCGACGAACTCGTGTGCTGGATCACGGAGCAGGCACGATGCGAAAGATGACGCACAGGAAGGGCTCCCGGCGTTTCTGGAAGGCGCTTGCGTGGCGGGCCGGCCCGCTTGTCCTGGCCGCCGGCCTGTTGTCGGGCGCCTGGATGACCGGCCATCTTGCCACAGCCTGGCGCAGCGCGCTCGATACGGCGGTGGCAACCTCGATCTCGGCCGGCTTCGAAGTCCGCCATGTTCTGGTTTCGGGGCGTTTGAGAACGGATCGCGAGACTCTCGTGGAGGCCATGGGAATCGGTATCGGCGAGGCCATGTTCGTCATCGACCTGGAGGCAGCGAGGGCCCGGGTTGCCTCGCTCGCCTGGGTGCGCGACGCCTCCATCAGGCGCCGCATGCCCGATACCGTTGTCATCGAGCTCGTCGAGCGCCGCCCGCTGGCCATCTGGCAACACCAGGGCGAACTCTTCGTCGTCGACTCCGTGGGTGACGTGATTGGCGGGGCCCAGCCGGAGGACCATCCCGGGCTGTTCCTGGTGGTGGGTCCGGGAGCACCGGCCGCCACCGCGGACCTCCTTGCCCTCTTCGACCAGACTCCGGAACTGGCGCCCCGCGTCCTTGCCGCCGTGCGCATCGGCCAGCGCCGCTGGAAGCTCCATCTCGACGGCGGCATCGACATCCAGCTTCCCGAGGAAGGGATGCAGGAGGCCTGGATGGCGCTGGCCGGCATGGACAGGAGCAGCGGACTGCTTTCCAGGGATGTGGTGACCATTGATCTGCGCCTGCCCGATCGTCTTGTGGTTCGCCTCACCGAGGAGGCCAGGGAACGTCTCGATCACGAGATGACGCAAGGAGAGGATACATGACGGGATCGGAGCCGGTCGCTGCCATTGACGTGGGCAGCAGCAAGGTCGTCTGCCTCGTTGCGCGCGAGGATGAAAACGGCGGTCAGCGCCTTGTTGGCGCAGGCCAGCAGGCGTCACGCGGCGTGCTCTCGGGCACCGTGGTCAACATGGAGGCGGCAGAACACTCCGTGGCGGCGGCGGTGACCCGTGCGGAAGAGCTGGCAGGCGAGACTCTGCGCCGCGTCTGGGTCAGCGTGTCGGGTGGCCAGCCACGCTCGGACACGGTCTCGGTTGACGTCAGCATCGCCGGACACGAGGTGGGCAACGCCGACCTGCGCAGGGTAGTCCACAAGACACGCCAGGCGGCGCACCACCCCTCACGGGAGCTGCTCCATGCGATTCCGGTGGGCTATGCCATCGACGGCAGCCACGGAATCCGTGACCCCAGGGGCATGGTCGGGGAGCGCCTCGGTGTCAGGGTCCACCTTGTGTCCTCGGAGCGCGGGCCCATGGCCAATCTCGAGACCTGCGTCGGACGCTGCCATCTCGACATCGCCGGACACGCCGCCTCGCCCTGTGCCGCAGCACTTGGCTGCCTGGTGGAGGACGAGATGGAGATGGGTGTGACCGTCATCGACTTTGGTGGTGGAACCACCGATCTGGCGATGTTCATGGAGGGCGAGTGCGTGAATGTGGACTCCATCTCCATGGGCGGCCAGCACATCACCTCCGACATCGCGGAGGCCCTGTCGACTCCTGCGGAAACGGCAGAGAGGATCAAGACCCTCCATGGCAGCGTGGTCCGCTTCGAGAGCGACAGCCACGAGACAATCGAGATTCCGCAGATCGGCGAAAGGGACGGTGTGGTGCGGGTCGTCACCCATGCCGAGCTGACCGCCATCATCCGGCCGCGCGTCGAGCACATGCTCCAGGTGCTCAAGGACCGCCTTGGCGCCATCGAGTCCGCCCACCCGGCCAGTCGCCGTCTGGTGCTCACCGGCGGCGCATCCCAGTTCCAGGGCCTGGCCGAACTGACAGCGCGCCACCTCGGTCGCCAGGTTCGTCCGGGACATCCCATCTGGCTCAAGGGCCTGGACCGGCGAATCTCGGGCCCGGCCTTCACGGCCTGTGCCGGTCTGCTGCGCTATGCGGCGCGGGGCGGCGAGATGGGACGCGGTGAATTCAGCAACTGGCACACCAGGAGGGGGCCCTTCGACCGCCTCGGCCAGTGGCTTCGCCTGGCGTCGTGACGCAGCGCATGACCGCCGGAGACATCAACACCACTGTCGGTTCCGGCCGGAACCAGGGACAGAAGTTCAACACGGATTGCGAACACGGAGGAAGCAGCAATGGTCATTCATCTTGGCGTACCTGAAACACAGAGCATCAAGCCGCGGATCACGGTGTTCGGCATCGGCGGCGCGGGGGGCAATGCGGTCAACAACATGATCGTGAACGGTCTCTCCGGCGTCGAATTCGTCGTCGCCAACACCGATGCCCAGGCACTTGACCACTCCCAGACGGATCGCCGGATCCAGTTCGGCGTTTCTGTCACCCAGGGCCTGGGCGCCGGATCGCGGCCCGACATCGGAAAGGCCGCAGCCGAAGAGGCCCTGGAGCTCATCACGGAGCATCTCGAAGGATCGCACATGGTCTTCATCACCGCCGGCATGGGTGGAGGGACCGGCACCGGAGCCGCGCCCGTCGTTGCCCGCGCCGCCCGGGAAAGGGGCATGCTTGCCGTCGGCTTCGTCACCATGCCATTCGACTTCGAGGGGCGGGAGCGTCAGCGCATCGCGGAAATCGGCGCCCTGGAACTGCAGGAGGAAGTCGACACCCTGGTGGTCATTCCCAACCAGAACCTTTTCCGCGTGGCCAACGAGACGACCACGTTCGCCGATGCCTTCCAGATGGCAGACGACGTGCTTCACACCGGCGTGCGCGGCATCACGGACCTGATGGTCCAGCCCGGGATCATCAATCTGGACTTTGCCGATGTCCGCCGGGTCATGGGCGAGCGCGGCAAGGCCATGATGGGAACCGGCGAGTCCTCTGGTGAAAAACGTGCGATCGAGGCGGCGGAAGCGGCAATCTCCAATCCCCTGCTCGACGAGGTCTCGATGAAAGGTGCCAGCGGTGTCCTTATCAACGTCACCGGAGGCAATGATCTCAAGCTCTTCGAGGTGGATGAGGCGGCGCGGCGCATCACTCAGGAAACCGACCCCGAAGCACACGTCATCATCGGCACTGCACATGACGGTTCTCTCGATGGCGTGATGCGGGTCTCGCTGGTCGCCACGGGGATCAACATGGCCGAAGTGGTGGCCGCCGAACCGGTCACACAACGTGTCGAGCCGACCACCCGTGTTGTCGAGGATGCCGCCGAACCGGAGGCGGCCGATGACGTCGATGCCGGGGGACAGCGCAAGCGCTTCATGGCCATCGAGGGTGGCAAGTCCTTCGAGGCGGAAGGCGAATCCTGGTCCTTCGGTGACGAGGAGGCGGTGGCTGTCGCCGGTCACGGCGCCATGGAGCCACCGGCGGTCAAGGCCCCTGGCGCCAGCTTCGCCACGCCCCAGGCGAACGACCTGGAAACGCCTCCGGAGAAGGCTCCCGGTGACAGCTTCACCACGCCACGCGCAAACGTGGGGGAAGCGCTCCGGATGAGCGAGACCGAGAACGTGCCGGTGACGCGCAAACCGTCGTTCATCGAGCGGGTGACCGGCAGCATGCGGGGGACGCCATCGCGCAGTCGGGGCCGTGGGCCAGATGCAGGCGGTGCAAAGGACGAGGTTCATCAAGGGACGGGCAATGCGGACGGTCCCACCCTGCTTCACGACTCCTTCAGCAACGAGGACAACCTGAACATTCCGTCGTTCCTGCGTCGCAAGGAGTGAGGAAAGGGGCCGAGAGCCAAGGAGGATTGTCTGCCGCAGCCGAGCAAGGCGAGCTGGGATGCGCCGGTGCGGATTGACGCAAGGCCTGCCGTACCGGCGACGGCTGTGCCACGGCCTGATCGGGCGGTGAAAGACCCACAAAGGGTTGATTCACCCGGGGTTGGAATTCGCGTGACGGGCAAGGGTACCTGTGACATTCAGGAGACATGCCTGAGCCTTGTCGAGCATGAGTGCGCACCGCCGTCATGTGGTGACGGCCTGTAACATGGCGCAAGCAAGCGTGAATTGAAGGATCCGCCATCGCCTGATAGTCACAAGCTGTGGCCTGAACCCGCAACCGGGGTGTCGGGCGCATATGAGACCCTGAGGAGTGAGTGTCCTTGAAACAGCGTACCATCGCGACTCCGGTGACCTGGACGGGTACCGGTGTTCACCTCGGCCGGACCGTGACCATGACCGCGCTGCCGGCAACGGCAGGACAGGGCGTGTGCTTCGTGCGCACCGATCTGTCGAATGGCGCCCGTGTCTTCCCCGTGCGTCACGACCGGGTCACCAGTACGGATCACTCCACGACTCTGGGCAACGACAGCGGTGCGACGCTGTCGACGGTCGAACACTTCATGGCGTCCCTTGCCTTCACCGGAATCGACAATCTGACGGTGGAGATCGATGGCGCCGAAGTGCCGCTCATGGACGGCAGTTCACTGGATTTCGTCAAGGGTATCGAGACGGCGGGAGTGCTGGAGCAGGAGGCGCCGCGCCACTACATCCGCGTCCTCAGGGACGTCGAGGTGCGCCGCGGCGACGCATGGGCGCGTCTCGCTCCCCTCGAGGGCCGCTCCGTGGCGTGCGTCATCGATTTTCCCGACCCGGCAATCGGCTACCAGGAAGCCGCCATCACGCTCGACAGCAACAGTGCGCGTTCTCCGGTGGTGGCGGCCCGCACCTTCGCCACCATGGACGACATCAGGCTGCTGAGGGAGCGCGGTCTTGCCCGGCTCGAGGCGCATGATGTCGAGGATCTCGAATGTGTCGTCGTCGTCGACGGTGACCGCATTCTCAACAGGGGCGGTCTGCGTTCCGCCACCGAGTGCGCCGAGCACAAGGTTCTCGACGCGGTTGGCGACATGGCCCTGTCGCCGTCACCGATTCTTGGCGCCTTCGAAGGGTATCGCTCGGGCCATGCTCTCAATGTGGAACTTCTCACGGCGCTGTTCGCGGACCGCACGGCCTGGGAGAGCACCCTCCACGACTGATGGCGGACCGTACCGGACTTGAGCGTCCGGTGACGGCGGTGGCCATGTAGTTGACGGAACTGTCCGGTGACAGGCGCCAGCGGTTGTCGATCACGTGAAACGCAAGACCTGTGACATCGGTCAGCCGGGCGCCCGAGCGGCGGCATGTGCGGACCAGTTCCACGGGCCTGACGAAGCGCGAGACATCGTGGGTTCCCCGCGGCACCAGGCGGGCAATGTACTCCGCCGTGATCTTCGCCAGGAGAAGTGACCGCAGTGTCCTGTTGAGGGTCGAGAAGATGATGACGCCGCCCGGTTTCACGCAGCGCACGGCGGCGACGACGAAGGTCTCGAGACTGGTCACATGCTCGACGATTTCCAGGGCGACAAGCGCATCGTAGGCGGGGCTGGTGAGGGCCATCTCCTCAAGTGTTCCCTGGCGCCAGTCGATGGCGAGCCCCGAGAGCGTGGCGTGCCGGCGGGCAACGGCGATCGCCTCGCCTGATGCATCGAGGCCTGTCATGGTGGCGCCAAGGCGGGCCAGGGGCTCTGTCACGAGGCCGCCGCCACACCCCGCATCGAGGATGGTCAGCCCTTCGAGAGGGCGTGCGCGCTCGCCGTCGAGGCGAAACTGGCCGATGAGCTGGCGACGGATGTAGGAGAGGCGGACCGGATTGAGGCGATGGAGCATCGCCAGCGGGCCGTTCTCGTCCCACCACCGGTCCGCGAGTTCGGAGAAGGCGCGGACTTCCGCCTCATCGACGGTGGTGTCCCCGCGAATCTGCCGGACGAGGTCGAGGTAGCCGGATTTCGGCCACTGGTAGCGTCTGCCGCGTCCCGCCGCAAATCCACGGCGGCGCAGCAGGCGGCGGACCGCTTCCGGTGTCAGCCCCAGGTCGCGGGCGAGATCTGCGGTGCCATACCACTCGGGCATTGTCTTGCATCCCCTGTCCCTTTGCGAGTATGTAGGCGCGGCATCGCGCCGTGAAGTCCGGACCGGTCACAGCGGCGCCTTTTCCGGATCCGGCCATGTCTCTCGTCGTCCAGAAATTCGGTGGCACGTCGCTTGGCGACATGGAGAGGATCGCCCGCGCCGCGGATCACGTGAAGACGGCTCTCCGGCGCGGCCATCGCGTCGTCGTGGTTGTCTCCGCCATGGCCGGCGAGACGGACCGGCTTGTTGCACTGGCACATTCTGCCGGCAGCGAGCCCGGGAGCGTCGAACACGATGCCATTGTCGCCAGCGGCGAACAGGTATCGGCGGGCCTTCTCGCCCTGATGCTGTGTGGCGCCGGAATCGCCGCGCGTTCCTTTCAGGGCTGGCAGGTGCCGCTCATCACCGATTCCACCCATTCGCGGGCACGTGTGCTGCGCATCGCTCCGGCTGCGCTGGAGGCCTGTCTGGAGGCGGGGGGCGTTCCTGTCGTGACAGGATTCCAGGGAGTCACGGACGACGGGCGCATCACTACCCTGGGGCGCGGCGGATCGGACCTGAGCGCGGTGACGCTTGCCGCCCGTCTCGGCGCGGAACGGTGCGACATCTTCACCGATGTCGACGGTGTCTTCACCTGTGATCCACGCATCGTTGCCAAGGCTCGCAAGCTCGATATGATCACTTGCGAGGAGATGCTCGAGCTCGCGTCACAGGGCGCGAAGGTCCTGCATGCCCGCTCCGTGGCCGTGGCCTTGAATCACCGTGTCCGGCTGCAGGTGCTCTCCAGCTTCACCGGAGCCCCCGGAACCCTGGTTGTCGACGAGGATGAGGTCGTGGAACAGCAGGTTGTCAGCGCCATCGCCTACAGCAAGGACGATGCGAAGATCACGATGATCGGCCTGCCCGATCGTCCCGGTGTCGCCGCGGCGCTCTTTGGACCGCTGAGCGAGTCAGGCATCAATGTCGACATGATCGTCCAGAACATCTCACCCGATGGCGAATCCACGGACCTGACCTTTACCGTGGCCAGGAGTGATCTCGCACAGGCCCTCGATGTTCTCGCCGAATCCAACCGTGATCTCGGCGCCAGCGACATCGTTCCCGATTCCTCCGTGGCCAAGGTCTCGGTCGTCGGTGTCGGTATGCGCAGCCATGCCGGCGTCGCCGGCAGGATGTTCGCCACGCTGGCGAAGAGGGGCATCAACATCCAGCTGATCTCGACATCCGAGATCAAGATCAGTGTTCTCATCGCGGAGGACTACCTGGAACTGGCCCTGAGATCCCTGCACTCGGCCTACGGCCTTGACGCGCCATAGCGGACACGAGCGCCTGGCGGCGCTGTGGGAACCAGGGCTGAGGCTGCTTGGCGTCGACAGGGCGATCATGGGCGGCGCCATGACCTGGGTTTCGGAGCGCAACTTCGTCGCCGCGGTGGCGGCTGCAGGAGGCTTCGGGGTGATCGCCTGCGGCGCCATGAATCCCGATCAGCTCGATGACGAGATCACCGGCACGCGGGGACTCACTGATCGCCCGTTCGGTGTCAACCTCATTGTCATGCACCCCGACCTCGACCGGCTGATCGATGTCTGCATTGCCCGCGCCGTTTCCCATATCGTGCTGGCAGGCGGTCTTCCCCAGGCCGCCACGGTCAGGCGCATCAGGGAGGCCGGGCCGCGTGTCCTTGCCTTTGCTCCGGCACTGGCCATCGCGCGCCGCCTGGTGCGCAGCGGCATCGACGGGATCGTGATCGAGGGGATGGAAGCAGGAGGGCATATAGGTCCGGTGTCGACGAGCGTCCTGGCCCAGGAGACCCTTCCCCATGTCGACGGCGCTCCGGTCTTTGTCGCCGGTGGCATCGGTCGCGGCGAGGTGATCGCCAGTTATCTCAGGATGGGGGCGGCGGGTGTCCAGCTCGGCACCCGGTTTGTCTGCGCCCGCGAGTCCGTGGCCCATGACAACTTCAAGAAGGCCTTCATGCGCGCCAGCGCCCGCGATGCACAGCCCTCGCGGCAGCTCGACTCCCGGTTCCCGGTCATCCCTGTGCGCGCCATCGTCAATGACGGGGTGCGCAATTTCATGGAAAAACAGCGCGAGGTGATCGCCCGGCACGACTGCGGCGAGATCGACCAGACCGCGGCGCAGCTCGAAATCGAACACTTCTGGGCCGGTGCGCTCAGACGGGCGGTCATCGATGGTGATGTGAAGAACGGCTCCCTCATGGCCGGACAGAGTGTCGGCATGGTGACGCAAGAACAGACCATGACCGACATCATGGACGAACTCGTCGAGCAGGCTGCCGAGGCGCTCGCTGACGAAGCATAGCAGGGCTGTCCCACGTTCAGGCGCAGCAAGGCCCGATACGCCGCCCGCTTGTCGTTTCGCGGCCTGGCGAACCCGAGAAGAGTTTCGCCAGACGCATGTGATCGAATTCGAGGCTGTTTGAGGCATGCTGCATGGCATCGAGGTCGTTCTGGACTGTTGGTGACGCTCACCCCGACTGCCTTCACGGTATCGCGGGCCAGATGGGCGTACCTGGCGAGGAGTGTGATCAGCCCGCGCCGCGGTAGCTGATGTGATGCGCCGTAACGACCCTCAGGGCGGGCGAGTGCGCGGGTGACGGCGGTCATGCTGGTGGATCGCCGGGTGATCTTCGCTGCTTCTTGTCGGCAGTTCGCAAGAATGGCGTGCTTGCGGGAAAGTTCTGCCAGGCATGGGTCCCGGCATTGCCGCCGAAGCCGGGGCGGTGATAGCATTCCCGCCGGCAGGCACCACACTCCCTGGCTCCCCGATGGCACACAATGAATATCCCGGCGACGTCGATTCTCCTGATGCCGGGATCAGGGTCAGCCGGCGTATTGCCGACGAATTGCGGCATACCCGTGTCGCACGCAGTCTTTCCATCGAGGATGTTGCGGCGATCCTGAGGATCAGGCCCGACTTCATCAGGGCCATGGAGGAGGACCGGTTCGACGATCTTCCGGGCCCGGCCTACATTTCCGGATTCCTGAGGACCTACGCCACCCATCTCGGTCTGGATGGTGAACGGCTGGTTGCCTGGTTCAAGGACGACAGCCAGTCAACCTTCGCGCCCAGAGAAATGGGATTGCCGGTTCCGATCACGGAAATCAGGCGGCCGACATTCCCCATCATCACGGTATCGCTTGTCGTCGCCGTCGGCATCGCCGTGGCCTGGTATGTCTTTCAGGAAAGCCGGACCATCGATATCGATCTCATTCCCGAGGTTCCGGGGCCCGTTGCCGAAGAAACGTCGACCGGCCTTTCGGACGGCGAACCCGATTCCGGCACGATGCAGGCCGCCAGGGATGATGCAGCCCCCACCGTGGACGATCCGGACGATGCTGCGCCGCTGGAGGCAGCCGGCCTTGTCGCTGATGGCGCCGGTGACGGTGACCCGGGAGATACCGCAGCGCAGGCGGACGTTTCCCTCGATGAAACCGCCGGCCCTGGCGTTGATCAGGATGATACCGCGGCACAGGTGGGGGATCCTCCGGAGGAGACCGCCGATCAGAGTGATGCTGCGGCGCAGGTGGTCGTTCCTGCGGAGACTGCCGGCCTTGCCGCTGATGGCGCCGGCGACGGTGATTCGGGCGATGCCGCGACGCAGGCGGATGTTTCCCTTGAGGAGACCGCCGGCCCTGGCGTTGATCACGATGATGCCGCGGCACAGGTGGGGGATCCTCCGGAGGAGACCGTCGATCCGGGTGATGTTGCGGCGCAGGTGGTCGTTCCTGCGGAGACTGCCGGTCTTGCCGCTGATGGCGCCGGCGACGGTGATTCGGGCGATGCCGCGACGCAGGCGGATGTTTCCCTTGAAGAGACCGCCGGCCCTGGCGTTGATCACGATGACGCCGCGGCGCAGGTGGGCGATCCTCCGGAGGAGACCGTCGATCAGAGCGACGCTGCGGCGCAGGCGGACGTGCTTGCGGAGACTGCGGGTCTTGAAACCGGTGACGGAGAAGCGTGGGATGAGCCCGTGTTCGCCGCCGGGGACACTGTTCAGGACTCCGTCGCAGGAGAGTCGCACAGTCAGCATGCGGTCTACGGGACGCCGGGCGCCGGTTCCCGCATCGAGTTGCGCGCCATCGGCGAAACCTGGGTCCAGGTCACGGCGTCGGACGGCGTCGTCGTCCTCACCCACATTCTGCTGCCCGGCGATGTCTATCATGTGCCGTCGCGCGATGATCTCATGCTCGATACCGGAAATGCCGGTGGTCTCGAGATACGGGTCGACGGCGTGCTGATGCCGCCACTTGGCGGCGCCGGAGCCGTGGTGCGCGACATCGCGCTGTCCGTCGACAGTCTGACCGGGCGCTGATGACGCCTTTACTGGCAGGAGTGTGGGGAGTATCAGACAAGAACCAACCGGAACGCGAGTCATGAAGGACAATGCGAGACCCCCCAGGCGGCGGACCCGGACCGTCATGGTAGGTCAGGTTGCGGTGGGAGGCGATGCGCCGATTGCCGTTCAGTCGATGACCAACACGCTCACGAGCGATGTCGAGGCGACGTCGTCCCAGGTGAGCGCACTCGCTGTCGCCGGCGCCGACATCGTGCGCGTGTCGTGCCCTGACGAGGATTCGACGGCGGCCTTGCGCGCGATCGTTTCCGAATCGCCCGTGCCGTTGGTGGCCGATATCCACTTCCACTACAAGCGCGCCATCGAGGCGGCCGAGGCCGGCGCGTCCTGCCTGCGCATCAACCCAGGCAATGTCGGTTCAGGCGATCGTGTCCGAGAGGTGGTCAGGGCGGCCCGGGACCACGGTTGCTCGATGAGAATTGGCGTCAATGCCGGCTCCCTCGAGCGCGATCTTCTCGAGAAGTACGACGGTCCCACGCCTGAAGCCATGGTCGAGAGCGCTCTTGGACATGCCCGCATTCTCGAAGACAATGACTTCCTTGACTTCAAGATCAGCGTGAAAGCGTCCGGTGTGGCGCTGGCCACCGCAGCCTACCGGATGCTGGCGGCGCAGTGCGACTATCCCCTTCATCTCGGCATCACGGAGGCCGGCGGGCTTGTCACCGGCACCGTCAAGTCGTCGGTCGGTATCGGCATGCTGCTGGCCGAAGGCATCGGCGACACCATCAGGGTGTCGCTGGCCGCCGACCCGGTCGAGGAAGTGGCGGTCGGCTGGGAGATCCTGAAGGCGCTGGACCTGCGTCGCCGCGGCGTCAATGTCATTGCCTGTCCGTCGTGCGCCCGCCAGCAGTTCGATGTTCCGGAGACCGTCAGACTCCTTGAAGGGCGTCTTGCGCATATCGAGACACCCATGTCGGTGTCGATCATCGGCTGTGTGGTAAACGGACCCGGCGAAGCCCGCCTCACCGACATCGGTCTGACCGGCGGAGGCAAGGGACGCCACCTCGTCTACATGTCGGGCAAGGCCGATCACAAGGTGTCGACAGAGAGTCTCGTTGACCACGTGGCCACACTTGTGGAGCAACGCGCCGAACAGCTTCGCCATGAAGCTGACGTCCGTGACTGAACATCTGGACTGTCATGGGTGAAAGACTGCAGCCAATCCGGGGGACCCGGGATCTCCTGCCTGGCGACTGCCGGTCCCACGCCCGTGTCGAGGCGGTCTGCCGCAGCGTCGCCGAACGTTACGGCTATGGAGAGATCCGCACTCCTCTCCTCGAATCGACCCAGGTGTTCTCCCGCACGCTTGGCGATGCGAGCGATGTCGTTCAAAAGGAGATGTACACCTTCGACGACCGCAATGGCGACAGTATCACACTGCGTCCAGAGAACACGGCTGGCGTGGCCCGGGCACTGCTCTCCAACGGCCTGCTCGATTCCATGCCGCTCAGACTGCATTACGCCGGCGCGATGTTTCGACACGAACGCCCGCAAAAGGGCCGCTACCGTCAGTTTCACCAGACAGGGGTCGAACTCTTCGGTGTGCCCGAGCCCCTCGGTGACGTCGAGGTCATCACCCTGGCCCGCGACGTTCTCGACGAACTCGGACTTCTCCAGGACACGGTGCTGGAGATCAACACCCTGGGCGACACGGCGAGCAGGCAGAACCACATGCGTGCCCTGCTGGCCTATTTCAACGATCATCGCAGCCGCCTGAGCGATCTCTCGCTCAGGCGACTCAAGCGCAACCCCTTGCGCATTCTCGATTCGAAGGAGCCGTGCGACCGGGACCTGATCGCCGATGCGCCGGTCATCCTCGACTACCTCGGCGATGACGCCCGCCGCTTCTTCGACCAGGTGCTCGCGGGACTCGACACCCTGTCGATAGCCTGCAAGGTCAATCCCCGCATCGTGCGCGGTTTCGACTACTACTGCCACACTGCCTTCGAATTCGTGACCGGGAAGCTGGGCGCCCAGGGAACGGTGATCGGTGGCGGCCGCTACGACGGCCTGATGGAGCAGATGGGAGGGCCTCCGGTTCCCGGTGTCGGCTGGGCGTCGGGTATCGAGCGGCTTGCCCTGCTCGCCGGCGAGCCTCCCGAACTCCGTCGGCCCATCGCCGTCATCGGTCTCGGCGATGCTTCCACCAGGCGGGCGCTGGTGATGGCCCACACGCTGCGAGGCCAGGGGCACCGCGTTGATCTCGCCTACCGGGGCAACCTGCGGCGGCGCATGCAGCGCGCCCACAAGGTGGGGGCCAGTCACGCGGTCATCCTCGGCGATACGGAATTGGCGCGGGGTGTCGCGTTGGTGCGCGATCTCGACAGCGGTGAACAGCAAGAATGCTCCCTTGACCGCCCGGGAGAAGGCCTGCCACGCCCGGTTGCGTGACCATGGCGCACAAGATCCACATTTCGGTGGTCATGAGCGGGCCGGACGCACTCCCGCGCGAGGCACATGACGCCCTGTTGTCGCGCCTGCGCGACTCGGGAGTCACCGAGGCGCTCATCATCCGGTCATCGGAGGGTGTCGACCTTCACGTCATGGAGGCCGACGCCGAGGAAGTTCGCGGCCTCCTTCGCGCGTGTCTGGGCGATGGCGCCGGTCACGGGATGCTGACAGGGTCCGATGCCCTGCGCCGCCTTCTCCGGTCCGCCGCCCGGACAGCTGATCCGGTCCTTGCCGGCGCCGTCGATGAACTCAAGGAAGGTCACAGGCGGGCCTGGCAGGCCGGCATGATCGGCGATGGGTTGCAGGATCGCCTCCACCTTGCCTACCAGGTGGCGCGCCAGGTACGCAGCGACAGTCTGCTCCAGGAGCGACCGTTGTCGATCATGTCGTCCGCGGTCCGTGTCGCCCGGGGTATCCACGGTGACCTTGCAATGGTCCGCGGGCTCCTTATCGGCACCGAGGAAGCCGGCGAGATGATTGCCGCGCGACTCCTGGAAAGCGGTCTGGCGGCGCTCGTGGTGATGCATGAGCGCCGTCATCTGGCGGCCGCCCTCGCCGAACGCCTCGGCGCGACAAGTGCCGTCACAGGGGATCTCGAAAGCGAACTCGCTCGTGCCGACATTGTCATCCTGTCCGCCGGCAGCGGCGAGCACGCCCTGACCGAGGCGGATGTCTCGAATGCACTGGCGGCGCGGCGCGCGCGTCCCGTCTTCCTTGTTGATGCCGGTGTTCCCCCCGATGCCGATCCGGCCATCGAATCGCTCGATGACGTGTTCTGCTACACCCTTGACCACCTTGAACGGGCGGCCTTCGAGGGAGGTCACCCACGAGAAAGACAGGACGAAGCGGTTGCTGTCGCAGTCGAGAACGCGATCGCGTCATTTGACGGCGAGGTGTCTGGTGCTGTTGACACGTCCGGAGCGGGCCGTTTCCGGCACATCCTCGAGAACGCCCGCAGCAGGGTCCTTGCCGAGACCCCCGATGCCGACGCCTTCGAGGCGACAGCCGCTCTGGTCGACCTTGTCGCCCGCGAGATCGACACATGAGCCTGGAAGACAGTCTTGCGAAAGTTGTCCTGCGCCATGCCGAACTGGCGGCGCGTCTGAGCGGGGAGTCACCCGGGGGAGAGAAGTACGTCAGCATGTCGCGGGAGTTCGCGGAACTCGCTCCCGTGGTCGAGACAGTCCAGGCCCTGGCTGACGCCAGACAGCAGGGTGCCGAACTCTCGGCCATGATCGACACCGAGACAGATGAGGAGATGCGCCAACTCGCCCGGGACGAACATGCTCTCGTCAATGCCCGCATTGCCGAACTCGAAAAGTTGGTTCGCCTTGCCCTGCTGCCCCGCGACGAGGCGGACGCACGCGACGCTGTTCTCGAGGTGCGCGCCGGCACCGGGGGAGAGGAGGCGATGCTCTTTGCCGGTGTTCTGCTGGAGATGTATCGCCGGTATGCCATGACCCGGAACTGGACATTCGAGATTCTCGGCAGAACAACATCCTCGGGCGGCGGAACCAGGGAATGTATCGCCCTGGTCCGCGGGCGCGACGTGTTTGCCAGGTTGAAGTTCGAATCCGGCGTCCACCGGGTACAGCGGGTGCCGACGACGGAGTCGCAGGGCCGGATTCACACATCGACGGCGACTGTCGCCATTCTGCCCGAAGCAGCGGAAGTTGATGTCAGGATTGACGCGAACGACCTCAGGATCGACACATTCCGGGCCTCGGGGGCGGGCGGTCAGCACGTCAACAAGACGGACAGTGCCGTCAGGATTACACACCTTCCCACCGGCATCGTGGTATCGCAACAGAGCGACCGGTCCCAGCACAAGAACCGTGCCAGGGCCATGACCGTGCTGAGATCGCGCCTCTATGACCTGAAGCGCCGACAGCGCGATGCCGCCGAAGCGCAGGTACGCAGGGAACAGGTGGGCAGCGGCGATCGTTCGGAGCGCATCCGGACCTACAACTATCCCCAGGGCCGCGTCAGCGACCACCGGATCAATCTCACGCTCTTCAAACTCGAGGACATCGTCTCCGGTCAGGCTCTCGACGAGGTCATCGAACCGCTGATGTCCAGCGACCGCGCGGCGCGGCTGGCGGCGCTTCACTGACGTGGAGGCGGCCCGTATCGAAGACGCCCTCCGGGGAGCGACGGCGCAACTGCGTACCGCCGGAGTCGAGAACCCGGCCAGGGAGGCCCGGCTGCTGGCGGAACTCGTCGCAGGCTGCGCTGACCCGCCAGACCTGTCTCCCGGGGAGAGCCGCCATCTTGCCACCCTCGTCGCCCGGCGAATGCGACGCGAACCCTTCGCACAGATCGCCGGACTGCGCGAATTCTGGAGCCTCGACTTCGAGGTCACCAAGGACACCCTGATCCCGCGTCCGGACAGCGAAACACTGATCGAATGCTGTCTTGACCTTCTTGGACACCGTCCGCCGGCATGTATTCTCGATCTTGGCACCGGATCGGGATGCCTTCTTGTCACACTCCTTGTGACCTGGACCGCAAGCACCGGCGTCGGTGTCGATTCCAGTCTGCGGGCGTGCGCCGTGGCGGCCCGCAATGTGCGCCGCCACGGTGTTGACGAACGCGGCCTGGTGGTGTGCGCAGACTGGGCTGCCGCCCTCGGCTCGACGTTCGATCTTGTCATCGCCAATCCGCCTTATGTGCAGAAGAGCGACATGGCCGGTCTCGATCCCGAAGTCGCCCTCCACGAGCCCCGGATAGCCATCGATGGCGGAGCGGACGGATTCGACTGCCATCGACGGATTGTTCCGCGTCTGGCCACACTCGTCTCGAAGGACGGCGTGGCCATCATCGAACACGGCCCCGATCAGCGGGAGCGACTGGCGGTTCTTGCCGGTGCAAGCGGTCTCGACGTAGTGGGGGCGGTCGACGACTACGGAGGGCGGCAGCGCGTCCTCGTTCTGGCGCCTCGAGGGTCGTGAAGAAATTCCTTGGAAAACGTTGGCGGATTGGTTACCGTCAGGTGACGGACGGGAATATCCCGTCAGCGGGAATGTGTGCTACCGCCGGGGGTGGAACCGGCTTGTGACCCCGCGGAACACCGAACGCACGCACCCGGCAAGGCCGTCGCTTCCAACCAAACAGAAACCGTCAAGAGCGAGTTTTCCATGAGATCAGGTGGATCGGGCAGGCGTTTCCGCAATAGTCGCGGCAATGCGCGTCGTGCCGGAGGCAACAACCGCAACCAGTCATTCGAGAGTACCGGTCCGGACGTCAAGGTCCGGGGGACAGCCCAGCAGATTGCCGACAGGTATCTCATGCTGGCGCGGGATGCGTCCTCATCGGGTGACCTGGTGGTGGCAGAAAACTGCCTGCAGCACGCAGAACACTATCAGCGAATAGTCAATCAGCATGCCGAGCGCGCAGCCGAACAGCAGCGTGAACGCGAGGAGCGGGCCGAACGGCAGCACCGTCCGCCTGACGACCAGATCCAGGGAGATCCGGTGGTGTCCTGCGCTCCGGCGCCCGACAACGATGCCCCTGTACAGCTCCAGGGCAAGGTGGTCGAGAAGGGGAACGATCAACCCCGGCCGCGAACCCGACGCAGAACCAACGGCGCCGGACGCGATGACGACGCCACACCGGCCACAGCCGACGGCGAGCAGCCGGTCATTTCCTGAAGAGGGCGTCCGCCGCCGATCATTCCCGAAGGACCTCTTGTGTTGCAGAAATGCAACACTACATGGGATTCAGGTTTCGGGGATGATGATCGATGGATCTTGAAAAGTTCACGGAAAGGTCGCGAGGATTCATCCAGGCGGCCCATAGCCTCGCCGAGGCGAGGGGACATCAGCACATCGTTTCCTGCCATCTGGCCAGGGTTCTTCTTGCCGACCGCCAGGGGCTCGCCGCGGAATTGATGCGCGCCGCCGGCGCCGATCCGGAAAGGGCGCTGGCCGATACCGACAAGGCACTCCAGCGTCTGCCCAGGATTACCGGAAGCGGGGCGGAACATCTCTACGCGTCCCCGGAGTTCCTGCAGATCATCAAGGACGCCGGCAGACGCGCCGCGGAAACCGGCGACAGCTTTGTCACCGCCGAACGCATGTTCGAGGTTCTGGCCCGTCCTGACAGCGACACAGGACGACTCCTTGCGGCGGCCGGATTGACGCCTGCCGCCCTGACCACCGCCATCGCCGGCATGCGCAAGGGACGCACCGCCGACAGCCAGACAGCCGAGGAGTCGTTCGAGGCTCTGCGCAAGTATGCCCGGGACCTGACGGCGGCTGCCCGCGAAGGCGATCTCGATCCGGTCATTGGTCGCGACGAGGAGATTCGCCGCACCATGCAGGTGCTGTCCCGCAGGACCAAGAACAACCCGGTGCTGATCGGTGAGCCCGGGGTGGGAAAGACGGCCATCGTCGAGGGTCTTGCCCAGCGCATCGTCAATCACGATGTGCCGGAATCCCTTGCCAACCGGACCGTGATCGCCCTTGACCTGGGGTCGATGGTCGCCGGGTCGAAGTTCCGGGGAGAATTCGAGGAGCGCATGAAAGCGGTACTCGGGGAAATCGAGGAGTCCTCCGGAGACATCATCTGCTTCATCGACGAACTGCATACCCTCATCGGCGCCGGAGCGGCGGATGGCGCTATGGACGCCTCCAACCTGCTCAAGCCTCTCCTTGCGCGTGGCAAGCTCCACTGTGTCGGCGCCACAACCCTTGACGAGTACCGCCGGCACATCGAGAAGGACGCAGCACTCGCCCGTCGTTTCCAGCCGGTCCTGGTCGATGAACCCGGGATCGAGGCCACGGTCTCCATCCTTCGCGGTCTCAAGGAGAGATACGAACTGCATCACGGCGTGCGAATCAGCGACGGTGCGGCAGTCGCTGCGGCGCGACTCTCCAGCCGCTACATCACGGACCGCTTTCTGCCCGACAAGGCCATTGATCTCATCGATGAAGCAGCCAGCAGGCTGAGGATGGAGATCGACTCCAGGCCCGAGGAAATCGACGAGCTCGAGCGCCGCATCATCCAGCTCAAGATCGAGCGCGAGGCCCTGGGCCGGGAGGATGACCGGATCTCGCGCGAACGTCTCGAGCGCCTCGAGCGGGAACTCGCCGATCTGGAAGGCCGCGCCTTCGTGCTCAACGCCGAATGGCACAAGGAGCGGGACCGGCTCGAGGAGATCCGACAACTCAAGGAAGGTCTCGATGAGGCCCGCCTGGAACTCGAACAGATGCAGCGCCAGGGCGACCTTGCCCGCGCCGGCGAGATTGCCTACGGCGTGATACCCGAACTCGAGAGCCGTCTTGCATCCGTCGGGGAAACCGGGAGTGACCAGATACCCGGCGAGGAAGTTACGGAAGAAGCCATCGCTTCGGTGGTGTCGAAGTGGACCGGCATACCCGTCGAGCGCATGCTCGAAGGTGAGCGCGAGAGGCTTGTCGACATGGAGCGTTCACTCTCGGTCCGCGTCGTCGGCCAGGACGAAGCGCTTGGCGCTGTCGCCAACGCCGTGAGACGGTCACGTGCCGGCCTGCAGGATCCGCTGCGTCCGATCGGAAGCTTCATGTTTCTCGGTCCCACGGGCGTGGGCAAGACCGAGCTCGTCAAGGCGCTTGCCGCATTCCTGTTCGACGACGAGTCCGCGATGGTGCGCATCGATATGTCGGAATACATGGAGAAACACGCCGTCGCGAGGCTGATCGGGGCGCCTCCTGGATATGTCGGATACGAGGAAGGCGGAGTCCTGACCGAGGCGGTACGCCGCCGGCCCTACCGCGTGGTGCTCTTCGACGAGATCGAGAAGGCGCATGCGGATGTCTTCAACATTCTCCTGCAGGTCCTCGATGACGGCCGCCTGACGGACGGGCACGGTCGCACCGTGGACTTCAGGAACACGGTGATCGTCATGACCTCCAACACGGGAGCCCGATATCTCGCCGACATCGCAGACGGTGGGGACGACGAGCGGGCAAGGGACCTGGTGATGGCGGAACTCCGGACGCAGTTCCGGCCGGAGTTCCTCAACCGGCCCGACGAGATCATCTTCTTCCGCCGACTGGACCGAGACCAGATGTCGGCCATTATCGACATCCAGCTTCGCCGAGTCGGCACACTTCTCGAGGATCGCAACATCACCCTCGATGTTGACGAGGGGGCCCGTGAATGGCTCGCCGGGGCCGGGTACGATCCGGCCAACGGTGCCCGTCCGCTCAAGCGAGTCCTGCAGCGTGCCCTGCAGGACCCCCTTGCAGCCCTGATTCTCAAGGGTGAGGTTGCCGATGGCTCAACCGTCAGAGTTACTGCCGGCACCTCGGGCCTGATGATCGAGCCCGGCCCCGTTCTCAGCGAAGCGGCCTGATCTCCGCCGCCGGTTTCCCTCGCCGCGCACTGACAGCCGGGCGTTACGGTCAGGACCTGGGCACTGCCGACGGCAGAGACACTGACTTTCAAGGAGCGTCCACGTCGTATCGGATTCTGCACGGGCCGGCTTCCCGGCAGCCCTGTTGCGTGTGCCGGGCGTGTGGCTCTGCGCTGAGGCCTGTTGAGTGGGCAGACTGCACGGGGCTCACCTTGCGGTGTGCTGCGGCACTGCGGATCATGGGGCGCGGCGCCTGGCCAGATGTTGCGTGAGGGCAGTGATATGGTGCGGGCACATGCCACAACAGCCACCGATCGCGGTGACGCCGCGGTCGAGATAGGTGGTGGCCTCACGGGCAAACTCATCCGGTTCGATCTCGTCGTCGAACTGCCAGTTGGGCATCCGGAAGCTACCGGAGTGAGGGTAGGCGAAGAGAGGTCCCGACCAGGTCTCCTTCAACAAATCAAGGCCGGGAGGGGTGTCTGACATCTCGCTGTGCATGATACCGGCGGCGTGGACGTCACCTGCACCAAGACAGGCATCACGGACGCGCTCGAATGCAATGTCTTCGCGCTCGCCGAGACCGACAATCCGGTCACCTGCGGTGCGCACGCTGAAGCCAGCCCACACGGGAAGGCCGGTTGCCGTGGCAGCACCGACGGCCAGTGGCGACACGGTGGCATCGAGCATCATTTCCGTGATCAGCAGATCACAGCCGGCGGCGACAAGGGTTTCGGCCTGCCGTGCATAGCTGCGCGCCGCCTCGTCCATGGAAGGCCAGGTATCGGCGCTGAGACCGGCAAAGAAGCTCGACAGCGACCCGGCGATCCAGATCCGGCGATCCGGCGCCGCCTCGGCGACGGCCTCGCGCACGAGTTCGCAGGCACGGCGATTGAGGGCCAGCGCCTCGGACTCGCCAACACCGGCATGGCTCAGCACGTGGGGAGCCGCGGCGTAGGTGTTGGCGATCAGGATATCCGCGCCGGCATCGATGAAGTCTCGGTGGATGGTGCGGATCATGTCCGGATGGCTCTTCAAGGCGGATCCGGCCCACGACTGGGCGTCCATGGGGACTCCACGGCGTTCGAGTTCGGTGCCCATGCCGCCGTCGATGACAAGAATGTCGCCGGCATCGATGCAGTCCTGGATGGTTCCCATTCTCATCCCTCCCGAGGCGTCTCCACTGCCAAGGTACAGTGCTTCACGGCCTCTTCAAGGAGGAGATCGGGTCGCCGATTTCGTCGACCCTCGAAGTGGAGGATCAGGAAGACCGCCGGCCTATCGGTGGCGTGATGACCGGAGGTCTTGCCAGGCCCTCCTCAGTTCCAGCTTCGTCCGGCACATCTGATTCTGCGGCCCTGACGCCCATCGTGCCAGCCACATGCGGATGACTTGTCGACCGCAACGGCGTATGACCTGTCCTGATACAGGGAAGGGCGGGTCTGACCGAGTCGAGGGACCGATGAAGACCCTGTTGCGATGATGCGGATATCCGATCGCTGACTGTCGAGGAGGTACCGGATGCTCACCAGGTTCACCATCCGCAACTTCAAGCGTTTCGGAACCATAGAGGTCGATCTGGGGAGTCCGGTCGTCTTCATCGGCCCGAACAATTCGGGCAAGACCTCGGTCATGCAGGCTCTCGTCCTGTGGGATACAGGCCTGAAGCGGTGGATCGAGAAACGTGCCGGAAAGAGTGCGCCCGACACACGTCCGGGCGTGACGGTCAATCGCAAGGACCTGTTCGCCATTCCGCACCCCAGCGCCCTGCACCTGTGGCGTGACCTGCATGTGCGTGATGTGCGGAAAATCGAAAATCGGCAACAGACGCAGAACGTGCGGATTGATCTCATTGTCGAGGGGGTTGACGAGGACACGGCCTGGAAGTGCGGCCTTGAGTTCGACTACGCCAACGAGGAGTCGTTCTATTGCCGCCCCCTGCGCCTCGACCAGGGCAGACCGCCGGCAAGAATGCCGGTGCCGCGTGAGGCAGGGTTCGTTCGCGTTGCATTTCTGCCTCCCATGTCCGGGCTTGCTGCCAGCGAGACCCGCCTTGACCAGGGGGCCGTCAATGTCAGGGTCGGGGAGGGGCGCACTGCCGAAATCCTCCGCAACCTGTGCTATCGCGTCGCCGAGGAGAATCCCGATCGATGGGAAGCGCTGGTGGCACGCATGCAGGATCTCTTCCGCGTGACGCTCGACAAACCTCTCTATGTGGCGGAGAGGGGTGAGATCACCATGGGATACCGGGAGCGCGGCGTGGCTCTCGATCTGTCGTCTGGTGGGCGGGGATTGCAGCAGACCCTGCTGATTCTCTCCTACATGTACGCCAACCCCGGTGTTGTCTTGTTGCTGGACGAACCCGACGCACACCTCGAGATCCTGCGTCAGCGTCAAATCTACAACCAGATATCCGAAGTCGCCATGGAGGGTGGCAACCAGATCGTTGCTGCAAGCCATTCGGAAGTGCTGTTGAATGAAGCTGCCGGCAAGGACCTGGTCATCGCATTTGTCGGAAAGCCGCATCGCCTTGGAGGCAAGACAGGCGAAGTGGCCAAGGCTCTGGGTGACATCGGCTTCGACCAGTTCTACCAGGCGGAGCTGAAGGGCTGGGTGCTCTACATCGAAGGCCCGACGGATCTTGAAATGTTGCGCTCCTTCGCCAGGCGTCTGGGGAAGCGTGACGTCGTGCGGGCGCTTGAAAGACCGTTTGTACACTACGTCGGAAACAGTCCACGTGCTGCCGCGCACCACTATCACGGTCTCAGGGAAGCGCTCCCGGACCTTCGTGGAATCGCCCTCTTCGACCGTCTCGATGGGGGCGGGCCTGTCAAGCCGTCGTTCCCGCACCTCATCTGGAAGCGGCGCGAGTTCGAGAACTACCTGTGCACCGAGGCAACTCTTGATGCTTTTGCGTGCGCGTCCGCAGCGGAGGGCACATTACCCCTCTTCACGGCGTCGGAAGTCGACACGCGACGGACCGCCATGCGCGAGGCAATCTCCGACGTGAGCGTTGCGCTTGCCACCCTGCACCGGAAGTTGCCCTGGGACGATGATGTCAAGGCAAGCGACGAGGTCCTCACTCCCGTGTTCCGGGCGTACTTTGCCAGGCTGGGCCTGCCCAACCTCATGAACAAGAGGAGTTTCCACGAGCTTGTCGCACATGTTCCCGATGACGAAATCGACCCCGAGGTGAGCGAGAAGCTGGATGCGATTGCTGCCATCTGTGCCGTTGCTGAGCCGGTTTCGCAATGATGGGTTGTCGCCAGACCGGGCAACCGGCATTTCAGGTGCGTCAGGGCACCATGATGACCTTGTGGAGATAGCTGGCGATGCCCCGTTCCGGGTCCCACTGGGGCGGCTGGCCCGGCGTGAGCATTGTATCCGTTCCCCCGGGTGCTACCCGAATGCGCCCGTTTCAGACTGGGTCGAGAATTTCGCGCGCCGCTGCTTTCTGAACGAACGCGGAGCGCGTCATGCCGCGCATGTGCGCCGCCTCGTCGAGGGTATCAAGGAATCCCTTCTCCAGGCTCAAGTTCACCCGCACAACCCGCTTGCGATCGCACACATAGGGAATCATCATCAGAACCGCGCCTTCCGCGATGCTTCCGGCAACTTGCTCACGCACCGTTTCGATGCCGAGCGGAGGCGTCGGCTCGCCGTCCTCGAAGAACAGGCTCAACGCCTCAATGGAGTTGGCAACGATGTCATCGAAGCTGTCGGCGGCCGAATAGCATCCCGGCACCTCTGGGAACCGGATCCCATAGGCGCTTCCCGGGTCCTTGTCGATGACGGCGACATAGTGCATGGCTGTCTCCTCAGTTCCAGCCCACCCGCCTGGCGATGCTCCGGGCGGTACCGATGGGCAAGTCCTTCTTCGGATGTGGAACGACCACGGTGATCGTGCCCTTTGTGAACTTGTGGTGCGATCCCTTGATGCTCACCAGTTCGAAGCCCTCGGCCTTGAGACGCTTGACGATGTCTCGGCTGTTACGCAACATGCGCAATTATATACACATCCGAACTAGCGATTCCATACAGGCGTTATCCGGACAAGGCCGAGGTTGCAGTCTCGTTGGTGGGCTGCGACGCGGTCGTCCAGGCGACTCCGATCGAATCGAAGGGCATCGCCAACATCATGCAAGAGGCGATATTCCACGAGCTTGTCGCACACGTTCCCGATGACGAAATCGACCCCGAGGTGAGCGAGAAGCTGGATGCGATTGCTGCCATCTGTGCCGGTTTCGCAATGATGGGTGGAAAACAGGCTCCTGGTGCGTCAGGGCGCCATGATGACCTTGTGGAGATAGCTGGCGATGCCCCGTTCCGGATCCCACTGGGGCGGTTGTCCCAGCGAGACTTCTTGGAAGGGCACGCCATCGAGCCAGGTGGTGGTGCGCAGGTGCAGGTGGCCGTGGATCACGGCTCGGGCGTTGTAGCGAAGATGCCATCCCCTTGTCGTGCGTGTGCCGCACCAGGGGCTGAATCGCGGAATGCGCGGCAGGCGGGCGTGCTGCTCTTCCAGGGGGAAATGGTTGACGAGGATCGTCGGCTGGCCGGCGGGCAGTGATTCGAGCCGGCGTGCAGCCCTGGCGCACAGGTCGGCGCACCAGGAAGCGCGGTCGGCAAAGGGTTCGGGGGAGAGATGGAACTCGTCGGCACACCCGATTCCCTCCTCGCGCGCCCAGGCGATCACCTGATCGGCGGCCACGCAGTCGGGTCGGAAACTGTAGTCGTAGAGAAGGAAGAGCGGCGCGATGACGGTCTCCTCGCCGTCTTGTGCATAGACCGGCCAGGGATCGTCCGGCGTGATGACACCGTGCGAGCGGGCAATGCTCACCAGTCTGTCGTAGAGCGCCGTGCCACGCGGGCCGCCCTTTCTGGCCCACAGCTCGTGGTTGCCCGGAACCCAGACAACCGTGGCGAATCTCTGTTTCAGGACCCGGAAGCACCAGTCGAGATGGAGGGAGCCGTTGGTCACATCGCCAGCCACGATGAGCCAGTCATCCGGCCTTTCGGGAAGCTCCTCAAGGGCGTTCCGGTTGACCGGATGCGTGACGTGGAGGTCGGAAAGGGCCCAGAGCGTCACGATTCGGCGGACCGTGCAGCCTGGTAGCGTGCCATGACGTCGGGGGGCCACGTCACCCGCGGATCGTAGAAAGCCTCGAAGACCGGCGCGCCGTCGCCGAGGCGGACCCAGGGGCGGCGGGTCGATGTGTAGATGTGGACGTCCGGCGCCATGACGTGCTGATCATCGAGTGTGCCGACGCGCAGGAAGGCGATCGCCGTGCCCGATGCGCCGTAGTGGCCCCACACGGCAACCCGGCACTGCGGACACCGCACGATTTTCTGTCCCCTGCCGCTTGCGCTCGGCGTGTCGACGGTCTCGGGAGAGCCGCCGAGTACTGCGACATGGCTGCTCTCGATCATGGCGTTGAGTGCGAAGGCCGATCCGGTCTCGCGCTGGCACCAGGTGCAGTGGCAGCAGTGAACGAAGAGTGGCGGCCCGGTGACGCTGTATCTGACGGCGCCGCAACCGCAGCCGCCTTCGAACAATGATGATGCCATGATCTCTCCCCAACCCTTGTCTCAGGTGGACGATACCGGACGTCTTCGCCTATAAGGCACCCGGCAGACTTCACCGGGAACTCTTTCATGACGGAGCGTACACTTTCGATCATCAAGCCTGACGCCACCCGTCGCAACCTCACGGGCAGGATCAATGCCGTGCTTGAAGAGGCCGGACTGCGGATTGTCGCCCAGAAGCGCACCCGGCTCACCATCGACGAGGCCAGGGCCTTCTATGCCGTGCACCAGGAACGTCCCTTCTTTAACTCCCTGATCACATTCATGACGTCTGGCCCGGTTGTCGTGCAGGTTCTTGAAGGCCGTGATGCCGTTGCCCGTAATCGCGAGATCATGGGGGCCACCAACCCCGATGAGGCCGCCGAAGGGACCATCCGCAAGGTGTTCGCCGAATCCCTGGAAGCCAACTCGGTTCATGGTTCGGATTCACAGGACAATGCGGCCGGCGAGATTGCCTTCTTCTTTTCCGCGCGTGACATCGTCGGCTGACAGCCGCCTCATGGCTCCGGGTTGAACAGTTGGTTGTCTGCCCGGACCGAAGCATCGACAACGACACGCTCGGCCGTGACACGGACACGGCCCTGCAACACGAGATTGAGGGCCATGGGATAGATCTTGTGTTCTGCCACAAGAACGCGCCGGGCGAGAGTTTCCTCGTCGTCCCCGGAAAGGACCGGAACGGCGGCCTGGGCGATGATGGGGCCAGCGTCGAGCGCCGGGCGTACAAAGTGCACCGTGCAGCCGGTGATCCTGACACCGCTATCCAGGACGCGGCGATGACAGGCGGTTCCCGGAAAGGCCGGGAGCAGGGTGGGGTGGATGTTGACGAGGCGGTCGCGCCAGGCATCCGCAAATCCGGGTGAGAGGATCCGCATGAACCCGGCAAGGCAGATCAGGCTGCACCCTGCCTCGTTCGCCACACGCTCGAGTGCGGTGTCGAAGGCTTCCCTGCTGTCGTAGTCGGCTGCATCAACGACGCAGCAGCGCAAGCCGGCCTTGCGCGCCCTCTCCAGCCCTGGGGCTCCGGGCCGGCTGGAGACGACGACACCGATGTCTCCGGCCAGTTCGCCCCTGGCCCGGGCATCGATCAATGCTTGCAGATTGGAACCGCGTCCCGAGATGAAGACGGCCAGTCTCGTCATGTCAGCAAGTCTTCGGGACCATCAAGGAGGACGCACGGGGCACCGTCCGCCGACTCGAGAGCGCCGATGACCGACACGGTCTCGCCATGGTCTTCCAGCGTGCGGGCGACACATCCGCCCCCATCCGCTGCCACCACCAGCACCATGCCGATGCCGCAATTGAACGTGCGCAGCATCTCGCCGGTCTCGACGGTGTCCCTGGCCATCCAGGCAAACACCGGATCCATCGGCCAGCTGCCGACCTGAAGGCGAGCGGCAAGGCCGTCGGGGAGCATGCGGGGAATGTTCTCGACGAGGCCGCCGCCGGTGATGTGGGCAATGCCCTTCACATGACCCGTGGCGAGGGCTGCAAGCGTGCTCCTGACGTAGATGCGGGTAGGCCGCATCAGCACGTCGGCCAGGCGCTGGTCGGTGGCGAAGGGGGCTGCGCCATCGAGAGGGATCGCCCGCTCCTCGAGTATGCGGCGCACGAGAGAAAATCCGTTGGAGTGGATGCCGTCGGAGGCGAGAGCCAGAAGGGTGTCGCCGGCCTCCATGGTGTTGCCGGGGAGCAGGGCGCCGCGCTCCGCGGCGCCGACACAGAACCCGGCGAGGTCGTAGTCCCCGGCGGCGTAGATGCCGGGCATCTCGGCCGTTTCCCCGCCAATGAGGGCGCACCCCGCCATGCGGCAGCCGGCGGCGATGCCGGCGATGACATCGGCGCCGACGCCTTCATCGAGCTCGCCCATGGCGAGGTAATCGAGAAAGAACAGCGGCTCTGCGCCCTGCGCCAGGACATCGTTGACACACATGGCGACAAGGTCGATGCCGATGGTGTCATGGATGCCGGTGTCCACCGCGAGACGCACCTTGGTGCCGGCGCCGTCGGTGGCGGAGACCAGCACCGGGTCATGGTACCCCGCTGCCCGCAGATCGAAGAGACCGCCGAAACCGCCGAGTCTGGCATCGGCGCCGGGGCGTCTCGTGGAAGCGGCAAGAGGTGTTGCAGCATCGACAATCCGCCGCCCGGTATCGAGACTGACGCCTGCATCCTGGTAGGTGAGCCCTGCCATTGCGGTCGTTCCCTTGCACAAGGCCTCGCCGGACACCGGCGAGAGCGCCCTGCTGGTCTCGCACCCCACCCCCGGCACTGGTAGGATGGGGGCACATTACGTCATGACCGCATCATTGCAACGAGGGGCCGGCAAACCATGCCTTTGAAGATGTGGAGGCTTGGCCTTGTCACATGCGCCGTCCTCGTTACCGCATCACCGCCGATGGCCGCCGCGGAGGTCTTCACCATTCCCGGTGTTGCCGTCGACGAAACGGCGCAAGACACCCGTCAGGCACGCTTGAAGGCTCTCCGCTCGGCCCTGCACATCGCATGGCGCGACCTCGCGAGACGTCTCGTTCGGGGCAGCCCCGAGGCTATCCTCGATCAGAGCAACGCCACACTCGACACGCTCGTCCAGGGTCTCGAATTCGATGACGAGAGAATGTCGGCAGGACGCTACCAGGCGGTCGTCACAGTGCGCTTCAAGGCCGATGCGGTGCTGGATATTCTTGGTGGCTCCGGTGTCACCCACCTCGACAGACCGGGACCGGTTCTTGTCGTGCTGCCGGTTCTGCAGTCCGGTCCGCACCTGGCCCTGTGGGAGGAGTCGAACACCTGGCTCTCAGCATGGCAGCGTTCCACTGGAGGAAGAAGCGCCGTCGAACTCGTCGTACCCCCTGGAGACCTTCGTGACATCAGTCTCATCGATGGCGCCGGTGCGCTCTCGCAGGACTGGACCCTGCTGGCACCGCTGGCGGCGCGCCATCGCGCCGATGGCGTCCTCATCGCCCATGCGAGGACGGACGGGGACACCCTGCGTCAACGTCTCACCTGGCTTGACCCGGGCGGAGCAAACCCCGTCCTCATGGCGCGCGGCACACCACAGGCGTGGCCGATGGACGCTCTTGGCCGCGCGGTCGGGGCGAGCCGCACCGGCATCGACGAGCACTGGGCAGCGATGGCGTTGGCGCCGGCCGGGCCGACCCTCTCTGTCTTTGCCGACATTCCAGTAACGGGTCTCGGCGAGTGGATCGACATCCGCGATCGTCTCGAAAGCGCCCCGGCTCTCAAGGCGGTCATCCCGCTTCTCGTCTCGACAACGAGAATACGCGCCAAATTGCTCTACACCGGAACCCGTGAGGATCTGCTGTTTCGCATGCGCCGTGCCGGTCTCGATGTCGACGGCCAGGCGGGTCTCCTTGCGATCGCGAAGCGGTGAACCAGTACGTCTTCGAATACGAGCACAAGCCGGCCTTCGACGAGGCGCAATTCCTCGTCGCCGGCAGCAATGCCGATGCCAGGGCCTGGATCGACCGCTGGCCGGACTGGGAGGGCCGGGGTCTTGCCATCTGGGGGCCGCAGGGGTCGGGCAAGACACATCTGGCGACCATCTGGCGCTGCAGGAGTGGCGCCCGGATGGCAAGCGTTGCCGACATCGGCCCCGACTTCTTCAACTCCTGGCAAGGTGGCAATCTGGTGCTGGAAGACCGGGTCAACGGATTCAGCGAGTCCGGCCTGCTGCATGTCATCAATCTTGTGAGAGAGGACGGCGGTTATCTGCTCATCACGGACACGGCGCCGCCCGCCCGCTGGCGCGTCTGCCTGCCCGACCTGCGTTCGCGGCTGGCGGCATTGCCGGCAGTGGCCATCGGCCGCCCGGAGGACGACCTGATTTCGGCCGTGCTGGCCAAGCAGTTCCGCGATCGCCAGATCAGGGTCGGTGACGGGGTCATTTCCTATCTCGTCCAGCGCATGGAACGGTCCTTCTGCGCCATCGGCACCATCGTCGAGACCCTCGACCGGCTGTCGCTTGCCGAGAAGAGGTTGATTACCGTGCCCCAGGCGCGGCGTGCGCTAGGAACGGCATTTCTTGAATCGTCATCCGACGGGGAGACATAGAAGATGAAGACAGGACTGGCAGGCCGCAAGGCCATTGTGTGTGCATCGAGCAAGGGTCTGGGACGGGCCTGTGCCGAGGCGTTGGCAGCCGAAGGCTGCGACGTGGTGATCAACGGCCGCACGGTCGAGACGGTGAGCGAGACGGCGGCGGCGATCCGGAGTGCCTTTCCGGACGTCGAGGTGAGGGAGGTGCCCGGCGACGTCACGCGCAGCGATGTCCAGGAAGCTCTGGTCCAGGCCTGGGATGCGCCCGACATTCTGGTCAACAACGCCGGTGGACCGCCGCCTGGCGACTTTCGCGAGTGGGCGAGGGATGACTGGGTCCGCGCGCTCGATGCCAACATGCTGACAGCGATCATGCTGATCAGGGCAACGGTGGACGGCATGATGGAGCGCGGGTTCGGACGCATCGTCAACATCACGTCGGCGGCGGTGAAGTCGCCCATCGAGACCCTTGGCCTCTCCAATGGTGCGCGTGCCGGACTGACAGGTTTCTGTGCCGGTCTCGCCCGCCAGACCGTGGCCCGCAACGTGACCATCAACGGCCTGCTTCCCGGACCCTTCGCCACCGACCGGTTGCGTCAGACCATGACCGGGCGCCAGGCGTCGGGAGAGAGTCTGGAGGAGGCGATGGCGCGCGAAGCCCGCGACAATCCGGCCGGGCGTTTCGGTGATCCGGAAGAATTCGGTGCGGCCTGCGTCTTCCTGTGCAGCGCCCGGGCCGGATTCATCACCGGCCAGAATCTGGTGCTTGACGGTGGCGCCTTCAGGGGCACCCTGTAAACGCTCCGCAGACTTCGTCAGCACGATGCGAACGAATCCGGGACTGAAGCGCATGGGTCAATGTCGTTTCGCGAGACCTCTTCTCAGGAGGAAGGGGATCAGGCTCAGGAAGGACCCGGCGTACCGGGCACTGGAGAGAACCACACGTTCAGCCAGTGGATCGCGGCGGTCGAGTTCCGTTCGGAGCTTTCCGGCAATCGAGACGATGACCGCGCATTCCATGGAAAACCGCAGTCCCCCGATGCGGTCCGGCAACAGTGTCGCACGGTCGAGGAGGTCGCCGGTGGCGGTAAGGCACCGGTCGAGAACGCGGCGCATGGCGGGGCTCGAGCGGGCGCCGTCGAGGGCCTCGATACCGATACCGGCTTCCCGGAACCAGGCAAGAGGGATGTAGACCCTGTCGAGGCGCGCCCGGTCCGCCTTGCAGTCCTGCAGGTGATTGAGGACCTGAAGGGCGTTGCAGAGATTGTCCGAAGCCTCGTACGCGCAGGCCGGTTCGCCGTGAAGGTCGATGAGATAGCGCCCCACGGGGGCCGCCGAACGGGTACAGTACTCCAGGAGGTCTTCCCAGGAGTCGTAACGCAGCGTCCTGGTGTCCTGGCGAAAGGCGTCCAGAAGATCGAGCGGGTAGCGGGCTGCCACGCCGGTCTCGGCGAGACTGCGGGCCAGCGCGACCGCTGAAGAGGGAGCCCCGCACACAGAACGGGGATTGACGAGGGCCTCGGCGAAGAGGTCGAGGCGGGCAAGCTTGTCGTCTGCCTCGAGTTCCGGATTGTCGGCAATGTCGTCGGCAGCCCGGGCGAAGGCGTAGAAGAGATGCACGTGTCGGCGCAAGGGACGGGCGACAAGCCGGGAGGCCACAGGAAAATTCTCGTCTCCGGCCGCCTTGCCTGACGGGGTTTCGGGCTGTGCCTGCAGGGGCGTCACGGCGGGTCCTGCCGTCTGCCGCTCCTGTTGGCGTGCTGCTGCAGTCCCTCGTGCGCCAGCTGGTCTGCACATTCGTTTCCGGGAATGCCGGCATGACCCTTGACCCATCGCCAGTCGACCTTGTGCCGGGCGATCAGCGAATCGAGTTCGCGCCACAGGTCGGCGTTCTTGACCGGCTGGCGTGCGGCAGTTGTCCAGCCGTTCGTCTTCCACCGGTGAATCCACGAGGTGATCCCCTGGCGCAGGTACTTGCTGTCGGTGAAGAGGATGACCGGGGACGGCCGGTGCAGTGCCCCCAGGGCACGGATCGCCGCGGTGAGTTCCATCCGGTTGGAGGTGGTCCAGCTCTCTCCGCCGCAGATTTCCTTCCTGTGGTCCCGCCACTCGAGCAATGCCCCCCAGCCCCCCGGTCCGGGATTGCCCGAACAGGCTCCGTCGGTATGAATCACGATGTGATCGGGCGGTATGGTCACTGTTCCAGCGACGGGTGGTTGCGGTGATAGCGCATGACCCTGAGGAACTCGCCGGGGTCCTTCGGCGTCACGATGGCCCCGCCCACGGGGTTGAGCCAGTCGTAGAGACGGGTCAAGAGGAAGCGCAGGGCGGCGCCACGCGCCAGCAGGGAGAGAGCCGCTCTTTCAGCATCATCGAGAGGGCGACGGGAGGTGTAGGCATCGATCAGGGCATGCCCCTTGGTGGCGTCGTACCGGCCCTCCCCGGTAAAACACCATGCGTTGAGGCATACCGCGACATCGTAGGCGAGGAGATCGTTGCAGGCGAAATAGAAGTCGATCAGTCCCGTCAGCCGCGAGCCGCGGAAGAACACGTTGTCGCTGAAGAGGTCAGCGTGAATGACGCCGCATGGCAGGTCCCGGGGCCAGCATCCATGGAGTATCTCGAGTTCCCTGGAGATCTCGTCGCCAAGACCCGGTTCCACTTCGTCGGCACGGTCACGGCACTGATCCGCCAGGGTGCCCCATGACGACAGCCCCAGGGCATTGGGGCGACGCATGGCAAAGTCTGCGCCCTTGAGATGCATCTCCGCCAGCGCACTCCCCACAGCGCTGCAATGACGGGTCTTGATGACTCCTGGAGACACCCCTTCGAGGAAGCTGATCAGGGCAGCGGCCTTGCCGGCGAGCCGCTTGAGCGGGCATCCCTTGCGGTCCCTGATCGGAGTGGGGCAGGGCACGCCACCCGCGGCGAGGTGTTCCATGAGACCGAGAAAGAAGGGCAGATCCTCCTCCTTCACCCGTTTTTCGTAGAGAGTGAGGATGTAGGGCCCGGCGTCAGTCATGATTAGGTAGTTGCTGTTCTCGACCCCTTCCGCGATGCCCTTCACGGCGAGGATGCTGCCGACATCATAATCGGCAAGGAAGGTCGCGAGTTCCTCGGTCGCCACATCGGTATAGACGGCCATCGAACGGCCCGTTCAGTGGGCCAGGGCGCGCGGCAGTCTGAAGTGAACGTCTTCCTCGGAGACCTTGATCTCCCTGACCGTTACATCTTGCGTGTCGCGCAGGTGCGAGAGCACTTCCTGGACGAGAATCTCGGGCGCTGATGCACCGGCCGAAAGGCCAAGAGTCGACACGCCTTCGAGGTCGAAACTCTCCAGATGGCTGGCATTCTCGATGAGACCGGCATGTCCTGCCCCGGCCCTGAGCGCCACCTCGACGAGCCTGCAGGAGTTCGACGATGTCGCGGATCCGACCACCAGCACCAGATCGCAGTCGGGAGCGATGGCCCGGACGGCCGCCTGCCGGTTGGTGGTGGCATAGCAGATATCCTGGCGATGCGGCCCGTGGATGCCGGGAAAGCGTCTCTTGAGCACATCAACAATGCTCCTGGTGTCGTCAACCGAGAGTGTTGTCTGGGTGATGTAGGCGAGTTCCCGATTATCGCCGGGGTCCACGGTTTCGGCATCCTCGTGATTCTGCACGAGAAGGATGCTGCCTTCCGGTAACTGCCCCATGGTTCCCACCACCTCCGGGTGCCCCTCGTGGCCGATGAGAATCATCAGGCGGCCCTTGCGGTGGTGTCTCTGCGCCTCGATGTGAACCTTGGAGACGAGCGGGCAGGTGGCATCGAAGTAGACGAGGTTCCGCTGGCGGGCTTCCGCCGGCACCGCCTTGGGCACGCCATGCGCCGAGAACACCACGGGACGGTCGGTGTGTTCGATCTCGTCGAGTTCCTCGACGAACACCACGCCCTTCGCTTCGAGGGATTCCACCACATGCCGGTTGTGGACGATTTCGTGTCGCACGTAGACCGGCGCACCGTGGAGCTCAAGCGCGCGCTCGACGATCTCGATGGCCCGGTCGACACCGGCACAACAACCTCTCGGGCTGGCAAGGAGAATCTCCATGATCGTCTCGTTCCGCTTGTTTGCGACAGCGCCGGGTTCTATTCTGGAAAGTCGAACCATAACTTGCCGTGTGAGAGAAGGACAAGGCATGAGTGAAGGTGCTGTCGTTGCCGCGACGTCTCCGTTCAAGGTGGAGCTCAAGGCAGGAGAAAAGCAGTTCTGGTGCAGTTGCGGGCGCAGTGCCCGGCAGCCGTTTTGTGATGGCTCCCACAAGGGAACCGGATTCGTGCCCGTCATCTTCACTCCCGACAAGACAGGTGCTGCCTGGCTTTGTGCCTGCAAGCGGACCGACAACCGGCCCTACTGTGACGGAACCCACAGTTCGCTCTAGAAACCTTCCTTCGCGACCGTCCGGGGGAAAGACCGGGGCCATGCGATACCGCCTGCCCCTGCCGGCAGCGCGCCGGCGACTCGCCGTCAGGGTTCGCCGGGGTCATGCCGCCGGGCTGTGCCTTCTCACGCTGGGCCTCCTCCTCCACGCCTGTGCCGGTGAGGAGTTCGTCCCGGTCGAGGCCACCTGTCCCGACATGCTGCTGGTGGCCGAGGCGTCGCGTCTTGTCGTTCACGCCGAATCTGGTGGCACGGCAGGACATGTAGCACGAATCGGTGGTCTGAGGTGGTCATGTGCGTTCCTGCCGGAGAGTCACCGCACCCGCCTCACCGCGCATCTCGACATCCTGGTGACGACGACGACGCAGGATGCGCCACAGGATGTGTCCTTCCCCCTGTTCGTGGCGCTCGAGGACCGGGAGGGCAGGATCGTTTCCAAGAGGGTGGTCGAGTCGGTGGTACGCATTCCGCCGGGTTCCGCAGAGGTCGTCTACAGCCAGGCGATTGATCAGGAGTTTGGCTACGCCCGCATGACCGATGTCGCCGCCCACACCGTCTACACCGGTTTCCAGATCAGTCCCGAGGACCTGGCGCAGTCCCGCTCCGGACCGTGAGCGTCCTTGAGATTTCGCTTGCCCACAGCAGGGGCCCCTTGAATTGGGGGGCGTGATTCAGCACGAGAGGAATCCGTTCAATGGCGAACGTTGTGGTGGTCGGCTCCCAGTGGGGGGACGAGGGCAAGGGGAAGATTGTCGACTGGCTCTGCGAACGCGCCGACGTCGTTGTCCGTTTCCAGGGTGGACACAATGCCGGCCACACGCTCGAGGTGGGAAACCAGGTCTTCAGGCTGTCGCTGCTGCCGTCGGGTGTGGTGCGGCCAGACAAGCTGTCGATGATCGGCAATGGAGTGGTCATCGATCCGTGGGCCCTTTTCCGGGAGATCGCAAGGGTCGCCGAACAGGGTGTGGTGGTGACGCCCGACAATCTGCTGATCTCGGAGAGTGCCCATCTCATCCTGCCGTTTCATGGCGAACTCGACCGGGCCCGGGAGGTGGCGCGGCCCGATACGGCCATTGGCACGACCGGGCGGGGTATTGGTCCGGCCTACGAGGACAGGGTGGCGCGCCGGGGTCTGCGCGTGTGTGATCTTGCTGATGACGACACACTCCAGTCGAGGCTCTCCCTCCTTGTCGATCACCACGATGTGCTGCGCCGGTCACTGGGCCTCGATGTGGTTGACCGGGAGGCGCTGCTTGCGGACCTGCGGAGCGTCGCCGGGCGCCTTCTGGAGTTCACCCGCCCGGTCTGGAAAGAGCTCGAACATCTGCGCCGCAACGGCAGACGCATCCTGTTCGAGGGCGCACAGGGCCATTTTCTTGATGTTGATCACGGAACCTTCCCCTATGTGACGTCGTCGAACACGCTGGCTGCGGCTGCGGCGACGGGTTCGGGTATCGGCCCCCATGCCCTTCACTTTGTCCTGGGAATCACCAAGGCCTACACCACCAGGGTGGGCGCCGGCCCCTTTCCCACGGAGCAGACCGACGATGTCGGCAGCATGCTCCGGGAGCGGGGCCAGGAGTTCGGTACGGTGACGGGACGGCCACGGCGTTGTGGCTGGTTCGATGCCGTCATGGTCCGTCAGGCCATCAAGGTGGGCGGTATCCAGGGCATTGCACTGACCAAGCTCGACGTGCTGGACGGCATGGACGAACTCAAGGTCTGCACAGGGTATCGATGGCAGGGCCGTGACCTTGATCACTTGCCCGCCTCGGCAGTCAGGCAGGCTGCCGTGGAAGCGTGCTACGAAACCTTCGACGGATGGCGGCAGAACACCCGCGGCGCCCGTTCCTGGGGAGAGTTGCCGGCGACCTGTGTCAAGTACGTGCGTCGTATCGAGGAACTGATCGAGGCTCCCGTGGCCCTGTTGTCCACCGGCCCGCAACGCGACGACACGATCCTTGTGACCGATCCCTTCGCCGATTGATGTTCAGGCGCCGGCGAGGCGCCGGCGTTCCGCCGCCGCCCTGTGCATGGCCTTCTGGATCTTCTCGAAGGCCCGGACCTCGATCTGGCGAACCCGTTCCCGGCTGATGTCATACTCCAGGGAGAGATCCTCGAGGGTCTTGGGGTCTTCCGTCAGGCGGCGTTCAACAAGGATGTGGCGTTCTCGGGGGTTCAGGACCTCCATGGCGTCAGCCAGAAGTTCACGGCGCGATTCCAGCTCCTCCGACTCGCCCAGAGTCTCTTCCTGGTTCTTCTGGTCATCGACCAGAAAGTCCATCCACTCGCCGTCGCCGCCCGGCTTCAGCGGAGCGTTGAGCGAGTGGTCCGGACTGGAGAGGCGCCGGTTCATGCTGATGACGTCCTGTTCCGTCACATCGAGCCGTGATGCGATTTCCCGCACTGTCTCGGGAGGCATGTCGCCGTCGTCGATAGCCTGGAGCTGCCGCTTGAGTTTCCGCAGGTTGAAGAACAGTTTCTTCTGGGCCGCCGTCGTGCCGATCTTGACCAGGGACCAGGAGTGAAGGATGTACTCCTGGATTGAGGCGCGGATCCACCACATGGCATAGGTGGCAAGGCGGAAACCCCTGTCGGGGTCGAACCGCTTGACCGCCTGCATGAGGCCGACATTGCCTTCGGAAATGAGTTCCGCCAGGGGCAGGCCATAGCCACGATAGCCCATGGCGATCTTGGCGACGAGGCGCAGATGGCTCGTGACGAGCTGGTGGGCAGCATCGACATCACCGGCATCGCGCCACCGCTTGGCCAGCTCGAACTCCTGGCCGGCCTCCAGCATCGGGAACTTCCTGATTTCCCGCAGGTAGCCCGAGAGACTGCTTTCCGGCGTCAGCGCCGGCAGATTCGCACGTGCCATGACATCCTGTTTCCCGAGAGGCCGTTCCAGTCTACCACGCCTGTAAAGGGGCTGCCCGAGGGCAGGCGCCGGGCGTCCGGGAGGAAACCCGCAGGAGGACCTGCACGGCCTGACAGGCCATGACGGAGATGAAGATGGAGTGCTGCAGGCCGAACTCGGTCTCGACAACGGTGACACAGGTCTTCTGCAGGCGTGCGACACCGAGATCGAGGGGAGTGGCTCATCATGGATCCCTCGACCGGCTTGAGGGTCCAGAGGACGATACGCTTGCCGGCGCCATCGGGGGTGGCGGTGACCTCGTGGTACCGGGTGATCTTCGAGTTGGCCTTCTGCTGGTGGTCGATGCGCCGTCTGGAGAGACCCTGGACCGGCAGTTCTTGCGGCCGGCGAACCTGGTTTCGCGCGTTCTCTGCCCAGAGCCGAATTTCCGGTCCGTCGCTTGATGTGAGGATCTCGTCACGGTCCGCAATCGCCTGGAGCAGCGCTCCATCAGCACCTTCGCCCGGCCCGTCAGCCGGAGAAGTCCGCGTCGAGGGATGCCACAAGGTTGGCGAAATCGGGCGGCACGTCGCAGTGGTACTCGTGACAGGCGCCGGTTGCGGGATGCCGGAATTCCAGACGCGCGGCATGCAGCGCCTGGCGTGTCATACCGTGCGCCAGGCGGCCGGACCTGCCTCCATAGAGGGTGTCGCCCAGCACGGGGTGTCCCCTGGACGCCATGTGGACACGGATCTGGTGGGTTCTGCCCGTGGCCAGCATGCACCGCAGGAGTGCCGCTGCATGACCCCAGCCACGCTGTGTCTCGTAGCGGGTCAGTGCCACCTTGCCGCCGGTCTCGACAATGGTCATGCGCTTGCGGTTTCTTCGGTCACGGCCGATGGGTTGAGCAATCTCGCCTGCGGGTGGAACGATGCGCCCCCTGATGATGGCGAGATACTCTCTGGTGATTCGTCGCGCCGACAACGCTGCCGAGAGTCCAAGATGGGCTTCGTCGGTCTTGGCGACGATCATCAGGCCGCTTGTATCCTTGTCGAGACGATGGACGATGCCGGGACGGGCTTCACCACCGATGCCGGACAGGGAACCCTGGCAGTGATGGAGCAATGCATTGACGAGAGTGCCCCCGGCATGGCCGGGACCGGGATGCACCACAAGACCTGCCGGTTTGTCGATGACAAGCAGGTGTTCGTCCTCATGGACGATGGCGAGGGGAATGTTCTCGCCCCGCAGGGTCGAGGGAGACGGAGCCGGCACGACAAGGAGCAGATGATCACCCGGATTGACCCCTTCGGAGGTCTCCCTTACCGTCCGCCCGCCTCGTGTGAGACAGCCCTCCTGGATGAGGTTCTGGATACGGGACCGGGACAGGTCGGGGAAGGCCCGGGCGAGGACCCTGTCGACCCTGTTGCCCGAGTCATCATTGGTTGCGGTGTAGTGAAGGACACTCATCTCTCGAGTAGAATGCCCCTTATGCTGTCGCGGAAAGGGTCGCCAGACCATGGCGGTGGCGCGCTCTTGTGACAAGCCCCGAAACCTGATTCTTCTGGCGGAACCAGCATGGAACGTTCCCGAATGATGATCAAAGCCGTGGTGATCGGGCTGGGCGCACTCATCGTCCTCATGACCGGTGCCCTCATCATCGGTGTGCTCGATCGCCTCGGCGGAGCCGGCGCGCCGGATTCGCACACCGACGGGGCCGTGGCGTTGCCGGCGGGATCGCGGGCTCTTTCCGTTGCAAGGGAAGACGGCACACTCTCACTGCTCCTCGATCTTGCGTCGGGCTCCCAGGCCATCCTGACCCTCGACGCCAGGACCGGGGAGCCCCTGTCCACTCTCGAACTCATTCCCCGTCCCTGACGGACTCCGGGTTCCGGCGGGGATCGTCCGTGCCCGTTTTCTCGCGTCCGGTTCTCCGCTAACGTGTCCGGGTCCAGCCCGGATTGATCACCACCGATGAGCCGGTTGTTTCATTCCCGTCGTCCAGATGGCGCTGTCGGCCGGCCGCATCGTGCCCCATACGGGCGCCAGGAGACGTCCGGGCGGAGGTGGTGATGCGTGGATCCGGCGCCGTCGTGGCGGTGGCAACTGGCGCGGTTCTCCTTGTCGTACTTGTCCTCGCGCTGGGCTATCTCCTTCTGGCGAGTTGCGCAGTCCGGACGGCTACGGGCTGGCTGGACGCTTGCCCGCCTGTGCCGGCGAACGTCTCCGGCGCACTGGCGCACGAATCGCAGCGCACGTTCGTGCTGCAGGACCGGGTTGCGCGCCTGGAACGCGCGGTCGCGGGTGTTGGTCACTGCACTCCGCCCGAGCCATGGGAAGAGGTGGCCGACGCCGGTGAGCTCCCGCGTGACGACAGCGTGCCGTTTCCGGAGCCTGTCGAAACACCCCCTCCACAGGAGGAACCCGAAGAACCGCAGCCCCCTCCGCCAGAGGAACCCGAAGAACCTCAGCCGCCTCCACCGGAAGAACCCGAAGAGCCGCAACCGCCTCCACCGGAGGATACGCCTCCACCTGAGGAGGATTTCGACGAGCGTCTTGAGGAGCAAGAGGGCGAGGTGAGCGAGGAATTGACCGTCACTCTCATCTGGGATGATCGTTCGGATCTCGATCTGGAGGTACACTGTCCCGGTGGCGGAACAGCCGGTGTCAGGGGCACCGGCTGCGGCGGAGGCATTCTCGATGTCGACGCCAACGGTTACGGGGCGGGCGGTCTCATGATGATGGATCGGCCGGTGGAGAACGTGCGTTTCGGCGCCGCCGCGCCTGCGGGCGAATACCGGATTCGCATATACATTGCCGAGAGCTATGAGGACAATGTGGGAGACGACCGGACGCGCAACACCGGCCACCACCCCTTCCGGGTGCGGGTCATTTCCCGCGGCACCGAGCGGATTTTCGAGGATGTGCACCCCGGTCTCGGTGGGGGTGATGTCTGGCTGAGTTTCACGCATTGAAAGGCAGGGGCAAACCGTGGCGGAAACCCTGATCGTTCGCACTTTCGCGGAGGGATTGCGACCGCTTGGCCATGCGACGCAGCGCAACCATGCACTGATTGTCGATGCCTTGCGAAGCCGGCTCACCCCCGCCCACGCATTGCTTTTCTGTGAGCCCGTGCCGACGCCGGACGGGGTGGCAACGGACTGGTACGCCCAGACAACCGGCCGGGTACGCACGTTCGACGCCCTGGGCCCGGATGAAAAGCCGGCCTTGCGCAATCGGCTGGGTGGTCTTCTGGCAGATGTTCTTGGCATTGCGGACGATCCCGGCACCGACCGGCGTCTTGCCGAAGCAGTGCGCAATGCTGTCGAGGTGCCCTCGGAGGACGCCGTCTGGCTGGTTGGCGATCAGCCGGTCCTCGTCAACTGGGCACACCTTCTGGACAGCGACAAGGCCCCCCGGGGGATCCTTCGCCGATACATTCCGCCGCCACCGCCTCGCGCACCTGCGCCTACAGCGCCGGCGGCCGCCGCTTCCGGGGTCGACCCACCCCGGCCGACAACGCTCACCCTTCGCGACATGATGTGGTGGGCGGGCTGGCTGGTTCTTGCCCTTCTCCTGATCGTGGTGCTGTGGCTGCTCGTGGCGCCGTGCGCGCTGCGTGGCGCCGGCCTTGACATCATGGATCTGTGCCCGAAGTCCCTGGTCTCGGTGATCGCAACCGAAGCGGGCCGCCGCCATGCTCTCGAGGACCGTGTGGCGATGCTCGAGCGGGATCTCGCGCGGACCGGCGCGACCTGCCGGGCCCCTCCATCGCCCGAGCCCGGTCGACTCGACGCCGCGCTGTGGGAGGAGGGAGATGTCGCGGTGCTTGAGGGATGCCGGGACCACGCCTCGGATTACAGGCCAAGAAACATGACCACCGGCGACGTCCTGTCGGCCGAGTCATGGCAGATGTGCTTCGATGCCGCCGGCAACGGCAGTCGGCGCCTGGTGATGACAGGCGTGGTCGCGTGCGGGTCCGGAACCTGGGCAGCCTTCAGCGATCTCGACGATTTCCCGTGTTCGAGCGGCTTTGCCGTGTTTCGTCGCACCATGGAGTGCGATCTTCAAGGCGACGGTGAGGCTGACTGCGCCATGCATCGGCCCGAAGCCGGGGGCTGGGGCAGGATGCGCATCGTCAGCCGCGCCGGGACGTGAGAACCGCAGCCGTTCTCGTCGGGGTTCCGCTGCTTGCCTGCGTCGTTCTCGCCGTGGCCTTCATGCTTCTGCCTGGATGCGGCGTACGGTTCGGGCCACTGGGAGACCTCGATCTGTGTGCTCCGGCCTCTCCCGGCCTGTCGGCGGCGATGGTCCGGGAGGAAGGCCGTCGCGCCACCCTCGAAGGTCGCATGAGGGGACTTGAGTTTCGCCTGGCGTCACTCCCTGCCTGCCCGGCCCCCGAGCCACCGCCAGAGAGTCCCGAGATCCCCGAGCCTCCACCTCCGCCTCCTCCGGATCCCGACCGACTCGATCCCGAAATGTGGGCGGCGCGCGACATCTCGTTGCTCGAGGGGTGCTGGAATCTCGTCACGGATATGGACGTCATCGCCCTGGCAACCCGGGAGATCCGGCCTGTGGAGTCGCTGGTCTGGTGTTTCGATGACGTGGGCTTCGGACATGAGCGCAGGGAAATTCTCGGCGGGGAGGTCTGTACCGGCGGCATCAGAGCCTCCTTCAACCAGGCAGGCAATCTCGACGTCTGGAATCCGGCGAACCTCTCCTGCACGGGCCTGTGGACCAGCGGTGCGAGTGCCTGGCAGTATGAGTGTCGGCTCCTCACGGGAGGGGATGCGGATTGCTCGTATCGCTCCGCGATTGACGGTCGCATGAGGGAGGTGCGTCTTACCACCCGGGCGTCGCCATGAGACGATGACGCTGATCTGGTGTGTCCCGGCGTCTTCACCGATCCATGGCGTCGATGAAGTCCGGCCTCTCCTTGTCGGGACAAGACAAGACGGCGACCGGCGCCGCGTTGCCACGAGGGTCGAATCATGGAAGATGCGCCCTGATGCTCGCGGCAAAGGCAGCCAGCTCCTGGAGATGTCTGAAGAAGACGAACCTGATGATTGCCGCCACGTGTGGCAGCGCAGCCACGCAATCGATTGTGCGCTCTGTGTGCCTGGGACAGTCAGCCGGGCCGGGCCGTGAGAACCGCAGCCGTTCTTGTCGGGGTTCCGCTGCTTGCCGGTGTCGTTCTCGCCGTGGCCTTCATGCTTCTGCCTGGATGCGGCGTACGGTTCGGGCCCCTGGGAGACCTCGATCTGTGTGCTCCGGTTTCTGCCGGCCTGTCGGCGGCAATGGTCCGGGAGGAGGGCCGTCGCGCCACCCTCGAAGGTCGCATGAGGGGGCTTGAGTTCCGCCTGGCGTCACTCCCTGCCTGTCCGGATCCGGACCGAATCGATCCCGAAAAGTGGGCAGCGCGTGACATCTCGTTGCTCGAGGGGTGCTGGACTCTTGTCACGGACTTGGAAGTCACATTGATGTCAACCCAGGAGAGCCGGCCTGTGGAGTCGCTTGTCTGGTGTTTCGATGACGCAGGCGTCGGACATGAGCGTAGGGAGATTCTTGGCGGAGATGTCTGTACCGGCGACATCAGAGCCTCCTTCAACCAGGCCGGCAATCTCGACGTCTGGAATCCGGCGGACCTGCCCTGCACGGGCCTGTGGACCGGCAGTTTTTTGGCCTTTCAGTATGAGTGTCGGCTCCTTGCAGGAGGGGATGCGGATTGCTCGTACCGCTTCGATGACGGTCGCATGGTGGAGGTGCGTTTCACCGCCCGGGCGCCGCCATGAGACGATGACGCTGATCTGGCGTGCCCCGTTGTCTTCACCGATCCATGGCGTCGATGACGTCCAGCTCCTCCTTGTCGGGACGAGACAAGACGGCGACCGGTGCCGCGTTGCCACGAGGGTCGAATCATGGAAGATGAGCCCTGATGCTCGCAGCAAAGGCAGCCAGCTCATGGACATGTCGGGCGAAGACGAACCTGGTGATTGCGGCCATGTGTGGCAGCGCACCCGCGCAACCGATTGTGCGCTCTTCGTGCCCGGGACCGTCAGCCGCGCCGGGCCATGAGAGTTGCAGCCCTCCTGCTTGGCTCTGTGCTCCTGGCCGGTGTCGTTCTGACAGCCGCATTCGTGCTCTTGCCTGGATGCGGTGTGCGCTTCGGGCCCCTGGGAGATCTCGACTTCTGTCCGGTGGAACGTCCCGCCCCGGCGGCGGAGACGATACACGAAGTGGGGCGCCGTGCGGCGCTCGAGGGCATTGTCAGAGGCCTCGAACGCAGGCTTGCCACCCTGCCGGCCTGTCCGCCTCCCGAACCTCCGGGCGTGCTCGATACCGTGCTTGCCGAAGGAGGAGAGGTTGGCGAGGTCAACATCGTTCTCTCCTGGCAGGGAACGGCCGACCTCGATCTCCGCGTCACGTGTCCTTCGGGCGCAATCATATACTACGGGGAAAAGCGGGCGTGCGGCGGCGCGCTCGATGTCGATGCCAATGCCGGTTTCACGATGGCATCGCCGGTCGAGAACATCGTCTTTTCCGTGATGCCGCAGTCCGGATACTACGAGGTTGGTGTCAATCTCTACAGCTACAGGGATGACCGGCGTGGTTCGGTCATACCCTTCACGGTCACGATCATTGTCGCAGGCAAGGCCACATTTCTTGACGGAACCGTCGACGACGGGGATACCTGGTGGGAAACAGGGTTACGGTTGTGAGCGAAGTACGGATCGCGATGTTGTCTGATGTGCTGCTGCTGCACCCCGGGGCATCAATGAGTTATCGTGCTCGAGGACGCTTCGGGTAGAGGGAGATCGGCGCATGGCAAGGTACTTTCTGACGAAGACGACGGTTGAGCCCGGATCGTTTGTGGACGTCGCCGGGACTCCCGTCCTGGCACGCTACGACGCCCTTATGGAGGCACTCGAAGGCGTCGCCGATCCGGCCAGTCTCGATGTTCTTGCGGAACCGATGGTGAGCTTCGGCAACGACGAGGCGCCAGCGACGATCTCGTGGTACACATCCTATCCGGGCGAGGCGCGAAGACTGAAGGACCTTGACCCGGACCCCCGGGAAGCGGCGCTTTCGTCGCTGCGTGTGCGGCTTGTCGACATCGCAAAGGGACTGTCTGATCCTTCCTTCGGGTCCCTTGTCGCAGGAGCGCTCAACGTCCTTGATCCGGACGATGTCTGGGTTGTGGACGGCGAGCCCGTGCTGCTGGGCTGGGGCATGGCGCCCCCCGAGGCCAACCGCTCGAGCGCCGCGCGCGATCGTCACTTTGCGACGACCATGGCGCGCCATCTGCCGATGACGAGCGCGCCGCCCGTCACGCCCCGGGACCACGGGGCGGCCCAGGGCGCCGGCACCGCACCGCCGCCGCCTGGTGGCGTAACCCCGGCGGCGAGGGGTGGGGACGACGGGCCGCCTTCCCGCACGGTTCATCATGCCCGGGGTCGGGGATGGCGGTGGATACCTCTTGGCCTGCTTCTCCTGGCGACGAGCCTGGCCCTGGTCTGGCTCCTGCTCCCGGGCACGCGGATCATGCCGCCATCGCCCGAGGCATCGCTCATCGCCGAGGAGGAGGCACTGCAGATCGCCCGCGAGGTCAACGCCACCCTTGAGAGTCGGGCAGCGGAACTCGAAGCGGCACTGTCGGGAGCGGTGTGCACGCCTGAAGGCGAACTCGTGCTTCCTGGTGACGTGACACCCGATGATCTTCTGCCACCGATTCCGGAACGTACCGACGCGCCCCGGGAAGTACGTCAGGGTGAATCGCCAGAGGCACTCGAGGAACCGGCCTCGCTCCTTCAACTGATCGAAGACCGCACCGTGCTGGTTCTCTCCGAATCCGGCCTCGGCTCCGGCTTCTTTGTCGCTCCGGACCATGTCATGACCAACCAGCACGTCGTCGGGCGTGAGGAGATGGTCTTCGTGGTGAACAAGCGCCTCGGCGCCCCCGTGGCGGCCCGTGTGCTCGCCAGCGATGGGCCGCTTGAGGAAACCGGCGGCGACTTCGCTCTCCTGCAGGTGGAGGGAGCGGGAGCGCCCTTCTTCTCGATCAGGGATCCGGGTGAGACGCTGCGCCTGCAGAATGTGATTGCGGCGGGCTACCCCGGCGTGATCCTCGAGACGGACGAGAACTTCATGAGGCTGATGGAGGGCGATGCCAGCGCCATACCGGACGTTGCGGTGACCGAAGGGATCGTGAACGTGGAACAGACCTTTCTCTCGTCGGTGCGGGCAATCATCCACACCGCGGAGATCTCGGGCGGAAACTCGGGTGGGCCGCTGGTGGACGCGTGCGGCCGTGTGGTGGGAATCAACACCTTCGGTCGCAGCGAGGAACGTTCATTCCGGGCGCTCAACTTCGCACTGGCGTCGAGCGAGGTTGTGCGATTCCTGCAGGCGGCCGGAGTGTCGATCGAGCCGAATCACGATGCCTGCGAACCAGCAGCGACAGATACATCCGGTGATCCGACAGATGAAGACGCCTCGTGATCTGGTGGAACGATGCGCGATTCCGAGAAGAGTTGTGCTGCTGTTCGCTGGTCTGGCGGGGCTTGTCGCACTCGTGGTGACTGTTGCCTACCATCTTCTGCCGAGTTGCGGTCTCGCGATCGCCCATGGTTGGCTCGAGACCTGTCCTCGCGCGCCGCAGGCGGTGTCCGGGGCATACCTCGGGGAGGTGGAACGGATGCGAGCCCTGGAAGACAGGATCGGGCGACTCGAAAGGGAACTTGCAGGGCTGCCGGGATGCCTGCCGTCGTCCCCTGCATCCCTCGAGACCAGGCCCGAACAGCAGGCACAGCCGGAACCGTCGGAGTTGGATGAGAGCACGCCCGAGCAGCAGGCGCAGCCGGAACCGTCGGAGTTTGACCAGCGCCTCGCCGACAACGGGGGAGAGGTGAGTGAAGAGTTGACCGTGACCCTTATCTGGGACGACGAATCGGATCTCGACCTCGCGGTGCACTGTCCCGACGGCGGGACGGCGGGAGTGCTGGGCACGGGTTGTGGCGGCGGAGTACTCGATGTCGATGCGAACGGCTATTTCAGCGGTGGGTTGCGGATGATGGCACGGCCGGTGGAAAACGTGCGGTTCAGCTCCCCGCCTCCGGGGGAGTACTGGATTCGCGTCTTTGTTGACGAGGGGTACGCCGGGGCTTCCGGATATGACCGTCAGCGCAACCTTGGTCGCCACCCCTTCAGGGTTCGGGTCCTCACCCGCAGCGGTGAGGAGGTCTTCCAGGACATCCATCCAGGCGTCGGCAACGGGGATGTCTGGATGACGTTCGCGTTGCCGTGACGGGTGCAGGGTCCATGGCCGAAACCCTGATCACCCGCACGTTCGCCGAGGGTCTTCAGCCGCTCGGTGCGGCCGCACAGCGCAATCACGCACTCATTACCGACAGGGTGGCGGCGAGGTTCTCGTCACGCCACGCCCTGCTGTTCTGTGAACCCGTCACCACGCGCGACGGTGTCGCAACGGACTGGTATGCCGGGACGACCGGAACGGTGCGCAGACTTGACGATCTTGGAGACGACGAGGCCGGGCCTGCCCAGCAGCGACTGGGCGAACTCGTCGCCGACATCGTGGCCCTGGCGAATGAATGCGAGGCTGCCGGAGACGGACGGCTTGCCGAGGCCCTGCGCAATGCCGTGGAAGTACCGGCAAGTGATGCGGTGTGGCTGATTGGCGATCAGCCGATCCTCGTCACCTGGGCCCACAGCAGGGATGTCGACAAGGCGCCCCGCGGTGTTCTTCGCCGATTCCTTCCGCCTGTGCCGCCACCTCCGCCCGAACCCGCAGCCAGGCGGATCCGCGAGCCGGTCACCGCGCGGGATGTGCTCTGGTGGCTGGGGTGGCTTGTCCTGGGAGTGCTCGTGTTCTGGGGGTTCTGGCTGCTGGTGCAGCCTTGCGGCCTTCGCCTTCCCGGAATGCCGAATCTGGACATGTGCCCGCCCTCCCTTGCCTCGGTGATCGAGGTCGAGAAAGACCGCCGCGCGTCGCTCGCCGACCGCGTGGCACGACTGGAAAGGGATCTTGCGGCAACCTGCGCGCCGTGGCGACCCCGTGATGTGATCGAAGACGTGCTCGCCGAGGGGGGTGCGGTGGGAGCGGTCAACGTCATCCTGTCCTGGGAGGGACCGACCGATCTAGACCTTCACATCCATTGCCCCTCGGGGGCGCGTGTCGGTCTCGGGATGCAGGTGGCTTGCGGTGCACACTGGGATGTAGACCATATTGGCGCCCCCGCGGGGCGGTCGCAGGTCGAGAATACCGTCTTTGCCGACATGCCCGCACCGGGAAAATACAGGGTCAGGGTTCACAACTTTGACGGTGAGGGCGGAACGGATATCCCCTTCACCCTTTCGATCATCATCGACGGTGACGAAACGGTCCACAGCGGGACTTCAGCGGGGCATCACGACGAGTGGTGGACCGAGTTCGAGATCGGAGGAACCTGATGCGCAAGGCGCAGGGAGGCACCCGTCCCGCCTCTTGGAAGGCCCTTCGGGAAATGAGAGAGGTTCGCGATGACGGTTGTCATGGCCGGCAAGGAGTCGGTACACAAGGGGCCGGTTGCCATGGAGAAGAGGGCTGGATGACAGATTTCGGGACTGGAGGACTGTCGTGAAGGAGACGGAATCGTTCCTGCGCCCGATTCCGGACTGGGGAGACGAGACCACGCTTGTTCCCTTCAGTGGCGTGCAGATTCTCGACTTCGGGTTCGATATTGACGATGTCCCCTTCCGGGCCCGCCGCTTCATCGAGCGCATCACGCCGCGTCCGGGGGAGGAGAGCACCTGCGATCTCATCCCCCTCTTCGAGGACGAGGAACGCAACGAGGCGATCCTTGCGGCAGGCAACGTCGATGATGCCGAGTACGGCTTCAGGGCGGTCCAGGCTCTAGAGCCCTTTCTCGGAAAGTGGGTTCCTGCGCCCGTGTTGCGCATCCGCCCGGGGCTCGGTTCCGATCGCGGCGAAGTCTACGACGACGGACCCTTCGGATGGTCCCGTCTTCGCGTGATCGAGCTTGCCGGACGTGATCCCGCGACAGGCCATTCCCACCGTGTCCAGCTCGCCTTCGACACGGCACTCGTCAGCGAGCAGCCTCCGGGCCGCTACCTCGCTCCGGAAGACAAGGACAGCGAAGACGAACGGGAGTTCCGCTTCGTCTGCGATCCGGATCATGTGACACCGTTCCTGACGTTTGTCCGCGAAGACGAAGCCCACGCCGCGGGAGTCGATGTGCAGGCATGGGTGGTCGACTGGATCGAGGAAGTCTTCCTCGAATACAAACAGGCCAGAGTCGGCAAGCGCACCCTCAGGGATGAGGATTTTCCCTATAGCTTCGAACACCTTGCCCGCTATCTCACGCTGCTGGCGCTCGTCGAGCGGGCCGTGAGGGTGCCGCGCATCAAGATTGTCGATGTCGTCTCGGCCGAGGCCCGCCTGGCACCCTTCGACGTCGATCTCGTTCTTGACATCGGCAACAGCCGGACTTGCGGAATTCTTATCGAGAGCGCCATGGGGCAGACGTCCGTCGATCTTTCGAATTCCTACGGGCTCGAGATCCGCGACCTGTCACGACCGGAGTTCCACTCGACCGGCCTGATCGACAGTCGTGTCGAGTTCGCGGCCGCGGAGTTCGGACGCGAGCACATTGCCCGCCGTTCGGGCCGTCGTGACGCCTTCCAGTGGCCGAGCATCGTGCGTACCGGGCCGGAGGCCAACCGCATGGTTCGCCAGGAGGCGGGGACTGAAACAGCGTCGGGCCTCTCCTCTCCGAAGCGCTACCTGTGGGACCTCGAGCCGTCGGCAAGCGAATGGCGTTTCCAGAACCATGATGATCCGCAGAACATGCCGCGCATCGCCCGTTCGGTCTGCCGCTACCTCAACAACAACGGGGATGTCATTGAGCAGGTGGAGCACGATGTCAGGGCCAAGCTTCTCGACAGGCGAAGCGCCGTTCTCGATCCGGCATTGCGCCCGCGTTTCTCGCGTTCCGCGCTCTACGGCTTTCTCGTCGCCGAACTTGTCAGCCACGCGCTCGTCCAGATCAACGATCCGGCGTCGCGAGCGCGACGCGCCCAGTCTGCCGTGCCGAGACGTCTGCGCCAGGTCATCCTGACTCTCCCCTCCGCCACGCCTATGCAGGAACAGGCCATCATCCGTTCCCGCGCCGAGGGGGCGGTGCGACTCATCTGGTCCATTCTCGGCATGGCGGAGGGCACCGCCGCCACATGTGTCAAGCCCAGGCTCATTGTCGACTGGGACGAGGCGAGCTGCACCCAGCTCGTCTGGCTCTATACAGAGATCACACGCAAGTTCGAGGGACGTGTCGACGACTACATGGCGCTGCGAGGACGCCGGCGGGCACGGGAGGTGGACGGGCCACCGGAGAACTCCGTGCGAGTGGCCTGTATCGATGTCGGCGGTGGCACCACCGATCTCATGGTGACCACCTTCTTCGGCGAGCGGGACCGGCTCATCATTCCCTCCCAGGTATTCCGCGAGGGATTCCGGATCGCCGGTGATGATGTCGTGCGTGATGTGGTGGCGTCGTTGGTGCTCGCCCGGATTGGCGACTCGATCACGGCGGCCGGCGGCAACAACGTGGCGGCGCGGTTGAGTGAGCTGTTTGGCGGGAACGTTGGCGGCATGGACCAGCAGATGCGCCAGATGCGCCGTCTCTGTTCCCTGAGGATTCTCGCACCGCTTGCGGTGGCGGTCCTCAATGCCTGCGAAACCATCGGCGAGTACGATTCCTTCGAGATCGATGCCGGGGAGGTCCTGGGATTCCGGGAGGACGAAGACGGCATGCGCGTTCTCAACGTCGCACCGGGGCTGCTGCGCTATCTCGAGGACCCTGCAAGGGAGGCGGGTGCGCCGGCATGGCGCCTTGCCGACTTCACGTTTCAGGTACGGCGCAACGAAGTCGATGCATCGGTACGCAACGTGCTCCAGAAGGCGCTCCAGGACATGGCGGAAGTGATCGACCATCTTGGCGCCGATGTCGTGCTTCTGACCGGTCGGCCGTCCCGGCTTCCGGCGTTGCGAGCCCTTGTGCGCGAGATGATGATCGTGCCGCCGGACCGCCTTGTCTCGATGCACCACTACCGGGTCGAGGAGTGGTACCCGTTCCGTGACCCGGTCACGAACGAAGTCGGCGACCCCAAGAGCACGGTCGCCGTCGGCGGCATGCTCTGTGCGCTGAGCGCCAGCCGGATTGCCAACTTCCGTGTGCTGACCGAGAGACTCCAGATGCGCTCGACAGCGCGCTTCATCGGTGTCATGCAGACCAACGGCCAGATTCCCGAAAGGGACGTGATCTTCGTTGAAGCGGATCAGCCGGCAGCGGCTGGAGGGGACGAGGAGGAAGCGGTCATTCCCGTCTACAATCCGGTTCACATCGGGTTCCGGCAACTTGCCGATCCGCGTTGGACCACGACGCCGCTCTATCTTCTCGATTTTGCCAACGAGAGCGTGCTGAGGCGTCCGTTGCCCGTCAAGGTCACGCTCAAGCGCCGCGATTCGAATGCCGATCCCGAGAATCCCGACCATCAACTGCGTCTAGAGGCGGCCCGCGAAGCGTTCGTTGTGGACTACGTCGAGGACAGTGCCGGCGACATCTGTCGCCGCGACGACGTCAGGCTTCGCCTGCAGACGCTCGGATCCGAGGATCACTACTGGCTCGACACGGGTGTTGTAACCTGAAGGTGAATGATGAACACAAGCCGTGAGACTGCCGCAGAACTCGCTCAACGCTGCCTGAAGGTCGTCGGCCTCGCGTCGCAAGCGGGCGAGTGGACTGCTGATGGCGCCAATGGTGAGAAGGTTGGAGCGGAAGCGCCGGCACTCGCACGGGAGTTTCGCCGGGCGAGGTTCCGTGCCCGCAAGCTCGCGGCCGCGGCCACGCGCAACATGTGCGTCGGCGTCTACGGACCAAGCCAGGCGGGAAAGTCCTACCTGATCTCCGTGCTCGGCCGGCCGAAGGGACGCGATCTCATGGCCGCGTTTGACGGCGCCGAACGACCGCTCACGTACCTCGACGAGATCAACCCGGAAGGGCAGGGCGAATCCACGGGACTCGTGACGCGGTTCACCACTGCGAAGGTTCCGGCGCCGGCAGGGTTCCCCGTCAAGGTGAGACTTCTCGCGGAGCCTGACATCGTCAAGATCCTGGCCAATACGTTTGCCAAGGACGGTGACGGGTCCGAGATGCCGCCCGAATCTGATGAAATCGAGAGACTCCTGTCGCAGGCCGAAGCGAAGGCAACGACGGCCAGTGACGATGACGCGTTTCCCAGTGAGGAGATGTGGGACATCCAGGACTACCTGACAATGGAGTTCGGCCACCTGGCCTACGTGGCCTCACTGCGCGCTTTCTGGGACCGCGCGGCAGAGGTGGCGCCAAGGCTGGATGTGGATACCCGGACGGAACTCCTTTCCCTTCTCTGGGGTCGTCACGCGCCATTGACGGATCTCTACCGCACCCTTGCATCGCACCTGCACGCCCTGGCGGGCGAGAGGGAGGTCTTCGTACCGTTGAGCGCGCTGATCCCGCGAGAGGTCTCTATCATCGATGTGCAGACGCTCAAGGAACTCGACGGAGAGGCACGGGGCCATCTCGAGCCGGTGGAGGTCCGCACTGCCGATGGCGCCTCGACACGCATATCGCGGGGTCAGCTGACCGCTCTGGTGGCCGAGATGATCGTTCCCATGGCGGAGGTGCCGTGGGACTTCATGAAGGAGACCGATCTCCTTGACTTTCCCGGTACGCGCAACCGTTTCACCCACAACCTCCCCCAGTTCCTGAAGCACGGAGAGGCCCCGCTCGCCCAGCTCTTCCTGCGCGGCAAGGTGGCGTTCCTGTTCGATCGCTATGTTGCTGAACAGGAAATGACCTCCATGATCCTGTGTGTCGGTGATGGCAACATGGAGGCCAAGGATCTTCCCGGACTCGTGGAACAATGGGTTGTCTCGACCCACGGTCGTACGGCCGATGAACGTGCGAACGCGCAGTGCATCCTGTTCTTTGTGCTCACCAAGTTCGATACCCTGCTTATCGAGGCCGGCGGCGCCGGCGACGATCCGCAGACGAGATTCCACAGACGTGTCCAGAACTCCATGATCGAACCGTTCGGCAAGATGCCGGATGCGTGGATCAACGAGTGGGCTCCGGGGAAACCGTTCCGCAACACCTTCTGGCTGAGGAATCCCACATACGAGACGCCGGTGATTGCCTATGGTGAGAACAGGCGCGAGACCGGCATCCGCGAGGACATGATGGAGAGGGTGGCGCTTCTTCGAGAGGGCGCGGTCGGAGCCGAGCTTGTGCGGCGTCACTTTGTCGATCCCGAGGACGCCTGGGAAGCGGCGATGGCCATCGATGATGGTGGTGTCACCCGTCTTGCCGGTGCCCTTGCGAAAGTGTGCCGACAGCAGACCAGGCTCGACCAGGTGAGCGAGCAGCTTGAACACCAGATCGGTGTGGTCGAGAGACCTCTCTCCCAGTTCCACGTGTCGACAGACATCGAGGAAAGACTGGAACTCAAGCGGGCGGCCGCCGACGCCGTCGTCGATGCGCTTCACCTGTGCTTCGAAGAGAACCGCTGGGGCGAACTCATGGAAGCACTGTCGATCGACCCGGCTCTTCTGGCGGACCAGATCGCACGTATTCCCGCCGATGTCTTTATCGTCGCTGACGGGACCGATCCGCAACCTGATGTGGCCGGCGAACCCGCTGCATCGGGCCGACCCCGACCCGGCGGGCGACCGCGACCGGGACGCCGGTCATCCGGCGTGAGCGAAGCCCAGGCCGCACCGCCGGGCAGCGAGGAGAACGAGCTCAAGGTCCGGAGGATGACGATGGAGGCCTTCCAGGCGGACCGCGCGCTGACCATATGGATCAGCGCTCTCCACGATCTCATCATGAGGCCCGAGTGGCGCCAGAGGTTCAGGCTGAGCGGTCAGGTTGCGAGCGACCTTGCCGGCGAACTGATCGAGGCAAGCCGGCGCCACGATCTCGGTGGTGAGATCCGCAGGGCGCTCGCCCGATGGAACTTTGCGCTACGCACGGATCGCCGGGCCGGTCCCGCGGCTATCATCGCTGCAGAGACACTCAATGCGTTCGTCGCCCGACTTGCGCTTGACCGGTTACCCGAGGAGAAGAGGCCCGTGGTCGAGGTCGGCGATGGCGAGGATCGCCCGGTGTTCAGGGAGCGGCCGAATCGCGATGATATCACCTCGCTGGGCGATACGCCGGGCTCCGGCGCCGAGGCGAAGTTTGTCGACTGGACTTTCGCGCTCTACCATACCTTCGAGGACAACGCCCGGAGCGTCGATGGCCAGACCGTCGATCAGGAACAGAACCTTCGCCTCGGCGAAATCCTGGGAGGCCTTGCGGCGAACCGGAAGGTGACATGATGTTCGAGGTGAGGCCGGATCCACGCTTTCCGCACGGCGGTCACGCCCTGCTGATCGTGCCGGAAGGTTCGTCCACCGGGACGGGACGCCTGACGATCAGGCGCCCCTACGACGGTCGCCACCTCGGGGCCGGCGGGTGGCAGGAGGCCGAAACGGCATTCGGCCCCCTCGAGGTCTCGGACGGCGCCGTGGCGCTTGGACCCGACATCGTTGGGAACATCGCCGAGTTCGAACGCCTTGAGGTGTCCTTCGAGGACGGAGGCAGAGGCTCGCTGGTCTGGCCGAGCACCGTGCTGCCGCCTCCCGACCGGGCGAGGCCGGGAGGACTCCAGGCATCGAGGGTGGAATCCGGGCGCGAAGAGATCCCCGTCGTGGCCAGCGGAACCCGGACGGTGCCCGAGAGGCCGCAAGAACCGGTCGCGGCGCCCGAGCCGGGATCCGGTGGTGGCAACCGCGGGAAGCTTCTGGTTGCATTCCTGGTGCTCGTGGTGGCCGCCATTGCCGCAGGTCTCTATATCGTCAGGGACGACCTCTCCGGGCTCGAAGGCATGGTCGCCGAGGAGCCTGGTGGTATCGCCTGCAGCGACGATGCGGTCCTGGCCGCGGGAGACACCGAACCCGGAGTGCGGCTCGAGTGGGTAAGGCGCTGCGGCAGCGCCGCCGACGTGACGCCGGAGATGCGTCTGCGTGTCGTCGAGCAGCTCCTCGCCGTCTCTCCTGATGCATCCGTTGTCATGGGGCGCTGGTATGACCCTGCCCATCGCGCAGCCGATGCGTCGCCCTTCGAGCAGCCCGCGATCGAGATCGCTGCCCGCTACTACGCGCAAGCGGCCGAGGCCGGCAACGAGGAGGCGCGGGCGCTGCTTGCGGACGTCTGCAGCCGGCTCGATCCGGACATGTTCATGCAACACGACGCCATTGTGTCCCATTGCCCCTAGAACGAGGATGCCGATGCCGTTTCGCTCCTTCCTGACGCGGGCTGCCGTCCGGGCGCCGCTTCTCCTGGTCCTGTTTGCCTCCGCTCCGGATCTTGCGGCTCAGGTTGAGCGGCCTCTTCTTGTCGAGGGCACGAACACGGTCTTCCAGCGTGTTCTCACGCGACCCGCCACGGCGCTCCGGGGCGCGCCGGACGGCGATGTGACCGGGCATTATCCGGCATTTCAGCCGCTCTATGTCTTTGCCCGAGAGGGAAGCTGGTTCAGGGTCGGTGGGGCTGCTTCTCTTCCTCCCGAGGGTTGGGTGAGCGAACATGCCGTGATCCCCTGGCGGCACAACATCGTTGCCGCCTTCGCCAATCCGGCGGGCCGTGAACGCCAGCTTCTCTTCCGCGATCTCGATTCGCTGGATCGCCTTCTCTATCACGAGGATGCCGTCGCCATGGCCCGGGTGTGGAGGCAAGCGGTCGTCGAGACCGGTGCGCCCGATGAGTCGGGGGTGATTTCGATCGAACCGGCCCAGTATGTCGACATCAATGATCCGGCGACCTTCTACATCCTGCCGATCCTGGAATTTCTCGACGATTTCCACCCCATGAGCGCCGACCTCTTCCTGAAGATGCGGGTGGCGTCGGTGGCTCTCAGCGATGCGCCATCGGCCCCGGAGAGTCCGTCGGTACGAGACCTTTTGCAACAGTCGGATGCCGGTATCGTCCTGGTTCTCGACTCCACGCAGTCGATGGGTCCCTACATCGAGGAGACCCTGGAGGTGGTGCGCGAAGCCGTTGCGGGAATCAAGGAAAGCGACATCGGCGAAAAGGTCCATTTCGGCATCATCGGCTTTCGCGACAATCCCGACGCGGCGCCGGGCCTCGACTATCGTGTCCGCGTCTTCAAGGAACTGGGACGCGGCGACGAAGCCGATGCGCCGCTGGTGGCGCTGGGACGCATGGAGGCGGCCACGGTGTCGTCCCCCGGGTACAATGAAGACAGCTTTGCTGCCATCCGCCACGCCCTCGAGGAAACCGACTGGGCGCCCGACGACAGGGCCTTCGTCAGGAAGATCGTCATCCTCGTGACCGACGCTGGCCCCAAGGCCTCCGGGGACCCCAATGCCGAGAGTGACATCACCGCCCAGGCGCTCCGTGAGATGGCCCGAGAGGCGGGAGTTGGCATCATTGTCATCCACCTCCAGAGCCCGGCCGGAATCGCCAACCACGACTATGCGGGGGCCCGCTACCGGGAATTGGCCTCGGCTTACGGCCATGATTTCTACTATCCCGTAACCGGCGGGCGGGAAGACTTCGGTCAGCAGATCCGGACCACCATCACCCGTGTCATGACGCAGGTCGAACAGAATCTCCACGGAGATCTGACAGTAGTTCCGGAGGTGGACGACACAGGCGAACTGCCCGAGGGCGCCGAGATCGACGTACTGGGTCTCGCCATGGAACTCGCCTGGCTCGGCGAGACACTCGATACGCGCGCTCCGGATGTCTTCGAGGCCTGGATCGCGGACCGGGCTGTCGAGGATGCCCGCAAGCTTGCTGTCGAACCGCGGCTTCTCATCACCAAGAACCAGCTTTCAACCCTGCGGGACGTTCTTGCGAGCGTCCTCGAGGTCGGCGAGAGAACACAGGGATCTGGCGAGGCAACTGATTTCTTCAGCCAGCTCCAGGGTGCAGTCTCGAGGATGGCCACGGATCCGACCATGCTTGTCAACACCGAGTTCGACACCCTCGGAAGCGCCTTCGGCGAGTTTCTTGAGGGGTTGCCCTACCAGAGCCGCATCATGGAGATTACCGAGGACCGTTGGGAAAACATGGGCACGGGACGGCGTCTGATCATCGATGACTTGCGGGGCCGGTTCCTGCTTTACGAACGCTGGCACGACGATCCCGACCTGTGGGTGCCTCTCTACGAGGACGCACCCGACGGCGAACATGTCTACGCCATGCCTTTCGGAGCCCTGCCCTGAGCGAGCGTGCCACGCGATTCGCGCTGAGCGGGGTGCGGCGCACGCTTGAGGGTTCGGCGCGGGTCTTCGAACTCAATGTTCCGCGTTTCCACGTGGCACGCGAAGAAGTGGTGGCGCTGATCGGCGAAAGCGGGTCGGGCAAGACGGCCATGCTCGAGTTGCTGGCGCTGGCGGCCCGACCCGATTCCGGCGGCACGTTTGTGCTCGAGGCCCCGGAGGTTGTCGATGTCGCCGGGTTGTGGCGCCGGCGGGAACTCGGCGCGCTGGCCGACGTAAGGGGCCGGCACCTGGGATTTGTGGCGCAGACCGGTGGGCTTCTGGGCTTCCTGACGGTGCGCGCCAATGCCGCCCTCGCCCAGGAGGTTGCCGGCCGCCGCGATTCCGGGCGCATCGATCGCCTGGCCGGTCTGCTCGGCCTGGCGGGCATGCTCGACGAAAGACCGGCCCGTCTTTCGATCGGGCAGCGACAGCGAGCCGCCATCCTGAGGGCTCTTGCCCATTGCCCCGATTTCGTGATCGCCGACGAGCCGACGTCCGCCCTTGATCCGGGAACCGCCGGGGAGGTGATCGACCTCTTCATTCGCACGGCGTCCGGTGAAGGCGCCGGGGTCATCCTCTCGACCCACAACCTTGCCCTCATGACACGATCTGACGTCGAGATCGTGGAAGTCCGGCCGGACCTCGAATCGGGTGCGGCGCGCTGGGTGAGCGTCGTGGAGCGCGGGCCGTGACACTGCTTCGCCTCGCCCTTGCGGATCTCTGGCACGACCGCATCATCGCGCTCTGCAATGTTGCGGCCATCGTCGGTATCGTGGCGCCGCTTGCCATCCTTGCCGGCATCAAGGCAGGCGTCGTTGACGCTCTCATCGACGATCTCACCTCCCGCCCCGATATCCTGCGCGTTGCCATTCTGGGTGACCACGGTTTTTCCGTCGACGATGTCGCGGAGGTCGCCGACTGGGAGGAGACCGGATTTGTGGTCCCCTCATCCCGCTCGATCGCCCGCCGTCTCATGGTCCGCGTCGAGGGCGGTGGTGTCATTCGCCGCGCGACTCTTGTCGCAACCGGCCCGGGCGAACCCTGGCTTGAAGGCTCCCCTGCCTTTGGCTACAGCGAGGTTGCTGCCAGCGATGGCCTCGCCCGCCGTCTCGGTCTCGGCCCGGGAACGAGGCTTGAGGGTGTGGCGCAACGCGGCGAATCGGGGGACGCGGTTCTCAACCTTCGCCTCGACGTGGTGGCGGTGCTCCCGGCCGGCACCCTGGCCGGCGAGGGGTTGCTCATGACTCCGGCGCTGCTGGAAGACATCGAGGCCTTCTATGACGGATACGCGATCGAGCGTCTCGGTGTCGAGGAGGGGCGCCCACTCGAGGGGCGCGCGACACTCGCCGAGAGCATGCGCCTCTACGCTGCGAATCTTCGTTCCGTTTCCGCACTCGAAGAGCGACTCGAGGCGCAGTTTGGTCTTGAAGCATCGTCCGATGCCGCCGAGGTGCGCGCCACACTCGGTCTCGAACGCCGTCTTTCCCTGGCACTTGACCTCATTGTCGGCGCCGCGACCCTGGGCCTCCTCGCGGCACTGACGGCGAGTTTCTGGAGCATGACCCGCTCGCGCCGCTCGGCCCTGGCAGTGCTTGCCATGACCGGCATGACACCGGCACGTCTCGCCTGGTATCCCGTGTGGGTGGCACTCGTCACGGCCGTGCTGGGGCTGGCGGGCACGTGCGGCGTCGTGGTTGCCGGCTCCTTCGTCGCCGGCAGGCTCTTCGGTGGTGATCTTCCCGGCCCCGTGACATTTCTTCTTCCCTGGTCTGATGCGGCTCGCCTCGCGTTCCTCGTCGTCGGCATCTCCGCGGCCGCGGCGTTTCTGGCGGCCCGGGAGGCTGCTCGGGCTGATCCGGGAGCCGTGTTCCGCGAAACCTGAGGAGGACCTGGAGTTGCTGTGTCTGCGACGCGCCATTGCGGCGATTGCCGCCTTCTTTCTCCTTCCGGCCCTGCCCGGGGCCGGTGCGTCGATCACCTGGGACGAGAGATTCTGGGATCCCGCCGGCGAGGCGGATCTGGTTCTTCCCCTTCCATGTGGCGGAGCCATGGCCTTCCAGCGGGTCGACACGCCGGTGCCCGGCGATGACCCCACGAGCGACAGGGCCATGCAGATGGGGCTGGCCAGAACCGACTCCGGCCATGTCGACTATCTCAGGGGCGCCTTCGTGCGTGGTGGCTTCAGCGATTCCGCGACCGGTGCGGCCTTCTACTATATTGGCCGCTACGAGATGACCCTTGACCAGTATGCGGCACTGCAGGGCGACTGTCCCCGACCGAGCCTGCGAGGGGCCGTTCCGGCTTCCGGACTTTCCTGGTTCGATGCCGTGGACGCGGCGCGGCGCATGACCGAATGGCTGAGACAGGAGTCGCCCGGCGCTCTTCCTGCAGAGAGCGGCACTCCGGGTTTCGTGCGGTTGCCGACGGAGGCCGAGTGGGAGTACGCGGTACGCGGCGGCGCGCGCGTCGAGCAGTCCGTCTTCAACCAGCGCACGTTCCCCGTTGCGCGGGAGATGCGCGAGTACGCATGGCACCAGGGCGCCGAATCGGCGCGCGGCAAGCTGCGGCCGGTCGGTCTTCTGGAACCCAATCCGCTCGGCCTTCACGGTGTCTACGGTGGTGTCGAGGAAATCATGCTCGAGCCGTTCCGCATGAACGCACTGGGACGTCTTCACGGTCAGCCCGGTGGCCTGGTGACCCGAGGCGGTTCGATCCTGACCCGGGCCTCGGAACTCTCGAGCGGGCTGCGCCAGGAGTTTCCCGTCTACTCCATGACGGACGGCACACCGGTGGCTCTCGAGACCTTCGGGGTGCGGTTCGTGATCGGCATTCACCTGTCGCTGTCGACAGAACGGACCAATGTCCTGAGGAATGCCTGGCTCGATCGCTTCGACGGCAGCGGCAAGACGGACACCGACGCAAGCCTGACGGAGATTCTCGACACCCTGATCGCTGATGAACTCGAACTCGAACGGCGCCTCATCCTGGAAAACGCGCGTCTGAGGGCAACGGAGACCGCGCGTGAGCGCGAGGCGGACCGGCTCGAGGCCATGAATGCGCTCACCATCGGAGGCGCTGTTCTCGTGCAGTTTCTTCGCGAGGACAACTCCGGGATCGAGCTTGCGGTCAATGCCATTGCCGCCTTTGACGCCGCCATCAAGGATGGTGAAAAGAGCGACGGATACGTCAGTGAGGAGGACATCGATCGGCTGGTCGACAGGCGCGAGGAACTGCAGGCCGGCCTTGCCAACCGGGAGTCGCGCTTTGCGCTCAACTTCCTGAGCTACAGAAGGAACCTTGTCACGAGCGCCGCAGGCTACGACCTGGAGGAACGCGACCAGGCATTCGGCGTCCTTCTTCAGGAACTCGAACTTTCCGGCAGGGAGAGCCTGATACCCCTTGTCCGGGACTTTCACGAGGACATCGCGAGCTACGCGGCCAACCCTTCCATGGGGACCCCGCAGATTCGCGCCCTTGCCCTCGAGTGACGCCCGAAGCGCGGCCCGTCACCCTGCCGGCCTGAGCCTGGGCCAGGCCCTTCAGACGAGATGCTCCCTGAACAGCTCGTCGAGCTGGTCGCGCTGCCCGTAGAATCGCTCGAGTTCGTCACCGGTGAGAACTTCTCCGGCTGGCAGACGGACATCAAGGGGATTGATCTGCTCGTTGTTGACCAGGACTTCGTAGTGAAGGTGGGGTCCTGTGGACCGTCCGGTACTGCCGACAAAGCCGATTGTCTGACCCTGTCTGACACGACTGCCGACGGCAAGGCCCTGGGCGTAGCGACTCATGTGGGCATAGGCCGTCTTGTAGGTGCTGTTATGGCGGATGCGGATGTAGTTGCCGTACCCGCCATTGTAGCCGAGCGCTTCGATGACGCCATTGCCCGCCGCCAGGATGGGGGTTCCTGTCGGAACTCCAAAATCCACCCCCTTGTGCATTCTGGTGTAGCCGAAAAGCGTGCGCTGACCGAAGCCCGAGGTGATGCGGGCACCGTCAACAGGGGTTCGCAGGAGGGCCTTGCGTACACTCTCGCCGACGTCGTTGAAGTAATCCGCAAAGCCGCTTTGCGGGGTGAACCGGTAGACCGGCAGGGTCGCGCCGGACACGTTGAGCGACATGTAGAGGGGCAGTCCGTAACGCACCACCTCCCCGGCTTCGTCAACGTGGCGCTCGTAGAGAATGGAGAAGCTGTCGCCACGCTGGATCTCGCGCTGAAAATCAATGTCGAAACTGTAGGAGAGGATCATCCGGTGGAGAACGTCCGGAGGCACGCCCTGATCAACCGCTGCCTGGTAGAGGCTGCTCACGATCCTTCCGCTGACGGCCACGTACTGCAGTTCAAGGGGCAGTTCCATACGCTCGGCAGTGTATGCGCCGTTCTCGCCACGTCGGACGATGACCTGTTCGCCAGGCACCGGGGTCATGGCGAGTTCGAAGAGACCGTCATCATCAAACTGGACTTCGACGTGCTGGCCGGCACGGATGCGGCGCAGGTTGAACACCTCGCCAAGCGCGACTGTTGCCGCATGGGCCTGGTGCGTGTCGGCTTCGATCGCCAGGAGTTCGGTCATGAGAGTTTCGCCCACCTCAACCTCGAAGTCCGTGCGGGAAAGCGCAGAGGTCTTCGCCTCCGGCGCCTCAGGCGTCAAAGTGTCGGCGGTGTCGGCGGTGTCGGCATCACCGGTCCCGTCCACCACCGGGTCCTCTGCGGTCGCCTCCCTGTCCGTTCGCCTGTTGACAAGAACGCCGCGGCCGAGACGCTTCGGCGGGTCGAGGACCCCGGTCTCGACGCTTGCGTCAACTGGATCACTCGTCGTGCCGGCCTCGCCGATGCCCGGGGCGAAGACAGGCCTGTAGGGTGTGGCCGTGATTTCGGAAACGTACCCGTTTCCGGAGAGACTGGCCTGCGCGTAGCGATCGTCGCCAAGAGTGAGGGACACCGTGACAAGCCGTGCTTCAACACCCCCGGAATCGAGGATGACACGTACTTCCTGCCCGGGTTGCAGGCGTCGAGGATTGAAGTGACGGGTCAATGCCCTGATCGCCCGGTCCGCCTCCTCGCGCCCGGCGCCCGCGTCGAGCAGCACGGACATCAGCGTGTCCCCTGGTTCGACCACGATGTTGGCGCTTGTCACGTCAGCCGTGACCTCGATCACCGGCGTCTCGGGCGCCTGCGTTCCAAACGGGATCAGTTCCCGGATGGCGTTCAGCACCGTTTCGACGCTGAATGCCCTCTGGCCGGTGAAGCCGCCGGTGTCCGGGTTCCGTCGGGCAAGAATGAGTCCTTCCTCGTCGGCGTCGAGGACGGCGATGCCAAGGACCTCGAGGCTTGTTCCGGCCGGTCCGGGAATGAAGGCGAGGTGCAGGCGCTGGCCGATGCGCAAACGTCTGGGGTCATAGTGATTGCCGATGGCGCGCGCCGACTCGATGGCCTCGTTGATCGTCGTTCCACCGTTGACCAGAAGGCCTGTGAGTGTGTCGCCCGACGTGACGTTGAGCGTCACAACACCCGGCACGCCGGAATCCGGACGTCCCAGGGCCTCGGAGAGGTCGGCATGGGGGATGTCCGGTGCAACCTCCTCCGGGACAAAGGGAGCGCTGTCG